>CABZXO010000004.1 GCA_902529645.1 uncultured Pelagibacteraceae bacterium | reverse complement strand
CAAAATCTTTATCGATTTTAAATTTTCCAGAACCAGAAAAAGTTAGATTATTATTTTTAAAATTAATTTTTAATTTTTGATTATTAAAATTAATATTCTTATTTTTTTGAGGAAAGAAAGTTTTTAAAAAATCTTGTTGCTCTAAAACTATATTTTTTACAAATAATTCTGAATCTATACTTAAATCCTTATCCTTTTTATTTATCAAATATTTAATTTCATTTATTTGATCAGTATTTAACTGGATTTGTCCCTCACCATTAATTGATAGATTGTTGTCCTTATAATTTAAATTTAATTTATGATTATCAAATAAAATTAAATCATCAAATTCTGGAAAATAATTATCAATAATTTTTAATTTTTTATATTTTAGTTGGGTAATATTTATATCTGAATTTAAAATAATATTTTTAACTTTAAATTTTTCATCTATCTCCAAAGAAAAATCATTATTTGACTTAAATTTAGCATCATCAATAATTATATTTTCAACACTTAAATTTAAAAATTTTAATAAATTTGAATTAAAACTTGATTGATCGTTTTCAACAATAGCATCAACTAAATAACTATTTTTTTTCTTTTTTATATTTAGTTTTTTTGAGGTAAAATTTACTTCTTCTGCTTTAAAATTTATTTCATTAAAAAGATAATTATCTTTTTGAAAATTGAAATTAAAGTTTATATTTTTAAAATTAGCCTTATTTAAAAAATTAATGCTTGCATCTTTTATTAAACCCTCAATTTTATAATCATCTTTAATTTTGCCATTTTCATCAATATTCAATCTAAGATCTATAATTGCATGACCTTTTTTAACAACTTTTTCTAATATAAATAATTCGGGTTTATTACTTGTTGCGCGAATAAATTTAATTAAATCATTTAATAATATAGACTTAGTTGTTACTTCTATATTTGAGGATGAAATCTTATTTTTAATTAGAGAACTGAGGGATACATCAGTTTTAATACTTTCTAATGCTAAAGGTCTTTTTGAAAAATATACAGTGGTTCCAACTGTTTTTGCATAAACTTTTAGTTTAAAAGGATCTATAATTAATTTAATTTTTTTTAAATCTATATCTATCTTTTTATTTATTAGTGAAATTTTTTTTTTAATTTGATCGTTAAATTTATCTGTCTCTATACCTACCGTACTAAGATAAACTGTCAAAATAACTAACACTGACAGAAATAGGATAAAATATTTTAAAATATTATTTTTCATTTAATTTATAAAGCGATTGTTCCAAAAATTCATCAATATCACCATCTAATACTTTATCAGGACTAGTGCTTTCAAAATTAGTTCTATTATCTTTTACAAGTCTGTAAGGCTGAAGAACATATGATCTAATTTGATGGCCCCATCCTATTTCAGATTTAGAACTTTCAACATTTTGATTTTCCTTCTCTCTTTTTTTAATTTCATAATCATATAACCTTGCTTTCAACATATTCATGCATGTTTCTTTATTTTTATGTTGTGATCTTTCATTTTGACATTGAACAACAATTTTTGATGGCATATGAGTTATTCTTACTGCACTGTCAGTAGTGTTAACATGCTGGCCACCTGCTCCACTAGAACGATAAGTGTCTATTCTTAAATCTTTTTCTAAAATTTCTATATTTATATTTTCATCTACAACTGGATAAATCCAAACACTTGCAAAACTTGTGTGCCTTCTTGCTCCAGAGTCAAATGGAGATATCCTAACTAATCTATGTATTCCTGACTCTTTTTTTAACCATCCAAAAACATAGTCACCATCTAATTTAATTGTGGCAGACTTTATTCCAGCCTCGTCACCTCTATGCTCACTAATCAAATATGATTTAAAATTTTTTTTATCAGACCATTTTAAATACATTCTCCTTAACATATCAGCCCAATCTTGACTTTCTGTGCCTCCTGCACCAGCATGTATTTCTATATAACAATTAAAAGGGTCTGCTTCATTAGATAAAAAACATTTTATTTCATTTTTTTTAACCTCACTTCTTAAATCTTTTATATTTTGTAAAACTTCATTTTGAACTTGTAAATTCTCTTCTTCATGTGCCAATTGACTCAAATCATCTAAATCTTTTAGTTTTTCAACATTATTATTTAAAGAAATAGTTAAATCTTCATAAAATTTCTTTTCTTTGATTACTCTTTGAGAATTATTTTTATCTTGCCAAAAATCGGATCTCAGCATTTGTGAGTTTAAAGATTTTAGCTTTGAATGGATATTATTTTTTTCAAAGATACTCCTGTATTTTTTGATTTATCTTTTCAATCTCTTCTTTTAAATTTTGATAATTATTATCCATTAGTAAAACTTTAATATATTATTTGAATCTAATCTATCTGAATTTGTATAAAGTACTTTTCCATCAACTACATTTTGTTTTTTAAAAACCTCAATTATAGTATTCTTTGAGTTAAATTTTGCTTTTTGACCTGTCAAAGGATCAACAACCATCATCACAGTTCCTTTGGCAGCTTTAAAAGGTCTTGCTTCATATTTGTTTACAGAATCACTTATAAAACTTTTGAATATTGGCAAAGCAGTTTTAGATCCAGTTTCGTATTTTCCTAATGGAACTGGATTATCAGAACCAACATACACTCCAACTAGTAAATTTGAGGTAAAACCTATAAACCATGTATCTGTATTTTTATTTGTTGTTCCAGTCTTGCCTGCAATATTTAAATTCAAGTCTTTAAGTTTTTTAGCTGTACCTCTTTGAACAACTCCTTCTAATATAGATGTTATTTGAAAAGCTGTTTCTGGAGAAAAAATTTGTGTATAATTATTTTTAATCTCTGGATAATCGTTGGTTAAATAAGAAATTTGATCGCAATTAACACATTTTCTTTTATCATTATTAAAAATAGTATTTCCCTCACTGTCTTGAATTCTATCTATAAGTATTGGTTCTACAAGTTTTCCTCCATTAATAAAAACTGAATAAGCGGACGTAAGTTTTAATAAAGTAGTTTCAGCAGATCCCAAAGATATAGATAAAAGTTCCTCTGGATTATCATAAATTTTTAATGCTTTTGAAAAATCAATTATTTTTTCAACACCAAGATTTTGAGCTATCCTTACTGTCATTAAATTTCTAGATTTCTCTAAACCGACCCTTAAAGTCGAAGGCCCATAAAATTTTTTTCCATAATTCTCTGGTTTCCACATTTTCAAATCATCTCCTTGGTCCAAGACTAATGGAGCATCTAATATCAAGGAAGTTGGAGTATAGCTATTATCTAAAGCTATTGCGTAGACAAATGGTTTAAATGCCGATCCTGGCTGTCTTTTTGCTTGAGTGGCTCTATTAAACTCACTTTCTTTAAAACTGAAACCACCACTTAAAGCTAAAACTCTTCCAGTAAACGGATCCATCACAACTATACCACCATTTACCTTAGGTAGTTGTTTCAAACTGTAAACGTTATCTTTAATATTTTGAACATATATTATGTCACCAATTTTGAATAAATTTTTAAATTCTTTTTTTGTCCACGATATATTCTCAAATTCAATGATCCCATTCTTTTTATCCACAGTTTCTATTTCTGCTGAAAACTTATTTAACTTTTTTACAATTGCTAATTTCCATTTAATTGAGCTTTCTAAATTGAGTTTTTCTAAACCTTTACTCCATTCGGAATTATAAGTTCTATTTGTTAAAGATCCTCTCCACCCTTTTCTTTGATCGTAAGAAATCAAACCTTCTCTCAATGAATTTGTTGCTATTTTTTGTAATTTTAAATCTATAGGTGTGTTTATATTAAAACCTTGTTTATAAATTTTATCATAACTCAAAGTTTCAATTACACTCTTTCTTACATCTTCAATATAATATTGAGCATCCTCTAAATAAATTTTTTTATTTTTTTTTAATTTAATTTCCTCATTTTTAAGTTTTTCAAACCATTCTGGTGTTAAATAATTATTCTCAAATAAATTTTTTAATACTAAATTTCTTCTAAATTTTGCTACCTCTCTGTCTTTGTATGGATTGTACCTGCTTGGAGCCTTTGGCAAAGCTGCTAATAAAGCTGCCTCTGAATAATTTAAATCTCTAATAGATTTATCAAAATATTCAAGGCTTGCTGCTGCAACACCATACGCGCCACTTCCTAAATAAATTTGATTTAAATAAAGTTCTAAAATCCTTTCTTTTGATAGAGCTCTTTCAATTCTGAAAGCCAAAATTGCCTCTTTAATTTTCCTATTTAAACTCACTTCATTTGTTAACAAAAAATTTTTTGCTACTTGTTGTGTAATTGTAGAAGCACCCTCTAATCTTCTCGAGTAAATTATATTTGAAATATTATTTATTACGGCTCTAATAACACCTTTTGCGTCAACACCAGGGTGTGTAAAAAAATTTTTATCCTCAGCAGATAAAAAAGCATTTATTACATTTTTTGGTATAGAATTAAATGGAACAAATACTCTTTTTTCTTGAGAAAAGTCTGCAACTAACTCACCCTCACCAGAATAAACTTTGCTTGAAACTGGTGGTTTGTAGTTTTTTAAAAATTTGTAATCTGGTAGGTTATTGGAATAAGTCCAAAGAAGACTAATTATTAAAACGCATAATAAAAGAACAAAAGATAGTGAAATAATAAATATATTTTTAAATAACTTACTCATTTTAATTCCATTATATCTTGGAATTTGTTAAAGTTATGGCAAGTTAATTATACAAAATTTTATAAACTAAATTATTAATGAAAATAACAATATACAGATTATGGAAAAAAATTTATATATCGATGCATCGCATCCTAATGAAACTAGAGTTGTTCTTAAATCAGGTGAAAATATTGAGGATTATGAATACGAGGGCTTAAAAAATAACTTAATTAAAAATAATATTTACTTAGGAAAAGTAAGCAGAATAGAGCCATCATTACAAGCAGCTTTTATTGATTTTGGTAGAGAAAGACATGGTTTTCTCTCCTTTAATGACATTCAGTCAGATTATTATCAAATTCCAAAAGCAGACCTAGAAAAAATTAAAGAAGAAGAGAAAAAAGCTAGAGAGGAGCTATCAAAAGAAGTTGAGGCAAAAGAGGAAGAAAATATAGCAGAAGGAAAATTAGAAATTGATGACCCTATTGAAAAAGAAAATGAAGAACAAATAGATGATGTAAGTATTGATAAAGAAAATATTTTAGACAAAGACAATTCAAATAACATTGAAAACAAAGAAAAGAAAAAAGAACAAAAATATAAATTTAAAAGATACAAAATTCAGGAAGTAATAAAACCTAATCAAGTGATTCTGGTGCAGGTTATCAAAGATGAAAGAGGTCAAAAAGGAGCTGCATTAAGTACTTTTATTTCAATTGCAGGAAAATATATAGTTTTAATGCCAAACACTCCTAAAGGTGGTGGTATATCGAGAAAAATTTTTAATCCTGCTGATAGGAAAAAAATTAGAACAATTTTGAACGAAATTGAAATTCCAAGAGAAATGGGATTAATTGTTCGAACAGCGGGAAGTAATAAAACTAAAAATGAAATAAATAACGATTTAACAACTTTAATTAGTACTTGGAGCCAAATAAAAGACAATGCAATCAATTCAATTGCTCCATCATTAATTCATCAAGAAAGTGAAATTATTAAAAGAACTTTAAGAGATATGTTTGATGATAACACAAAAAGCATAATGGTAGAGGGTAATGAAGGCTACAAAAAAGCTCAATCATTTATGAAAACAATGATGCCCTCAAGCCTGAAAAAAGTAAAAAAATACAGGGGCAAAATTCCTTTGTTTATTCAAGAAAATATCGAACAAAAATTAAATCAAATTTTTGACTCAGAAATAAAACTTAAATCGGGAGGTTACTTGGTAATTAATCCTACAGAAGCTCTTGTATCTATTGATATTAATTCTGGAAGCTCGATTAAAGGTAAAAATGTTGAAAGCACTGCCCTTGATACAAATATTGAGGCAGCAGAAGAAATTGCAAGACAAATTAAAATAAGGGACCTGTCTGGTCTTATTATTATAGATTTTATTGATATGCTAAGTTATGGAAATAGGAGATTAGTAGAGAGAAAACTAAAAGAAAAATGTAGAACAGATAGAGCGAGAATTCAAATAGGAAGAATAAGCAACTTTGGGCTTTTGGAAATGTCAAGGCAAAGACTAAGAGAAAGTGCAATTAAATGGAAAGTTACTTTAACAGATGAATCTTTTGCACAAAAACTTTTAAAAATTGTTGAATTAAAAGCCGTTATTAACAAAGCTAAATTTGTTGAATTAAAAGTTTGTGAAAAAATTTCTGATTTTCTGAAAAAAAATTTTGTGAATGATTTAACTTATTTTGAAAAAAAAAATAAAATAACAATTGATATTATAAGTGATAACACTCTAATTATACCAGAATACATAATAAGTATTCAAAATAAATCAAAAAAAATAATTGAGTTAGTAGAATATTATGAAAAATTAAAAAACTTAGACTTGCAAATTAAAGAAAATAAGCTTGCTGATAAAAAAGAAAAAAAAATGAACAAGAAAACTTATAAAAAAAAAAGATTTTATAAAAAAACTAAATGATTCCTTTTGATGGAGAAGATGGATTGCCCATTAAAATTTTATCAATTCTACCAGATCTATAAGATTGTCTACCAGCTATAACTGCATTTTTAAATGCTTGAGCCATTTCAAAAGGTTTTTTTGCTTTTGCAATAGCTGTATTAACTAAAACGCCATCACATCCTAGTTCCATCGCAACAGCTGCGTCAGATGCTTGCCCTAAACCAGCATCTATAATTAATGGAAGTTTGGTTTGTTTTCTTATTATTTGTATATTAATTTTATTTTGAATTCCTAATCCTGATCCTATGGGCGCTGCAAGTGGCATAATTGCGTCAGCTCCTGCATTTTCTAGACGTTTAGCCATTAAAGGATCATCATTGCAATAAACCATAACCTTAAATCCCTCTTTAGCAAGAATTTCTGTTGACTTCAAAGTTTCAATCATATCAGGAAATAAATTTTTTTTATCTCCTAAAACTTCTAATTTAACCAACTTCCAACCACCAATTTCCCTAGCCAGTCTGAGCGTTCTTAAAGCTTCCTTTGAATTAAAACATCCTGCAGTATTTGGTAAATATGTGATTTTTTTTGGATCTATGTAATCCATTAATATAGGCTTACTTCTATCAGAAATATTTACTCTTCTAACTGCTACAGTTACTATTTCAGCTCCAGAGAGTTTAATTGCTTTAGCACACTGTGACATGTTTTTATATTTTCCAGTACCCACAATCAATCTTGAGCTAAATTTTTTCTTCGCAATAATAAAATTATCTTTTTTCAAATTAACCACCTCCAATAAAATGAACTATTTCGATTTTATCATTATTATTTAATTTTATTTTACTAATTTTTTTTTTATCTATTATTTTTCCATTAAGCTCAATAGCTACTTTTTTTAGAGGTATTTTATGGAGATTAATCAAATCTGACAGATTATAATCTACAAATATTGATTTGATATTACCATTTAATCTAATTTTTATTTTTTTTATTTTTTTCATCGTATATAAATGCTGAATGAATAATAAAATTATTATTATTAATGGCCCAAATCTTAATCTATTAGGTGAAAGAGAACAATCACAATATGGATCGACTTCTTTTGAGCAACTTAAAGAAAACTGCTTAAAAAAAGGGAAAGAAATTGGTTTAGAAGTATACTTTGCACAATCTAATATTGAGGGAGAGCTAGTTAACATCATACAAGAAGCTAGAAAAAATTTTGATGGTATTATTATAAATGCTGCTGGTTTTACCCATACTTCCGTTGCAATAAGAGATGCTCTTGATCTTTTTAAAAAACCAATCATTGAACTTCATATATCAAATATTTATAAAAGAGAGGAATTTAGACATAAATCGCTTATAAGTGGCGTTGTATCTGGAGGAATATTTGGATTAGGTGCTGAAGGATATATTTTGGCCATAATTTCATTACAAAAGACTTTGCTAAATGAAAATTGATAAAAAAATAATTAAAGAGTTAAGTGATTATTTAAAGGAATTTAATCTTACAGAAATAGAAATTACGGAAAAAGATACAAAAATTAAAGTTTCAAAAAACAATGTTTCAATAAATAATCAGCCTCAAGTAATTTCTCCCTCTACTAGTTCAACAAGTTTGGCTTCTACTCCAGTTCAAAATGTTAAATCAGGTATTGAAATCACCTCACCAATAATTGGAACCGCATACCATGCTCCAGAACCTGGTGCTAAAAAATTTGTAGAATTAGGAAAAAAAATTAAAAAAGGTGATACAATCATGATTGTTGAAGCAATGAAAACAATGAACCACGTTCCTTCTACTGCAGACGGCATTGTAAAAGAAATTTGTGTTGAAGACGGACAGCCCATCGAATTTGGTCAAACTATTATTATTCTTGAATAAATAATGTTTAAAAAAATTTTAATTGCAAACCGTGGGGAAATTGCAGTTAGAATAATTAGAGCATGCAAGGAATGGGGTATATCTACTGTAGCTGTTCATTCAGATGTGGATAGAGAAAGTATGCATGTAAGAATGGCTGACGAAAGTGTTTGTATTGGCTCTCATCAACCAGCAAATAGTTATTTAAATATTCCTGCCCTAATGTCAGCTATAGAACTTACAAATGCAGACGCAGTACATCCTGGCTATGGCTTTCTTTCTGAAAATGCTAATTTCGCAAGAATTTTAGAAGAGAATAAAATTAATTTTATTGGAGCTTCATCAAAACATATTGAGATGATGGGTGATAAGATCCAAGCAAAAAAAATAGCTAAAGCGAACGGATTGCCTGTAATTGAAGGATCCGAAGGTGGAGTAAAAGATGTTTATCAAGCAAAAGAAATTTGTAAAAAAATTGGTTTTCCTGTTTTAATAAAAGCCTCGGGTGGAGGTGGAGGCAAAGGTATGAAAATAGTCTATAAAGAGGAAGAATTTGAAACATTATTTTCAACCGCTAAATCTGAAGCACAAAAATACTTTGGTAATGATGAGGTTTATATTGAAAAATTTTTTCAAAATCCTAGACATATTGAGGTTCAAATATTAGCTGGAAAAAACAGAGCAGTTCATCTTCATGAAAGAGATTGCTCGGTTCAAAGAAGACATCAAAAATTAATTGAGGAAACACCAAGTCCTGTTCTAAATGATGAAATTAGAAAAGACTTATTTGAGAAAACGGTGAATATGGTTGTAAAAATTGGTTATATGGGTGCTGGAACTGTTGAATTTATTTATGAAGATGGAAAATTTTATTTCCTTGAAATGAACACAAGAGTTCAAGTAGAGCATCCTGTAACAGAAATGGTTACAGGAATAGATATAATCAAAGAACAAATTTGGATAGCTTTCTCTGGGGAAACAGCCTTAAAACAAAGCGATATAAATCCTAGAGGACATGCGATTGAATGTAGAATAAACGCTGAAGATGCAAGCAAAAATTTTCAGCCTTCGCCTGGAATCATAACAATGTGCCATCAACCATCAGGTTTTAGAACAAGAGTAGATGGTGCAATATTTCAAGGGTATAAGGTAACACCTTATTATGACAGTATGGTTTGTAAATTAATTTGTCATGGAAGAAATAGAACCGAAGCAATTCAGAGAATGAATAGATCTTTAGACGAATTTGTAATTGAAGGAATTACCACAACCATTCCACTCCATAAAAAATTACTTAATCATAAGAAATTTATAAGCTCAGACTTTAACGTTAGTTGGTTAGATAAAGACTCTATTGTTTAATAACAGTTAACAAGCCAAACATCATAAACAGGATGATCAAATGGTTTTATTGATGGGCTTGATGAGAACATCCAACCATTAAAAACAAAAACTTCATCATTTTTTTTATTTGTTAAATCTCTAACTTGTATATAGGCAGTTATTTCTGGGTCATCATCAAACTCAGAATTTTTACATTTAAGACTTTTAATTATTAGATCGTTAAACTTTTTTATTTCACCATTTTTTAATTTTAACAAAGTATTTTTTGAGCTAATCTTATCCAAAATTTTAATATCAATAAAATTACCTTCTAAATTATTTTGTGAATTAGAATTACAGACTAAACAGAAATAAATTAAACCAACTAATAAAATTAATTTAAAGTTATTCTTTCCAACTTGAGTATTTTTTTTTAATACCATCTTTATTTTTATTTGGATAATATGCTTCTTTTGTTCCAGTCAAATTCGGCTGATGTGGTTTTTGCCAATCATATTTTTCCAATTTATGTTTTTTTTCAATTTTGTTAGGTGTAAAATGAATCCAAGAATACCACTCTACAGGAATTTTTGATGCATCAATTGTATCTGAATAAATTACCCATCTTTTTCCATTTTTGCTTTCATAATATTTATTCCCCGATTCATCTGATCCTACAAATTTACCAAAGAAAATAGTTTTTAATCTTGTTCCAATGGTATCATGATTCCACCAAGTGAAAATTTTTTTTAAAAGTGTCAACATATATTTTTTTTTTATTCAATTAAAAATTGTAAAATTTAAATTAGACTAAAATATGAATATGTATATAAGTTATATGATTCAATATTCAAAATAAAATTTTAATTGAGGTCAAATGGCAAAATACCTAGTCGAAACTTATTACACATGTACTTTCAAAGTATATCATTATTTAGATGATATTAATGAAGCAGAATTAAAAAAATTAGAAAAAAGAGATGATGGAAAATTAGAGGTTTTAGATGTGAAACTTGATAATAGAAAAACTAAAAGTTTAGATCCAAATAATAATAAAGTAGTCGAAAATTCTAAGATTGAAATTGTCTCTGAACTTAGTAGTAATAATAACACAATAATCAAAGAGCAAGTACTTACTAATTTCAATAAAACGAATGAAAAAATAAGTAAAAGATTTAGTATGCCTGACAGAAGAAAAGGATATATTCAAAAAGCTACTATTGGTGATCACAAAGTTTACCTTCATACAGGTGAATATGAAGACGGAAAAATTGGAGAGATTTTTATAGATACAAGTAAAGAGGGCGAGCTTGTAAAAGCGCTTATGAATAACTTTGCCATTGCTGTATCTCTAGGTCTACAATATGGTGTTCCACTTGATGAATTTATAAATGCGTTTGTTGGTACAAAATTTGAACCTTCTGGAAAAGTTCATGGAAATGATAGAATTTTAAGTGCCACGTCAATTTTAGACTATATTTTCAGAGAATTAGCTATCTCATATCAAAATAGAGAAGATCTAGCTCATACACCATCTATTGGAGGAAATGAAGTTATAAATATTGATGATCAAAATACTGAGGATCAAAATCAACTTTTAAAAATAGTAAAAGACATTACTAGTAAAGGTTTTGTAAGAAATAATTATAAAAAAAATCTCGTAGATCTTTCTGATGTTAAAATAAGTCTAAAAGGTAAAAAATAAATATTATTTTTTTTTAGTTTTAATAGAAAGATTTAGTTCTTTAAGTTGATCTATATCTATTTCAGACGGTGCGTTCATCATTAAATCTTGAGCATTTTGATTCATTGGAAACATTGTTACCTCTCTAATATTTTTTTCATTAGCGAGTAACATTACTATTCTATCAATTCCAGGCGCTATCCCACCATGAGGAGGTGCACCATAACTAAGTGCGTTAATCATTCCACTAAATTTTTCATCTACTTGTTTTTTTTCATATCCAGCTAATGAAAAAAGTTTATACATAAGTTCTGGTTTATGATTTCTGATTGCTCCTGAAGATAATTCTATACCATTACAAACTATGTCGTATTGATAAGCAAGTATATCTAATGGATTTTCAAAATCTTTTTCACTTAAATCGCCTTGAGGCATTGAAAATGGATTGTGACTAAATTCAATCTTGTTTGTTGTCTCATCTTTTTCAAACATTGGGTAATCTACAATCCAGCAAAATGCGAAAACATTCTCATCAACTAAATCTAGATCTTTTGCAATTTTATCTCTTGCTAATGCTGTAATTTTCTCTAATTCATCTTGTTTTCCACAAGCCATGAATATACTATCCCCGACTTGACAGTTTGTTTTTTTCATAATTTCGGACAATGCATCTTGGGAAAAAAATTTTCCTATAGGTCCTTTTGCTAAAATATTTTTATCTTTTTCAAAAGTAAAATAAGCTAAACCAGAAGCGCCCTCTTCTTTTGCCCATTTATCAATATTATCAAAAAAACTTCTTGGCTTATTTTTCGTATTTTTTGTAATAATACACCTTACTTTAGATCCAGATTTCACTAATTTTTTAAATATTTCAAATGAAACATCTTCTCTTGTAAAAATTTCAGTTATATCATTTACAATAAGCGGGTTTCTTAAATCCGGTTTATCAGTACCAAATTTAAGCATTGCTTCCTTATATGAAATCTTTGGAAATTCATCAAACATCAATTTTTTATTAGAAAAATTTTTAAATGTGTTAACCATTAACTTTTCAACAACATTAAATACATCTTCTTGTTCAACAAATGACATTTCCAAATCTAATTGATAAAACTCTCCAGGACTTCTGTCTGCTCTTGCGTCCTCATCTCTGAAACAAGGTGCAATTTGAAAATATCTATCAAACCCAGAGACCATTATTAATTGTTTAAATTGTTGAGGGGCTTGAGGTAATGCATAAAATTTTCCTGGATTTAATCGACTAGGTACTAAAAAATCTCTAGCACCCTCTGGACTAGACGAGGTTAGAATTGGTGTTTGAAATTCTAAAAAACCTAATTTATTCATTTCATTTCGGATGTATGAAATAACTTTAGATCTTAAAATAATATTTTCATGAATTTTTTTTCTTCTTAAATCTAAAAATCTATATTTCAATCTTATTTCTTCTGCATATTCTTGATCACTAAAGATTGGCATAGGTAGCTCTTTACAGGTACCTAAAACTTCATACTTTTCAATAACAACTTCTATTTCACCTGTGTCAATTTCAGAATTAATAGTTTCTTTAGATCTATTAACAACTTTACCCTCAACTTTAATTACCGTCTCTAATTGTATTTTTTCTAAATCAGAAAAATATTTATTATCTTTATCAATTATACATTGGGTAATTCCGTAATTATCTCTTAAATCAACAAATAATAAATTTCCATGGTCTCTTTTTTTATTTATCCAGCCTGAAAGAGAAATTTTTTTATCTACATCCTCTTTTCTTAATTCATTACAATTATGTGTTCTGTATTTATTCAATTAATCCTCTAATGCTTCTCTAATAATTTTAAAATCGATTGGTTTCTTCCTTTTTAAACTAATTTCGTCGATTTTATATATGAAATCAGAAATTTTGCCATAAGTTCTATCAATTCTCTTAATTATAAATTCAATAAGTTTTTGGTCTATTGATATTTGACGATCAGAAAGATTTTTTAGTATTAAAGCATAAATTAAATCATCACCAGGTTTTTCAATTTGAGATAAAATAAAATTAGTAGATCTTGAATTTAGATCATTTAGTTTAAATTTAAAGTCAACTATAGGTATTGTTGAGGTTACTATCAAATATTTATTATCTTGATCTATTATATTAATAAGTGAAAATAATATGTTTTCATTTATTTTTTCACTTAAATCTTCAACAATTATGTTTTCATATAATTTAATTTTTTGAAGAAAATCATTGCTAATATCCTCTGAATTAATTTTTATTCCTTGGTTTTTTGCTAAAAATATATTTATCAAATGACTTTTTCCTGAAAACTTTTCACCGATTAAGTTTATAAAATTTTTATGCCATTTAGGCCAACTGTTTAAAAGGTGAAAAGAATGTTCGTTACTATTTGAAACATAAAAATCCTGATCTTTAAAATTTTGCTCGTAATCGAATTTAAGTATTAGTTGATTAAGATTTTTCATTTAAAACCCAAATTTTATTTTTTATTTCAAAATTATAATTTTTATCACTCATGACCTCTAAAAATTTGTCAGGTGTTCCATTAAAAAATACCTTATAAAAATTATTTTTGTTATCAAATTTATAAATATAAAAATTATATATTAAATCCATATCAGATAGAATTTTTTCAAATTTACTAATTTTAATATTATTTGAATTGGCTATAGAAATATTTAATGATAATTTTACTGAAGTATTAATTTGATTTTGGGATTTCCAAAAATCTTCAAAAACAATTTTTAAATTATCAATAAATTTAAATATTTCTTCATTGTTATTAAAATTAATATCAGTGAAATTTAAATTTTTTAAATTATTTTTTTGATTAAAAAAAATTTTATTAAATACTCTAATTTTATTGTTGTCTTTATATACAATCATAATTATATGGTCATTTATATTGTATTTATTTATAATTTCTTTGAAGTCATAAGTTTCTAAATTATTAATATTTCTTTTTATTAAACTAAAATCCTCAAGATCTTGTGTAGGTAAAATATAATTTATAAGACTATACTTTTTATTATCTAAATTCCATTTGGTAAATAATTTATTTTCTGAAAAAATTGAAACTTGATTTTTATTTTGATCAACAAAAATGGGAATAAACAAAAAATTTTTTTTAAAAGGCAATGATGCAAATACGTTTTTTGACTCTAATAAATCAAATATATTTTTTTTATTAAATGATACATTCAAAGTAAGATAATAAATCTCATCAATAAACTTCTCCTCTATAATAGAGAAGGTTTCAATCATTCCCTTTATTTGATTAATTGACGTATTTTTTAATTTTACCTGATCTTTACTTTGGGCAATTGACAAAATAAGTTCATTAAATGCCTTAACAAATCCTTCATCGATAATTTTATTTTTATTAAAATTTATTTCAAAAGGTGTTGATATCTCTATATCATTTATAGAAAATGTCTTTGCCTGACTTTTCCCTGTGGAAAAAAAAATAATTATTAAAGAAAGAAATAAAAAAAAATTATATAAAAGCTTTAAATTATTAAGTAGAGAAATAAATTTCATAAAACATATTAATGAATAAAAAAAAATTTACCTATAAAAAAAGTGGAGTTAATATCAAAGCTGCAGATAAGTTTATTAATTTCATTTCTTCAGTTTCTGCAAAAAAAAGAGGCAAAAAAAAGTTTTCTAATATTGGGGGGTTTGGCTCAATCACAAATATACCAAGCAATATTAAACAACCTAGAATCGTAGCTTGCACAGATGGTGTGGGAACTAAAATTGAAATTGCTAATACATTAAATAAATTTGATACAATTGGAATTGACCTTGTTGCTATGAGTGTAAATGATTTAATTGTTCAAGGAGCTAAGCCTCTACTTTTTTTAGATTATATATCAATAAATAAAATTGATCTTAAAAAACTTAAAGCAATAATAAAAGGGATTAAAAAAGGCTGTGATCAGTCACAATGCGAGCTTGTTGGTGGTGAAACTGCAGAAATGCCTGGCACTTACGAAAAAGGGAAATTTGATATTGCTGGCTTTGCTGTTGGTGTTGTCGGAAAGAAAAAAATTTTAAAAAAAAATAGAATAAAAAAAAACAATCTTATCATGGCAGTTCCTTCTAACGGTTTACATTCTAATGGTTTTTCTCTTGTAAGATATTTAGTTAAACAAAAAAAAATAAATATTAAAAAAAATAAATTTTTAAAATCAGAGCTTTTAAAACCAACTAAAATATATGTTAAAGAAGTAATGAATTTAATTAATAAAAATTTAATCAATGGTTGTGCAAATATAACTGGTGGAGGACTATCTGATAATATTAAAAGAATTATACCAGATAAACTTTCTGCAAATATTAATTTAGGTCAAATTAAGACTCCCAAAATATTCAGTTGGCTTAAAAGTAATGGAATTTCAGATAAAGAAATGCTCAAAACATTTAACTGTGGAGTAGGTTTTTGTTTAATTATTGAGCGTAAAAATTTGAAAAAAATAGATAAATTTTTTTCAAAAGAATACAAACCATATGTCCTTGGAGTGGTTTCTGCTGATAAAAATAAAGTTATACTAAATGGTTCCATCAACTGGCTACAACAAAACTAGAACTGCTGTATTTATCTCTGGTACAGGAAGTAATTTAAAATCACTAATTAAATTTTCAAAAACCACTAAATCTCCTATATCTATTGATATTGTTATTTCGAATAATTCTAAAGCAAAAGGATTAAATTTCGCAAAAATTTTTAAAATAAAAAAAAAGGTACTTAATTTTAAAAATAAAAATTTAAGCGAAAAAAAGTTACTTTCAATTTTAAAAATCAATAATATTGATATGATCTGTCTTGCTGGATTTATGAAAATTTTATCAGGAAATTTTATTAAAAAATTTGAAGGAAAAATTTTGAATATACACCCATCTTTACTTCCTAAATATAAAGGCTTAAATACTCACAAAAGAGTATTAAAAAACAAAGACAAATACTCAGGATGCACTGTTCATTTCGTAAATGCTAGATTAGACTCTGGAAAAATTATTATGCAGAAAAAAGTCAAGATTTCTAGAAATGAAACAGAAAAATCTCTCGCTAAAAAAATCTTAACTCAAGAACATAAGTTATACCCGCAAGCAATATTAAAAGTTTTTAATCTTTAAAGAAAAAATCTATTTCAGTTTTAGCATTTTCAAGACTATCAGATCCATGTACTGAATTCTTATCAATTGAAATTCCATATTTTTTTCTAATTGTACCTTCTTCTGCATTATTTGGATTTGTAGCTCCCATGAGTTCTCTATTACCTAATACTGCATTTTCTTTTTCAAGAACCATAACAACAATTGGACCAGAAGAAAGATAATTACATAAATCATTATAAAATGGCTTAGTTTCATGCACTTTGTAAAATTTTTCTGCTTCAGATTTTTCAATTTGGATTTTTTTTTCTTTTAATATTTTAAAAGCATTACTTTTAAACATTTCTTTTATTTCACTCTCAAGATTTCTTTCTACTGCATCTGGTTTAATGATTGATAAAGTTTGTTCTAAATTACTCATAATTATCCTCTATTAGTTTATTTAATAATCTCACTCCATAACCTGTAGCTCCACCTGAGTTTAACGCTCCTCCATATTTAGAAAATGCCATTCCAGCTATATCTAGATGTGCCCAAGGTGTTTTTTTTAATATAAATCTTTGCAAAAATTGGGCTGCAGTTGTAGATCCAGCACCTCCAACATAGTTTATGTTTTGCATATCAGCATTCTTAGAGTCAATTAATTTATCGAAATTTTTATTTAAGGGCATTCTCCAAACTTTTTCTTCAACATCTTCACCTGCTGAAATTAATTGTTTCGACAATCTGTCATCGTTTGAGAATAAACCAGCATACTCGGATCCTAAGGAAACAATAATAGCTCCTGTCAAGGTAGCTAAATCAACAATAATTTTTGGTTTAAATTTTTCCTCTGTATAAGTTAATGCATCAGCAAGAACTAATCTACCTTCCGCATCAGTATTTAGTACCTCAACTGTTTGTCCACTATAAGATTTTACAATATCTCCTGGTCTCTGTGCATTACCTCCAGGCATGTTTTCAACAAGTCCAACCACACCAACAGCATTTATTTTTGCTTTCCTAGTGGCTAAACTCTTCATTAATCCAACGACTACTGCGGATCCAGCCATATCATAAGTCATGTCTTCCATAAATTTAGCTGGCTTCAAAGATATTCCACCAGTATCAAAGCAGACTCCTTTACCTACAAAAGCTAAGGGTTTTGATTTATCTTTTAGACCATTCCATTCCATTGTAACTAAATAAGACCCTCTAATGCTGCCTTGACCAACTCCTAATAAGGTATTCATGCCCAGTTTTTTCAATCTCTTTTCATCAAAAATATTAATTTTTAAACCAAGTTTTTTTAGACTATTTATTCTTTTTGCATACTCATCAGGATGCAGGACATTTCCAGGTTCGGAAACTAAATCTCTAGCATAAAAAGTTCCTTCCTCAATAGCTCTAAATTTCGACTGGTCTTTTAAAGAGATTTGATTTTTGCCTGTAACAATTATTGATAAATTATTTTTATTTTTTTTAGTTTTATATTTTTCAAACAAATAAGATTTTAATTTTAAACCATGCAAAAAATAACCTACTATAATTTTAAATTCAGATGATATCGTATCAGTGTTTAGATTATAACTATTTGGTTTTTGATCTTTATATAGATCGTAAAATTTTGCACCTAATTTTTCTGCCTCAAAACTTTTAATATTTTTTTTTATAGATATTAAAATTATTTTTTTTTTTGAATTTAAATCAAAAGATAATATCTTTTTTTTCAAATCTTTTGTTTTAATCAAGTCCAAAATAAAAGAATATTCGGCATTTGAAACATATTTTTTTAAATTATTAATATTGAAGCTTTCATTGGTAAATAAAACTAGATTTGACAAGTTTTTTTTAGATAAACTATTTTTGTAATCAATTTTAACAGACATAAATTTAAATACACTCTATACGAGATGAATGGTATATAGGAATAAAAATAGCATATTTCAATGAAAAAAATAATATTTAGGAAATTATTATCAGATTGTTTTTCTTTTTTTCTTTTATCTCTTATAGGAATAAGTGCAATTATTTGGGTTTTTCAGGCGGTAAACTTTCTAGATATAATAATTGAAGATGGAAGAAATTATAAAATTTATCTTAGTTATACATTATTAAACTTACCAAAGATAATAAGTAGAATTTTGCCTTTTGCACTTTTTTTTAGTTTCTCTTACGTCTTTATTAAATACGAAAATAATAATGAATTTATAATATTCTGGAACCACGGTGTAAATAAACTTAAATTAATTAATCTCTTTTTTTATGTTTCTATTTTTTTAATGCTAATTCAAATGGTACTTTTATCTATTATAGTACCAAAGACCCAAGAAATTGCGAGATCAAAACTGAGAGCTTCAGATATTGATTATTTCGAAGGATTAATAAAAACTAAAAAATTTAATGATACAATAAAAGGTTTAACAATTTATGCAGATGAAAAAAATAACAATGGCGAGTTTGAAAATATATATATAAAAAAAAAGAATGATGAAAAATTTCAAATTACTTATGCAAAAAAAGGAATTTTTGAATTAAAAGGAAACAAAAAAGTTTTAGTGCTATATGATGGCCAAACTTTAAATAGCAACAATAATCAAACAACAAACTTCAAATTTTCAAAATCTGATTTTGGAATTTCAAATATGGAAGAGCATCTCGTTACACATAAAAAAATTCAAGAACAATCAACACGTATTTTAATTAAATGCCTTATGAATATATATGGTCCAAAAAATCAAAATATATTAAATTGTGATGAGACTAACCCAAGAAATACATTTAAAGAATTATTTAAAAGACTATTAAGTCCATTTTATCTTCCTGTCCTAATTTTAATAACTTTACTACTGATTTTAAACTCAAAAGAAAGTAGAAAATATAATCAATACAAAACTTTTACTTTTTTAATTGGTTTGCTAATAATTATTTTATCTGAGAGTTCGCTAGGATTTATCAATAATAATATGATTAAAAACTTATCATTAACTGCATTACCAATTTTATTATTGTCAATAATATATTTATATTTTTTCAATAAATTAAAAATCAAAAATTTTATAGCTAAGGAATGAAAACTTATATTAAATTTTTAACATCAGTTTTTTTAAAATCATTTTTAAATGTTTTCTTAATTATGTTTTGTCTTACATTTATTTTAAATATTTTAAAAGAAATAGAATTTTTGAATAAATCTAATGTTAGTATTATATATCCGATTTATTTATCTCTTTTAAATTCACCTTCAATAGTATTTGAAATGTTTCCATTTATTTTTTTAATTTCAACTCAATTTTTTTTTATTAAGCTTTTCAATAATAATGAATTAAATATATTTAAATATTCTGGATTAAAAAACTCTCAAATAATTATAATAATTAGTTCTATTTGTTTGTTCTTAAGTATTTTGATTGTTGTATTATTTTATAATTTTTCATCTACTTTGCAAAGTTATTATCTTCAAATAAAAAATCAATTTGCAGAAGATAAACTTTATTTAGCTGTTATTAATAAGAATGGATTGTGGATTAAAGATGTAGTTAATGATCAAATAAACATCATAAATTCATCTAAAATAGACAATAATTTTCTATCAGATACCTTTATTACAAAATTTGATAAAAATTTTGATTTAATAGAAAGTATTAAAAGCAACAAAATAGATATTAAAGATACAGAATGGTTAATATATGATGCGACTGTTTTTAAAGATAATTCGAGTCAGAAGATAGATTTACTAAGATTTCTATCGAATTTTGATCAAAAAAAAATAGAAAGCTTATTCTCAAATTTATCATCCTTATCTATTTTAAAATTAATAAATCTTAGAGAAAATTATAAATCATTAAATTATTCAATTGTTGAAGTTAATATGCAAATTTATAAAATAGCTACTTATCCTTTATTTTTAATTTTAATGACTATTTTATCTGCCATCATTATGTTTAATACAAAAAAGTTGCATAGCACTACTCTAAAAATTATAATTGGATTATTTTTTTCAGTAATAATTTACTATATAAACAACTTTTTTAATGTTATGGGATCGACAGAAAAACTTCATCTCCAACTTGCTATATGGATACCATTATCAGTATTGATAATTTTCAACTCTATAATGACTTTAAAAATTAATGAAAAATAGTTTAAAAAGTCTCATATTTATTGTTGTTATTTTTTTTAGTCTTTGTTCTGTGCTACTATCTAATGAACAGTTTATATTTAATGTGACTGAAATTGAAATTTCTGAAAATGGAAATCAAATAAATGGATATAAAGGTGGTACGGTTACAACTGAAGAAGGTGATAAGATTATCGCTAAAGAATTTTCATATGATAAAATTAAAAATATTCTTGAGGCTGAAGGCACTGTCAAGATTGTCAATAAAGTAAATGACTTAATCATATTTACGGATAGGGCAATATATTTTAAAAACGATGAAAAAGTAATCACAAAAGGTAATTCTAAAGCTGTTGATAAAAAAAATACAATTACAGCTAATGAATTTTATTACAACAAAATTGAAAACACTTTGAATGCAAAAAAAAATGTTAAGATTATTGATATTGAAAAAGATATTACAATAAATGCAGATGACATTACTTATTTTAAAAACGATGAAAAAGTAATCACAAAAGGTATTACCACTGCATTAATCGAGAATAAATATAATTTTGAATCAAGTGATGTTTCTTATTTTCGTGCTTCTTCAGATTTATCATCTCAAATGAAAACAAGTGTTAAAGATAACGAAGGTAATATATATAATTTAGATAAATTCAAATATTCTTTACAAGAAAAATTACTCAAAGGCAAAAATTTAAATGTAATAGCAAAAAATTCTGAAAATAAGAATGATGAATATTTTTTTTCAGAAGGTTTTTTTAATTTAGAAAAGAAAAATTTTATATCTAAAGAAACTAAAATCAAAATTCATAAAGATATATTTGGTAATAATGAAAATGATCCTAGACTTTACGGTTCATCGTCTTCTGGAAATGATGAAAAAACATTAATAAACAATGGTATTTTTACTAGCTGTAAAATTACAGAGAAAAGAACCCCCTGGTGCATAAAGTCAAAAAAAATTACCCACGACAAAATAAATAAAAATTTAATTTACGAGAATGCAATTTTAAAAGTATATGATATACCCGTAATATATTTTCCTAAATTTTTTCATCCAGACCCCACTGTAGAAAGAAGATCTGGTTTTTTACAGCCACAATTTAACAATTCAGAAATACTAGGTTCGTCTATATATATCCCTTATTTTAAAACTCTTGGAGCTGATAAGGATTATACCTTTAAACCTACTGTTTTCGAGGATAATAAGTATATTTTACAAAATGAGTATAGAAAAAAATATAAAAACTCTTCTTTAATAACCGACTTTAGTTTAACTAGAGGATATAAATCCTCAACTAGCAAAGAAAAAAATTCAATAAGTCATTTTTTTTTAAATTACAAAAAGGATTTAGAATTATCTAATTTTTCAAATAGTAAATTAGAAACAAAAATAGAAAAAGTAACAAATGATACTTATCTAAAAGTTTTTCAGAATAACTTATTCGAGACACCTGTTTTACCAGATGATAAAGATTTAATGGAAAGTAAGCTACATGTTGAACTAGAAAATGATAGCTTTACTTTTAATTCAGGAATGAGACTTTATGAAAATTTGTCAGGAAAAAATAGTGATAGATACCAGTATGTTTTACCTTATTATGAATTTATTAAAGATATTGCAAATGAAGATTTTATTGGTTCAATAAATTTTTCTTCTTCAGGTGAAAACAATCTCAAAAACACAAATAATTTAAAAACAACGATACATAATCAATTGCAATACAATTCAATAGATTATATTAAATATGGATTTAACAATAACTTTGGAATTTATTTTAAAAATAATAATACGGTTGCAAAAAATGATTCTATATTTTCATCCAGCCCTCAGATAGATGGTTTTAGTATTTTTGATCTAAATAGTAGTTATCCATTAACAAAAACAAAAACTGGCGTTAATGAGTATTTAACTCCAAAAATTTCATTTAGACTAAATCCAGGAAACAATATGAAAGATCACAGTGGTGATAATAAAATAATAACTGCTAACAATGTATTTGATATAAACAGACTTGGGATTAGTGACTCATTTGAGGCAGGAAGATCTATTACATTTGGACTAAATTATAAATATGATCCTGTAGAAAATAAATCTAATCAAAGTTTTAATTCTAAAGATAAATTTTTAGAGTTCAAATTAGCAACAGTTGTGAGAGATAAAGTAGAAAATAATATTCCAACTAGTTCAACTATTGATAAACAAAATTCAAATATATTTGGTTCAATTAATAACAATTTATTTGAAAATTTAAATTTAGGCTATGACTTTTCAATTGATAATGACATACAGACATTTGACTCCCAAAAAATAAAAACTGAAATTTCTATAAATAATTTTTTAACCACTTTCGATTTTGTTGAGCAAAATAGTAAAATAGGCGAGACTCATGTACTATCAAATACTACTCAATATAAAATTGATGAAAATAACTTCATTAAATTTTCTACAAGAAGAAACAAAACTATTAATTTAACTGAATATTATGATTTAAGTTATGAATACAAAAATGATTGTTTAACAGCTGCTTTAAAATACAATAAAGTTTTTTATCAAGATAATGACTTAAAACCATCTGAGGATTTATTTTTTACAATAACATTAATTCCTTTAACCACGTATGAACGGGAAATTTATAATACTGGAAGTGGGTGGTTTAGGTAAATTATGAAAATTAAAAAAATACTAGCATTTATTCTGATACTTATATTTTTTAATTTAGAATCTTTTAGTTTGGAGAATAAAATCCTTTTAAAAATTGAAAATGAGATAATTACAAGTGTTGATTTGAAAAAAGAATTTATGTATTTAATAGCACTTAACCCAAACTTAAAAAAACTTAGTAATAATGAAATATTAGAGATTTCTAAAAAATCTTTAATTAACGAAAAAATAAAGCAAATAGAAATCTCTAAAAATATAGAGAGTCCTAATCTTCCACTTGAATATTTAGAAAGAATTTTAAAAAGTGTTTATATTAAAATTCAAATTAAAAGTCTTAATGACTTTAAAAAATATCTTGAACAAAATAATATTGAATATAATGATGTATTACAGAAAATTTCAACTGAAGCATTGTGGAATCAATTAATTGTATCTAAATTTGCATCAAAAGTAAAAATTGATGAAAATTTTCTTAAAGAAAAAATTGAAATCGATAACAACAAAAGATTAAAATCTTTTTTAATGTCCGAAATTGTTTTTGAAGTGTCAGATAATGAAAAACTTCAAACAAAATATAATGAAATAAAAAAAACTATAAATGAAAAAGGATTTGATAATGCTGCTTTAATATATAGTATTTCTGAAACATCCAATATAGGAGGATCTTTAGATTGGATAAATGAAAACTCAATTAATAAAAATATTATTAATATTTTACGAAATTTAAAAATTAACGAAATTACTCAACCAATAACTGTGCCTGGGGGTTTTCTAATACTTAAGATAAATGAGATTAAAAATATTAAATTTACAAAAGATAAAAATCAAGAATTGAAAAGATTAATTTCTTTATCCAAAAATGATCAACTTAATCAGTTTTCAATTATGTATTTCAATAAAGTTAAGAAAAATTTTCAAATAGATGAATTATAGTCCTATTTTAATTGTTCACGGAGAACCAAACAGTATTTTTTTAGAAATTTTTTTTAAATCAATTCATTTAAAAAATATAAAAAGTCCAATCATTTTAATCTCATCAGAAAAAATATTAAAAAAACAAATGAAAATTTTGAAAATAAAAAAAAAGATTAAAATAATTAACATAAATAATTTTTTTGTAAAAAAATTAGATAACAAATCTATTAATTTGATAAATGTTAATTACGACCAAAAAAAAGCTTTTCAAAAAATTTCAAATAAATCTAGCAAATTTATTAATCAATCTTTTAAAATAGCTTTTAAAATACTTCAAAAAGAAAAAATTCATAAATTTATCAATGGACCGATTTCAAAAAAACATTTTCTAGGAAAAAAATATTTAGGAATCACTGAATATATATCTAAAAAATTTTCAATAAAAAAAACTTGCATGCTTATTTATAATAAAGAACTTTCTGTTTGTCCTGTCACCACACATTTGCCTTTAAAACAAGTTGTAAAGAAATTAAATAAAAAAACCATTATGGAGAAAATTATTTTAGTAAACAATTTCTATAAAAATAATTTAGGGTATAAGCCCAAAATAGCCATTTTAGGTGTAAATCCTCATTGTGAGAGTATTAATAAATTTAATGAAGATGAAGAAATTATTAAACCTTTAATAAAAAAATTAAAAAAAAAATTTACGATATCAGGTCCTTTCCCAGCAGATACAATTTTCATCAAAAATATAAGAAATAAATTTGATGTCATTATTGGTATGTACCATGATCAAGTTTTAACACCTATTAAAACAATATATGAATATGACGCCATAAATATCACATTGGGATTACCATTTATTCGTATTTCTCCAGACCATGGTCCAAATGAGAAAATGATAGGTAAAAATTTATCAAATCCATTAAGCTTAGTCAGAGCAATAAATTTTTTAGATAAAAATTGATTAAGGCAAAAAAAAGTTTAGGTCAAAATTTTTTAATTGATAAAAACATCATAGAAAAAATTACAAACATAACTGATATTAAAGATAAAACTGTTATAGAAATAGGGCCAGGAACTGGCAATTTAACTTCATGTATTCTTAAAAAAAATCCAAAAAAAGTTTTGGTCATTGAGAAAGATAACAAATTATCAATTGATCTTAAGAACAAATTTAATAATCAGATAACAATTATTAATGATGATATTTTAAAAGTAGATGAAACTAATCTTTTTAAGGATAAGGTCACAGTTTTTGGTAATTTGCCATACAATATTTCAACTGAAATTCTCATCAAATGGATAATAAATTTAAAAGATAATTTTTGGTTTGAATGTTTAATCTTGATGTTTCAGAAAGAAGTCGCCGATAGGATAATTGCTGAATTTAATAGCTCAAATTATGGAAGATTATCGATTATTTCTAATTGGAAACTCAACATAAAAAAAATATGCGATATAAAACCAGAAGCATTCTATCCAAAGCCAAAAATATATAGTTCACTATTATATTTTATTCCTAAAAAAAAATTTGTGAAATTTAAAAATGCAAATAATCTAGAAAAAATTACTAGAATTTTTTTTAATCAAAGGAGAAAAATGTTAAGAAAACCTTTTAATCAGCTTTTTAATGGAGATCAAAAAGTTTTAAATAGACTTAAAGTTGATTTAACTAAGAGGCCACAAAATTTGAATTTGGAAACTTATTACAAAATAGTTTGTGAATATGAGAACTTAACAAGTTAATTTATCTACATGGCTCCTAATATATTGTAAATCATAGTCTTTAGAGCCATTATTTATCACTGCATTAATCAAACTTGTTATTTTATTATGACATTCATTTAAATCATTATTTATAACCACGTAATCATAATTTATCCAATGCAAAACGTCTCTTTCAAATTGTTTCATTCTTTCTTGGGCAATAAGTATATCATTTGCATGTCGTTTAGATAATCTTTCAAATAAAACTTCTTTACTTGGAGGAAGTATAAAAAAAGTAATTAATTTATAATCTAATTTCTTATTCTTTAATTGATCAGCTCCCTGCCAATCAATATCAAAAAGAACATTTTTACCTTTGTTTAATTTGTCTATAACTGGTGTTCTTGTTGTGCCGTAAAAATTATTGAAAACTTTAGCGTATTCTAAAAACTCCTCATTTTTAATTAATCTTTTAAATTCTAATTCATCAACAAAAAAATAATCTTCGTTTTGATTTTCGTTAGGCCTAGGTTGTCTTGTGGTATGCGATATTGAGATTTCAAAATTATCTTTTTCAGATAACTTTTTAACTAGAGTAGTTTTGCCAGCTCCTGAGGGAGAAGACAAAATTATCATTACCCCATCTTTTTCTGATGGCATTAAATTTTCTAGTTTGCTTTTCCTTCGATAAATTTAACTGCATCTCCTACAGTTAAAATTTTCTCGGCTTCACTGTCTGAAATTTCAGATCCAAATTCCTCTTCGAAAGCCATCACTAACTCAACTGTATCTAAACTATCTGCTCCTAAATCATCTATAAAACTTGAATCCTCAGTTACTTTAGTTTCATCAATACCTAAGTGATCTGCTACAATTTTTTTAACTTTGCTTGAAACGTCTTCTGACATATTGATCCTTTTTGTTATAAATTCTTAATAGTTTAAAAACCTATTTTGTCAAGCCATATACATACCTCCATTAACATGAAGAGTTTCACCATTTATATAACTTGCTTGATCGGAACATAAAAAAAGTACTGCATTTGCAATATCATCGGGATCTCCAAGACGCGCTGAAGGTATTTTACTTATTATAGCCTCTTTGAATTTATCATCTAATTTATCAGTCATTGCAGTTTTAATAAATCCTGGCGAAATGCAATTTATATTTATATTTTTTTTTGCATATTCTATTGCTAAGCTCTTTGACATAGCAATTATCCCTGCTTTAGATGCTGTGTAATTAGCTTGACCCAGATTCCCTGTGTGACCGACAACTGATGTAATATTAACAATCTTACCAGACTTGTTTTTAAGCATTTTTTTAATTGCTGCTTTACTTGCCAAAAAGGTTGACGTTAAATTAACATCAATAACTTTTTGCCATTCTTCTAAACTCATCCTAATCGCTAAGTTATCTTGAGTGATGCCAGCATTATTAACTATACAATCTAAATTACCACCAAGTTCTTTAGTTGCATTTTCAACAAATTCCTCAATTTTATCACTTTTAGAAATATCAAAACTCAATGTTTTAATGTTTGTATATTTATTTTTTAACTCATCTAGTTTTTCTATTCTTGTACCTGAGGCTAAAATATTTGCTCCAAATTGATTTAATTTTTCAATTATTGAATTTCCAATTCCACCTGAAGCACCTGTAACAATAATATTTTTACCTTTCAAATCTATCATATTTTTAAACCTTCAATATCACTTTGTAAATTAATTGTATCAATTTTTACATTTCTGTTAATTCTTTTTACCAAACCTGACAGAACTTTCCCAGGTCCAATTTCTATAAAATGGTCTACATCATTCTCTATCATATTAATTACGCTTTCTCTCCATCTAACTCTATTCTCTATTTGCTTAATCAAGAGATGTTTAAGCTCATCTGGGTCTTTAATCTCACTAGCAGTCACATTTGAAATTAATTTATTTTGTCCATTTTGAAAATTAAGTTTATTTAACTCTTCTTCCATAATTTTTGTAGCATTGTTCATCAAATCACAGTGGAAGGGTGCACTTACAGGGAGTTTAATATTTTTTATTGAATAATCTTTTAAAATTTTAGTTAACTTTTCTAAATCCTCTGTTTTTCCACTCAAAACAATTTGGCCCTCAGAATTATCATTTGCAATTTGTGCTTTTAAATTTTCTGTATTTTCTGTCAATATTTTTTCAATTATATCGACTGTTGAGCCTAATACCGCAACCATTCCTCCCTGCCCTTTAGGCACAGAGTTTTGCATAGCATCCCCTCTGACTCTTAAAATTCTTAAAGTATCTGAAAATTTTAGGTATCCTGCACACGATAAAGCTGAATATTCACCTAAAGAGTGTCCAGCAAAGTATTTAGCTTTATTCAAATCTATATTGAATTCATTTTTTACTAAATTAAATATTGAATAACTTATTAAAAATATTGCTGGTTGTGTATTGGTTGTTAAATCTAATTTTTCTTTTGGTCCCTCTAAAATTAGCTTAGAAATAGAAAAATTTAGTGTATCATCTGCTTTTTTAAAGAGGTCTTTTACTAAATTAAATTTTTCATAAAGTTCTTTTCCCATTCCCACCATTTGAGATCCTTGACCTGGAAAAATTACTGAAAACATATAAAAAAACTAATATTTTTGCCTTTTTAACTATTGTAATTGAACTTTTATAATAGTATATCCTCATTTTTTATTAAAGAACTTAAATGAATTTATACGAACATACTATTATAGCTAGGCAAGATACTTCACCAAGCGAATTAAAGCAATTAACAGAAAAATATTCTAAAATTGTTGAAAAAAATGATGGTAAAGTTGTAAAAACTGAAAACTGGGGATTGCTCAATTTATCTTATCTTATAAAAAAGAATAAAAAAGGAAGTTACATTCACTTCAAAATAAAAGGCAAAGGAAATGTAATTGATGAATTAGAAAAAAATGAAGCTATAGATAAAAAGTTACTAAGATATTTAACAGTAAGAGTAAAGAAATTTGATTTAGAAACAAACTATTTTGGAAAAAAAGAAGATAGTGAAAAAAAAGAAAGTGCTAAAAACTAATGCCAAAAAGACAAAGTGGAAACAAAAAAGGTAAACAAAGTAACTTTGCAAAACTAAGTATTTTTCAACCAAATAAATACAAATTCAAAAAAACTTGCCCATTATCAGTTAAAGGTGCTCCAGAGGTAGACTATAAAAATATTAAATTATTAAAAAAATATGTTTCTGAGAATGGTAAAATTCTACCTTCAAGAATTACAAATATATCTCAGAAAAAACAAAGAGAACTATCTCTTTCAATTAAAAGAGCTAGAAACTTAGCGCTAATTTAAAATGAAAGTGATTTTATTAGAAAATGTGAAAAGAATTGGGTCTATTGGTGAAGTAATAGATGTAAAAAGAGGTTTTGCTAGAAACTTTTTGATAGCCAATAATAAAGCTCTCTATGCCTCAAAAGAAAACATAAAAGAAGTTGAAAAAATTAAGACTGAATTATCTAAAAAAGATAACGAAAAGAGGAAAGAAGCTTCTAGTATAGCAGAACAAATTAATGGTAAAAAGTATTCTGTAAAAAAACTAAGTACAGAAAATAATGAATTGTACGGTTCTGTTAAACCAACTGAAATTTCAAAACTTATCCAAGAAGAAAACAAAATTGATATTAAGCCTTCAATGATACAACCAGTTGAAGAAATAAGAGCTTTAGGGAAATTTAAAGTTAAGATATCTTTACACTCAGAAGTTGATGCTGAAATAACTATCGATGTTTTTTCGGCTGATTAAAACCAATAATTATACATTCTTTTCCCCAGCAAAAAATATATAATTTGATTTAATAATTTTTAGGGTAATTTTGTTTTCATGGAAAACAATTTCCTAATAGTCAAAGATCAATTTAAAGAATTACCTAACAACATAGAAGCGGAACAAGCTGTAATAGGGTCTATCCTTGTAAGCAATGATATTTTTGATGAAATAAATACAATTGTTTCTAGTATTAACTTTTATGATCCAATGCATCAAAAAATATTTGAAGCAGTTGAAAGCCTTATCTACAAAGGAATGTTGGCCAACCCAATTACTTTAAAAAATTATTTCGAAGATGAAAAAGATGATTTAAATGTTCCAGAGTATTTAGTTAAAATTACAAAGTTTTCAACATCTGTTAGACAGGCGATAGAATATTCTAAAATAATTTACGATATGTTTGTAAGAAGAGAATTAATAAAAATTTCAGAACAAACTATTGATAGCGCAAAAATAAATGATCTTGATACTAACGGACAATCAATAATCGAAAATTCTGAAAGATTATTGTTTGATCTAGCTGAAAAAGGTTCCTTTAATTCTTCTTTAGTAAAATTTGATGAAGCAATGAAACAAACAATTGAGATGGCGTCTGCTGCTTATAAAAATGAAGAGGGAATAGTTGGTGTTCCAACTGGTTTAAGGGATTTGGATGATAAGCTTGGTGGATTGCATCAATCAGATTTAATTATAATTGCTGGTCGTCCATCGATGGGTAAAACTTCACTAGCAACAAATATTGCATTTAACGCTGCTAAAAAACTACAGGAGAGTGGTAAGAAGTCATCCATAGCTTTCTTTTCACTTGAAATGTCTTCAGAACAATTATCTACCAGAATTATTTCTGAGCAAGCAAGAATTAGTTCTAACGATATAAGAAGAGGAAGAATATCTGACGATCAGTTTGATAAGTTTTTAGAGACTTCAAAAAATATTTCTGAACTGCCTCTTTATATAGACGAAACTCCAGCAATAAGTATTGCCGCTTTAAGTAATAGAGCAAGACGTATTAAGAGGATTTTTGGTCTAGATATGATTGTGGTTGATTATATTCAACTAATGAGAGGAACTACATTTAACAAAGATGGAAGAGTTCAAGAAATTTCACAAATTACACAAGGACTTAAGGCAATAGCTAAAGAACTTTCTGTACCTGTCTTAGCTCTTTCGCAACTATCTCGACAAGTGGAACAAAGAGATGATCATAAGCCTCAGTTGGCAGATTTAAGAGAATCTGGTTCTATTGAACAAGACGCAGATGTTGTAATGTTTGTTTATAGAGAGGGATATTATTTACAAAGGAAAGAACCAAGAGAAGCCACAGTTGAACATGCAGAGTGGCAAGCTAAAATGAACGAAGTTGCACATTTAGCTCAAATAATAATTGGAAAACAAAGACATGGTCCTATCGGCAATGTAACTCTAGAATTTGAGGAAAGATTTACAAAATTTAAAGATACTCAATCAAGTTAAATTCCAATATAAAGAGCTTGAATGGTAGCTCATTTTTATCAAAACGTTATCCTCAAAAATCCCAAAGCAATATTTATATTGTTGATTATTGCTATTTTAAGTTTTGGATACTATTCAAAAAATTTCAGGTTAGATGCTTCATCAGAAACCTTGTTAATTGAAGGTGATCCAGATTTAGCATATCTAAAAGAAGTCTCTGAAAGATATGGATCTAAAGAGTTTTTAATTCTTACATATACTCCTAATCAAGGAATGGTAACTGACTCATCGATTAATAATTTATTAAGTTTAAAATATAAAATTCAAAGTCTAGACTGGGTTCATAGCGTAATTACATTATTAGATATTCCACTTTTAAATAATTCTGATGCTCCTCTTCAGGAAAGACTAGAAAGCTTCAAAACATTAAAAGATGAAGATGTAGATAGAAATAGAGGTTTTAAAGAAATTTTAAATAGTCCTGTTTTTAGAAATTTTGTTATTAGTGAAGATGGTAAAACTAGTGGTATCATTGTTAACATTAAACAATCTCAAAAATTAAAAGATATAGAAAATAAATCCAAAGAAGAGGTTGAACTAATCAAAGATCAAATAAAAAAACAAAACCATCAGAATATTTTAGAAATTAGACAAGTTATTCAAAGTTATGGTGATGTTGGAAAAATTTATCTTGGAGGAATACCAATGATTGCTGATGATATGATGACTTTTATCAAAAGCGATATAATTGTTTTTGGTTTGGGAGTTCTGTTATTTATAATTGCTACATTATGGTTTGTTTTTAGAAATCTTATTTGGATTATTGTTCCTATAAGTAGTTGTCTTTTTTCTGTGATAATAATGATGGGATTACTTGGATTGCTAGGATGGAAGGTTACAGTCATCTCATCAAATTTTATTGCACTGATGTTAATTTTAACAATGGCAATGAATATTCATATGAGCACAAGGTTTCTTCAACTTAAAAAAAATTTTTCATCAAAAAATAATTTTGAAATTATTTCTTTGACCACTTCAAAAATGTTTTGGCCAATTCTTTATACCGTTTTAACAACAATTTTTGCATTCTTGTCTTTAATTTTTAGTGAAATAAAACCTATTATTGATTTTGGCTGGATGATGACTTTTGGTTTAATTACATCATTTATCATTACATTTACTCTGCTACCTACCCTTTTAAACTTTGCTCCCACAAAAAATATCACAGTTAAAAAAGAACAAAAATCTAAAATTACAAATTTACTTGGTGAAATTTCTCTCAATAATAAAAACTCAATATTCTTAGTAACTGGAGTAGTTGTAATTTTTAGTATTATTGGAATTAGTAAGCTTGAAGTTGAAAATAGTTTTATAAATTACTTTGATAAGAAGACCGAAATTTATAAGGGTATGAAGCTTATAGATGATAAGCTAGGTGGAACCACACCATTGGAAGTTATTATAAAATTTCCTGAGAAAGAAAAAGTTAAAAAATCTGAAGAAGATGATGATTTTGAAGATTGGGGCGATGAAGAAGATACTAATGATGAAAAATACTGGTTTACCAAAGATAAAATTGATCTAATTACATCTATTCATAATTACTTAGATAGTTTGCCTGAAATTGGTAAAGTTCTATCTTTTTCATCTATTATTGAAGTTGCTACTCAATTAAATAACAACAAGCCTTTAGGCACTTTAGAAATGGGAGTACTTTACTCTAAAATCCCTGAGAGCATTAAAACCGAAATCATTGATCCCTATCTTTCAATCAAAGATAATGAGGCTCGAATAAGTTTAAGAATTATAGACTCACAAGAAAGTTTAAGAAGAAATGATTTACTTAATAAAATTAATTTTGATCTTAAAGATAAATTTGGTCTAGAAGAAAAAGATTACAAATTAGCGGGTGTCTTAATATTATTTAATAATTTATTACAAAGCTTATTTAAATCTCAAATTTTAACATTAGGATTGGTTATGATTGGAATATTTTCAATGTTCATAATCTTATTTAGAAACATTAAGCTTTCATTCATTGGTGTTGTTCCAAATTTTATTGCTGCTTTTTTTATACTGGGAATAATTGGATTATTAGGAATACCTTTAGATATGATGACAATAACTATTGCAGCAATTACCATAGGAATTGCTGTAGATAACAGTATTCACTATATCTATAGATTTAAAGAAGAGTTTAATAAAATAAAGGATTACAATAAAACATTAAAAACGTGTCATTCAACTGTTGGCGTTGCAATACTAAATACTTCAATAACGATTGTTTTTGGATTTTCAATTTTGGTGTTATCTAAGTTTATCCCAACAATTTATTTTGGTGTATTTACAGGACTAGCTATGTTATTGGCTATGGTATCAGTATTAACACTACTTCCTGCCTTAATTTTAATTATTAAACCTTTTGGCAAATAATTTAAATGTTAGAAATCATAAAAGATTTTTATAAAACAATATCAATAATTGATTTAATTTATTTAATTTTAACAATCCTTTCTTTAGTTAGTTGTTATAAAAAGGGCTTTATATTAAGTATCCTTTCAATGGCTAAATGGTTACTTGCATACATAATTACATTAATTCTATTTCCAAAAATTAAACCCTATGTAAAAGATATAATTGATAATGAGTATGTGCTCGATGTTGGTTTAGGAATAGTAATATTTGTCGTTGTTATATTTTTAGTTTTATTAGTAAATAAAGGAATCAGTAAAGCAGTCAGATATACAGGTATTGGTGGTTTAGATACAACATTTGGATTCTTTTTTGGTTTTATAAGAGCTTACATTATATCTATATGTATCTTTTCAGGTGTTCACATCGTTTATAATTATGATAAATGGCCAATAAATTTTGACAAATCATACGTCTTTCCATATTTAGAAAAAGGTAGTAGTTATTTGATAAAAGAATTTCCTAATGAAAAAACATATCAAGACTCTAAAGAAAAAATTACAGATCTATAATCCAAGATTAAAGGAAGAATGTGGTGTTTTTGGTATTAGCAATGCAAAGGATGCTTCGGCTCTAACCGCGCTAGGACTTCACGCTCTACAACACAGAGGTCAAGAAGGATGTGGAATAGTTACTTTTGATGGAGAAAAATATTATTCAGAAAAAAGATTTGGTTTAGTTGGTGATAATTTCAATAAAGAAGAAGTGCTTAATAATCTAAAGGGAAAATATGCAATTGGCCATAACAGATATAGTACAACAGGAAACAATATATTAAGAAATATTCAACCTTTTTTTGCTGACACGAATGCAGGCGGCATTGGGGTTGCTCATAATGGAAATCTTACTAATTCAATTTCTTTAAGGAATAAATTGGTTGAGGATGGGGCCATATTTTACACTACTTCAGACACTGAAACTATTGTTCAATTAATTGCTAAATCAAAAAGACTAAAAACAATTGATAAAATAATTGATGCAATTTTTCAAATACAAGGTGGTTATGCATTGGTGATGTTAACTCAAAACTCATTAATTGGAGTAAGAGATCCATATGGAATTAGACCTCTGGTTATTGGTAAGCTAGGTAATAGTTATGTCTTAGCCTCTGAAACTTGTGCGTTTGATATAATTGGCGCAAAATTTGTAAGAGAAGTTGAAAACGGTGAGATAATTTTAATTGAAAATAATGAACTGAAAAGTATTAAGCCCTTCCCTGCTAAAAAAGTAAGGCCTTGTGTGTTTGAGTATATTTATTTTTCAAGACCAGACAGTCTAATTGGAGGAAAAACTGCATATGAACATAGAAAAAATATTGGTAAGGAGCTAGCAAAAGAAAATGATACTGATGCAGACATAGTAGTTCCAGTTCCAGATTCTGGAAATGCAGCTGCTATGGGTTTTGCTCAAGAATTAAAAATGAATTTTGAACATGGGTTAATTAGGAATCATTATGTTGGAAGAACTTTTATTGAACCAAGCCAGAAAATTAGAAGCTTAGGGGTAAAGTTGAAATTAAATGCTAATCAAACAACAATTAAAAACAAAAAAATAATTTTAATTGATGACTCTCTTGTTCGAGGAACAACTTCACATAAAATTGTAAAAATGCTTTACGATGCTGGTGCAAAAGAAGTTCATGTTAAAATTGCATGTCCTGAAATAAGATACCCAGATTTCTATGGTGTAGATACACCAACAAAAAAAGAATTGTTAGCTGCAAATAAAACAAATGATGAAATTTGCGAATATATTGGAGCTAAAACTTTGAGATTTTTAACAATTGATGGATTGTATAAAGCTATTGGATTTGAAAAAAGAAACGAAACATACCCACAATTAACAGATCATTATTTCACGGGTGAATATCCTGTTAAATTAGTGGATGAATTAGGAGATAATAAAATTACTCAGTTATCTTTACTTAGCACAGGATCAAATAATTAAAATATGAAAACAGTTAAATTTACTGAAATGAAAAATGGTAGTAAAGATGACTATCAACTTTTAGAAAAACTAGAAAAAAAATTTGAAAGACAAACAGCTGATAGAATTCTTAGTTATTTGAGCAAACAAACCTCAACTTTAGAAGGTTACAAAATCAGCAGACTAGAACATTCCTTACAGGCTGCAACAAGAGCTTTTAAAAATAAAGAAAGTGACGAAATGGTTGTTGCAACTTTACTACATGATATTGGAGACGATTTAGCACCAATGAATCATTCTCAATATGCTGCATCCATACTTAGACCTTATGTTTCAGAAAGAACCTTTTGGATTATTCTACACCACGGTCTTTTTCAAACATATTACAGTGCTCATCATTTAGGTGGTGATAGAAATGCAAGAGATAAATTTAAAGACCACAAGTATTATCAAGACACCATAGATTTTTGTGAAAAATATGATCAATGCTCTTTTGACCCTGATTACAAAAGTATGACTTTAGATGATTTTAAGCCATTAGTTAAAAAAATATTTGCTAAAGAGCCTTATTATTATCTTTAAATTTATCTATAAATCACTATTTACAGCAAATGATTGATTCAAAAGAAAAAATTATTAATTATTTTAAGTCAGGTATTAAAGAGCCTAAAAATTTTAAAATTGGGATAGAGCATGAAAAGTTTTTATTTAATAATTCAGACAATAAAAGGATTGATTACTTAAAAATAAAAGAAATGTTTTCAGCCTTACTTGAATTTGGCTGGAATCCAGTTTTTGAAAAAGAAAATATCATTGCTCTTAATAAAGGTGGTAAAAATATTACTCTTGAACCAGGCAATCAAATAGAATTATCGGGAGATAAATTAAATCATATGCATGAAGCTTGTGCAGAGTCACAAGAATATTTGTTTGAATTAAAACAAGTTACAAAAAAATTAGATATAAAAATCGTAAGTGCAGGTTTCGATCCAATATCTAAATTAAATGAAATCCCAAAAAATCCTAAACAACGATATGAATTGATGACTAAGGATATGCCTCTAGGTGGTGAACTTAGTTTAGATATGATGTATCGAACATGTGGAACTCAGTTAAATATAGATTATAGGTCGGAAGAAGATTTTATTAAAAAGTTTAGAGTTGCAAACTCAATTGTACCCATTGTAATTGCTTTGTTTGCAAATTCCTCAATTGTGGAGAAAAAAAATAGTAACTATTTATCTTATAGATCTAAAGTGTGGCAAAGTACTTCTAGAGGTGGATTGCCTAAATTATTTTTTGAAAATATGAATTTTGAAAAATATGCTGATTTTGTAATTAACTTTCCTATATTATTTATACAAAATAAAGATCAGTATATTTCAGGTAGGAAATATATTTTTAAGGATTTTATGGAAGGAAAAATCCAAGAAATTGGAAATAGACTTCCAACTGAAGCAGACTTAACAAGTCACTTAAGCACTATATTTACTGAGAACAGAGTTAAAAAATATATTGAGTTAAGATCAATGGATACATGTGGTTGGGATTGTTTATGTGCAGGTCCAGCATTTAATATAGGTATGCTTTATGGAAATTTAGATGAAGTTTATGAACTAATTTCAACATGGGACGTCGATAAAATAATCAACGCTTATCTAGAGGCGCCACAAAAGGGATTTAATGCTCAATTAATGGGTAAAGATCTTCTTTATTGGTCATCTACGCTTTTAGATCTTTCAAGAAAAGGTTTAGAGAATAGAGATGTTTTGAGTAAAAAAGGTAATAACGAAACTATATTCCTAAATCATTTACAAAAAGTAATTGATAATAAGACAACAAACGCAGATCATATGATTATTAAATTTTCAAAAAACGAAAATTTAGACGAATTGTATGATAAATAAAATTGTTGCCGTTCAAGGAAACCATCCTTCTAAACTAAATCCTTTAACGGATACAAGTGTTTTTTTAGCAAACGAAATTCAGAACAAAAAATATAAAATTTTCTATTACGATCCAAAAGATTTATCAGTTATTAATTCGAAAGTTACAGCTACAGGTTTTTTTATTAAATTTAATTATAGCAATAAAAAATTCTATAAAATTAAAAAAAAACAAAATCTAGAATTAAGTAAATGCAAATTTATTCTTATTCGCCAAGACCCTCCTTTTAATCTTGAGTATATTTCAACAACATACATTTTAGATACGATTAAAACTAAAGTTAAAATAATTAACAACCCTACCTCTATAAGGAATATTTCTGAAAAATTGTATTCATCTAAATACCAAAAATACATGCCGGCTACTATTTTTACTCAAAATATTGGTGAAATTAAGAAATTTTTTAAAAAAAACAAAAAAGTCATTTTAAAACCCATCCATAGTTTCAGTGGAAATGATATTCATTTGTTAACTAAATTTAAACTTAAATTAGTTAATAAATTTATAAAAAAACATGATCATATCATGTGCCAAAAATTTCTTCCTAAAATAAGTAATGGAGACAAAAGGGTTTTTATTATTAATGGGAAAGTATGTGGTGCAATTTCTAGGGTTCCAAAGAAAGGTTCAATTTTAAGTAATATGAGTAAAGGAGCAAAACCAACTAATATCAAATTAACAAGTAAAGAAATTAAAATTTCAAAAATTATTGCAAAAGATTTAAAAAAAGAAAATATTTTTTTTGCTGGAATTGATTTTATAGATCAAAAACTCAATGGAGATATAAATGTTACATCTCCAACTGGACTTAAAACACTTTATGATTTATCGGGAATAAATTTAGCTAAAACTTTTTGGAAAGAACTTAAAGCTTGAATAATTTAAGTAATCAACAAAAAGGCTCTTTAATGGCATTTGTAGCTATTGTGTTTATAACGCCTGACTCATTACTAATTAGATTATCAAATATTGATACTTGGGGGATGCTTTTTTACAGAGGAGCAATACCGTTTTTAGTAGTTTTCGTTGGTCTTCTTTTATTTTATAAAAATAATTTTTTAAAAGCTTTATTTAAAATTGGTTATCCAGGTATTTTTTATGTAATTAGTTTTTCCATATGTAATATTACTTTTATTATCTCAATACAAAACACCAATGTAGCAAATACTTTATTAATGGTAGCTCTTGCGCCGATGCTATCTGCAATATTGGGAGCTATTTTCCTAAATGAAAAACCTGATAATAAGACTTGGATCGCTATAATAATTACTTTTTTTGCTTGTGTTTATATTTTTTATGACTCATTAAGTCTTGGCAATTTTTATGGAGATTTATTTGGTTTAATTACCTCTTTTGGGTTGGCCTGTAACGCAAACATTGCAAGATATGCAAAATCAACTGACTTGGTACCTGCTGCTGTAATTGGAAAATCATGTGTCGCTATATTTGCCTTTTTCTTTGTAAAAGACTTTGCTTTAGTAGGAAATGATCTTTTTTATATACCTTTAATGTGTGTAATGTGCGTAGCTATACCTTTTGTTTTGGTAACTATAGCACCAAGATTTATAACTGCTGCTGAAGTTAATCTGTTTTTTCTTTTAGAGACAATTCTTGGACCTTTATGGGTTTGGATGGTGATCAAAGAACAGCCTTCTCCTGAAACGATCTATGGGGGCATTGTTATCATTATCACGATAGCAATTCATTCTTTACTAGCCATAAAAAAAACACAAACCAAAACTACCTAGCGAAGAATTATTAAATTTTAAAAACAAAGCATGCAAAAAGAAGTAAAAAGGTCTTGGGCTCTATTTATTGGGATAGGAGTAATGATGATTGCTCATGGATTGCAAATGCAAATCATGGGTATTCGGTCAGTAATTGAAGATTTTAGTGTTTTTACAACTGGTATCTTCATGTCTGGATATTATGTTGGCTACTTTATAGGCTCAAAAACTACTCCTAATTTTGTTTCAAAAGTTGGTCATATAAGAGTATTTGCTGCATTCGCTTCGCTTGCATCTTTAAGTGCTTTAGTAGCAGTTGTTTATGTAAATCCACTTATGTGGACAATTAGTAGATTTATAACAGGTATAAGTTTAGTTAGTTGTTATGTCGTTACTGAGAGCTGGTTAAACGATAGAGCAACTAATAAAAATAGAGGGCAACTATTATCTGCATATATGATGGTAATTTATTTTGGTTTAGCTCTAGGTGTGCTTCTACTTAATATAAGTAAACCTGAAGCTTATGAACCCTTTATTTTGGTTTCTGTTTTGCTTTCTGTTGCTCTAGTTCCTATTTTATTAACAAAAAGACCTGCTCCTAAATTTAAAAAAATTGAAACAATAAGTATTCTAGAACTTTATAAAATCTCACCTCTTGGTTCTTTAAGCTCTTTCTTTACAGGAATAATTCATGCAGCTTTTTTTTCTTTAATTTCTGTGTATGCAACGATCGCAAAATTTACTTTATTTGAAACATCTATACTTTTGTTTGTTGCAACAATTGCTGGTGTTTTAGGTCAGGGTCCTATTGGTTATTTTTCAGATATTTTTGACAGAAGGAGAGTGATAGTCATAACAACATTTGGAAGTTCTCTTTTAGCATTAATTGCAATTTTAACTTCAAATGATCCTATACAAAATATTTACTATATGGATGAATTTGCTTTTAGGAAAATAATCTTTTTTATAGCTGTTGGACTTTATACAAGTTTATGTCTACCATTATTCTCACTTAACCTTGCACATACTAATGACTTTGTTCCAAAATCTAAATTTGTTGCTGCAGGTGGTGGATTACAATTAATTTTTGGTGTAGGAGCTATTAGTGGTCCTATTGTGTGTGCAATTTTCATGGAATGGTTTGGATTAAATGGTTTGTTTGTATTTTTAATTATAGCACACTCAATAATTGGTGTATTTGGCTTGTATAGAATGAAGGTTAGAAGCACTGTTGAAAATCCAGACTCAACATTCACACCAGTTCCAGCAACAATTACACCTGCTGGATTAGAATTAGATCCTGATGCGCCTGCAACACTAGATGAAAATCAGGTTAATGAAACTGCGAAAACTTAAATATTAGATAATTCTATTTTATCACCAATATTAATTTTTGAAGAAGTGAGAATTTGACACCTTAGTCCACCCTTCCTCATAAATTCTTTAAGTATATTTTTTTGGTCAAGCATTTCAGTTAAATGTCTGCATGGACGACATAATTCAATCGCCACTAATTCTACATTTCCAACCTTAAGTTTTTTTCCAATTAAATCATTTAATTTAATGCCTTTTGTGACTACATTTCTTCTGAAATCTATATAAGGAATATTAAGACCAAATTTAATATTATAGTCATCTATATTCTCAGACTCTATTAATGACAATTGATTGTAAGGATCATTAGACTCATGAAAATGACGATCTCCTACTATTCCTTTATTTGCTAAAACTTCAATTGAATGTACTTCCGAGATGGGTTGATTATTGTCAGCAGCAATTCCTAATTTAAATACTTCGGCCATAAATTATTGAAGAAATGATTAAGCTCATATAATCTTTTCAGAATAATATGACTTATCTATCATCAAATCAACTTAAACAGTATGAAGATCAAGGGTACATATCCCCTATTGAAGTTTTGTCTAGTAGTGAAGCATTAGAAGCAAGAAAAGAAATAGAATTAATTGAAAAAAAAATGCCCAGTGAAATAGATAATGCAGGAAGATATAATGTCCATCTAATTTCGCCAAAACTTGATTCGATTGTTCATAATTCAAAAATTTTAGATGCAGTAGAAAGTATTATTGGAAAAAATATCTTAGTTTGCAGTACTACTTTATTTATTAAAAACCCTAACGAACAAGGTTTTGTAAGCTATCATCAAGATGCAAAGTACATAGGATTAGAGCCACACAATTGGGTTACAGCATGGGTAGCTTTAACAGACTCAAATGAAAATAATGGGTGTATGAAAATGTGGCCTAAATCACATTTAAATATTAAGGATCATAATGAGAAATTTAATGAAGGAAACTTACTTACTAGAGGTCAAACAGTAGAAAATGTGCCTGAAGATAAAGTTAAAATTATAGAACTTAAAGCTGGTCAAATGTCTTTGCATCATCCAAGAATAGTACATGGATCAGGAATAAATAAAAGTGATGATAGAAGAATAGGATTTGTTATCCAAAGTTATATAAGCACAAATGTAAAACAAACCCTAGGTAAAAATAGTGTTCAGGTTGCAAGAGGTGAGGATAAATTTCATTATCATGAGGTTATACATAGAACTAACGCTTTAATGAGTGATGAAAGTATTTTACTTAGAAAAAAAGAAAATGATCACTTGCAAGAAATTTTTTATAAAGGTGCAAAACAAAAAGGTTCTTATTAATTGATGAAAAAAACGCTCAACCTTGGGGTAATTGGAATAGATCATGGACATATTTTCGATATGTTAGATGAAATGATTAAAGAAGGTTGTAGTTGTAATTGTTTTTGGACAGAAGGAGATCCTTTAACTCTTCAGGAATTTAATAAAAAATACCCTAATGTTAAGAGAAAAGAAAATAAAAAGGAAATATTAAATGACTCATCTATTGATATGATTTTAATATCTTCGATCCCTGTAGATAGAGCTGGTCATTCAATAGATGCTTTAAAAGCCGGTAAGGATGTTATGGTTGATAAGCCAGGCTGTACTACCTTAGATCAATTAAATAATTTGAAAAAGACTGTTAAAGACACTGGAAAGATCTGGTCTGTAAATTTTTCTGAAAGATTTCACGTTGCTGCAGTTGCTAAAGCTGAAGAATTAGTTAATGAAGGCAAAATAGGAAAAATAAAACAAACTATTGGCACAGGCCCACATAGACAAGGAAACTATGAAAGACCTAATTGGTTTTATAATCGTCAAAGTTATGGAGGAATTATTACAGACATTGGTTCCCACCAAATTCACCAATTTTTAGTTTTTACAAATTCAAATCAGGCGAAAATCAACCATGCTTTAGTAGAAAATACAACAAAGAAAGAAATGCCTGGTTTTCAAGACTTTGGTGAAGTTAATATCACAGGTAATGGTGGGCATGGGTATGTACGCTTAGATTGGTTTACTCCAGATGCCCTTCCAACTTGGGGGGATGGAAGATTATTAATACTTGGAGACAAAGGCTTCATTGAAATAAGAAAGTATACGGATTTAGCAAAATCAGAAAAAGGTAATCATTTATTTTTAGCAAATAATGATGAAGTGAAACATATTGACTGCTCTAATGTTAAATTACCCTACTTTAGTAATTTAATAAACGATGTTTTAAACAGAACTGAAACTGCATGTCCTCAAGAACTAACCTATCTTTCAATGGAACTTGCTATTAAAGCTCAGGAGCAAGCTGAAAAAAAATGAAAAAATACCAAGTAGCTATAATTGGAACTAATATAGGAGCAAAACATTTCGAGGATTTTCAAAAAATATCTCGGAGATTTAATGTTCACACCTTATGTGGTTTAACCAGAGAGTCTATTGATAAAATATTAAAGTCAAATACAGAAACAAAAGTTTCTCTTAATTTTGAAGATGTATTAAAAGTTAAAGAAATTGATATAATTGATATTTGTCTTCCACCTCACTTACATTTTTCTGCTTGTAAAAAAGCTATGGAGGCTGGAAAGCATGTAATTTGTGAAAAACCTTTAGTCTCTAGTCTTAAAGAAGTAGATGAATTAGAAAAAATTAGCAAAGAAACTAGTAAAATTATTTTTCCAGTATTTCAATATCGATATGGTCTAGGATTTTCAAAGTTAAAAGCATTAATCAAATCTGGTTTAGCAGGAAAACCATTAGTTGCATCTTTAGAAACTCACTGGAATAGAGGAAAAGATTACTATTCAAAACCATGGAGAGGAACCTGGAAAGGTGAACAAGGTGGAGCAATTTTAAGTCACTCTATTCATATTCATGATTTACTTAGTATGATCCTGGGTCCTGCATCAAATGTTTTTGCAAAACTAACGACTAGAGTAAATGATATTGAGGTTGAGGATTGTGCTGCTCTTTCAATTGAAATGGAAACTGGAGCTCTTGTTACAAGTTCTATTACATTGGGTGCTGCAAACGACACTAGTAGACTTAGATTTTGTTTTGAGGGATTAACTGCTGAGTCTGCTGCTTCTCCTGAAAAACCCTATAGCCCAGCTGATGATGAATGGACTTTTTTACCAAGAGCACCAATAACACAAAGTCAAATTGAAGATGTATTATCTAAAGTAAAAGAAACTAAATCCTGGTATGCTGGTATGTTTGAGGAAATATCAAATAAACTTAATGGTTTACCTAGTGATGAGGTAACCTTAACGGACGCTAGAAATTCTTTAGAATTTGTCACCGCAGTCTATGCTTCATCAAGACAAAATAAAACAATTGAAATTCCAATAGAAAAAAAAAATATACTCTATAATTCCTGGCTCCCTAATTAAATTAATTAATTTTTTAATGTTTTAAATATGCTTACAGATATAAAATAAATATTTGAAACAACCCATAAAAACATTAAGAAAACCTCATATACTGGGTTTATGTTTAAATTCTTTATTAAAATTAACAAAATTGAAGTAATGAACCAAAATATTGCAAAAATAATTGATAAACTTTTAAATTTTTTAACTCTTAAAGGATGAATGCATTTTAAAGGAGAAAATTTTAATAATATTAATAAAATTAAAAATACTAAGTTAAAATTTTGACTGGTGCCAAAAATATAAAAGTAAAGTACGATTACATTCCAAATAGCTGGAAAACCATTATAGTAATTATCATTTGTTAAAATATTCAAATTCACATAAGAATAAATAGAAATAAAAATCAAAATTACAGGAATTAATAAAATAAACTGGTCTGGTACATACCTAAACCAATAAATCATTACTGATGGTATTATAACATAATTAAAAAAATCAATTATACTATCCAGCATTTTACCATCAATATGTGGTAAATTTTTTTTTACATTAAATTTTCTAGCTAAAGTTCCATCAACACTGTCTATTAAAAATGCAAACCCAAGCCAAAGAAAAGCTACTTTTTGGTTATTATTCATAACAGCAATTAAAGCAAAAAAACCAGCAACAATTCCTAATCCAGTCAATAAGTGAACAAGAATACCAAGAAATCTATCTTGTTTAAAAATTTCATAGGTTTTAATATTTTTTTCTTTACTCATTTTTTTTCTAAATTTATCTTGCCAATTTTATGAAAATATCTCCCATCCCACTTTGCAATTGTTCATCAGGCGTATTGTTTCTAAATTCACAAAATAAACCGGTCACTTGATGATTATCTATTTTGACAATTTCGGATTTATTACAAGATTTAGCTTGATGGAATAATCCAATAACTAGCCTATTATTTAGTTCTACAACTTGATCTTTTGATAAACTTTCACCATCACAAAAATAATCTCTATTTACTTGATTAGGAAAATTTTTTTTACCACACGGGTTTTTAATGGTTAAAACATTAAACTCTTTTTCTACATCTTTAAATTTATGTTTCATTTTATCAACTTTTGAATATTTCATTACGTCACAAGAACATGGAATACAGCATCTGTAATAATCCCCACAAATTTTTTTATTTGTACCAACTTCTTGTAAATATACTTTTTCAGGTTCAGCATTAGGATCTATTAAAGAACCAGATACAGCACAATAAAGTTTATTAAACTCTACAAACTCTTGATAAGTAATGTCTTTATTTAATATATGTTTAAAAAATTTTGGACCAGCAGCGTTTCTATTTCTATCTGGAAATATTTTACCCCACTCATTTACTAATTCTTGATAATAATTTCTTTCTTGTGCTTCTAAACTTGGGTTATAAGAAAAAACTAAAAATACGGTAAATATTATAAAAAAAAATTTTTTCATAAAAACATTAATTATTTTGTTTAATTTCCAATGTTTTATTTAATTCATTAATTTCAAAAGTGTTTTCTTCTCCATTTGTCCAAGTAACAATAATTTTAATGTTTCTCTCATTTTTTCGAATTCCGTAATGTGCCACTGGCTCCATTTGACACAAGTATCCTGAGCCTGAATCTATTGTTTTAGAATGAGTTCTTAAATTTGAAACAAGAGTTACAGTAGCACCTCTTGCTGGTGCACCGTACATATTAATTGGCTTAATCCTTAAGAAATTATTTTTTTTTGAATTTGCCTTATATAAAGTTAAAGGCTGATAACCAGATTCTCCATGAGATATTAAAAGCTCAAGTATTCCATCATCATCTATATCGGCTACTGCAGCTCCTGTTCCTAATCCATTAGTTTCTAAAGCATTTCCAATATTTATTTCTTTGAACTCTCCATTATCTAAAATTTTAAATAATTTATTTGGCTCGCCAATATTATTCATGAATACTTCGTCATAACCATCATTATCAAAATCAGCTGAGATAACTGTTCTAATTCTCGATGGGGCGCTAAATTGTTTGTCAGCTATGTCTACAAACTTATCATTTTTTAAAACAAATACTCGATGAGGCCCTTCCCAATTTGAAGTTAATATATCTAATCTTCCTCTATAATAAATATCGCTTAGCGTAGTTCCACGGCCATTTTGAAAGGTATCATCAACAGCATAATCTTTCGCAAGTTCAACAAAATTTCCATTATTATTATAATATAAAAAATTCTCCCCTCTTTCATTTGCAGCAAAAATATCAGATTTTCCAGATAAAATATTACCTGAAATAACCGCTCTACCTCCAGTAATTTTATCAATACCTAGCTCTGAAGCTTTGTCTATTATTTCATTTCCATCTTTTTCATAAAATCTTGTTGGGCCTCCATAATTTGCAACATATATTCCATAAGCTCCGTTTCCATTTCTATCTACACATACAACTGATCTACCTGCTGTAAGATTTAAATTTTTCTGGTTTATTTCTAATTCAAATAAATCAAAAAATTTATTTCCATCAAAATCTAATAATCTGTCTGAATATCTTTTGTTCCCACTATAAGTATCTGTATTTAAAAAATATATTTCCTCATAACCATCTTGATCAATATCGCAGGATGCAACACCAATAGTTCTACGATTTTTATCTAAAAATATACTTTGATCAATTGAATTGAACAAAATACCCTTTTTATTAGCTAAGGCTAAATTATTAAATCCAAATCCAGTTACAATAAATTCAAAATTTCCATCGTTGTTTACATCTGAAACGGACACACCATAACTTAATCTAGGTTGATTTTCTAATATTTGGTAAGTTATATCTTCAAAGAAATCGTCTGACTTTGAATAATTAGCAATATTTAAAAATATTAACAAAAATATAAATAATTTTTTCATTTAATTTTCAATTAGACTAAAAATTAAAAATTAAAACTGTTAATATTGGCATAGTTAATTTAGTGTTATTTCAATTAAAATTTAAAACTATTATTAAACGTGAGCGATCTCAACAAAGCACCAAACGATTTTTTCAATAATTGGAACAAAATAAATTCCATGTCATATAGAAATGTTATTGAACTACATGTTAAGAGAAGTAGTGAAAAAAAGATATTAGCTTTAATTCAATTTGAATTAGATCAGTTTTCAGAAAATGTTCAAAAGGATTTAGTTATTTCTGAAACAAGTTCTTTCTACCAAGAAATATCAAATCTTTTCAGAGACTCAAACTGGTGGTCAACTGCTACAGTAACAGATGCTTGTAAATATTATTTAAACTGTGCAAGAAATAATATTTCTTATTTTGAAAACTATATAGAAGCAGATAGTAAATTGTCTCAAAATCAAAAAAATGAGATATTTGCCTTATATCAATTATGCACTCTATTTATTTCTTGGAATGCTATTAAAGACAAACAAATAAGAGAAATTATAGATATTAAAAAAAGTTTATTTTTTAGATAAATATTTAGATTAATAATATTCACACTTTTTTTCTTGTCTTTTATATCTATCAGAGCGAAGACTGACATAATTACCTTGTTCATAGGCATTGCACCAAAAAATACGTCTTTGTTCTCTAGCTAGTGCAGCACGATTACGCTCTATTCTCTCCTTTTCTTTCATTTTTTAGTAAATTCTCGGTGTCAAAATAACCCCAAAGTCTTAAATGAAACTTATGTCACAGAGACAGATAATAAATATAATTGTAATTAAAACCTCATGAAAACAATATTTGTTATAGGTTCAAAAAAACATACACTGAAGTACACAAGAAAAATGCCCGAAGGTGAAGTTAAGAAAATGAAATCTTTTGTTACAAACAAAGGTCAAAAGCTTGAGAAAACTTCAAAATTTAAAATTTTAAAAGTATCAGACGACAAAACTTCAAGAACTTTCAAAATCAGTCTTTAATTAAATTATTTTATATGAAAAAAATTTTGGTTATTACATTATTAATTTTTATCTCAAGTACGGTTCTTAACGCAGAAACAATTAAACCAAAAAAAACACCACTTAAAAAATTATCCAAACAACTAGGCAATGGAGAATTAATTAAGATTAATTCGTATCAAACTTCTGATTATAAAGGCATTTTGGAGGGCTGGTATAAAGAGAGTCCAATAATAGTTGATGCTCTTATTACTTATCCAGAGGGAGAAGGTCCATTTCCTTTATTATTAATCGTTCATAGTAGTGGTGGTGCTGATGAATTTACTGCAAATTGGCTAGAGTTTATGAGAGATCAACAAAAACCTCTGTTAGACATGGGGATAGCGACAATGTATTTAGATAATTTTTCTGCGAGAGGTGCAAAACATACTTATACAGATCAATCAAAAGCATCTTTATGGTCTACTTATATAGATGTGTTTATGGCATTGGATTATCTCAGTAAGGATCCAAAAATAAATATTAAAAAAGTAGGTGTCTCTGGTTATTCAAGGGGAGGAAATCTTTCAATAATGGCTGCAGAAAAAAGATTGAGAGATATATTAGTTAGCAAAGATCTTTATTTTGCTGCGTCTCAACCAAGATCTGCTGAATGTGGAATTTCTGGAATGTTTAGAAATCCAACTCCAGTTAAAGAAACTAAAATTTGGTATGTACATGGTTTAGCTGAGGATTATACCTTACCAGGTCCATGTGTAGATCTAATGGAAAAAATGCAAGCTAAAGGTGCTGATATTGAAATAGATTTAAGAGAGGGATGGTATCATTTATTTACTGGAAATTATGAGCCAGAAATAGAAAAAAGAACTCAATATTTTTGGAAGTGTCCTAATTTTTACACAGAGGATGATGGGAATCCTAATAAAGAGTTTTTTGATTTAATTTTAAAAAATACAAAAATAAAAAGTTTGGATGAATTTAATGAGTTATCACGTAAAAATCCAAGAAAAGCTTTTAAAACAATGTTCAAGGGTCTTAAAAAAGAAAAATGTATTGGAAAAGGTGTTACTGAAGGGGGTAACCATGGAAAAACTTTTATGCCAGAGTATTTAGCTTTTTGGAAAGAAAATTTATTAAATTAATTTAATAAACTAAAGAGATGAAAAAACTTTTAAGTATCGTGGTTAAAGGATTTTGTAGGATAACTAGAACCATAACAAGAACTTTTTAAGATAAAACAAAGTTTGAAGTGGTATGAGCCCAGAAAAGTCGCAGAAACTCTGGAAAATTATTCAGGAAGCTGGCGATTATTTGGTGGGGCAATTACCTGACCACCCAAATCACCCAAAAGGAAGAAACCCCTATGCTCATGTTGCTATTTGTGTAAAAAGCAAATTCAATGCAAGCTACAAAGATATTCCTGATGAAAAATATAATGATGTTATTAAATATATTGAACTTTTAAAACAAAATCCAAATTAATTATTGTTTTGGAAAATAGTCTTTTAAATCGCCTTCTCGATAAACATCAGCTGTACAGCAATGAAGGCCTCCTCCAAAAGCATATGCATCTCTTAGTTCAACCGGTATAACTTCCATTCCTAACTTATCTAATTGTTCAGCTTGATAAATTTCACTTTTTTCCACACATACAGTCTTAGGATCTAATACTAAAACATTCATTGATAACCAAGTTGATGAATAACATAATGGTGGCGGTTCGTTATGTGCTGGTTGAGCACTGTCTAATATTTCCCAACCATTGCCCTCAAATAATTTTCTCTGTTCCTTAGGGAGTCTTCTTTGCGGATTATTGATAATTAAACCCTCTTTTATTGGTGTAAAAGTTGCATCAATGTGAATTGGATAAGGATCACCTGGGAAGTTAACTGCATGAACTCTATGATTTTTATAATGTCGCTTTAACCAATCAATTCCTTTTAAATTAGTTGTAAATCCATGCTGAACAACTAAATCTTTACCAAATCTTAATACATCTGCTGCATCAAACAATGGTTCTTCCTCAGTAGTTACAAAATATTTTTTTTCAGTCCACTCTAATCTTTTTTGAACGCCTATTTTATCAGATAAATAATCTTTTCTATAATCTGCATCCGTTAATCTTGGCTTTGGAGCAGACTCGTGTCTCATATTAGGATCTTGATTATAATAATCTTTTAAAAGTGGTCGGTAACATAAATATTCAAACCAACGACATCGGTAACTCATTGTAGCTTCCAAGATCTCATTACCCACTGTTAACAAAACATCTCTTGGTGGCATGCAGCCAAACATTGTTTCAGCTTCCCAATCAGGTGTGGACGTTTTTTGATTAAAATTTATTGGCGTTGGTCGATCAACTTTAATGCCTCTTTTTTCAAGAATTTTTGAAAAGTTATCTAATAATTCATTTGCTTTATCGATAGTATCTTTGGTTCTTGGTCCAAACTGACCTCGCATATCACTGTCTTCTGGAACTTTTGCATCTAATGCTGGTTCAGGCGCAGGTATACATGTGCCATCCGCTCTACCAACAATTACATGTTTTAACGGATCCCACTCATTCCAACTATTAACAATAGTTTTATTCTCATTCATAAGGATTAGTTTTTTATAATATTATGTTCAGGGCCGAAAGGAAATTTTGTAATATTTTCTACTCCATCTTTACCAATCACCAAAATATCGTGTTCTCTATATCCACCTGCACCAGGATTACCCTCTGGAATCATTATCATTGGTTCCATAGAAACCACCATGTTTTCCTCAAGAATAGTGTCAATGTCTTCTCTTAATTCTAAACCTGCTTCTCTTCCATAAAAGTGAGAAAGCATACCAAATGAATGTCCGTAACCAAAAGTTCTATAATGAAGGTAACCAAGTTGAGCAAACAATTCATTTAACTCATGACAAATATCTGAACATTTAACACCTGGTTTAATCAATTCTAATCCTCGCTTATGCACTTTTACGTTTGCTTCCCATGCTTTAAGTGATTCATCATTAGCATAATCTAAAAATAAAGTTCGCTCTAGCGCAGTGTAGTATCCTGAGATCATTGGAAAAGTATTTAAAGATAAAATATCTCCTTTAACTAATTTTCTATTAGTCTTTGGATTGTGAGCTCCATCTGTGTTAATACCAGATTGAAACCATACCCAAGTGTCCATATACTCTGCCCCTGGATAACTTTTAACAATTTCTCTTTCCATTCTATCTCTTGCTGCAATTGCTACTTCGATCTCTGTATTATCTTCTCTAATATTTTTAACTATTTCTTCACCACCAATGTCTGCAATTCTTGCGCCATTTTTGATGATCTCAATTTCTTCATTCGATTTAATCATTCTAAGTTTCATTAGATCTTTTGAAACATCACTAAAAATAGAGAAAGTAAAAATAGACCCTATTTTTTCTCGCATATCTAACGTGACATGATCATTTTCTATTCCAATATTTTTTGGAGGTTCATCTCTTCCAATAATTGAAACAATTGCTCTTAAAAAATTATCTCTTTTCCAATCAGTATAAATAACGTTATCACAGTGAGATCTACGCCAAGGTTGACTTGCATCAATATTAGCTGAAATTGTTGAAATTTTACTTTGAGTTATCACACATCCGTATGGTCTACCAAAAGAACAATAAATAAAACCTGTGTAATATGCAACGTTATGCATTGAGGTTAAGATAACCATATTAAGACCATTTTGGTCCATCATTGATCTAAGTTTACTTACTCGATCGTTATATTCTTTATCAGTAAATGGTAATTTTACTTTTTCACCGTTTTTAAGTTCAAAAAAATCTGGCCGTTCCATATTAATTTAAAGCAATATATCTTTTGTTCCATCTCATTATTAAACTGTAATAAAATATAGATACAAAAAGAAAAAAACCACCGATTATAGTATTTGTGGATGGCACTTCATTAATACCAAATAATGGTAACCAAACCCAAAAAATTCCACCTACAACTTCAGTTAAAGATAATAAAGTCAATTCTGCCGCTGGTATTGCTTTAGATCCAATTGAATATAAAATTAAACCAAAACAAACTAGTGTTCCATGCAAAGAAAATAAAGTCCCGTTATAACTAGATGAAAAGAAAACTAAGTTGTTTGATAAAATCATAATTGTCGCAAACACAAAACAAAAGAAACCTGCAAAAGCTACTGTTGTGAATTTTGGTGTTTCTTTTCTCCATCTTAGAGTTACAGAAAAAATTGAGAAACCAATTGAGGAAGTTAAACCAAATACAAAACCAATTAATGATTTTTCACCAGTACTTCCAAGTGCCATAATAATGATACCAACTGTTGCAATTATTATTGATATCCACACATTTAAAGAAATTTTTTCTCTTAAAAATAAAAATGCCAATAATGCTGTAAAAAAAGGCATTGCTGCTAAACAAAGTAATGTAACTGCAGCGCTAGTATTTGTAATTGAATAAATGAATGTAATCATAGCGATCCCCAATCCAGATCCACCGATTACTCCAGATAAACCTATTTTATAATAGTTTTTGTAAAAATTTTTTCCCTCCTCAAAAAATAAATAAAGATTTAATAAGATGAAAATTGTTAAACCTCTGCCAAAAATATACTGCCAAGGTACCAATTGAGGATTATCCATATATCGAACTACTAATGGGCCAAACGACCATAATAGACCAGCAAAAAGTACAACTGGGATGGCTATTCTTGGATTTCTCAACTGCAACATAATGAGAAATCTAATTGTAAATAGAATTTTCTACAACAAAAATACGTTTCTAAACTAAATTTTGATTTGAAAGGTTGGGGAAAAAACAATCAACGATATCTCCTTTTTTAAATTTTGATTTACCTACTGGTAACAAAACCCAAATATTTGATTTTACAAATGATTTAATTCTAAAAGACTCTTGCCCTTTTAAAATTTCAACATTTAATTTTCCATTCTTAGTTGTGCTTAATTGGCTCTTTACAAATCTTGTGAAATTAATTTTTTTATTAAAACTGTTCGTCAAAATAGCTTTAATTGATTTTTCTTCTGATAATCCTAGAGCATTTAAAATATATGGAATTACAAAAAATCTAAAACATGCAGCTGAGGAGATTGGGTTTCCAGGGAGTCCAAATATTGCTTTTTCTTTACCTTTAATTTTTGCAAACATAATTGGTTTTCCAGGCCTTATTGCAGCACTTTTAAAGTAGCTTGATAACTTAAATTTTTTAACAACATCAGGTATAAAATCAAACTTACCTGCAGACACTGCGCCTGAAGTAATAATAATATCATCTTTAGATTTGATTAATTTATTTATTTTTTGTTTTAAAATATTTTGATGATTATCTCTCAATATACTCCCACTTTTAAAATTAAATAAAAAATTTTGATTTAAGTTTTTTATATAGTGTGTGTTGGAATTTCTTACCATCCAATTTGGAATATTGTCTTTGTCTGATATTTCGTTTCCTGTCGAAAAAAATAATATGTTTATTTTTTTTTTTACTTTAATTTGTTTAATACCTAAACTTTTAAAAGCTAAAATATGGTTTGGTTGAATAATTGTATTTTTTTTTATTACAACCTCCCCTTTTCTATAATCTGAACCTGCAAACCTAACGTGATCGAATTTTTTTATTTTTTGGTCAATTAAAATATATTTTTTATTAGGAGCAAAAATTATTTGTTCTATGGGAATAATTGTGTCAAAGCCCTTTGGAATAATCCCTCCAGTCATTATTTCTGCAGTATAAAATTTTTTTATCTTTTTTTTAAATGGTTTCATTCCTGCTGCAATTGAGCCAATAATTTTAAATTTTTTTGGGAATTTTTTTTTTAATCCATTAGTATCTTTTGAATTAATTGCGTAACCATCAAATGCAGCATTATTCCCTGCAGGATAATCTATATTAGAATAAATATTGGTAGAAACTACTCTATTCAGAGAATTTATACTCTTTATAGTTTCCTCTTTAATTTTAATTTTTGCTTTTTTTAAAATTGTCTTAGATTTTTCGTAACTAATCATTTTTAAGTATTTCTTCAGCTTTTTTTAAATCTTCTTTTGTATTTATATTAAAGAAAGGATCATTATTTGAAAACTCCATATTAATTATTTTTACCCCAGTATTATTAGCCCACAACTCTACTTTTCTTTCTCCATTGTTTAAATCCTTCTCTAACTTATCTAGTAAATTAATGGACCATAAGCCAAATATATTATGTCGTGTGTTGTTTGACTTAATAAAAAATAAATCACTTTCATTAAAATTTATATTCTGAATAAAATCTTTAAGTATTTGTCTCTTAAAAAATGGTGTATCAACAGGGAAAGTTGCTATCCAGTCGTAGTCTTTTTGGTATTCTTTTATCCATTTCATAGCTGATAAAACTCCACCTAACGGACCAAGACCTTTTTCAAAATCTTTAATTATTGAAATTTTTTCTGAGTTATGAAAACTAATTTTATTATTTGATACTATTAAGAGTTCCTTGAATTCATTAATAATTTCAGTCAACATGTGATCAATTAACAATTTACCAGCTAACTTTACTTGGGATTTATCTTCTCCAAATCTTTGTGACTTACCGCCTGCTAGCACAGTGCCTAAAATATTGTTATGATCCATCTATAAAATATAAAACATTCAAAGTTGAATTAAAGAAATTAAATGGATTTAAGAATTTTAGAAATAGCAGCCCATACTGAAAACAATAAAGTTGTTGAAAACTATACTCATAAGTCAAAACATAAAAATCCATTATGTGGTGATGAGATGGAAATAAGCTTAATTGTCAAAGAAGATGTTGTAAAAGATATGGGTTATCAGTGTAAATCATGTGTTTATTGTCAGGCATCAGTCAGTCTACTGTCCAGAAAAATTAAGGAAAAAAAAGTTGATGATGTTAAAACATTTATAAAAGTTGGTGAACAACTTTTTGAGGATGCAAAAGTAAGTATGGAAAAACATTGGAAAGACTTTAAAGAAATTTTAGATAAAAAAAATCTTTCAAGGAAAGAATGTTTGCTTTTACCTTTAAGAACTATTGCTAAAGCGTTAAAAATTTAAATGATCAAAATTACAAAACCCTTATTGCAAAAAGCATTAATTGCAGGTTTTTTTTCTGCATTTACAATTGGTGTGCTAACAGTCCTTACTTATAAAAGTACACTTGGATATTTTATTGCAGCCTCTTTTGGTTCTTCAATGGTTTTACTATTTGGTTTTCCTGAAAGCCCATTTGCACAACCAAAAAATGTTTTTTTTGGACATTTGGTAACTGCTTTAGTAGGAGTAATTTTTGTAAACTATATTCCGCTCCCTATTTATATCAGTATTGCAATCGCTGTTGGAGCAGGAGTTTTTTTAATGATTTTATTTAATATTGTTCACCCACCTGCTGGTGGAAATCCAATTATAGTTATTATAGGAAGTGCCTCTTATGATTATTTAATTAATCCAATAATTTTTGGTTGTATTATTATATTGTTATTAGCAATTATAATTAACAAATATTTATTAAAAAAAAACTATCCATTAAAATAATTTAATGAATTCTAAATACAAAGTTTTAAAATATTCATCTAATAAGTTTGAGAATATAGATGATTTAATTTCAATTGAAGAACCATTGGAGATTTCATTAAAATATAATGAGTCTAATAAATTGATAAATCAAAGTTTATCTATAACAATGAGAACTCCAGGTGATGATGAGGATCTTGTAAGAGGATTTTTATATAATGAACAAATTATAAAAAATATTGATGATATTGATTCAATAGAAAGTTACGGAGATAAAGTTGGTCAATACAATATTCAAAATAAAATATTAGCAACTTTAAATAATTCTGAAAATGTGAATATTTCAAAAATAAAAAGAGATTTTTTAACTAATTCATCTTGTGGTGTATGTGGAAAATCTTCACTTGATGCTCTAGAAATAATAAAAAAAAATAAAACAAATCCATTAGAACCCAAAATCAAAAAAGAAGTAATTGTTAAATCGCCAAACACATTGAAAGAAGGCCAATCAGAATTTAGTAAAACAGGTGGAATTCATGCTAGTGGTCTTTTTAATAGTAATGGAGAATTGATTGCTGTCAGAGAAGATGTGGGAAGACATAATGCTCTAGATAAACTTATTGGTTGTGCATTAAAGAGCAACCAAATTGATCCTAAAAACCAATTTATAACATGCTCAGGCAGACTAAATTTTGAATTGGTTCAAAAGGTTTTGATGACAGATATAGGTATAATGATTGGCGTTGGTGCGCCAACTAGTCTTGCTATCGATTTAGCGAATAAATTTGACATTACCCTTGTTGGTTTCGTAAAGAGGGACAGTTTTAATATTTACACAAATAACAAAAAAGTTATTGTGGACTAAATTAATAAAAGGGTATTTGTGTCAAAAAATATAAGTAATTTATCAGGCAGAATAGGCTTAAAAGATAACCTATTTAAGCAAATCTCAGAAAATACCTTAAGCGATAGTCCAAAAGATATTAAAGAAATTGCCAAAAAACATAACCTAGGTGTTTCAACTCTCCATGGTGCAGAATCCTTTTATGAATTTTTAAGACCTTCTCATAGAGAAAAAAAAGCGTTCGTTTGTAACGGTAGTGCATGCATGTGTGCAGGTACTCAAGACAAATTAAAAGATAAACTCAAGGAAAAACTGGGTGATGACAAAGTTGGGGAAATGTTCTGCTTAGGTCATTGTTATGAAAACCACGCATTTCACTATGATGGAGAAAATTATGCTGGTAAAGATATAGAAAAAATTGATCAGATTTTAAAAGGTGAGGAAATTAAGCAAGAAAAATTTTTTTCTAAGAGTTATGCGACAACAAGTTTCTTAATGGATGATAAACTTTCTTCTACAGACCAATTCAAAGATCAATTAAGTAAATTTTTAAAATCAGATAAAAAAGAAATAGTTAAATCATTGTTAGACTCAAATTTAACAGGAAGAGGTGGTGCAGGTTTTCCAACAGGAATGAAATGGGATTTCTGCAGTAAAGCAAAAGGAGATAAAAAATATGTTATCTGTAATGCAGATGAAGGCGACTCTGGTGCTTTCTCAGATAGATATTTATTAGAAGACCAGCCTTTAAAAGTTATTTTTGGAATGGTAATATGTGGTTATGTAATTGGGAGTGATGAGGGTGTTTTGTATATAAGAGGAGAATATCCAAAATCAATTGAAGCATTAAATGGTAGTATAAATGAACTTAAAAAATTAGGATTATTAGGTGAAAATATTTTAGGAACAGATTTTTCATTCGATTTAGGAATTTGTATTGGTCAAGGTGCATATATCTGCGGAGAAGAAACAGCTTTGATTGCATCTATTGAAGGAAGAAGAGCAGAAGTTGATGTTAGACCTCCTTTTCCTGTTACAGAGGGATTATATAAAAAACCAACTGTTGTTAACAATGTTGAAACTTTAGCAGCTGCAACTGGAATTTTAATAAATGGTTCTGAAAAGTTTTCATCTATAGGAAATAAAAAATCAGCAGGTACTAAATTAGTTTGTTTGGATAGTTTCTTTAACAACCCAGGTGTATATGAAATTGATATGGGTACTCCAATGAAAAAAATATTTAATGAAATTGGTGGAGGATATAAAGAACCATTAAAAGCTTTTCAAATTGGTGGGCCACTTGGTGGTGTGGTTCCATTAAGTGAAATAGAAAATCTTAATTTAGATTTTCAGGAGTTTACTGCAAAAGGTTTCATGTTAGGTCATGCTAGTGTGGTGAGTATTCCTAAAGATTTTTCTATGGCTGAATACATTCATCATCTTTTTGAATTTTCTGCTGAAGAATCATGTGGAAAATGTTTTCCTGGTAGACTTGGATCTTACAGAGGTAAAGAAATGTTTGACCAAGCTAAAAAGAAAACTGCCAAAATACCTTTGAAATTGCTTGAAGAATTACTTGTTACAATGAAAAAAGGTTGTTTATGTGCTTTATGCGGAGCTATACCCACTCCTATTCAGAACATTCTAAAGTACTTTGGGGATGAAATGAAAAATGATATGGTTAAAGATAATTAATGAGTTCAGAGAAAAGAAAAATTGCTTATATTGATGGAAAACCGTATGAAATCGGACCAAATCATTCATCTATTTTAAAATTTGTAAAAAGCTATGTAGGTGAAAAAAAAGTTCCTACTTTATGTGATGATCCAAATTTAGCACCTTATGGAGCTTGTAGAGTATGTTCGGTCGAAGTTGCTTTAGAAAAAGATGGTCCTACAAGAGTAGTTGCTTCTTGCCATACTCCAGTTGCTGAAAATCAGCATATTTTCACGTCTAATGAAAGTTTAAAAAGTCTAAGAAAAAATATTGTTGAATTAGTATTAACAGACCATCCAATGGAATGTGACAGCTGTGAGGTAAATAATAATTGTGAACTTCAAACTGTTGCTAATGATCTAGGAATTAATGATCATAGATATAATAGTCCAAAACAACATAAAGGTATTCCTAGAGATACATCTCATGATTATATGAGAATGAATTTAGACAATTGTATCAATTGTGGAAGATGTGTCAGAGCTTGTGATGAAATTCAAGGTTCGTTTGTACTTACAATGAGTGGAAGAGGATTTGAGTCAAGAATAACAACTGATAACGACATGATGTTTGGAGATAGTTCATGTGTTTCTTGTGGTGCATGCGCTCACACTTGTCCAACAGATGCTATTTCAGATGTTTTTCAATCAAAATCTGCTGCAGTAGATAAAAAAGTTAGAACAACTTGTTCATACTGCGGTGTTGGTTGTAATTTAGAGGCTTCGATTAAAGATGATAAGGTTGTGGCTATTGATACACCTAAACAAACAGAAGTTAATGCTGGACATACGTGTATTAAAGGAAGATATGCATTTAGTTTTTATGATCATCCAGACAGATTAAAAACACCTTTAATTAAAAGAAATGGAAAATTTGAAGAAGCTTCTTGGGATGAAGCTTATGATTTTATAAAAAAAGAAATGAACAGAATTACAAAAGATAATGGTCCAGATGCTTTTGCTGGAATTTCTTCTGCACGATGTACGAATGAAGAAAATTATGTTTTCCAAAAGATGATTAGAGCTGCAGTTGGAACAAACAGTGTAGACTGTTGTGCAAGAATTTGTCATTCACCAACAGCTTGGGGAATGCAACAAACTTTTGGGACTGGAGCAGCAACTAACTCTACAGAAGATATTTATCATGCAGATTTATTTTTGGTAATTGGAGCTAATCCAACAAATGCTCATCCTGTTACAGGTGCAAAAATAAAACAGCAAGTAATGAAAGGTAAAAAATTAATTGTACTTGATCCAGTTACAACTGAACTAGCTAAACTTGCTGATTATCATATTAAACTAAGACCTGGAACTAACGTTGCAGTTCTAAATATGATGTTGCACTTTATTATTAAATCAAAACTTTATAATGCAGATTTTGTTAGAGATAGAACTGAAGGTTTTGATAATTTCTTAAAAGAAATTGAAAGACAAGATGTTGATCATTTAGCAAAAGTAGCTGGTGTAGATAAACAACTAGTTAAAGAAGCAGCAATTGCATATGCAACTGCTAAAAATTCAATGGAGTTTCATGGTCTTGGAGTTACTGAACACGAACAAGGATCTAAAACTGTAATGTTAATTGCAGATCTAGCAATGATTACTGGAAACATTGGACGAAAAGGCGTCGGGGTTAATCCTTTAAGAGGTCAAAACAATGTTCAAGGTGCAGCAGATATGGGATGTCAACCACACCAAGGTGCTGGATATTTTCCTGTGGCTGATGAAAAGCATCAAGAATTTTACACTGAAAAATATGGAGTAACACATCCGACTAAACCAGGATTAAAAATTCCTCAAATGTTTGAAGCTGCAATAAACAAGGAATTAAAAGGTTTATGGATCATAGGAGAAGACATTGTTCAAACTGATCCTAATAGCGCACATGTTATTGAAGCTATGAACTCTTTAGAACTTTTAGTTGTACAGGAAATATTTATGAGTGAAACAGCAAAATTAGCAACTGTTGTTCTTCCAGGTACTACTTTCTTAGAAAAAGATGGAACTTTTACAAATACTGAGAGAAGAATTCAAAGAGTAAACAGAGCTGTACCACCTCTTCCAGGCACTAAACCTGATGGATTAATTGTAACTGAGATGATGCAGAAGTTAGGATTTGATCAGCCAACTTATGATGCAGATCAAGTTCTAGAAGAAATTGCTGATATAGTTCCTTTCTTTAAGGGAGTTACCAGAGATAGACTTGGAAAATTTGGATTACAATGGCCAGTTCAAGAAGATGGAACTGATACAAAAATTTTACATAAAGAAACATTTAAATTAGGAAAAGGTAGACTTAAAAACTTTGATTGGAAAGAATCATCAGAAATTGAAGCTAATCAAAAAGACTATCCTTTGATTTTAACTACTAGTAGAGTTTTACAACATTACAACGCAGCAACAATGACTAGAAGAACAAAAAATATAAACATTGTTGATGAAGATGTTTTATTAATTCATCCTAAAGATGCAGCTTATAGAGATTTAAATACTGGTGATATCGGAAGACTTTATTCAGGTAGAGGTGAGGTTGCTCTTAAAGTTGAGGTTACAGATAAAGTTAAAGAAGGAATTGTGTTTACTACGTTCCATTTCCCGGAACATATGGTTAATATGGTTACAGGTCATGGTAAAGATGAAGAAACAATGTGTGCAGAATACAAAGTATCTTCTGTTGAAGTACAAAAAATCTCTAATCAATTTAAAACAGAAGTTAAACCAAAAGAAAATCAAGCTGAAGTTAGTTAATTAAAATGACCATCGGTTGGCATTTTGATAATAGTTACTCAAAATTATCTAATACTTTTAAAGAAAATATTAAACCAACCCCTGTTCATGATCCAGAATTAGTAATATTAAATCAAGAGTTGGCTTCTAATTTAAATTTAGATTTTTCAAAAATAGACAAAAAAAAGTTAGCAGAGATATTTTCTGGTAACTCCATACCGGAAGAAACTAATACTATAGCTCAAGCATATGCAGGTCATCAATTTGGACACTTTACTATGTTAGGAGATGGCAGAGCAGTTTTGTTAGGTGAACATCTAGTTAACAATGAAAATCGTTTTGATATTCAGTTTAAAGGTTCAGGAAGAACTTCTTTTTCTAGAGGTGGTGATGGAAGAGCAGCTCTAGGACCTATGCTTAGAGAATATATTATCAGTGAAGCGATACATTCATTAAATATTCCAACTACCAGAAGCCTTGCTGTAGTTAAAACAGGAGAAAAAGTTGTAAGAGAAAATCTTTTACAAGGTGCTATATTAACAAGAGTTGCATCAAGTCATCTTCGAGTTGGAACTTTTCAATATATTGCTGCAACCCAAAATATTGATAATTTAAATACTTTGGTCGACTACACAATAAACAGACATTATCCAGAAATTAAAACATCTAATTCAAAAGCGTTAGACCTATTACATCATGTCATGGAAAAACAATGTAAGCTTGTAGTTAACTGGATGCGAGTTGGATTTATACATGGAGTTATGAATACCGATAATATGACAATTTCTGGTGAAACTATTGATTATGGTCCTTGTGCATTTATGGATTATTATGATCCAAAAACTGTATTTAGCTCAATCGATAAATTTGGCAGATACGCTTTTTCCAATCAGCCACCAATTACTAAGTGGAATTTAGCAAGATTTGCTGAATGTTTAATTCCTCTAATTGATAAAGATGAAGATAAAGCGATTAAATTAGCCACAGATTTAATAGATAATTTCCAAAATATTTATGAAAATAAATGGGTAAATATGATGAGAGATAAACTTGGTCTATTTGGTGAGGATAAAAATGATAAAAAATTAATTAATGATTTGTTAAATTGGATGGAAAAAAATAAAGCAGATTACACAAATACTTTTTGTAATCTAATGGATATTAATGCTGATGAAATTTACAAAAATAATGATTTTATCAATTGGAAAAATGAATGGAAAAAAAGATCTGAGTTAAATAATTCAACTAAGGAAAAACAAAACAAACTTATGAAATCAAATAATCCAATTGTAATTCCTAGAAATCATAAAGTGGAGGAAGCTTTAGCCGAAGCAGACAAAGGAAGTTTAGATAAAATGAAAAAGTTGTTAGCTATTTTAAAAAAACCTTATGATAATCAGAATAATATTGAAGAATATCAAGCACCTGCTCCATTGAGCAATGAAAAATATCAAACTTTTTGTGGAACTTAAATTATAGGACGTAGGGCTCTGGCCTAGCTGATTTGCCTAAAACTCTTTCAACTGCAAAATCACTTATATCAATTGTTTGGTATGCTCCTGTTGTAATAAGCTCAGTTAAGGCTCTACCAATACCTGGTGCCTGCATTAATCCTCGACCGGTAAATCCAGAAGCCATGTAGACATTCTCATATTTTGGATGTTTACCAACGACTGCATTATTATCTAATCTATTACAATCATAATAACCTGCCCATCCACCAGTTAACTTTAATTCTTCAAAGGCAGGTATTCTCTTAGCTAGAGCTGGCCAAACTAACTCCTCAAAATCATTCCAAGCTGGTTCTAAATCTTTAGCATCAAATACAGATATAGGTGATCCTGCTAAATATTCTCCTCCTTCTGGTCTCCAGTAAACACCTGTGGTTAAGTCTCCGCTTAGAGGCATCTCTTTTATGTATGTTGGGCATTTAACTCTGAAAACTGTATGCTTTTGCGGAACAACTGGTATATCCTCTAATAATTCTTTTGTCCAACACCCTGCAGCAGAAACAATTGTTTTAGCATTAATTTCAGAAATGCTTTTTACTTCACCTTTAATAAATTCAGCTCCAAGCTCTATAGCTTTGCTCTTTAGGGCACTATGAAACATAAATGGATCAATCCATCCTTCACTTTGGTTATCTGTATAAGTTGCTGTTTCAATTCCCTTACTATTAACATAAGGAAAAACTTTAGATAATTCTGAGCCTTTAATATTTTTTGTTCCTGCGTCACAATCTTTATGATTTTCTAATGCTCTATATTGCTCTTCAGCATGTTCGGGTCCAAACATTAAAAGATATCCATTTGTTACCATACTAGCTGTAGGATTAGGATTTTTTTCTGTTTTTAATAATTCTGGTATTTGAAAAATAAATTCTCTTGCAAATTTTCCTAACAGAATATTTTCTTTTTGGAAAAATTGTCTACGAAATCCACCTAGGGATAATGGAAATGAAGCTGTTTTATAAGTAGGATCTCTTTCAATAACTTTTACTTTTCTTCCCTCTTTAGATAAAAAATAAGCAGTTGCCGCCCCTATTATTCCACCACCAATTACTACAACATCATCCATATCTAATTTAACATAATTAAGCTTGTATTCAGAATTAGTGCAAAGCTACACCAAAGTAAATATGGAATCATTAAGTAGGCGCTCAACATCTTGACGCGTTTAAACCTTAAAATTAGGTTAATTATCAGTGCTATTAGAATGATTAATACTAATAAAGCCAAGGCCATATTATGAAAAACAAAGAAAACTACACTCCAAGTTGTATTGAAAACTAAATGAATAAAATAAATATAAACTGTATTCCTATCACTATAATTTGAATGCCAATAAAGCCATATAGCGACAGTCATCATTAAATAAAGAGATGTCCAAACAGGACCAAATATCCAATCTGGTGGATTAAATGTTGGTTTATTTAGTAGTGAGTACCAAGGTTCTTTAAATTTAATAGTAGCTAACCCTCCAATCAATGAGGCAGAGAATGTAATAGCAAGAAACGATAGAAATGTTAAAAATTTATTTTTAAGCATGATAAATATATACATAACAAAAAATGAGTAAAAAAACTATTTGGATTACAGGAGCTAGTAGTGGCATTGGGAAAGCATCTGCAATTAAATTTGCTGATGAAGGATGGAAGGTTCTTATTTCAGCTAGAAGAGCTGAATTATTAAATGAACTTTCAAAAAATGAAAATATTTTTTCATATCCTTTAGATGTTACGAATATGGCTCAAACTAAAGAAGTATTTAGTAAAATAATCAATGATCATGAAAATATTGACCTATGTTTGTTTAGCTCAGGAACTTATGAAAGAAAATCTGAGAAAGAATTAATAGTAGAAAATATCAGACATGTTATGGAGGTAAACTTTATTGGAGTAATTAATTGTGTGAGTGCGGTTGAAAAATATTATAAAACCAAACAAAACGGTCATGTTGCAATTGTTTCATCGCCAGTTGGTTATAGAGGTCTTCCAAAATCATCGGGATATACCCCCTCTAAAGCTGCACTTAATAATTTCACTCAAGGAATTTATTTTGATTTCAAAAAATTTAATATCAAGGTTACACTAATAACTCCTGGATTTATTAAAACAGCTCTGACAGATAAAAATGAGTTTAAAATGCCTTTTTTAAAGTCTACAGAATATGCAGCAGATGAAATTTTTAATGGATTAACTAAGAAAAATAATTTTGAAATAATTTTTCCTAATCAAATAAAATTTATCTATAAAATAATTCAAATACTGCCAAACAAAATCTATAATTACTTAATTTCTAAGTACGTAAATCGTTAATCCTTTACAAACACAACTGTAAGCTCAGCTACTTTAAAACCAAACTTAGTCATGGTTGCTCTATTTATTGCAACCCTATCGTCTTGCTTAAAAATCCAGTCATCAAAAGTAATTTTTATCTCTTTACCTTTGACTGGGACTAATAAAACATACTCAAATTTAAAGGCTGATCCATAAGAATAACCTTTTGCTTTACCTACAACATCACCTGCTGTTCCTTCATAATTATGCTCGTCAATTTTGTTTATTGTCCATTCTCGGTCTTGAACTTCACCATCATCCCAATTAAATTTTTCTTTAAGAATTAGCTGCTTTCCATCCCAAGTGCCATTTAAGTCTGCAGAAAATTGTCTTGTAACTTTTCCTGATCTGTTTTGTAAAACACCCCAAGCCTTAACATTTCCAGATAAATATTCTTCAATGATTAATCTTGGTTCTTTATTTTTAAAATCTTCTGGTTTCATAGCGCTATTATTCGAGCAACTTGTAATTAAGAATAATAAAATTATCAACGAAATTGGCTTAATAATTTTTAGATGTCGCATAAATATCTCCATTATTTTATTTATTTTGCATTGAAAACTGAATTAAATCTATATTTTTTGACTTAAATCCTGCTTCACAATAAGAAAGGTAAAACTCCCACATTCTTTTAAATGTTGAGTCAAAACCTTGATTTTTTATTAAATCCCATTTTTTTAAAAACTCATTTCTCCATATAGCCAGTGTATTTGCATAATGATCAGCATAAGAAATATATGAATTAACAGTTAAACCGTTGTCAGAAACATATCGATTAATGCTATTTTTATTTGGCAAAAAACCACCTGGAAAAATATATTTTTGAATAAAATCTTGTTTGTTTTTATATCTATCAAATAACCTATCATCGATAGTAATTGCTTGAATAGCTGCTTTACCACCATCAGATAAGTTATTTTTAATAGTTTTAAAATAACCCTCTAAATAATTTTGACCAACTGCCTCAATCATCTCTATAGAGGCAATTGAATTGTATTTGCCTTTAAGATCTCTGTAATCTTTTATTTCAATATTTACTTTTTCGTTTAAACCACAATTAAAAATTCTTTCTTTTGCGTATTCAAATTGTTTTTTTGATATTGTAATACAGTCTAGTTTAACATCGTATTTTTTACCTAGATACTCGGCAAAACCTCCCCAACCACATCCTATTTCTAAAATTTTGTCACCATTATTTGGTTTAATTAGATCAATTAATTTTTGGTATTTGTTATTTTGAGCATCAAATAGATTTTTTGATTTATCATCAAAAATAGCACTAGAGTATGTAAGTGTGTCATCTAACCAAAGAGAAAAAAAATCATTACCTAGATCATAATGTTTAGCAATATTTTCTTTGCTTCTACTTTTTGTATTTTTAATAATTTTATTTTTTACAAAATTAATTATTGGAAAATCAAGAAGGCCTGAGAATTTATGTATTACTTCTATATTTCTTGCAGTTAATTCGATTAAATTTGATAAGTTATTAGTTTCAAATTCACCTCTCATGTAGCTCTCAGCAAATCCAATACTACCACCTCTAATTAAATTATAATTAAAATCTGGTTTTTTGATTGAAATATTTGCATACAATTTTTCATTTGGATTTCCAAACTTTAAAACTTTTCCATCATGTGTAGTAAGCTCTAGATAACCATAATCTATTTTATTAAGAAATTTAAAAACTAATTTATCTGCAGTGTTATTTAAAAACATTAATTTTCTACTGTTATATTATTTTTAATTTTAAATTTTTTCTTAATAAATTTAATTCCTTTAAACCACAATTTAAACGCTTCAAAATGTATCGCAGATATAATTTTAAATGTCATTAGAGGGTGTTTAAGATAAGAATTCATTAAGTTTTTACTTGTCAAAGCAGATCTTTCACCATCTTGAGATGCAAAAAGAATTTTTCCTTCTTGATCATATTGATCAATTATTACTGACAACTTCTGGTCTGGATTTAATATCCTAAAAAAATAATTACAATCCATTTCAATAAATGGTGAGACATGAAATTTTTTAGAGCAATTATTTTGAATTAATTTATTTTGTCCCTCTACTTTAAAAACATATGTGTGTTGCTCACCAAATGTATTTTTAACCTCATATAATATAGAAATTAAATTATCATTATTATCGTATACAAAAAAAATACTTAGTGGATTAAAAACATAACCAAATATTCTTGGATAGCATAAAAGTTTAACTTTTATGTTGTCTGTACTGATTTCGTTATTAATTAGATTTTTTTTTACCCACTCAAAAAGAGATGATCCATCACGGTCACCATGATCTTTTTCGTAAAAACTAATAAGATTAAATTTATTTAATGAAAAAAATTTTAATTTATCATTAAGCTCATTTAGCTCTGATAGATCAATGAAAAGTGAAAATACTTTATATTTAAAAAAATGTTCTTTTGGTTTAAATCTTTTATGGATTACGTTTCCATTATATATACAAGAACTAATCATTAAGGTTTTTCAGCATTTCAAGAGATGATTTTATTCCATCTTCATGAAATCCGTAACCAAAATAACTGCCACAAAAAAGTAAATCTTTTTGATTTTGTATTTTAATAAGCTCTGATTGAGCATCTAATGCTTTTTGATCGTAATATGGATGTGTAAATTTTACTTTTTTCAATATTTTTTTCTCATCAATATTGAAATAAGGATTTAGTGTTAAGAAAATATTTTCATCACACTTTAAATTTTGCAATAAATTTAACCAGTAGGTTATTGAATTTTTCTCTAAATTCTTGTCATCTATTGATGAATTCCAAGAAGACCAAGCTTTTTTATTTTTTGGCATGGCCCGCTGATCTGTATGTATGTAAGCTATATTTTCTTTGTAGCTAAAATTCGAAAGAATATTTCTCTCATCCTCAGTTGGATTTTCAATGATCTCTAAGGCTTCATCAGCATGTGTTGCCAAAATAACCTTGTCATAATCAAAAAATTCACTTTCTCCACCGTAATATAAATCTAGTCCTGACATTTTTCTTTTAATTTTTGTGACTTTATAATTTTTATAATGTTCCCCACTTAATTGTGAAATTATTTTACTAACATAGGTTCTGCTTCTATTGGTTACTGTGTACCACTGTGGTCTATTTTTCAATTTAAACAAACCATGATTTTGGAAAAATCTAAGAAAAAAACTAATTGGCATTTTGCTAGCTTCATAAGGGGGCATAGACCAAATTGCAGATACCATTGGTATTATATGATAATCAATAAATGTTTTGGATAATTTATTAATTTTTAAATATTCACCTAAGGTAATTTTGTCATTGGATATGGTTGCTTGATCACTTTTTTTATAAAATTTAATTATATCAAAAAACATTTTTAAGAAATCAATATTAAATAGATTTGATTTATTGCAGAAAATCCCACTCAATCCTTTTCCACAATATTCAAATTTCGTATTATCTACTGAAACTGAAAAAGACATGTTGCTTTTTTCAATTTGAATATCATTTTCCTTAAAAAAATTAATTAAATTTGGATAAGTTTGAAAATTAAAAACAATAAAACCAATATCTATTGAAACTTTTTTTTCATCAAAAAATAAATCTATTGTATGAGAGTGTCCACCAAAATGATCCTCTCTCTCAAAAAGATCTACGTGATGTTTTTTAGATAAATAATAAGCAGAACTTAATCCAGAAATACCTGAGCCAACAACAGCAATTTTCATTAATTACTATGCTGCATCTTCTTTAAACTCATCCATACTTGGACAAGTACAAAAAATATTTTTATCTCCATATACGTTATCAACTCTTGCAACCGGAGGCCAAAATTTATTTGCTTTTAAGAATTTTGCTGGATATGCAGCTTGCTCTCTTGAATATTTATGACTCCATTCATCTGAAGCTAGTTCTATATCAGTATGAGGTGCATTTTTTATAGGGTTATCAACTTTGTCAAACTTGCCTGACTTGACCATATCTATTTCTTTTTTAATGCTAATCAAAGTGTTACAAAATCTATCTAGTTCAGATAAACTCTCACTTTCTGTTGGTTCAATCATCATTGTTCCAGCAACTGGCCATGACATTGTTGGTGCATGAAATCCATAATCTATTAATCTTTTTGCTATATCTTCTTCTGAAATACCTGTGTCACTTTTAATAGATCTAATATCGATAATACATTCGTGAGCTACATTACCATTTGAACCTTTATAAAGAATTGGATAATGATCTTTTAATCTATTTGCAATGTAATTTGCATTTAGGATTGCAATTTGCGTTGCAAGTTTTACACCCTCTGATCCCATCATCTTAATATACATCCAAGAAATAGATAAAATACTTGAGCTTCCCCATGGAGCTGCTGAAACGGCACCTATTCCACTTGCAGGCCCGCAATCTTTTACAACTGGATGATTAGGTAGATAAACTTGTAAATGTCTTTTACATGCGATAGGTCCCATTCCGGGTCCTCCACCACCATGTGGAATACAAAATGTTTTATGTAAGTTTATATGACAAACATCAGGACCAAAATTTCCAGGTTTTGCCACACCAACAAGTGCATTTAAGTTTGCACCATCCATATAAACTTGACCGCCATGTTCATGAATTACTTCACATATATCTTTAATTTTTTCTTCAAATACCCCATGTGTTGATGGGTAAGTAACCATTAATGCACCAAGATTATCTGAATGCAATTCTGCTTTTTTCTTTAAATCTTCAAAGTCAACATTTCCCTCTTTATCACAATCAACAACTACAACTTTCATTCCAACCATCTGTGCGCTAGCTGGATTAGTTCCATGTGCTGAGCTTGGAATTAAACATATATTTCTGTTTTCATCTCCTCTATCTAAATGATATTTTCTTATTACCATTAAACCTGCATACTCGCCTTGAGCTCCTGCATTTGGCTGAAGTGAAACACCAGAAAAACCGGTAATAGACCTTAACCAATTTTTAAGATCTGTGAACATTTCTCTATATCCCTCCATTTGTTCAACAGGTACAAATGGATGAGGCTCTGCCAATTCTCTCCAAGAAATAGGTATCATTTCTGCAGTAGCATTTAATTTCATAGTACATGAACCCAGAGCGATCATTGTTCTATTAAGAGCTATATCCTTATCCTCTAACTTTTTAAGATATCTAAGCATTTCTGTTTCAGAGTGATATGAATTAAAAACAGGGTGTTCCAAATATTTTGAAGTTCTTAATAAATTGTTTGGTAGATTTGGTAAACTGACAGTAGGATCTTCTTTTTTAATAGATTCCGCTGCATTAAAAATTTTCAATAGTTGATTTACTCTATAAACATTTTTTCTTTCATCGAAAGAAACGGACAGCATTTCTGAATTTACTTTTCTAATATTAACTTTTTGATCTAAAGCATTTTTGAAAATCTGATCTGTCTTTTCTTTGGTAATAATAGTTACAGTATCAAAAAAATAATCTGAGTATAATTCATATCCGGATTGTTTTATTTTATCTGCAAAATTTTTTGCTAGTTGAGATACTCTTTCAGATATACTTTTAATTCCATCTGGTCCGTGATAAATGGCATATGCTGCTGAAACAATTGCGAGTAAGGCTTGAGCAGTACAAATATTACTTGTAGCTTTGTCTCTTCTAATGTGTTGCTCTCTAGTTTGTAATGATAATCTATAAGCCTTGTTTCCATGCCTATCGACTGAAACCCCAACAATCCTACCTGGCATAGATCTTTTGTATTCATCTTTTGTTGCAAAAAAAGCTGCATGAGGTCCTCCGTAACCCATTGGGATACCAAACCTTTGGGAGCTACCGACTGCAATATCAGCTCCAAGTTCTCTTGGTGTTTTTAGCATAGACAGCGCAAGAAGATCACAAACTAAAATTGCTTTTCCATTTTTTTTATGAATTTTACTTATAGCCTCACTAGGATCTTTAATATCACCTAAAGTTCCTGGATATTGTAAAACTCCACAAACCAAATCTTCTTTTAACTGCTCAAGAACTTTATCCTCGTTTCCAACTAGGACTTTAAGACCCATTGGTTCTGCTCTAGTTTGAATAACGTCAATCGTTTGTGGATGGCAATTCTCTGAGACAAAAACTAAATTACTATCACTTTTATTAAGTCTATGACTTAATCCCATAGCTTCTGCAGCCGCTGTTCCTTCGTCAAGTAAAGACGCGTTTGCTATATCCATTCCTGTAAAATCAACAATCATTTGCTGAAAGTTTAATAGCATCTCCAATCTACCTTGGGCTACTTCAGGCTGATAAGGTGTGTATGATGTATACCATCCTGGATTTTCTAATATATTTCTTAAAATTACATATGGCGTATAGGTTCCATAATAACCCATGCCTATAAAATTTGAGTAAATTTGGTTTTTTTTTGAAATTGCTTTTAATTTTCTTAAAGCTTCATATTCTGAATTTGGTTCACCAATATTTAATTCACCTTTAAACTGAATTTTTTCTGGAATGGTACTATTAATTAATTCATCTAATGACTTAAAGTTAAGATCTTTAAGCATTTTTTCTTGATCCTCTTTAGATGGACCAATGTGTCTTCTAATAAAATCTTTTTGTGAATTATGTAACATTAGCTTGATGTCTCCTTTGCAAATTTATCGTATTCTTCTTTGTTCATTAAAGTATCTAACTCTGATGAATCTTTAATTTTCAATTTAAAAAACCATGCACCCCCTTCAGGGTCCTCATTAATTTTGGCAGGATCATCTACTATAGACTGATTAGTGTCCACCACTTCACCACTAACTGGAGTATAAACATCACTAGCAGCTTTTGTAGATTCTACCACTCCCGCAGTACCATCTTTTTCAACATTAGATCCTTTTTCAGGTAGTTCTGCAAAAACTATGTCTCCAAGCATTTCTGTTGCATGTTTTGTAATTCCTATTGTAGCTACATCTCCATCTAAAGTAATCCACTCATGTTCTTTTGAAAATTTTACTTCACTCATTAATTTACTCCTTTCACATAATTTTTTTTATAAAATGGTAATGCACAAACACTTGCTGGATGTTTTTTCCCTCTTACCTCAAGCAAAATTTTAGTATCAACTTTTGAAAACTCTTTATTAACATATCCCATCGCTATAGGACCATTTACACTTGGTCCAAACGTGCCACTAGTTATCTCACCGATTGGTGTATCTGTATCATTAAATATTTTAGTTTTTTCTCTAGCAATCAATCTACCTTCGGGTTTAATCCCTACTCTTATTTGGCTTGCTCCATCTTGCATTTGGTTCATAATTTTTTTCGATCCAATAAAACCTCCATTTGATAATCTAGATTTTGAGATTGCCCATCTAAGGTTTGCCTCAATTGGTGTTTTATTAATATCTAATTCGTGGCCATATAAACATAATCCAGCTTCTAATCTCAAGGTATCTCTTGCCCCAAGTCCTATAAGTTGTGCACCCTTTTTTATTAAGTTTTCAACGAATTTTTCAGCTTCTTCGTTAAAAATTGAAATTTCAAATCCATCTTCACCTGTATAACCCGATCTTGTTACAAATAATTTTTGATTATTAGAATCGAACCAATTTCCTGTCATAAAATTTAGCTGATCAACTCCATTTATAATGGAGTTTAAAATTTCAACAGACTTGGGTCCTTGAATTGCTATCAAAGATCTATTGTTATCTAAATTCATTTTAAATTTCGAACCTAGTAAATTAGATAAAATCTCAAAATCTTTATCTTTGCATGCAGCATTAAGTATAATTAAATATCCTTCCTCAATTTTAGTAATGATTAAATCATCATAAATTCCCGCGTCCTCATTCATTAAAAAACTATACTTAGAGCAATTTTGTTTAAGATTTTTTAAATCTAATGGAAATATTTTCTCTAATTCTTCTGTTAAACTTCCATCACCATATATAAATAATTGACCCATATGAGATACATCAAATATTCCAGAATTCGATCTTGTGAATTTATGTTCTTCAATAATACCTTTGCTATACTGAATAGGCATTTCATAGCCAGCGAATTCAACAAACTTAGCGTTGTTACTTTGATGAAGTTTATTTAGTGACGTTTTTTTTATTTCCATATTAACTCTTCTTTGCCCCCTCTGTCTTGGTGCCTGAGAGATTTGCTCCTTCGGCGAGAATAATTCTCTTTCCAGAGTTAATATGTACGGTCCTTTTGCCTGAGAGTTTCCGGGGTGGTTGCTCCTTCGGCGCTACAAAAGTAGTCTCTCCCGTATATAAATTTATAACACATTTAAAATGTTTATGTGAAATTTATTTAGCTACCTTTTTGACAAGTAATGGAGACAAAAACTGTATAACTACTGCTGTTATAACTACCGCTCCGCCAAAAAGCACAGTAAGTGGTGGGTTTTCGTTCACAAACATCCATGCCCACAAAGGTCCAAGGACAGCTTCAGTTAACATAATTATTCCAACAAATGCCGAAGGAGTTGATCTTGCTCCAATAGTTATAAGTATAAATCCAAGTCCAACTTGAAAAAATCCTGCAATAAAACCTAAAAAAATATCATTTGTTGAAACAATAATACTTGGTGACATGAACAAACCTATTAGTGTCGCAAAAATTCCAGCAACAAGTTGTAAAGGTATCATGTCAACTTTAGGATATTTTCTAACAATTAAAATTAGGATCGCAAACGATATTGGCATAATAAATGCAACTAAGTTTCCATTCATTTGACCTGGTGTAAGTGAACTTCCCAACATTAAAATAATGCCAACTACAGCTGTAATAATACAGCTTAATGTAATTTTTGAAATTTTTTCTTTTAAAAACACATAACCAAAAATTGCTAAAAACAAAGTTTGAGTTTGTATTATAAAATTAGCGTTAGCTACTGTTGTTTCATACATAGCAAATACATAGCTAGCAAATCCAATAGACAATATTATTCCTCCAAATAAACCTGGAATTCCAGATTTATAAAGAGCACTTAAAATTTTTCCTTTGTAAGTAAATATTAAAAAAATTGTAATTACTCCAATAAAAAAAAGTGATCTCCAAAATAATATTTGCCAAAGTGTAGATCCATCGAAAGACTTAACAATCAAACCTCCAAAACTTAGTGCACAAGCTCCTAAAAAAACTAAAAAAGGTCCTGGTATTTTTGATAAAAAATTCATTAAATTTGTGAAAGTAAATTTTGAGTTTCCATTTCATATAATTTAAATAATGTCTCTGCATCAGATAAATTAATCTCTTTAAATTTTATTTTTGAACCAGGAGACATCTGTACTAATCGGTCATAATCGACACTAGCTACAACTCCAATTTTTGGATAACCACCAATAGTACCATGATCTGAAAGCATTATAATTGGATTTCCGTCTGCAGGTACTTGGATTACACCTTTAATTAAACCCTCTGATTTTATGTTGGTATTAACAATATTATCAATTTTAGGTCCCTCTAGTCTCATTCCCATTCTGTCTGAAAGTTTCGATACTTTGAATTCCTTCTCATAAAATATTTTCTTACCTTCTTCTGAAAAGTAATCAAAATTAGTACCTTTAATTACCCTTATGTTTTCTATTTTGGTATTTATGTAATTGGTTTTTTTAATATTCTTATTTGAATTTATTTTTTTTAAATTAATTCTTTGTCCTTCATCTAATTTTTTTCCATTATTAGATCCAATATTTGCTTTCGTATTTATAGAGCAACTATTCCATTGAAATTTTAAATCGAGCTGTCCGCCTAGTGCTAAATAACCATAGACTGATTTATTTGTAGATATGATATTTATTTCATCTCCATTTTCAATTTGATAACTTTGGTAACACTGACCATCAATTTCAGTATCTTTTTTTTTTATTGAAAAAATTACATCTCCAGTAATAGCAATATTAATTTTTTCTCCTGAATATTTTACAAGAGGACCTTGGTATGCAAATTCAATCACCGCTGCATCTAAATTATTGTCAACAAGTTTGTTAGCTATAAGATAATTTCTGTTATCCATAGCACCGCTGAAAGGGATACCAATATGATAAAGATGGTCTCTACCTTTATCTTGAAAAGTAGTATTAATTCCAGATCTGATTATATCTATATAATTATTACTCATTAAAATTTTTATACTGATCTAAGGTAATTTCCTTGAAAATTACTGTATCTCCTGGGTTAATTACGTTTGGTTTATCTTCTTTTGAGCTATCAAAAACATCTAAAGGTGTATTTCCTAAAATATTCCACCCACCTGGACTTTCAAATGTATAAATGTTTGCAAATTGCTCAGTAATTGCTACAGATCCTTTTGGAACTTTTACTCTTGGAGTTTCTAAACGTTGAGCTCGCATATTTTCATCTAAGTCACCAAGAAAAGGCATACCAGCGATAAAACCTGTCATATAACAAAAATAGTCCTTATTTAAAAATTTCTCTAAAATTTTTTCTCTACTTAATTTTAATATTTCTTCTAATCTTTTAATGTCCATTGAGAAATTTTCATGACAACAAACTGGTATTTCTAATTTTTTAGAATTTATATCTATTGAGTCTTCAGGATTAATATTTTCAACAAAATTTTTAACTTCTTTAAAATTTGTTTTTTTTAAATCATAAGAAATAATTAATTTATTATAAGAAGGGGTTAAATTATTGATCCCTTCAATATAATTTTTTTTAATAGTCTTAAAATATTTTATTACTTTTGAATTAATTGTTTTATTTACTTCATTACCAAAATCACAGTATACAGCTGCGTCACCAAGATTTGATATATTTTTTATCATGCCATGTTATACTCAACATTATTAGCTATGGAAATTAATATAAATTGTGATTTAGGGGAAAAATCAAAACATCATTCAAATAAGAATGATCCAAATTTACTTGAAATAGTTAATTCGGCTAATGTGGCATGTGGTTACCATGCAGGTGACGATGATTCTATGAAACAAGTAGTTCAAATTTCAAAAAAAAATGGTGTCAGTATTGGAGCGCATCCATCATTTAAAGATCCAGAAAATTTTGGAAGAAAAAGAATGAATCTTCAACCAAACGAGGTGAGGCAATTAATAATTGATCAATATGAAATTCTTCAAAAGATTGCTCAAGATCATGGAGAAAATGTTACTCATATTAAACCACACGGTGCTTTAAATAATATGGCTTGCGAAGACATTGATTTAGCAACTACTTTAGCAAAAACGGTAAATGAGATCAGTAAAGATTTAATTTATTTAGTTCCTACAGGATCTAAAATGGAAGAAGCAGCTAAAAAACTAAACATGCGTATAGCTTGTGAGATTTTTGCAGATAGGAATTATGAAGATGATGGCAATTTGGTTTCTAGAAAAAAACCACATGCTCTTATTACTGATCCGGTAGAAGCTAAAAAACATGTGCTGAATATGGTTAAAAATCAGTCGCTTAATTGTCACAGTGGAAAGCAGATACCTTGTGAAATTGACTCTGTGTGTATACATGGTGATAACGAAAGTTCGTTATCTACAGCAAAATCAATAAGAGAAAACCTGTTAGAAAATGGATTACAATTAAAACCTTTAAATAAAATGGAGAAATTTATATGATTAAAAAAATATTTGTAATTTTGATTTTAACATTGTTTACAACAAGTTCTTTTTCTGCAGGATCAGATTCCACTTCTTCAAAAGTAAAATCAAATTATGATAAAGCAGTAGAGTCAATTAAATTTGCAAAAAAATATGAGTCAAAAGGTAAACTTGAAAAGGCAAAAAAAAGATATGCTAAAGCTCAAAAACTACTTTTAAAATCAAACTCAGAAAAACCTAACAAAGCTGATACTTTAAATTATTTAGGTTTCACTACGCGAAAACTTGGTGATTACGAAAACGGTGAAAAATATTATCTACAAGGTCTGGAAATTGAACCTAATCATATTGGTATAAATGAATATTTGGGTGAACTGTATGTTGCAACAAACAGATTAAATTTAGCAAAAGAAAGATTAAAAATATTAGAAAACTGTAACTGTAAAGAATATACTCAGTTAAAAGAAGTTATTGAAGGTACTAAAAAATCCAAATATTAATTTAAATACAAACTATAAAAATTAGCTGGTGTTAAAATCACCAGCTTAAAGATAGTATTTATTGAAAAATTCACAAATTGAAATAATATTAATCCATCTTGATTGAAGAACTCATAATTTTAACCAATATAATTTTTATAACAATTATATTAACAGCAGATAATGCTGTGATTGTTGGATCTATTGCTTCTAATTTTGTTCCAAAAAATAGGAAACAAATAATTCTTTGGGGTGTAATTGGAGCTTTTGTTTTTAAAATATTTTTTGCTGTATTTGCAACTTTTTTATTTGAATTTTATTTTATAAAAATTTTAGGTGGTTTGTTATTAATTTGGATTGTAAATGATTTAAGGAAAGATTTATTAGACATAAAAAAAGTAAAACCCACTACAAAAAAAGGTAAAGAACCTTCATACATAAGCAGTATTGGAAAAGTTTTGTTTGCAGATATCATGATTAGTTTTGATAATGTGATTGGCGTAGTTGCAGCTGCAAAAGGATATTTTGGATTTATGATATTTGGACTTATGTTGTCGGTTGTTTTAACTGGAGCTTTAGCCACGTACATGGCTAATTATATACAAAAACATATTTGGATAGCTTATGTTGGTTTGGTATTTATCTTAATTGTTGGTCTTCAACTGGTAATTGGTGGATTGGTTGATCTTGAAATATTAAATATTAATGAGGAATTTAAAAAATACTTTTAATTAATAAGAATTTTTTTTATTTGGAAATTTGATTTTTCTAACTTCTTTTGAATAATTTAAAACAGATTTAGAAATATAATTTCTAATATTGGCGTATTTTTTTACAAATCTATAATTCATTGGATTTAATCCAATTAAATCATCAAAAACTAATATTTGACCATCACAATATTTAGAAGATCCAATACCAATAGTTAGAATATTTAAACTTTTAGTCACAAGCTTTGCCAGAGAAGTTTCCACACATTCTAAAACAATTGAAAACACTCCTGCTTTTTCTAATAATTGTGCGTCCCTAATAATATTATTTCTCTCTAGTTCATTTTTACCCTTAAATTTGAAAGTTTTATCTGATTGAGGAAGTAATCCTAAATGACCCATAACTGGAATTTTATTTTTAACTAAAGTTTTGACTGTTTCATAAATTTTTTTTCCACCCTCTAATTTTACTCCATCGCATTTAGTTTTTTTCATTATTTGTTTTGCATTTTTTAAAGCTTCTTTGGGATTTCGATAGGTGTTATGCGGCATGTCAACAATCATTAAACTTTTTTTTATTCCCATTCTGACACTTTTAGAATGTTCAATCATAGTATTCAAATTTACTTCTCTCGTAGATTTATAATTATACAAAACAGATCCGAGAGAGTCTCCAACGAGTATGATATCGCAATAATTATCTAAAATAGATGCAACGTTTTTTGAATATGCAGTAAGACTAACTATTTTAGTCTTGTTTTTTTTAGAAATTATTTTTTTAATTTTGCTCATTCACATTGGTACAAATTACCAAATGCCAGTATTTTCCATTGAAGACCAGGGTTCTTGAGGATCTAAATATCCATCTTGAAGTAATTCTATTGAAATTTTATCTGGTGATCTAACAAATGCCATATGACCGTCTCTTGGCGGTCTATTGATAGTATAACCCATGTCCATAAGTTTTTGACATGTATCATAAACATTATCTACTCTATAAGCTAGATGACCAAAATTTCTTGATCCCTCACCTAGATCATCACCATCCCAATTATATGTTAATTCAATCTCTGCATTTTTGTCATTTGGTGGGGCAAGAAAAATTAAAGTGTATCTTCCTTTTTCACTATCTTTTCTTCTTGTTTCTTTAAGTCCAAGACCTTCACAAAAAAACCTTAGAGATGCATCAACATCACTAATTCTAATCATGGTATGTAAATATTTCATATCAATATTTATAGTTAAAAATTACTCTAATTCAATAGTGCTTGGTGGTTTTGATGTAACATCATATACAACTCTATTGATACCTCTAATACTATTCACTATTTTATTTGATATAGATTGCATAAATGACTTTTTAAATTCATAATAATCTGCTGTCATTCCATCTTCAGAGGTAATTGCTCTTAATAAGCAAAGATATTCATAAGTACGATTATCACCCATTACTCCGACTGTTTTTACAGGTAGCAAAGCTGCATAAGCTTGCCAAATCTTATGATAAAGACCATTGTTTTTTAAATTTTGTATAAAATAATAATCAGCTTCTTTTAAAATTTTGATTTTTTCATTAGTTATTATACCTGGAATTCGAATAGCTAAACCTGGTCCGGGAAAAGGATGTCTTGAAATAATTTCTTTACTTAAATTTAATTCTAATCCTAATTTTCGTACCTCGTCCTTAAATAAGAATTTTAGTGGTTCTACTAATTTTAAATTCATTTTTTTTGGCAACCCACCAACATTATGATGAGATTTTATTTTTGAGGTTTGGCTTCCAGTAACAGATTTGCTCTCAATTAAATCTGGATATAAAGTGCCTTGAGCTAAAAATTTAACATTTTTAATTTTCTTGGCATATCGCTCAAAAATTTTAATAAATAAATTACCAATTATTTTTCTTTTTTTCTCAGGATCAGAAACATTTTTTAACTTTTTTAAAAATTCCTTTTCAGCATTTACATAAATTAAATTTATTTTTAAGCGCTTCTTAAATGTCTGAACTACTTGTATTTCCTCATTTTTTCTTAAAAGGCCAGTGTTTACAAAAATACAATAAAGTTTTTTTCCAATAGCTTTATTCAGTAATTGAGCGACTACACTACTATCCACACCTCCTGATAATGCACAAATAACTTTATTATTTCCAACTTGTTTTCTAACATCATTAATTAGCTGATTTTTTTGATCCTTAGAGGACCAATTCCTTTTAATTTTACAAATCAAAAATATAAAATTACTTATTAATTTTTTACCGTTCTCTGTATGAGTTACCTCTGGGTGGAATTGTACCCCATAATATTTTTTTATTTTATTTTCAACAATTGCAAACTTTGAATTAGTGCTTGATGCAACAACTTTAAAATTCTTAGGCAGTTTTGAAACTTGATCAGCATGACTCATCCAAACTTGTTTAAATTTTTTGTTTCCAAAAAAATTAGTTGTTAAAAGACTGTTATTCTTTTTATAAACATTAGCTACACCAAATTCTCGATGTTTTGATTGTTTTACTCTTCCACCACTAAGTTTTGATAAAATTTGATGCCCAAAACATATTCCAAGAACTGGTACATCAACTTGTAAAATTTTTTTATCAAATGAATATTTATTTATTTGATAAACATTTAATGGACCACCAGACAATACTATTCCTTTAATACTGTGATTTATGTCTATTAGTTTTATTTTTTTGTGACTAACTATTTCAGAAAATACACCTAATTCTCTTACTCTTCTTGCAATTAATTGAGTAAATTGAGAACCAAAATCTATTATTAGGATTTTGTTAAGATTTTGATCAAGACTCATTATTTTCAGGTTCTATATTTTTTAATGACTCTTGAATATCTTTGTTTTCATCACATAAATTTTTACAAACTTTTACAAACTTATCTGAAAGATCTTTAACTTTCTCATAATTAGATTTTTCTAAAGCAATTTTCATTAACATTAATAAAGCTTCTTCATTGCCAGGTTCAATTAAAAGTGTTGTTTCTAAATTGTATTCTTCTTTTCTTTGATTTTCTTCTTGGTTATAAATTTTTGCTAAATATAAATATGAGTTTGCATCTTTTGGATTAAAAACAATATTTCTCTCAAATAGAAAACGTGCATCTTCATATTTTTCTTTTTTAAACAATTCTAGAGCTTCATTAAAAAAATTTTCTTTACTTAAGGACGTGCTGTTAAAAGAAGCTGTTAAAAGTATTAATCCAATTAATTTGAAAAATTTGCTCATTAATATTTACTATCGTTTTTTACCACATCTACATTATGAACCATACTTTCATAAAATCCAGCTTTTGTAATTTTCAAAAATTGTGGTTTATGTCTTAATTTAATGATTGTTTTTGAACCAAGATAACCCATGGAAGATTTCAATCCACCAATTAATTTATAAATAACACTGCCAACATCTCCTTTATATTTTACAAAACCTTCAACACCCTCAGGTACATATTTTGAAGAATCTTTTTGTTTTTTTTGAAAGTATCTATCAGCTGACCCTTTATTCATAGCTCCAACTGACCCCATGCCTCTAAAACTTTTAAAAAGCTGTCCATTTTTTTTAATCAATTTACCTGGGGTTTCGTTTGTACCTGCAAATAACGAACCTATCATTACAGCATCAGCTCCGGCAGAAAAAGCTTTTGCTAAATCACCAGAATATTTTATTCCACCATCTGAAATTATTTTAACATTTTTATTTTTTAAACCACTTCTGACAGCTAAAATTGCACTCAATTGAGGAACTCCTATTCCTGCAACCAGTCTTGTTGTACAGATAGAACCTGGCCCTATGCCAATTTTAATTATATCTACTCCTAACTTTATTAGGAATTTTGCAGCTTCTGGTGTTGCAATATTTCCTGCACACAAAGCAATTTTGTTAGTTTTTATTTTTTTAATATATTTAATTATTTCGGCAACTTTCTTTGTATGGCCATGTGCTGTGTCTACTACGATTAAATCTACACCTTCTTTAACTATTTCTTTAGCTCTGACAAATTCATTTGGTGCTGCACCTACAGCTGCTCCAATAATTAGTTTTTGTTTTTTTACTTTTTTTATCTCTGATAATTGTTTTTTTATATCAAGGTTTCTGTGAATCACTCCAATACCACCAACTTTAGCTATAGCTATTGCCATTCTACTCTCTGTGACAGTATCCATCGCAGATGATAAAAGTGGAATTTTAAGTTTCAAATGCTTTGTTAGAGATACACTAGTATCTGTATCACATGGTAATATTTCAGAATACTTTGGAGCTAATGTAACATCATCAAAGGTAAGTGCTTCTTTTATGGGAACCATAATCTTTTATATACGATTCCTTTAAAAATAAAAGTCTCTATTGAATTTTTCTACAAATTATAAAACTTTCTTTTGAATCTTTTCTGCTAGATTTTGGTTTAAAAACCTTAACTTCTTTAAAATATTTTTTTCCCTCTGCGACGATTTCGTTAAATGTTCCTCCCATAAAAATTTTTGAAATAAAATATCCATTTTCTTTCATTAAATCTTTTGCAAAAAACATTGCCTCTTTACATAGTTCTCCGGTTTGAATTGAGTCTATATTTTTAATACCAGTTGTATCTACGGCCATATCAGACATTACGATATCAACTTTACCGTTTATATTTTTTTTAATTTCTTCTTGAGTTTTTTCTTCAGTAAAATCTCCTTGGATTTGAATACTATTACCTATCGACTCCATTTTTTTTAAGTCTATCGATATTAATTTTCCACTTTTAGCTGCTTTAATAGCATATTGTGACCAGCTTCCTGGGGCTGCACCAATATCAATTACTGATAATCCACCTTTAAAAATTTTAAATTTCTCATCAATTTCAATTAATTTGTAAGCTGATCTAGCTCTGTAACCATCTACCTTAGATTGTCTAACATAAATGTCTCTTCTTTGTTTATTTACCCAGTTTTTTGAAATTTTATTTTTTTTCAATTAATTTTTAAACCTAAGTTTCATTTCTATTAAACTACCATCGGTAGCTCTTAATTTTGAAATAAAATTTTTATCATTTCTTATGAGATCGTTATTTTTTCCTGCAAAATGTACGATGCCTATTTGATGATTTGGAAGATAAGGTTCAACTAATGTATTTTTTTCTTTGTCAAATTTTAATGCCTCTATTAATGTCCAATTACAATAAGCTGGTAATATCTCAACATTTAATCCGTCATGATAAATTGTAATATTCATTGCTATTTGTTCTGAGCCCCAAATTTTCCCAGATTTTAATGCTGCTCTTAAATTTTTTTGCCAAACTTCCCAGTGAGATGCATTTGCTTCTAATGCAAATACTCCTATATTTAGATGAGGTTTTAAAGCAACTTCTCTCGCTATTTTTTCTGAGAAACCTGATGACTTTGCATGTTTATAATTCTGCGACTTAACTCTAGCAAAACTTCCCAAGACCCATTCGGCTCTTAGTACTCTCCCGTAAGCTCTATCTGCAGAAGTTGCAATAGATAGTTTATTATTTTCACATCCCTTTAAGTATAGCTCAATTGCACTCCATGAATTGACCCATGCATCTGCATCTATCCATAAGTATTTCTTATAACCAGGAAAGTATTTTGGTAAAAAGGCTCTTGAAACTTGGCTTTTGAGCCACTCTTTTCCTTTAACTTTAAAATCTGGTACTTCTATGTCCCACTCAGCTGATTTTATTTCATCAACCTTTTGTGAAAGCTGTTTTTTTTGTTCATCTGATAAACCTGCATCTAAAATACAGATTGCAATATTTTCACTTTCTTTAAAGCGTTTAATAGAGTTAACCAATTCATCTAATAACTCATAATAATTAGAGTCTGCTAAAGTTATAATGACATTTTCTTTCATTATAGAATATCTTCAAGATCGTCTTCATAATCTTTTAAGTTTTGATCCTCATTTTGTTTTTTCAACTTTTGATAGTGATAAAAACTAATTGGAAGCATACCTAAATATATAATTGCACTAATAGATATAACATTAAATGGATATATTAGAAGTAATCCAAAAAATAAAACTATTCCAAATAATAAAAAAATGGTTGCTTTTCTTTGAATTACAATTTTTTTAAATGAATAACTTGGAAATTTACTGATAAGCAAGAGAGATGTTACAATAAAAAAAACTGGAACAACAATATCATAATTTAGAATTATAAAATCAAAGCTTGTAAGACTTAAAATTAACGGTGTTAAAACTAAGATACCACCCGCTGGAGATGGAACTCCTTCAAAAAAATTATCTCTCCAGGAAGATACTTGACCTGTATTTACATTGAAACGAGCTAAACGTAATGCAACACAAATTACATATATTAAACATAACAACCATCCAAATCTTCCTAATGTATTTAGTTTCCAGAAATACATAATAAATGCTGGGGCTACTCCAAAACTTATCATATCTGTAAGAGAATCTAATTCTTTGCCAACTTTTGATGTCCCTTTAATTAATCTTGCTATTCTTCCATCTAACCCATCAATAAGAGCGGCAAACATAATTGCTATAATTGCAAATTCAAATTTTCCATCCAATGCAAATCTGATTGATGATAAACCTATACAAACGCCAATAAGAGTTAGCATGTTAGGTAAAATTACCCTTGCGTTAGTTTTTTTATCTGTAACAATTTTTAAATTGTTTTTTGGCTGTTCCATAAATTAATTTTTAGCCAGCAGTGTTTCTCCTGAAATTGCTGTTTGACCAACTTTAACTAGTGGCTCATAATTTTCATAATAAACGTCTGCTCTACTACCAAATCTAATCATCCCAATTCTATCACCTTGATTTAATTCCTGATTTTTATTTGTTTCACAAACAATTCTTCTTGCAACTAATCCTGCAATTTGAACAATTACAATATCATTCCCATGCTTATCTTTAATTTTATAATAATTTCTCTCATTGTCCTCACTTGCTTTATCTAAAGATGCATTTAAAAATTTACCTGGTTTATATAAAATATCTTCAACAATACCTGAGCACGGTGTTCGGTTTACATGACAATCAAAGACATTCATAAAAATACTTATTTTTTTAAATTTTTTATTTTCTAATCCAAGCTCTCTTGGACCATCCACCTCTTCAACTTTAATCACTTCTCCATCAGCTGGACTGACAAGGTAATTATCATCTCCTATTATTGTTCTCTCTGGATCTCTAAAAAAATAATAAACCCAGACACTTAGTAAAATTCCTATTAATCCTAAAAAATTATTAATAATTAAAAAAATGAAAGTTATGAATACAGCTATTACTATAAACTTGTATCCTTCTGTGTGAATCTTTGGAAATATCTTACTAAACATATTCTTCTATTTGCTAATTTTCGATTAATATGTATATAAAACTATCAAATTCAATTATTAAGATAATTTTTATTTAATGAGCAAAATCAAGGTAAAAAACCCAGTTGTCGAGCTGGATGGCGATGAAATGACTCGTATTATATGGGAGTTCATCAAAAATAAATTAATCCTTCCATATTTAGATCTTGGTATCGAATATTACGATTTAGGCATGAAAAGCAGAGATAATACAGACGATCAAATCACAATAGACTCTGCGAATGCGATCAAAAAGATTGGTGTTGGAATTAAATGTGCAACGATTACACCTGATGAAGCAAGAGTAGAAGAATTTGATTTAAAAAAAATGTGGAGATCTCCAAACGGAACTATAAGAAATATAATTGGAGGAACAGTATTTAGAGAACCAATTATTTGTAAAAATATTCCAAAACTTGTTCCCTCTTGGACTGATCCAGTGATTATTGGAAGACATGCATTTGGTGATCAATATAGAGCAACAGACTTTAAAGTTCCTGGAAAAGGAAAAATGGAAGTCAAATGGACATCAGAAGATGGAAAAGATGAAATTAAATATGAAGTATTTAATTTTACAGGTCCAGGTGTAGCTTTATCAATGTACAATTTAGATAAGTCTATTAAAGACTTTGCAAGATCTTGTTTTAGTTATGGGTTAATTAAAAAATGGCCTGTTTATATGTCAACCAAAAATACAATTCTAAAACAATACGATGGAAGATTTAAAGATATTTTCCAAGAAATTTTTGACAAAGAATATAAACAAGATTTTAAAAAAAATAATTTGACTTACGAACATAGATTAATTGATGATATGGTTGCTTGTGCATTGAAATGGAATGGAAAATATATTTGGGCTTGTAAAAATTATGATGGAGATGTTCAATCAGATACTATGGCACAAGGGTACGGATCTTTAGGATTAATGACAAGCACATTGTTAACTCCAGATGGAAAAATAATGGAGGCAGAAGCTGCGCACGGTACAGTAACAAGGCATTATAGGATGCATCAACAAGGAAAAGAAACCTCAACAAACCCAATAGCATCTATTTTTGCTTGGACAAGAGGATTAGCCCATAGAGGTAAATTAGATAGTAATGAGGAGCTAATTAAATTTGCACAGACTTTAGAAAAAGTTTGTATTGATAGTGTGGAAAGTGGATCAATGACAAAAGATTTGGCAATTCTTATTGGTCCTGACAGTAAGTATTTGACTACGAATCAGTTTTTAGATGAAATTGATGGTAACTTAAAAAAGAAATTAAACTAAACTCTTGAGCTTTTCAAAAGCTGCTTCAATTTTTGATTGATCCTGCCCACCAGCTTGAGCAAAATCTTTTCTTCCTCCACCTCCTTTACCACCAATTATTTCAGAGCCAACTTTAACAAATTGAACTGCATCAAACTTGCTTGTTAAATTATCTGTTACTCCAACAGCTAATCCAACCTTGTCATCCTTATTTGCAAATACTACCACAATACCTTCACCTAAATCTTTTTTACCTTTGTCTACAAGTTTTCTTAATTCTTTTGGAGGCAAACCATCTATTTTTTGAAGTCTTAACTTAACTCCATTAATTTCTTCGTCTTTAATAATGTTTTTTGATTTATCTTCTAAAATTGCATTTACTGATATAGTTTCTAATTGTTTAGTTAAATTTTTAATTAATGTTTTTTGATTAGCTTCTTCTAAATTTGGCTTTCCACCAAGTTTTATAATTTGCTGACTTAAATCTTTAATTGTTTCCTCGTCTTTTTCTGCAGATAGGTTTGATAATTTCTCTTTATTTTTTAAATATTCCTCTAACTGTTTATCCCTTAATGCCTCAATTCTTCTAACCCCTGCAGCAATTGAAGACTGACTGACAATCTTAAATTTACCAATATCACCAGTGTTTTTGACATGTGTTCCACCACATAGTTCTGTTGAAAAATACTTTCCATCCTCGTCTCCCATTGAAAGGACTCTTACTTCATCTCCATATTTTTCGCCAAATAATGCTAAAGCACCATTTTCAACTGCTTCATCAGGTGTCATTAACCTAGTTTTTACATCAGATTTTTTAGAGACCATTTTGTTTACAAACTCTTCTATTTTATAAATTTCCTCATTTAAAATTGGCTTCATATGGCTAAAATCAAACCTTAATCTGCTTGGCTCTACTAAAGATCCTTTTTGAGTTACATGAGTACCTAGAACTCTTCGTAATGATTCATGTAGCAGATGGGTTGCTGAGTGATAAGCACGAGTATTATCTCTTCTTTCTTCATCGATTTTTAGCTCTACACTTTCCTGTAGTTTTATAGATCCACTCTTTACCTTTCCATAATGAACAAATAAATCACCTAATTTTTTTTGAACATCTGTTACTTCAAATTTGAAATCATTCGAGACTATTTCGCCAGTATCACCAACTTGTCCACCTGACTCGCCATAGAAAGGAGTTTGATTTACTATAATCATTCCTTCATCATTTTCTTTTAACTGATCTACCTCTTTGTTGTCTTTTAAAAGAGATAACACGACACCTTCTGCATGATTAGTTTCGTATCCTAAAAATTCAGTTGGCTCAACTTTATCTTTTATTCCAAACCAAATATCTTCAACTGCTGCATCACCAGAACCTTTCCAATTTTTTTTAGCAAGCTCTCTGCTTTCTTTCATCAAAGATTGAAACTTTTTAGTATCAATTGACATAGATTTATTTCTTAAAATATCTTCAGTAAGATCTAATGGGAAACCATAAGTATCGTATAATTTAAAAGCTACCTCACCTGGTAATACTTTATCTATTTTAGATATTTCATCATTTAAAATTTTAATTCCTCTATCTAATAGAACTAAGAATTTTTCTTCTTCCATTTTTAAAGTTTCTTTTATTAAAGACTCTGCTCTAACTAATTCTGGATAATTTTCAGACATTTCATTTTTCAGAGTGTCGAACAAATTATAAAAAACTGGTTCCTTAGATCCTAATAAATGAGAATGTCTCATTCCTCTTCTCATAATTCTTCGAAGAACATATCCTCTTCCTTCATTCGAAGGCAAAACCCCCTCAGCTATTAAAAACGAACTTGCTCTTAAGTGATCAGCTATTACTCTAAAACTTGCAAGATTAGATTTATCTGACTTAACTTTTGTAATTTCAGATGCAGAACCAATTATTTTTTTAAAATGATCTGTTTCATAGTTATCATGTGAACCTTGTAATAAAGCTGCAATTCTTTCTAGTCCCATTCCAGTATCAACAGAAGGTTTTGGAAGATTAATTCTTTTATCTTGTGTAACTTGCTCAAACTGCATAAAGACCAAGTTCCAAATTTCTATAAATCTATCTCCATCCTCATCTTTAGTTCCAGGTAAACCTCCTGGTAAATGATCTCCGTGGTCAAAAAAAATTTCTGAGCAAGGGCCGCATGGACCTGTCTCACCCATTGACCAAAAATTATCAGAAGTTGCTATCCTTATAATCCTGTCATTGCTAAAACCCGCTATTTTCTTCCAAAAATTGAAGGCTTCATCATCCTCGTGAAATACTGTTACGTAAAGCCTGTTTTTATCTATTCCAAAATCTTTGGTTATTAAATCCCAAGCATAATGAATTGCTTGCTCTTTAAAATAATCACCAAAAGAAAAATTTCCTAACATCTCAAAGAAGGTGTGGTGCCTTGGTGTGTAACCAACATTTTCTAAATCGTTATGCTTACCGCCTGCCCTTACACATTTTTGTGAAGTGGTAGCTCTTACATAATCTCTTTTTTCTAATCCAGTAAATACATTTTTAAACTGAACCATTCCAGAATTAGCAAACATCAATGTAGGGTCGTTATTGGGAACCAAATTACTAGACTCCACAATCTTATGATCGTTCTTTTCAAAATATTTTAAAAAAGTATTTCTTATTTCATTGAGTGTTTTGTCTGCCATATTTTTAAAATACAGCTTTTTTATTCTATGTCTAGATATCGAAGGGAAAAAAGGCGCTTAAATTAAGCGCCTTTTATATTAATAAAGATGATCTATTAATTCTTTTTAGATGGAGGAGTAGCTTCTGCTTTTTCAGCTTCTTCTTTTTCAGCTACTTTCTTTTCTTTCTCTAATTTTTCAGGATCGATTGGATTTCCTTCTATTTTCTTCGAAATTACACCTGCTTTTTCTCTAATTGCCATTTCAATTTCTGCAGCAACTTTAGGATTTTGAGCTAAATAAGTCTTAGCATTTTCTCTGCCTTGACCAATCTTCTCACCCTTATAAGCATACCATGCACCTGATTTTTCAATTATATCTGCTTTTGAACCAAGATCGACTAGTTCGCCCATTTTGCTAATTCCTCTTCCATACATCAAGTCAAATTCAACAACTTTAAATGGTGGTGCTACTTTATTCTTAACTACTTTCACTCTAGTAGAGTTACCAATTATTTCATCTTTATCTTTGATCGCACCAATTCTTCTAATATCCATTCTCACAGAAGAGTAAAACTTTAGTGCATTACCACCTGATGTTGTTTCAGGACTTCCAAACATAACTCCAATCTTCATTCTGATTTGGTTAATGAAAATCATCATTGTGTTTGTGTTTGAAATTGAACCAGTTAATTTTCTTAACGCCTGACTCATTAATCTTGATTGAAGACCAACATGGTGATCTCCCATCTCACCTTCGATTTCAGCTTTCGGGGTTAAAGCTGCAACGGAGTCAATAACGATTACTGAAATAGAGCCTGATTTTACTAGTGTATCAGCGATTTCTAAAGCTTGTTCACCAGTATCTGGTTGTGAAATTAAAAGTTCTTCCGTATTTACGCCTAACTTTTTTGCATAAACTGGATCTAATGCATGCTCAGCATCAACGAATGCACAAATGCCTCCAGCTTTTTGAGCTTCAGCAACAACTTGTAATGCTAATGTTGTTTTTCCTGATGACTCTGGTCCATAAACTTCAATAATTCTTCCTTTTGGTAATCCACCTATACCTAAAGCTAAATCAAGACTTAAAGAACCTGTTGAAACAGACTCTATATCCATGGCTCTCTTTTCACCAAGCTTCATTACAGAGCCTTTTCCAAAATTATCTGTAATTTGAGCTATTGCAGCGTCTAACGCTTTGTTCTTTTCTTTAACATCCATTTCTTGATCTTTAGTAGATTTAATTACTTTTAGGTTATTTTTCGTCATTTTTTGCCTCTTTTTTTAAATTTTTTATCACTCGAATCATGAATATAAATGTACACATTTTGTTCTCATTGGCAATATAATTATTTTTAGACCAAAAAAATCAAATATTTACTTAAGTTTTAGATATAGACTATTAAGTAGGCCTACTGATTTAAGCAAGTTATATTGAGCCATTAAATAATCTCTCTCAGAATTTACTAAAGAAAGTTGTGCAGAAAGTAAGAGTGAATTTGATTGAATAACGTCTAAAGTTGTTCTCGATCCTCTTTCATACTCTGCTTTAATTCCCTCGTTGGCAATTTCTGCTGATTTTAATTGAACATTCACAGAATTTAAAAAACTTTTAGATGACTCTAAGCTTGCCCACGCACTTGCAACGTTAGTTTCATTATTTTTAACAGCATGATCTAATAATAATCTCTTTCTATTGGTTAAATTTGTATTTTTGCTAATTTTATATTTCTTTTTTCCACCAGAATAAAAAGGCCAACTAATTGTTGCTTTTAATATATCTTTATCTCTTTCTGCAACAGTCGAGCTAAGATCGTCAGTGTACGATTTCTCTAATGATACTGAAGCAGTTGGTTTTAAATCCGATTCTGAAATTGCTATATCTTTTTCAGACTTTTCTAAATCAAGTTTTGCAATCAGTATATCTGGATTATTCTGTTTTGATAAATTTATTGCTTCACTTAAAGTTTTTGGAATATTAACAATTGCACTTGAACTTTTCTTTAAATTATTAGGATCATTTATTTTTCCTATAATATTTTCATAATTAAGTTTGCTAATTAATAAATCACTTTTTGACTTTGCAAATTGTGCCTGTGCGCCAGCAAGAGAGGATTCTGACTGTGCCAAATCTGTATTTGTAATTTGCCCTCTATCTCTTCTAATTTTATCGTTTTCAACCTGTCTAATTAGAAGATTTAAATTTTTTGAATTAATATTAAGTTTTTCTCTCGATAAAATTAAATTTGTAAATGCATTTATAGCATCATGCAATACTTCTTGTTCTTTTTTAATTAATTGTGCTTTAGCTAAAGTCAATGAAACTTTATTTTTTTCAAGCGTAAGATCTCTGCCATAATCTAGTATTGTTTGTTCTATCTTCAAAGATGTTGTAAATGGATCAACATCATTTTTTGAAGCTGTGCCACCATTTTGATTTTTTAACGTGTTGGTATTTTCAAAACTTTTAGAACTACTTAGTGTAACAGACGGTTTGTAATCAGCTTCAGAAATTTTAATATCCTCCTCGGAAACTTTTATATTTTCCCTTTCAGCATTTAATTGAATATTATTTTGATAAGTTAAATTTAATGCATCTAGAAGCGTAACTGCTAAAGCATTACTGAAATATAATAATGATGTAATTACTATGATAAATATTTTTTTCATTTTGATTTATATACAGCAGTTTTAATTTGGTGGTTACTGTTTAATTTTAAAATTATAGAAGCAAATTTAGGCATATCTTTAAACATATTTTGAGTAATTCTTTGATAAGTTTGCATAAAATTAATCACATCCCCTTTGCTCATTATTTTATGACCGCCTTTCTTCTTTGTTTTTAACCATAGTTTATGTTCCTGCTTTAATCTCCACTTTTGCAATAAACTAAAGTTTTTTGCTTTTAAGTAAATCATACAATTTAACTGTGAATATAGCTTTTTGTATTTATTTTTTAATTGTTCATTAACATATTTTCTCCAAACTAATTTTTGGTCATTAGCTTTTTCCATAGAATTAATTGATTTTTTTAATGTCTTGTTTGTTTCTGCTCTTGCTCCCACACACCAACCTTCAAAAATAATAACATCTGGTCTTTTATTAATTGTGTTCCATTTTTTTTTTGGAAATCTGTCATCAATTGCCTTATTAAAATTTGGTAATTTTAATTTTTTGAATTTTTTACTTTTTGATTTTTTAAAGAAATGTAACATCATGTTAATATCATGAGTACCTGGGACACCTCTAGTTAAAAGCATAGGATGGACTTTTTTTGATAAAGCAATTCTTTCTTTTCTAGTTTTATAAAAATCATCAATAGAAATCTTGAATACTTTTAATTTAAAATACTTTTCTAATATTATTTTTATTATTGAACTAATTGTTGTTTTGCCTGTTCCTTGACCTCCAGCTAATCCAACAAAGTAAGGTTTTTTGTTATCTGCTTTTTTTGCAATCCAAAAACATATTGGGATTAAATAGTTTTTGATCATCCCCTGTTTGTTACCAAACTTTTCAGTTGAAGTTTCTTGTGATTTAATAAATTTAAAACAATCTTTTTTAACTTTCTTAAAACACTCTTCAGATAATTTCATTAGACTTTTATTTTTCTTGATCCATCGGATGGTTTAAACCATCGAAGTTTGCTACTTCTTTTAAATCTTCTACTTTAACTTCATCTACACATCCCATATTAAAACCAGTCATAGTAGGTGCACTTCTTGGATTGTGATGAGTGTAAATTCCACATTCAGTACAAAAGTAATGGTTAGCAACTTTAGTATGGTACTGATAAAGTTTTAATTTATCTTGTCCTTTAGTAACTTTAAAATCTTCGTTTTTAACTATTCCCATTGTTGCATTTTTTCTTTTACATATTGAACAATTGCATCTTACAATTTTTGCTAATTCATTAACTGTAGCATTAATTTCCACTTCAACGGCTCCACAATGACAATTTAATTTCATATATCTCCTTTTTTATTTTAAAATACTTTTAGCTGCAATCTTATTTCCATCTAAATCACGAATATATCCATAATAATTTCCATCTTTTCTAACTCCTGGAGCTCCCTCATCTGTTGCTCCTTTGGAAATTGCAATTTCATAAAATTTTTTAACAGCTTCTTTGTTATCTGCTAATAAAGTTATTTGGGTTCCATTGCCAAACGTTGCATCTTTTCCATTAACTGGATGTGTTACGTAAAATTGGACTTTCTCTGGATCACTTGAATGAGCGTAACCAAGATATTTTTGTGTTTTCAAAACTCTTTTTAATTTCAAAGGTTCAAATACAGCATCATAAAAATCACCTGATTTTTCATGATCATCAGAACCAACCATCACAAAATCTAAAATATTCATGATTTATTTATTATATACCTCATAAACTTTTTCTCTTTCACTTTTGTTCATTCCCTTGGTTTCTTATATAAACTTATTTCTTAATTCTCTTGTTTTTAATATGAAAAAACAAACAGTGTCTTTGCTATGGTAAACTGCTTTTAATTCATCATCTATTTTGTTTAACTCTTCTGGAATATTGGCTTAAATACAAATCATAATTTTCCTTTTTAAATCACTTTAAGACTACTTATTGTAAAAGTTATCCACATGTCCACCAAATGTTGTTTTCGATGTTCACGTTTTGATTCACTTTTGATTCAATTACGGACTCAAAATACAACCTCTTGAGTGTATTGTATAAATAGTCTATAAATTAGAACAAAACAAGAACATGAAACTAACAATCCCTTATTATCTACATAAAGCAGGTGCTGGTTTTCCTTCCCCTGCTACTGATTATATCGAAGAAGATATTGATCTGAACATGCATTTAATAAAAAATGTTCCAGCAACTTTCATCATCAGAGTTCAAGGTAAATCCATGGTCGATGTTGGGATTAATGATGGTGACTTATTGGTGGTTGATAAAAGTTTAAAACCAAAAAACTTTTCAACAGTGATTGCGAATGTTCATGACGAACTTGTGGTTAAAACTTTAGTTCAAGAACGAGATAAAAAATTTTTAACTTCTGGATCTAAAGAGTTTTCTGACAGAATTTTAATTAACGAAGAACAAGATATTTTTATTTGGGGGGTTGTTACTTATGTCATCCATTCAACGTACTAAAAAAATAGCATTAATTGATTGTAATTCTTTTTACGTTTCTTGTGAAAGATTGTTTAATCCAAAAATAAGAAGAAAACCTGTTGTTGTTTTATCTAATAATGATGGTTGTATTATTTCAAGATCGAATGAAGCAAAAGCTTTAGGTATTAAAATGGGTGAGCCCTACTTTAAAGCAAAAGATATTATTATTAAAAATAAAGTTGAGGTATTTTCATCTAATTATTCTTTATATGGAGATTTATCTAGAAGAGTAATGAGAACTCTTAAAAGATTTAATTCAGAAATAGAAGTTTATTCAATTGATGAAGCATTTCTAGATTTGTCAAACTTTCCTGATAGTGAAGTAGAAAAAGTTGGAAAAGAAATTAGAGAAACAGTTTTACAATGGACTGGTATCCCAACAAGTATTGGAATTGCAAATACAAAAACTTTAAGCAAGGTTGCAAATCATATTGCAAAGAAAAAACAATCAGGGGTGACAAGTTTAATTGGAATAGAAAACTTAGATCCTATTTTAGAAAAGGTTGAAATTAATGATGTCTGGGGAGTTGGTAGACAGCTAACTAAGTTTTATCAAAAACATGGGATTTACAATGCTAAACAACTTAAAAATAAATCTAATACTTGGATTAAAAAATCTTCAAATGTCCTAAGTTCAAGGACTGCAATGGAGCTTAGGGGAATTTCTTGTATAGGTTTAGAAACAACTACTACTAAAAGAAAGAGCTGTGTAGTTTCAAGATCATTTGGAAAAAGGATTGAAACATTCCAAGAGTTAAAAGAAGCAGTTGCAAATTATTGTTTAAATGCATCTGAAAAAATTAGATCAGAGTCTTTGGTTGCAAAAGCAATTACTGTATTTGTTAGAACCAGTCCTTTCCAAAGAAACTTTGGTTACTATTCAAATGCGAAGACAGTTGATTTTCCTATAGCAACAAATAATAGTATCGAAACAGTTAAGACAGCAGTTTCAATATTGGAAAACATTTTTAAAAATGGTTACCGTTATCAAAAAGCAGGGGTAATGCTAACAGGGTTATCTAATGCTAGTGATAAAACAAATTTATTTACTTCTGAAAAAGATGAAAAGATAAATAGTTTAATGAGATCCATTGATAATACTAACCATCGATATGGAAGATCAACTTTAAGTGTTGCAAGTGCTGGGGTTCATAAAAAATGGAATATGAGAAGACAGTATTCTTCTAAAATTGATACGGCTGATTTTTATTGTTTACCAACGATTAGAGCTTAATTTAATTTTTATTTAACTACACCTGATGATTTAATCGAACAATCATCATGTTTTTCAAAGCACTTTTTCATAGCTTTTACTTTTGCTTTACCTTTGTCTTCATCAAATGCTTTAAATTCAGTTGTAGGGTTAGATTTTGATAGAACGATAGCAAAAAATTTTCCTTTATTTTCATCAGAAATACTTTCAACTCTCAAATTATCTAAATCAAATGCTTTTGGTATTTCCATATTTTTATAAACTTTTGCTATTGTTTTTTTTAATTTTTCTTTTGATTTAGCTTTAAAAATATTATCCATAAAAATAATTTGAGTTGGAAATTCTCCAGCATCTTGACCTTTTTGCCAATTGGGGTTCATACCAATTGCCTTAAGGTATCTACTTATAAAGGATTGATAAATTCCAGCTTTAACATACATGCCATTTGGAGCTCCACCATTAGTTTGTCCGCTATAGGATGCTTTATATTCTGAATTCACCCATATGTTATAAAAACCTTTTTCTTTATTTTTAGAGTAATTATTTTTCATAACGATATGAGTCCACTTGCCTCTCATTTTTTCAATTTCTAAAAGTTTTTTTGAAGAAATTGACTTTCCTCTAATCATAATATTAGCAACCATAACTCCATAATAATCCTCTATTTTTAATGCAGGCCCAAGGCTTGGTTTTTCATAAATTTGATAGAAGGAAGTTATGGTTGGAGAAATAGTTTTATAATTATTTGGAATATAAATACTAAATGTCAGCCATTGTTCACCCTTGAAAGTACTATCCCATCCTCCAAGCTCACTGCGAACTCTATCTCCTTTTGATGTAAAGGTATTTTTATTTCTTTTAAAGTCACCACAATCGGTATATTTAGCTCCATCGTTTCCACAATCAAAAGGAATTGCAACAAATTTATACGCTCTTTTACCTATAACAGGCTCTCCTGATTCTGCTTTAACTATTTCGTAAGCCTTTCCTATTTTTCCTTTGTGAACAGATGGTTTGAAATTTATATTAGTTATATCTTTTTTATTTGCATAAACATTATTTGCAAATGCTAATACAAAAAGAGTAATTAATATTGTTTTCATAAAAACACTTTGTTATATATAAATTTGTCATAGACCTCCTGATGAATATAAAAATTTTGCAACATCTTCAACACCAATTTGTTTTTTCATCTGGCAAAAAACATAAGGCAAACCATTTCGAGCCTTTTTCACATCTTCTTTCATGGTTTCAAGATTAACTTCTACATGAGGAGCTAAATCTGTCTTATTAATAATTAACAAGTCTGATTTTTGAATGGCAGGGCCACCTTTTCTAGGGATATCTCCACCCATACCAACATCAATAACATAAATAGATAAATCAACTAATTCAGGACTAAAAGTTGCTGCTAAATTATCTCCACCAGATTCGATTAAAATCAAATCAAGATCAGGAAATTTTTTTTTCATATTTTCTACAGCAAGCATATTAATTGAAGCATCTTCACGTATTGCTGTATGTGGACATCCTCCTGTTTCAACTCCTTTAATTCTCTCAAGAGGTAAAGCTTGGACTTTCATTAAAAATTCTGCATCCTCTTTTGTATAAATATCGTTTGATATTACAGCCATAGAAATTTTCTTTGATAAAAACTTGCAGAGTTCTGCAGTCAAACTTGTCTTTCCTGCACCAACGGGTCCGCCTATTCCAACTTTTAATGGTCCATTTATATTTTTCATGTCTTATAAATTCGCGTTTTCAAATTTTCATGCTTGATACTGTAGATATCACTATTAAAACAAATTCCACCTAAGTCTTCTAAATTTAAATTTTGACTTTCTTTTTCTATTTCTCTTATTAATTCGTAAGTTTTAATTATACAGTCCTGTCCAATTTTTTGACCAATTGGTATATGTTTAATGCAAACATTTATTAGATTTGATACAAAGGATTGTAGATAAAATACTATTGTTAAGTTAAGCGGTATATCAAAATGTTTAGCTGCTTTAGCAACTGCGATTGGATAAGCAGTGTTTTCTTTAATATTAAAATCCCAACTATCAGCTAACACTTTTCTAAAAGCATTACCCATTTCTACAGTCTCCATTTTTCTTTCTTTGGATGGACAAAGAGATAAGGCCAGTTCATTTAACTCTTCTCCTTGATAAGTATGTTTCATTAAAATTATATCATTTTTACCTGTTCCGTATTTTAAGATACATTTTAAATAATCCAGAATATCTTCTTTTGACTTAATAAAATTATCATTAATCATTGCCTCTAAACCATGAGAATATGAAAAACTTCCAACAGGAAATGATGGTGAAAACCAAGTTTGAAGAATTTGTAAGGGTTCTTTTAAATCTTTTTTACCTTTTATTTTAGTGTCTATGGCTATGGGTTCTACCAATTCCATATGCTCCTCCCTCTGGTTTAAAAGGTCTTAAAACTCTCTTAACCTTTCCTCCTAATTTTAATATCATTTTTTTTATTACTTCATCATACTGAATAAAAATTCTATCTTTTTCAATTTGGCATGGCATATGCCTGTTTCCAATATGCCAAATTAATTGCATTAAATTTTTACCTTTTATTTCAATTAAACTTTCTTTTTTGTTTTTGATTAAAATCAAATTTCCACTTTGAAGCCTAAACGCTTGATTTTCTGAAAGTGATTTTGTCTCTGGTAAATTGACTAAAAATTCAAAACCATTATCTGAAACAAGTTTTTTTCTTCTTAAAAATCTCTCATCATAAGATAAAGATATATGATCTTTTGCTTTATTTTTAGGTATTTTATTTACTATTAAAAAACAATTATCCATAAGCTAAAACATAAAATATCTTTGTGCCAAAGGAAGTTCTTTAGCAGGTTCACAGGTAATTATTTCACCATCAGCTTTTACCTCGTAAGTCTCAGGATTAACCTCAATTTTCGGACACTTATTATTTAAAATCATATCTTTTTTAGAAATGGCCCTTGTGTTTTCTACAGGTAACAAGTCTTTTCTAATATTTGCATCTTTTAATGAATTCTTTTCAATAGCTAGTTTGCTTGTAAAAATTACTGAAGATTTTTCTAAAGAAGTTCCAAATGATGAAAACATTGGTCTAGTGTATACTGGTTGAGGGGTTGGAATTGATGCATTCGGGTCTCCCATTTGAGCACAAGCTATACTTCCGCCTATTAATATCATCTCTGGTTTGGCACCAAAAAATGCTGGGTCCCATAAAACTAAATCTGCACGTTTATTTTTTTCAATACTGCCAATATGTTTTGAAATCCCATGAGCAATTGCAGGATTAATTGTGTATTTTGCTAAATATCTTTTAACTCTAAAATTATCATTATCCCCTTTTTCCTCTGGTAAACTTCCTCTTTGGACTTTCATTTTATGTGCTGTCTGCCATGTTCTAATTATTACTTCTCCAACTCTACCCATTGCCTGACTATCTGAAGCAATAATTGAAAAAGCACCCATATCATGAAGAATATCTTCTGCTGCTATTGTTTCTCTTCTTATTCTACTTTCAGCAAATGCAACATCCTCTGGAATAGATTTATCGAGATGGTGACACACCATTAGCATATCTAAATGTTCTTCTATTGTATTAACTGTATATGGTCTGGTTGGATTTGTTGAGGAAGGAATAACATACTCTTCTCCACAAACTTTAATTATATCTGGTGCATGTCCACCGCCAGCACCTTCTGTATGAAAAGCATGAATAGTTCTTTTATTAATTGCTTTGATAGTATTTTCTACAAACCCACTTTCATTTAAAGTGTCTGTGTGAATCATTACTTGTACATCGTTTTTGTCAGCAATATTTAAACAATTATCAATTGCTCCAGGAGTGGTTCCCCAATCCTCATGTAATTTTAAAGCTGAAGCTCCTGCTAGAATTTGTTCTTGAAGACCTTCTGGTAAAGAAGAATTTCCTTTACCAGCAAAAGCTAAATTCATTGAAAAACCATCAGCAGATTGAATCATTCTTTGTATGTGCCATGGTCCAGGTGTACAAGTTGTTGCAAGTGTACCGTGAGCCGGTCCAGTTCCTCCTCCTAACATAGTTGTAATACCTGAATGTAAAGCATCATCAATTTGTTGGGGACATATATAATGAATATGACTGTCAAAACCCCCTGCTGTTAAAATTTTTCCTTCACCTGCAATTATCTCTGTTCCTGGACCAATAATAATATTTACTTTAGATTGAGTATCTGGATTACCAGCTTTACCAATTTCAAATATTTTTCCATCCTTTAAACCAACATCAGCTTTATAAATTCCATTTACATCAACTATTAAAGCATTAGTTATAACTGTATCTGCAGCTCCTTTTTTTCTACTAATTTGAGATTGACCCATCCCATCTCTTATTACTTTTCCACCACCAAATTTTACCTCTTCACCATAAGTTGTTAGATCGTTTTCAACCTCAATAATTAATTCAGTATCTGCGAGCCTTACTTTGTCTCCTGTTGTAGGCCCATACATATCTGCATAAGCTGCTCTAGAAATTTTAGCCATTATAAATTACCCATAACTTTCTTATTGAACCCATATATTTTTTTTGATCCATTAATTTCTATAAGCTCAACATCTTTAGATTGACCTGGTTCAAATCTTACAGCAGTTCCTGAAGGTATATTTAATCTTTTTCCATATGATAATTCCCTGTCAAAAACTAAATACTCGTTTGTTTCAAAAAAATGATAATGGCTTCCAACTTGTACAGGTCTATCTCCAGAATTAGAAATTTTTATCTTAGTAACTTTGGTGTCTTTATTTAATTCTATATTCTCGTCTTTTGTAACTACTTCACCTGGCTTCATAATATTATCATCTAATAGGTTTGTGCACTGTTACTAATTTAGTTCCATCAGGAAAAGTAGCTTCTACTTGAACTTCCTTCACCATGTCTGGAATACCTTCTATACAATCCTTTTTTTTAACAACATGAGCTCCTGCCTCCATAAGTTCTGCAACACTTTTGCCCTCTCTAGCTCCCTCGACTACAAAATCTGTTATTAAAGCTATAGCTTCTGGATAATTTAATTTTATACCTTTTGACAGTCTATTTTTAGCAACAATTGCTGCAAGACTTATTAAAAGTTTATCTTTTTCTCTAGGAGTAAGTTTCATTTATACATTCCATACTTTTGGTATCTTTGAACCTTCAAAAAAATAAGACAAAATTTTATCAATTGCAAATTTAAGATTATAACTATCTTTAGATAAAAGTCTTACGATCAATTTATTATCCCAATTAGAATAATTTGAAGTTGTATTTACATTGTTAGTTAAAGTTTTAGATAGATTATTTAGGTTATTCAAAAATTTATTTCCTACAATTATAATTGTCGCAACTGCAGAATTATTATTTAATGTCGAAAAACTATTCAAATATTTTTTTTCAAATAAACCTGTATTTATTGCTTCAGTATGAATTAATTTATTATCGACATTAATATTCCAAAAATCTGAAAAATAACCCTTTTCAAACTTCTCCTTCATAGAAGTTCGTCCAAAAATAATATTTTCACAAAGAAGTAAATTTGATTCTTTTGATAAATTAAAATTAATTTTTCTTTTTAAATTACAATTATTAAATAAAATTAATTCTTTAGGTAACCAAAACAGACTAGAATTGTTTAATAAATTTAAATTAATTTCTAAATTAGCTGGATTACCAAAACCACTATAAATTTTTTCTGCCGCCTGGGTTGAAATACAAAGTTTCGAACTATCGATTTCAAATTTGTAGTCGTATTCATCCCCGGAAGTAATTCCACCAGCGGTATTGATAAGCATTAATTGTTTTAAATTTTCATGAAAATCTGGCATCAAAGCTTTTGAAGATCCTTGTTGATAAAGTTTTTGTAAATTTTGATCTTTTATTTTTATTTCTAATCTGCCCTTAGATTTTTCCAGTTTTTTTTGACTTATATTCATGACATTATCCTAGCACAAAAAAACCTATTTATTGTTTGCCAAATTTTAGAGCTTGAATTATTTGCTTTTTTTAATAAAAAAGAAACATGCAAAATCAAGAAATAGTTAAAATAATTGAAAACCTTAAAGGACGAAGGAATTATGAGGAAAAAAGAGCCTCTAAATTAGGTTTTGCATCTCTTTATGAATACTTTGAGGATAAAATTTCAAAGCAACAAAAAGCTATTAAAGACGAACAAAAAGAATTAGAAGCTGTAAAAGCTGACGATAAACCAAAAACTACAAAAAAAAGCTGCGGTTGTTGTTAATCAAAAAGGTCTTTGATTAGATGGATAGCCTAAATTTTTACAAGATGAAGATTGTGAAGATGTTGATGTACACAACACGACAGAACTTGCACCATTAACTTGAGATTGATTTGATAACTGGCTTATCAGTTCTGAGCAACCACTCCATAAATCATCACAATTGTCAGATTTACCTACATTTGAATATCTAATAATAGTATCAGGAATTTCTATACCTTCTTTGGTGGCATTGTCCATATGATGTCTATAAGGACCAAATTTAAATCTCACGCTAGAAGCATCTCCTAATGTATCACCAAAATAACTTGAAATTAATTTTCCATCTATCCATAAATGTAAAAAACCTTGTTCAGACCATTTTGCATTAATTATAATATTTACCCACTTACCTTTTAGTCTTACAAAATTTTGATCTAAATTAATAATATAGTGATCAAAATACAAATATTCAGACCCTGTTTCATTTTTAGTAGCCAAAAAGTTTGATGAGTTAAAGATCCATGCAAATCTGTTATCAATTATATTAAATGATGCATCGTGGGTTTTTTCACCTTTCCCATATAGTTTTTTAAAATCAAATAAACCAATCGTATGTTTATCTGTTCTTATATCTGCTGGTACAAAATATCCAAGTCTATACCATTTAGTTTTATTTTTTTTGGTAGTTTCTTTATAAGGTTCCATGATTTGAAATCGCTGAGCATGACCTGGTATACCCCATCTTATCCAATCTTTTTCGTGTCCCTCAAATGAATATTTTAAATTAAATTCTATCCCTTTTTCTTTTACTCCTAAATAATCTTCAAATTCATCAAAAAATTTATAGATGTTAGAATTTTTGATATTTCGAAGGTTAAATACCATCTTATTATCTGACTGTGCTTTAAGCACATAATGAGCAAAATCTTTCTTCTCTTGCTTTTTCATTTTTATATGCCATTTATTTGCATACGAAATTGAAGGAACTAATAAAAGTGAAAATAAAATTATTAATATTTTTTTCATTTAATTCTGACTTTCAATTTCTTTACAAGAATATCCTAGATCTTTAAGTTTAAGTTTTTTGCATGACTTAGCATGTCTTATTTCATCATAGTAAGCTATTTGAGTTGGATCTGGTCCAGGTGTTCTAGACATGAATGATCTATATATACCAAAATGAAATTCTATTCTTTCACCCTTTTCTTGCGTCCTGCCTTTATGGTGAAAAGCAAGTTTACCATTGATCCAAATTTTAAAAAAACCATCATTTTTGTATGTCCATTTTGCATTAACTAAAATATCATTCCACTTTCCATACATCTCTGACTTATCGATTAATTTTGACTGCATGTTGAATCCAAGAATATAACTATCACGATCAATCCAATAACCTCCTCCATTAGTGTGAGATTGGTTTTCAAAAGCAAAAGCGGGAGGATTATCAGCATCATTATGAAATTGAGCTAACATTGTTTTAGCAGGATAAATTACTTTATAATCTTCTGGTAGATATAATGACCAAGCTGTCCATGTAGTTTTTTTATTAACACAACATATTTTCAGCTCAACTCTTTCTCTGTCATTTCTAGCATCCCAACCCCATCCATTGCCATCTCTAACTTCAAATCTTAATGACTGATTTCCAAATCTAACAGGATGATTATCAGATTTACTAACAATTTTGACTATATGCTCTCTTTTTGATTTATCTGATTTAAGTATTGCTTTATTGTCAATATGCCATTCGTTCCATGAATCAAATTCTTTAACTTTATTAAAACCCCGGGCTATATCTTTATTTTTTTTGATTTCTTTAAGGACTTCTTCTACACCTGCAAAACTACTTCCACCTAATAACAAGCTAAGAAACAGAATGCCTGAAATTTTTTTCATAAAGCTTAAATCATTTTATTTTATCAATATCGTGAATATTTGTTAAGGAATTATTAAATTCTTCAATATTTTCTCTTAAAGCTAAGCTAGAAATTGAATAAATCATTATCAATAATAAAACCAATGGTAGTGAAGTAATTACTGAAGCATAGCTTTTGATCAATAATATATAAAAAATAATAAATAAAGCTGATCTAATCAAAACTGTTTTTCTGAAAACACTTATAATTGAAAGTGAATGTTTTAATAAGTTAAAAAAACTCATTTGAGATGGACCGAAATATCTTTTACCTCTTATAGAAGGTGTGCTGATTAAATCCTTTTCAACTTTTTTTAATGATCCAGAAAAACTATTCCAGGTAGCCTTTTCTTCCAGCATTTTTTTTACAGTTGATTTTGATAAACAAGTAAAGTTCCCAAATTTAATTGATTGTCCGGTAAATGCTAAAGTTAAGAATTTGTGAAATTGATAACATAATTGAAAAAATAAACCTTCAGATCTCTTTACTCTTTCACCAGTAATTGACTTTTCGCCTGATTGCTCTGAAAGTTGAAGGAAATTTTTAATTTCTTGAGGTCTATCTTCGCCATCACCATCCATTGGAATTACGAAATCAAAATCTTTTTTTTCAAAAATATATTTTAAGCCAGAGGCAATGCATCTTGCATGACCTCTATTTTCCTTCATATTTATTATTTCAAAAGAACTTATGTTTTCAATATTTGGATAAGTATCTATTATCTGTTGTGATGATGCATCATTTATAACAACTAATGATATTTCATGATTTAAATCTTTTATTTCAGAATTAATATTTTCTACCAATAACTTTAAAGACTCTCTGTCATTATAAATTGGAACTAAAATTACATATTTCATTTATCTTGATCCTACGCAAATATTATCAAGACACATATAGTCTTTCAATTGATCAAGCTTTTCTCTTTCAACAAAACCCTCCCAAACTGGTCTAGATTTTAAATGATAAGATAAATTTCCAGCATTCCATTCATCACCTAAAACTACATTTATTTCTGACGCGAATTGTTGATCCCAAGCATATTGAGTTTTTGTTGCAATTTCTTTACCTGGATAATCAGTTCTCTTGTCATCTTTTGAAATTGAAACATAAGCGTAAAGTCCTGGCGATAAAAAGAAAAAGAAAATAAATCCAATCATGAATGGTTTTAATTTTTTAAGATTAATTTGAGCTTGAAACAAATAAACAAATAATGTGCCAAAAAACAAATAGAATGGTGTCATCCACATTGTCCTAATTTTTGATCCAGTAATTAATGAAGTTAAAAACATTAAAACAATAGGCAAAATATTAATTGCTAATAAAAATAGTAATTTTTTGTCCTTTAAATTTAAATTAAATTTAATTTTTTTTACTAGCAACCAAATTAAAATAAAAAATGGAATTATTATTCCTACTTGTTTGAATAAAAAGATTAGTGGAAATTTAATATGATCTATAAAGCTAGATTGTTCTAGGCCAGTTCTAGCTAATCCATATGTAATTGTAATAAAATCATTGTTGTATAGCCATATAAAATGTGGGACTAAAACAACTAAAAAAACTTCAACAGTAATAAGATATTTAAAATCAAATTTTCTCTCCTTTTTTAAAAAAATTAAATAAATAAAGACAAGATCAATAGAAACTAATAGATAAATAAATAGATATTTTGATAAAAAACCAAAAGCTGCAAACAGACCTACAAAAAAACAATCTGAAAACTTTATTTCATTGCCGCTATATATTTTCCAGGAATAATAAACTGTTAAAGACCAGAAAGGTAATTGACATACATTTACATTAAATTCAGGTGTGGTGAAGTTATAAAAATAAATTGCTTCAATTAATAATACAGAAATTAAAACTAATAATTTATTGTTAAATATTTCATTTGAAAATTTAAAAACGTAATAAAAAGATATAATTACAAAAATTTGACTTAATAAATAATAAACCCAATCTTGTGGTCCAAAAATTAAATATAAAACTTCTGGAACAAAAGCACTCATTGGTGGGTGTTTATTAAATCCCCAATCTAAATTACTGCCCCAAGCTAAAGCTTCAATTGTATCCAGTGGTAAATTGTGATTTGTAATTGATGGAATCAGTGTCCAAAAAATTAGATGAGCTGTAACAAAAATATAAAAAACATTATCAATATTTTTGTTATTAATGGTCATTTATAAATATTTATATTAATTAAGCTTGCTTGACACCCCTAATTTGCTGAATATACTGCGAGCGATTAAAATTACGCTATGCCAAAGACTGCTAAAGCAAAGAAAAAAGTATCAAAACCAAAAACTAAAGTTGTAAGTAAAGCAAAACCAACTACAGCTAAAGTTGCGCCCAAAGGTCCTGTAAAAATTTCAAAAACTTATGTTCCAAAAGATACTGAAAAATATATGTGTGAAAAACATAAAGTATTTTTCAGAATGAGACTAACGGAATGGAAAAAAGAATTAATTAAAGCTAATAATGAAGCTCTATACAACGGTAGCATGGATGATAATAATATTTCTGCAGATATTGTCGATCAAGCAAACTCCTATATTGATAGCAATGTAGAAATGAAAGCAATTAATAGACAGATTAAATTAATTTCGGAAATTGATAAAGCTTTGAGAAGAATTAGAGAAGATACTTATGGTTATTGCTTGGATACAGCGGAGCCAATTGGATTAAAAAGATTAATGGCAAGACCTGTAGCAAAATACACTATAGCTGCGCAAGAAAAGCATGAAAAAGACGAAAAAGTTCATGCAGATGATTAAATGAGAAAAAAATCTTCCAAACAAAGTTCAATTTCTTTTCTTTTTGCAAAAAAATATATTTATTTCTACTATCCCTTTTTCTGGATAATTTTGTTACTTTATTTATTCTTAAAATGAATAAAAAATTAATTTTAATAATTATTATAATTATTGCTATTGAGTTTTCAGGTTATGGAATTCTAAGTACCCTCTACAGATTATTTGGATAAAATTTTTTTATAGTTTTGGGATTTTAGCTTCCTTATCCATAAAGGCATAGCCTTTAACTACAGCCTCACGTTCCGCAATCTCTAAGTACCATCTGGATAAATTTTGATAATTTTTTAAACCAATATCATGCCATTCATGTCTTGCTATCCATGGCCAGGTTGCAATATCTGCAATTGTATACTCTTCCCCTGCGAGATATTTAGACTCATTTAATCTAGTATCCAATTCTCCATAAATTCTTTTTGTAATTTTGAAATATCTTTCTTCACCAAATTCACTTTTTCCTGGATTGTAATGATGGAACTGATGATGTTGACCAATCATCGGGCCTACTGTTCCCATTTGAGCCATCAACCATTGATTAATAATTAGTCTATCTTTTTGATTATAAAGTTTTCCACTTATGTCAGCTAAATACATTAATATTGAACCAGATTCAAAAATACTTTTATTGTTCTTATGATCAATAATAACTGGGATTTTTCCAAATGGACTTAGCTTTGTAAATTCTGGTTTAAATTGTTCATCTTTACCTAAATCAACTTTAGTTACCTTATACTCGTAACCAATTTCTTCAAGCATGATACTAATTTTCCACCCGTTAGGAGTATTAGCAGAAAAAAGTTCTATCATTTTTTAATTCCAAGTCTTTCTTGTGCAGTTTTAGAAGTTGTTGTGAATTCAAATCTTAATTTTTCATTTGGTTTAGCATATTTAAAACATCCTCTTGCTGCCAATGCGCCCTCATGGAAACCTGAAAGAATTAATTTTAATTTTCCTGGGTAAGAACAAATATCACCAATGGCAAATATTCCTTTAACATTGGTTTCAAAATTTTCAGTATTAACTCCAACATTTTTTTTATTTATATTTAAGCCCCAATCTAAAATTGGGCCAAGTTGCATAATTAAACCGAAAAAACCTAATACATAATCAGATTTAATTTCTTTAATTTCTCCCTCATCATGTTTTATTTTTACTATTTCAATATTTTTTTCTCCTATTATTGAGTCTAATTGATACTTTGTAAATAAATTTAATTTGCCTTGTTCGTTAAGTTCTTTTACTTTTTGAACACTTGCTTCTGCTCCACTAAAACCATCTCTTCTATGAATTAAATTTACTTTAGACGTATTTGATAGTTCAACAGCCCAATCTAATGCTGAATCTCCTCCTCCAAATATTGAAATAGTTTTGTTCTTAAATATTGATTTATTTTTAATTGAATAAAATAAAGAGTTTCCCTCAAATTTTTCACACTCCTTAACAGCAAACTTCCTTGGCTCGAAAGAACCAACACCGCCGGCTATTACAATTGCTGCAACATCAAACTCTACTCCACCAGAGGTTTTAACGTGCCATCTGTTTTGATTTTTTTTTAATTTCTCTACTCTTTCATTTAAATGAAATTTAATATTAAATGGTTGAATTTGTTTTAAAAGATTATTGGTTAACTCTTCTCCTGTACACTCAGGGACTGCTGGAATATCGTAAATTGGTTTATCTGGATAAAGTTCAATACATTGCCCACCAACTTTATCAAGATTATCTACAATCTCACAACTTAATCCAATTATTCCTAGTTGGTGTGCACAAAATAAACCTGTTGGCCCTGCTCCAATAATTAATACATCTGTTTTATTCATTTAACCTTGCTTTGATGGAATGTTCACTTCTAATCCATCTAATTCATCTGAAACTATTAACTGACAACTCAACCTGCTATTCTTTTTTGGTTCAAAAGCCATATCAAGCATATCTTCTTCACCGTCTTCTTTTGTAGGAAGCTTATCTAACCATTCTTCTTTGACATAAACGTGGCAAGTAGCACAAGACATTCCACCTCCACAATCTGCATCAATGCCTGGAATATCATTTTGGATTGCACCTTCCATTACGGTTAATCCATTTTGAATATCAATAGTATGAGTTTTTTTATCGTGAGTATGGTAGGTAATTTTTGCCATGCGTTATATATAGGTTCTTATCTAAATTGAGCAAGTAAGTAAAAACAAACCTGGTCAGTTTTATGCGTTTTCTGGTTCAGGAACTTCCTTTTTAAAAAAGTAGCTAGAGTCCTCTTTTTGTTTCATCAAAGCTGGTAAAATTTCTTTATAGGCTTCGATTAAACCATTATTTGTTCTTGGTAATTGATCTTTTATATGATGATGAAGTTTATCTAAGTTATAAGATGGTACTGTTGGAAACATATGATGTGTCACATGGTATTCCATTTTCCAATATAAAAAGCTTAATACAGGATTTAAATACATTTCTCTTGTTGTGTACCTGTGATCTTTAATATTTCTTGCCAGACCCGCATGTTGAGTAAAAGAGACAAGTTTGTGTAAAGTTCTTCCGTAATATTTTGGTAATAAAAAAAATAAAACTGGTAACCAAGATAATGTAATTAAAGACAACAAAATAATCGCAATCCAAATTGCAACGAAAATTCTAGAGTTTAAAATAACTTTAGGTTGTGCATTTTCAGGAATACAATCTTGCATTACTTTTGTTTTTATACCGAAAGCATGCTGAATAATTTCGTAGGCTATACTTTTTTTAAAATAAATAAGTTCCATAAAAGGAATTAAATTCATCAATAAATTTTTTGGAGTTTCTTTTAAATTATTTCCATACTCAATTTCATGATCATATGGATTTTCTGTTGAATATGTATTTCCATGATGAACAAAATGTGTATATCTCCACCTTACTGGTTCAAAATTTGAGAGGTATGAGGAAATATAATAAAAAAATTCGTTTAAAGATTTTGATTGAAAAGCAGTTTTGTGACCAGTCTCATGCCATAATGGATTTGAAAAACCATAAATGTTTCCATAAACCAAAAACCAAAAAACAGACCACCATGTACCCCAAGTTATATATGCCAAAACTCCTGTTACTAATAATAATCCAAAAAAAACTGAAACATGTTGAAGCCCTTTGATATCAGATTTTTTTGAAAGTTCTTTAAGAACTTCTATATCAACTTTGCATCGATGCCATTTTTCTAATTTAACGTCCATAAAAAAAATTATGTATAATTATTATACTTAGTTTTAATAAAGGTAAAAAAAAAGGGCAAGTACAAAATTGTACCTGCCCTTAATTTAAATTTTAGCTAATTACTTAGCTCTTCTTCCGCTTGAACTAGTTGCAGCAGCCCAGATTACTAGACCAAATGCAATTTTGTTAATGAAGTCAGCTAAGTTATAAACGACGTTAAGTGAGTTAGCGTCTACACCACCAGTTAAGTAACCAAATACATAACCTAATGGGTAAATTGCCCAACCTACTGTTACGATCATTCTCATTGCACCAAAAGCAGTTACAAGAGCTTTGTTACCACTTTTCGCTGCAGCCTTACCAGCTTCACCTGAGAATACTTCATAAAGAATGTATACCCAACCTGCCATTCCGATAATGAAACCTAGTGTAGCATTAATATATCCTGCTTCACCTAAGTATCCACCGATTAGCATTACTAATGAACCAATTAACAATCTCCAGAACATTCCAGAGTTTGCTTTACCAATAGCTGCTAGAATTAAATAGAATTCTACCATCTGTAATGGCACAGTGATTAACCAGTCGATGTATCTGTAAACAGTTGGCGAGTCTCCAGTAGCAACCCATACTTCTCTCATGTACATGTAGTGTATGAATGCAATACCAGTTACTAGACCAGCAACAATAACTGACGTTCTCCAGCCTGATGCGACGTTGCCTGCTTCCATGAAAAAGAAAGCAGTAGCTGCTAACATTCCCATAGAGATAACCCAGAATGAAATTCCTACGAAGTCATCTTGCATCAACATCGTTGCGTCTGCTGCAATAGCTATACCTGAAAATCCAATCAGAGCCATAGCTGCTAAAGCAAACAGTTTAAGTTTTTTCATAAAAAACTCCCTCTTCGTTAGTTTTTATTTATTTAGTTTATATAAACTAGACTTAAGTTTCCCTAAGCCAATTTGGAGGTTAAATAGCAAATTAAAATAGTTTTATGAAGACTTAATTGTCACTAATAAGCATTGATTTTACTTAATTTTTAAAATTAAATACAATTTATAAGTTAAAAACCAAAAAAATTAAGGAATTCGAATCAAATTTTTATGTCTTCAAAGTTTAATGAAATTTACGAAAATTCTATAAAAAATCCTGAAAAATTTTGGCAAGAAGCCTCAGAAGATATCTTTTGGTTTAAAGAACCAACAAAAATTTTAAATAAATCTAAACCTCCGTTCTACAAATGGTTCGAAGATGGGGTTACAAACACCTGTTATAACGCTTTAGACATCCATATAGATCAAAGTAGAGGTCAAAAAACAGCTTTAATCTACGATAGTCCCATAACAGGTAACAAAAGTAAGTTCACTTATGAGGCATTAAGGTCAAAGGTCTCTAAATTTGCAGGTGCATTAAAATCTCAAGGAGCTAATAAAGGTGATCGGGTGATTATTTATATGCCAATGATCCCTGAAGCAGTGGTTGCTATGCTAGCTTGTGCAAGAATTGGTGCAATTCACTCTGTTGTTTTTGGTGGATTTGCTTCAAATGAGCTTGCAAGTAGAATTGACGACAGTAAAGCAAAGTTATTAGTGACTGCCTCATGCGGTTTTGAACCCGGAAGAACGGTTGAGTACAAACCTTTAGTCGATGAAGCTATAAAAATAGCCAATCACAAAATTGAAAAAATGATTTTATTCCAAAGACCTGGTCATGAGGTTAAATTAAATGCTCCAAATGAGGTCAGCTGGGAAGAGGTGGTCTCTAATGCCCAAGATACAGACTGTGTTGAAATGAACTCCAACGATTTTGCTTATATTTTGTATACATCAGGTACAACCGGAACCCCTAAAGGTATTGTAAGAGACATTGGAGGTCACATTGTTGCACTCAAATGGACTATGAAAAATATCTATAATATTGATGTAGATGATATTTGGTGGTCAGCAAGTGACATTGGTTGGATTGTGGGGCACTCTTATATTGTTTACGCTCCATTGTTCAAAGGATGCACTACAGTTTTGTTTGAGGGTAAGCCAGTAGGAACTCCTGATGCTGGTGCTTTCTGGAAAATAATATCTGACTATAAGGTAAAGTCTCTTTTTACAGCTCCAACAGCTTTTAGGGCAATTAAGAAAGAAGATCCTGAGGGTAAATTTTTCTCAAAATATGATCTAAGCAGTTTTGAAAGCTTATTCCTTGCTGGAGAGAGAGCTGATCCAGATACAATTAAATGGGCTGAGAATTTACTTAAAGTTCCTGTGATAGACCATTGGTGGCAAACAGAGACTAGTTGGGCAATTAGCTCAAATTGCACTGGTATTGAAATGATGGAAACAAAATATGGTTCAGCCTGCAAAGCTGTCCCTGGATATGATGTAAAAATCATTAAGCCAGACCTGTCTTTAGCTAAACCAAACGAAATGGGAGACATTGTTGTAAAACTCCCTTTGCCTCCAGGTACATTCCCAACATTATGGAATGCAGATCAAAGATATAAAGAAAACTACATGTCTAATTATGATGGGTATTATCAAACATATGATGCAGGTCACATCGATGATGATGGTTATATTTGGATCATGTCTAGAACAGATGACATTATAAATGTTGCTGGCCATAGATTATCAACTGGAGCGATTGAAGAAGTTTTATCAGAACATCAATCTGTAGCTGAATGTGCAGTACTAGGAATTGCAGATAAATTAAAAGGCCAATTACCTATTGGTTTAGTAGTTTTAAAATCTGGTGTTGATAAAGATAACGACACTATATCTAAAGAATGTGTGCAAATGGTTAGAGACAAAATTGGACCAGTTGCTGCATTTAAAGTTGTGATTGTTATTAAAAGATTACCAAAAACAAGATCAGGTAAAATTTTAAGAGGAACAATAAGAAAAATTGCAGATGGTGTTGATTATAAAGTGCCACCTACAATAGATGATCCTGCAATTCTAACAGAAATCACCGAGGATTTAGTTAATCACAAAATTTTAAACAATGGTTAAAACATATTTATATCTTGCAGGTGCAGTATTTTTTGAAGTTGCTGGTACAATGTTATTACCTGTAACTCAAAATTTTACAAAACTAATCCCAACAGCTGCTCTTGCATTCTTTTATCTTTGTGCTTTCTATCTTTTAACTTTTGTTGCAGATAAGATTCCTATCGCTATTATGTATGCAACATGGAGTGGTCTTGGAATTTTTACAATTGCAATTCTCGGCTATATATTCTTTAAACAAACTTTAGCTTGGCAAGCAATAATGGGACTGTTCTTAATAGTGATAGGTATAATTTTAGTAAATAGTTTTACTGGAAAACTTAGCTAAACTTTAAAGGGGTTCCATCAGGATCACCTAAAATTTTTCCATCCTGCATTTTAATTTTTCCAGCAATTATTGTATGTGTGGGTGTTCCTTTAAATTTAAATCCATTAAATGGTGACCATTTACATTTACTTTCTATATTTTCATTTTTAATCTCAATAGTTTTATTCATATCAACAATTGTGAAGTCAGCATCATAACCTTCTTTAATAAATCCTTTGTTTTTAATTCCAAAAATCTTAACTGGATTTTCACAAACAAAGTTCATCAATTGGTTAAGAGATAATTTTCCATCATTTATGTGATTTAACATTACAGGCATTAAAGTCTGAACTCCTGGCATTCCAGAAGGAGTGTTGGGATATATCTTGTCTTTATTTTCTTTTAAATGAGGAGCGTGATCAGATCCAATCGTATCATTAAAGTTATTTCTGACCCCATACCATAATCTATCATAATGAGATTTATCTCTTAATGGTGGGTTCATCTGAGCATACGTTCCAAGCTTGTCATAACAATCTGGTGCATAAAGAGTTAAATGTTGAGGGGTAATCTCAAATGTAATGTTTCCTTTATGTTGTGATAGAAAATCAATTTCTTCTTTTGTTGTAATATGAAGTATATGAGCTTTTTTATTGTGCTTTTCCGCTATTCGAACAATTCTTCTAGTAGATGCTATTGCACATTCTGCACTTCTCCATACTGGATGGGTATAAACATCGCCCTCTTTTATTAATTTCTTATTTACTTTTAAAATTGCTTCATCCTCAGAATGGACCGCTACTACTTTTGAAGCATTTTTAAAAACTTTATCTATATCGTCTTCTTCAGCAACTAATAAATTACCTGTTGAAGATCCGGCAAAAAGTTTAATTCCACAACATCCCTCTAAACCTTTTAAACTTGCTAAATCATCTGCATTATCTGCTGTTGCCCCAAAATAAAAAGCATAATTAGAATACATTCTATTTTTAGCGAGATCTAATTTCCTTTGAAATTCCTTCATATTAGAAGTTGGTGGATTGGTGTTGGGCATTTCGAATACACTTGTAATACCTCCTGCTATTGCTGCTCTACTACCTGAGTGAAGATCCTCAGTATCTGTTGATCCTGGCTCTCTAAAATGTGTTTGGGTATCTATGCAACCAGGTAATACTTTATGGCCTTCCGCATTAATTATATCTTTTGCTTCTTCTGAAATTTGTCCAATCTTTTGAATTTTTCCATCTTTTATTGCAATATCTACATCTTTTAACTCACCATCGATGTAACATTGTCCGTTTTTAATTATAAGATCTAACATTTTGAAGAATTGTTATTATATTACATTCTATAATTAATCAATTATGAATATAAAAAACGTTTATATTTTAGATGATAGAGCAATTCTCTATATTAATGGAGAAGATGCGAAGGAGTTTCTTCAAAATTTAATTAGTAACGACATAAACAAAGTAAACGATTTAAATAGTTGTTTTAGTTCATTACTTACACCCCAAGGTAAATTTTTATATGAATTTATAATTGTAAAACATAACTCTGGCTATATTTTGGATTGTGAAAAACCTCAGGCAGAGGAGTTATTCAAACAATTATCCCTATATAAGCTAAGATCAAAAGTTGAAATTCTCAATTTAAGTAATGAATTTGTTGTGGCAGCATTTTCTCATGAAAAATTTTTAACTTTTGATGAAGCGAAAGATCAACCTGGATACACAATAAAATATAGAGAAGATCCAATATTTTTAGATCCAAGAAATAAAGATTTGGGTGCGAGATTAATTATTAATTTAGAAAAACTTTATTTATCTTTAAAAAAACTAGGTCTTCATGATACAAACCTAAAAGAATATTATTCATTAAGTCATAGTCTTGGAATAGTTCCAAAAGATTTAAATAAATTAAAAGACAAATTGTTTGGTATTGAATGTAATTTTGAAGAATTAAACGGAATTGATTTCAAAAAAGGTTGTTATGTTGGTCAAGAAAATACAGCACGAATTAAATTAAAGAACAAGCTTTCAAAAAGATTGTTTCCAATAAATGTAATTAATGGAAAACTGCACGAAGGTGAAAGTATTTATAGCAATGAAGTTGAAATAGGTAAGGTTTTAATTGATAGCGACTATCCTTTTGCTTTAATTAAATACTTAAACGAAAACTTTAATGAAAAAGCAAATTTTAAAACTAAAGAAGCTTCAATAAATGTCAATAAACCTGATTGGATAAAAAACTAATTTTCTTATTTAAGAAAATAGACAATCATTAAAACTATAAAAACTACAATAATCCAAATACTTAGATTTTTAAGAAATTGCTTCAATTGAGAATTTGATTGTAAAAAACTTGGTAGAACTAAAAGTAAAACTCCAATCATAAATATTACTGAAAGCAATTTATCCATCAAAAACTCCTCTATAAAATTCACTTTGGTGCGGTCGGAGAGACTCGAACTCTCATGGACTAGGTCCACACGGCCCTCAACCGTGCCTGTCTACCAATTTCAGCACGACCGCGATATGTCCCATAATAAATGAATGACAATCATGATTCAAATTGGTAAAAATCTTAATGGAATTTACACAAGAAGTGCGTAAAGCTACAGATCCTATTTATCGAAAAATTTCTAAGGTTATGCCTGAAATTGAATGGTCAGTGCATGCTCCATATATCCATAAAATTAATAAATTAAAGAAAGAAAAAAATGCTGTAATTCTAGCTCACAATTATCAAACACCAGAAATTTATCATGGTGTTGCAGATTTTTCCGCAGACTCTCTTGCATTGGCAATTGAAGCATCAAAAACTTCAGCTGATATTATTTTAATGGCTGGAGTACACTTTATGGCTGAGACTGCAAAATTAATGAGCCCTAATAAAAAAGTTATTCTTCCTGATATGGATGCTGGGTGTTCTTTATCATCCTCAATTACCGGTAAAGATGTGAGATTACTAAAAGAGAAATACCCAGGAGTACCTGTTGTATCTTATGTAAATACTTCTGCTGAAGTAAAAGCCGAAACAGATGTTTGTTGCACATCAGCAAATGCAGTCAAAATTGTTAAATCACTTGGTGTAAAAAAAGTGATATTTTTACCTGATGATTATCTTGCAAAATATGTTGCATCTCAGACTGATGTAGAAATTATATCTTGGAAGGGGATTTGTATTGTTCATGATCAATTTAATAAGAAAGAAATACAAGATATTAGGAAAAATAATCCAGGGATTAAAATTATAGCACATCCAGAGTGCCCACCTGATGTAATTGAAGCAAGTGATTTTGCTGGATCAACATCTGGAATGATAAAATATGTAAAAGATAATCAACCAAAAAAAGTAATGATGGTTACTGAGTGTTCAATGAGTGACAATATTCAAATAGAAAATCCAAATGTAGAATTTGTTAAACCATGTAATATGTGTCCTCATATGAAGAAAATTACACTTCCTAAAATTTTAGATTGTTTGAAAAATGAGACTGGTGAAATTATTATGGACAAAGAAACAATTGAGAAAGCTAGAATATCTGTAGAAAGAATGGCAGCTATTGGCAGATAAATAAGTGTCGAAAATAAAACTTAGCAAAGAATTTATTAAAAGTACTGTTAAGCTAGCATTGAATGAAGATCTTTACCCTTCAGGAGATATTACTTCAAATTTAATTAACAAAGATAATATTGTTAATGTTAAATTAATTTCAAATCAAAAAGCAATTATTGGAGGATTATTGTTTGCAAAAGAAGCATTTTCGTTAATTGATAATAAAATAAAATTTATCGTTAAGAAAAAAGATGGTACAGGAGTAAAAAAAGGTTGCTTGGTTGCTTTAATTAAAGGAAGAGCAAAAAATATTTTAATTGCAGAAAGAGTTGCTTTAAATTTTTTGTCTCACATCTCTGGAATAGCAACTAAAACCAATGAATTTGTTAGATTAGCTGGTAAAAAAACTAAAATTTGTTGCACAAGAAAAACAATTCCAAACTTAAGAGTTATCCAAAAATATGCTGTTAAATTAGGAGGAGGTACAAATCACAGATTTAATTTAAGCGATGAGTATTTAATTAAAGATAATCATATCGCAAGCTCAGATTTAAAGAGTATCGTATTAAAAGCCATTAAATATAAAAAAGGAAAAAAAATTACGGTTGAGGTTGATTCAATCAAACAACTTAAATCAATTTTAGGTCTAAAATTTAATACTATTCTGTTTGACAACATGAATTTAAAAAATTTAAGAGAAAGTGTTAAAATAGTTAAAAAACTTTATGAAACTGAAGCTTCTGGAAATGTTAGTTTAAAAACTGTTAAAGCTATTGCCTCTACTGGAGTTAATAGAATTTCTGTTGGCAGCATTACACATAGCGCTCCTGGTGTTGACTTTAAGTTAGAAATCTAATTTACAAATTTAGAAAGATCAGGTTTAAAATAGTTTGAACCTTTCATGACTTTTCCAGCGTCATTGTAAATAGGTTTACCATTTTCGTCTAACTTGCTCATGTTTGAATTTTGGACTTCATCAAAACATTTATCTAGATCAATTCCAAATGCATGACCTGCTCCATAAGTGACATACAATATATCTGTTAGCGCATCAGCTACTTCTAATAAATCCTTATTATTCATAGCTTCTGTGAGTTCCTCTAATTCCTCTTTAATTAGGTCTATCCTTAATTTATTTATTTTATCAGTACTAAATGATGGTTTAGTTTTAACCTCCTGACCAAAAGTTTTCATGAAAGTACCAACTTTACTAAAATTCGACATAATGCTCCTGTATGTTTTTAAAAAATTATTGTATGTTAATAATTATTTGTTACTTAAAAATTAATCAATGAAATTAAGAAAAGAATTTGACAGTATTGGAAGTATAAATGTCCCAAATGATAAGTATTGGGGTGCATCTACTCAAAGATCTAATAAATTTTTTAATATTGGAAAAATTTTAGTAAACATTTCAATCATAAAATCGATAGCTATCATTAAAAGATCAGCTGCTTTAGTGCATGCTAAAGATAAATTAATTGATAGTAAAATTTCTAAAGCAATAATCAAAGCATCAGATGAAGTGATCAAAGGTAAATTAGATCAAAATTTTCCTTTAAAAGTGTGGCAAACAGGTTCTGGTACACAAACAAATATGAATGTAAATGAAGTCATATCTAACAGAGCGATAGAAATATTAGGTGGAAAAAAAGGTTCAAAAAAGCCAGTTCATCCAAATGACCATGTAAATAAATCACAATCTACTAATGATGTATTTCCAACTGCAATGCATATTTCTGTTGCTAAAGATACCATCTCTAAAATGCTACCGAACTTAAAAATCTTAGAAAAAGAATTAAAAAAAAAGTCTATTGCATTTAAAAATATTGTAAAAATTGGTAGGACACATCTTCAAGACGCAACTCCACTTTCTCTAGGACAGGAGTTTTCAGGATATCACCATCAAGTAAAAAAAAGTATTGAAAGAATAGAGTATGCTCTAAAAGAAATTTTATTTCTTGCACAAGGTGGTACAGCTGTAGGTACTGGAATAAATTCAAAGAAAAATTTTGACAGAAAAATTATTAAAGAAATTTCAAAGTTTACAAATATAAAATTTAAACCAGCTCCAAATAAATTTGCAGAACTAGCAGCCCATGACGCAATTGTAAATTTTTCTGGAACTTTGAATACTTGTGCAGTCGCTCTTATGAAAATATCTAATGACATTCGTTTCCTTGGATCTGGTCCCAGAGCCGGTTATGGAGAATTAATACTTCCTGAAAACGAACCTGGTTCATCCATAATGCCTGGAAAAGTAAATCCAACACAATGTGAAGCTGTAACTATGGTTTGTGTTAAAGTTATTGGAAACCACAACGGAATAACTATGGCTGGTTCTCATGGGCATTTTGAATTAAATGTTTTTAAACCCTTAATTGCTCATAACGTATTGCAATCAATCGACTTAATTGCTGATAGTACTAAAAATTTTGCCATATATTGTGTTAAAGGAATAAAAGCTAATAAAAAAAAAATACAGGAGCATTTAGATAATTCATTAATGCTAGTTACTGCACTAGCTCCACATATTGGATATGATAACGCTGCAAAAATTGCAAAAACTGCACTTAAAAATAACACTACTTTAAAACACGAGACTTTAAAAACAGGATTAATAAATGAAAAAGATTACAGTAGAATAGTTGATCCTAAAAAAATGATCTATCCAGCGTAACTTTTAATTGCCTCATTTAATAAGTTTTTAAAATAAATTTTGTTTTGTAAATCATCTTTTTTTAAAATTACATTATTTAGAATTCTATTTATGTTTAAGTTAATTTTATTATCTATTTTAATATCTTTTAATTCGGCTATTTTTTGATCAAAATTATATGTAAAATTAAATTCAACTTGTTTAATTTCATTTCTATAGTTCTTTGGCGTTAGAAGAAATTTGTATATCTTATCATAATCGTTGACTTTAATCTTTAGTTTTCCATCTAAAACCAACTCTCCGTTTCTAACAAATATTAAACTTTCTAATAATTTAAAATCTGCGATATCTCTCCATTGAAATTTTGTATTATCTACATCTATTAAACCTTCTTGAATTTTTGAATTTAAATGAATATTTCTAAAATTAGAGTTTTTATAAACACTATCTGCATTTATATTTAATTTTAAATCAATATTTTTATTATTAAATATTTCAGTTTTTAAAAGTTGAGCAATAATTGCGTTAGAGCCAAACACATAATTAAAATTAATTTGATCTGAGTTACCTTCTATATTTCCATAAAAAGGTTTAAAATTAATTTTACCATTGTAAGTAAAATTTGGTTGATCTATTTTGTCGAATAATTGAAAGCTAAAAGAATTTTTTTCAATTTGATAATCTATAATTCGTTTTAATTTATTTAAAATAAACTCTGTTTTCCCTATTTTTTTTTCATAAGCAGAGCTAAATTCATTTTCGATTTTAAGTTTCATTAAGTTAAAATTTATTAGTGAAAAAATTTTTTTTTTA
>CABZXO010000003.1 GCA_902529645.1 uncultured Pelagibacteraceae bacterium | reverse complement strand
ATAAAATTTTTAATAGAAAAAAAATTTAGAAAATTTTTAATTATTAGTGGCTCAGATCAATTTAATGAAGAAGAAATAATTAGAAAAAACTTTAACAATTTAGATATTACTTTTACATCTGAAAAAAAAATTAAAGATATAATACCATATTTAATGAAATGTAAATTTTGTGTTGGAAATGATACAGGATTTGCCCATCTGTCAATAAATTTTAATATTGATACATTTATAATTTATGGTGACTGTCCACCTCAATTATATTCAGATCTAATCTACCCAATAGATAAAGAGAATAATATAGAAAGATCAGAAAAATCGATCCATAGTATAAAGATAGATAAAGTAAAAAATAAATTATCTAATTTTTTAAACTGGAGAGATGGCCGAGTGGTTTAAGGCGCACGCTTGGAAAGCGTGTAAAGGAGCAATTCTTTCATGGGTTCGAATCCCATTCTCTCCGCCATTAAATAAGCCTTATTAATTAGGATTAATTTGAGCATTCTTATGTTTTTGGCTTAAGATAAATCAGCAATTTTTTTAAAAAATGTTATAATTTACTTTTTCCAAATTTTAAAAAAATGACAAATAAAAATACATATCAGGCAGACTCTATTAAAGTTTTAAAAGGTCTTGAGGCAGTTAGGAAAAGACCAGGAATGTATATTGGAGATACGGATGATGGCACTGGACTACATCACATGGTTTATGAAGTTGTCGACAACTCAATTGATGAAGCATTGGCAGGATATTGTAAAAATATTTACGTAAAAATTAATTCTGATGGAACAATTACAGTAAATGATGATGGCAGAGGTATTCCTGTAGATATACATAAAGGAGAAAAAAAATCAGCTGCAGAAGTAATTATGACTCAACTCCATGCTGGAGGTAAGTTCGATCACGACTCTTATAAAGTTTCGGGTGGATTGCATGGCGTGGGTGTTTCTGTTGTTAACGCGCTTTCGGAAAAATTACAGTTAGAAATTTATAGAGGTGGAAAAAAATATTATATTGAATTTCAAAATGGTGAAGCTATAGCACCATTGAAGGTTGTAGGAAAGGCAAAAAATACTGGTACGCAAATTACTTTTTTACCTTCCAAAGAAATTTTTTCCTCAATAAAATTTAGTGGAAATATTTTAATTAAAAGAATGCGAGAATTAGCATTTTTAAATAAAGGAATAAAAATAATTTTTACTGATGCAAGTCAAAAGAAAGAAAAAACATTAGATTTTAAGTTTGATGGTGGTGTTATTGAGTTTGTTGATTTTTTAGATGAAAAAAGAGAAAAGCTAAAAAATAAAAATGGCAACTACTTATTTAGAAAACCTATTTACATTGAAGGTATAAAAAATAATGTTGAATTAGAATGTTCTTTAAAATGGAATGCAGGATATACGGAAGATATATTTCCATATACAAACAATATTTATCAAAAAGATGGTGGAACACATTTATTAGGTTTCAGAAGTGCCTTAACTAGAGTGGTTAACAAATATGCTAATGAAAATAATCTACTCAAGAAAAATAAATTAGCAATTTCAGGTGATGATATAAAGGAGGGTCTTACTTGCGTACTTTCTACTAAAATACCTGATCCAAAGTTTTCCTCTCAGACAAAAGACAAACTAGTTTCTTCAGAAGTAAGGATGATAGTAGAAACATTAGTGAATGAAAAATTATCTATATGGTTTGACCAAAATCCTTCAATTGCAAAAATTGTTTTAGCTAAAGTTATTCAAGCAGCAATGGCTAGGGATGTTGCTAGAAAAGCAAGAGAGAACGTAAGAAGGAAAGGAGCTCTTGAATTAAGTGGTCTTCCAGGAAAATTAGCTGACTGCCAAATTGGTAAACAAGATGGCACAGAATTATTTATTGTAGAGGGAGATTCTGCTGGTGGCTCAGCAAAACAAGGAAGAAACAGAGCAAATCAAGCAGTTTTACCACTTAGAGGTAAAATACTTAATACTTATGTGGAAGATTTTAATGCCAAGAAAAATGGTAATAGTAATGGAAATGGGTCTGATCAAAGAACAAAAGCTTTGTCTAAAATGATTTCCTCTAATGAGATAGTCACTTTGATCAATGCACTTGGTTTAGATCCAAAAGCGCAAGAGATTGACTTAAAAGATTTAAGATATGGAAAAATAATTATTATGACAGATGCAGATGTAGACGGCTCTCATATCCGAGCTCTACTTTTGACTTTCTTCAATAATAAGCCTTTTAATAAATTAATTGAAAATGGACATGTTTATTTGGCTCAACCTCCATTATTTAAAATTAATAAAGGAACTAAGGGAATTTATATTAAAGATGAGAAGGAGTTAGAAGATTATATAGTTAATAACAATAAAGAACTAAAAAAAATAAAAAAAGGTTCAAAAGAATATTTAAAAGCACTTGAGTCAGAGAAATCAAAAATGAATATTCAAAGATTTAAAGGTTTGGGGGAAATGAATCCTGAGGAATTATGGAGCACCACCTTGGATCCAGATACAAGAAATTTACTACAAGTGCAATACTCTAAAGATTTAAAAAAAGATCAAGGTTTAATTCATACATTGATGGGCAATGATGTAGCGTTAAGAAAAGATTTTATTGTTTCAAATGCTATAAATGTTCGTAATCTTGATATTTAAAAATGAAGTTTTTTGAAACTTCAAAATATCATTTATTTAAAAAATCAACTTATGTATCATTAAGATGGATTGGAATTATTGGACAATTAATTGTAGTCAATTTTGTATATTTTTTTCTAAATTCTAGTTTTGATTTTATAACTTCAAATATAGTTATACTTCTTGGTATAATCAGTAATCTATATTTAATTTTCATTTATAAAAAAACGCAATTATCAGATAGATCTGCTTTTTTATTTTTACTTATAGATATTTTACAGTTAGGTGTTCTTCTTTATTTATCAGGTGGAATAACTAATCCATTTGTAATTTTTGTATTGATACCAAGTGTTTTTTCTTCTTCAAATTTAAGCTTGAGAACTAATACTTTATTAGTAATCTTAACAATAATCATAATTATATTTTTAACATTTTATTATCAAGATTTACCAATTAATCTAAATAGTGATTTTCATAATAATCATTATTTTTATTACTCTATACCAACATCATTAATTATTGCCTTAGTATTTTTAAATTACTTTGCGATGACATTTGGAGCACAATCTAGATTAAGAAAAGAGGCATTAGGAAAAATGGAAGAAGTAATGGCTAAAGAACACGAGCTTTTATCTTTAGGTGGTCAAGCTGCTGCAGCAGCACATTCTTTAGGTACTCCACTTTCAACAATAACAATAATTGCTCATGATTTAATGAAACAATTTAAGGGTCAGAAGGATATTGAAAAAGATATAGAATTATTAAACAGTCAAGTTGATCGATGCAATGAAATTTTAAAGCGTTTAACTCTTAACCCTGTCGAGGAAGATGAATTTATAGATAAAGATATTAACATTAGAGATTATTTGAGTGAAATTATCTCATCATTTAAAGAAATTAGTAAAAAAGATTTTATTTTTAATTTTGATCAGGATTCAAACCCAAAAAAAATAAGCAAATCTATAGAGATAGTTTATGGATTAAGAAATTTTATTGGTAATGCTAATAAATTTGCCAAAAACACTATATTTATTAATTTAAAAAGCGATAGTGAAATAACAGAGATTACTATAGAGGATGACGGCGATGGCTATCCTAGAGATATCATATCAAAAATCGGAGAGCCATATCTAAAATCGAACAATCCTAATGATAAATCGAAGCAAGGCCTTGGTCTTGGGTTGTTTATTGGAAAAACTTTATTAGAAAAAAATTTTGCAGTGGTTAACTGTAGAAATTCTAAAACACGAAGTGGAGCTGAAGTTAATATTAAATGGAGTAATAGAGAATTATTTAATATTTAGTGATATTTTTTCTTTGTTTCGAATAATGAACTTAATTGAGATATCATGACATCTCCTAACTCATTTACATCAGTAATTTTTATTGCTTTGTCATAATACCTCGAAACATCATGACCGATCCCTATAGCTAAAACTTCGATATCAGATTTATTTTCAATAAATTTAACAATTTTTTTTAAATGTTTTTCTAAAAAATCTCCTGAATTTACAGAAAGAGTTGAGTCATCCACAGGTGCACCATCGGAAATTACCATTAAGATTTTTCTTTCTTCTTTTCTTTTTTTAATTCTATTGTAAGCCCATGATATTGCTTCTCCATCAATATTTTCCTTCAGCAAACCTTCTTTTAGCATCAGTCCCAAATTATTTTTTACTTGTCTCCAATGTGTATCTGCACCTTTATATATAATGTGTCTCAAATCATTTAACCTGCCTGGTGTTTTAGGTTTAGAACTTTTTGTCCATAGCTCCCTACTTTGTCCTCCTTTCCAGTTTTTAGTTGTGAAACCTAAAATTTCTACTTTAACAGAACATCTTTCTAGAGTTCTAGATAAGATATCTGCACATATAGCAGCGATTGTAATCGGTCTTCCTCTCATGGATCCAGAATTATCAATCAATAAAGTTACTACGGTATCTTTAAAATCTAGATCCTTTTCTTTTTTAAAAGATAAAGAATTATAAGGGTCCATTATTATTCTTGGAAGTTTAGAGCTATCTAATAAACCTTCCTCTAAATCAAATTCCCAAGCCCTATTTTGCTTTGCAAGTAATTGTCTTTGAAGTTTATTTGCTAATTTCGTAATAACATCTTGGAAACCAATTAGCTGCTGATCTAAACTTTTTCTAAGTTTAGTAGCTTCATCAGCATTTTCCAAATTTTCTGCTTTCACTATTTCATCATATTGTGTGGTAAATATTTTGTAATCAAGATTAATATTATCTATATTTTTTTTTACTATTTGTTCTGAACTTTGTTCATCTGACTCATTTTCATTAAGCTGTTCATCTAAGTTAAATTCATCAACACTATAATCAGCATCTAGAGAGGCTTGAGTTTCCTGGTCATTGTTTTCATCTTTATTATCTTCGTTATCACTATTTTGATCGTCATTTGAAGGATTGTCTTGACCTTGTTCCTGATTTTCTTCCTCTTTTTTGTCATCTTCATCACTTTGAAAAATATCCATTTCTTCGAATATCTGAGAAAATTTTGAAGAATAGGTGTTTTGATCTTCTAAATTATTCATCAAAAATTCTCTATGTTTTTCAATAGAATTTTCAAAATCTTTTTCCCAAAAATTTAACATTCTAGAAGTTAGAGCATTTAACTTTATTTTATGAAAGTTTTTAAGCATATATAACTCAAAAGCTTCTGCCACAGACACATCCTCTTTTGTTTTTAATTGATCTTTTCTTTTACGATTAATAATTTGTGAATAATTTTCATGAAAGTTTTTCTCTATTCCTTTAAGCATTTGACCACCCAAAGCCTCGTATCTAATTTTTTCCGCAATATTATAAAGTGATCTGGAAGAAGTATTATTAGGTAGGTTTTTTTTATAAATTAACTCATCAGAAAATTTTTTTTTTAGAGCACTTGAGTCAGTTTCAGCACGTAGTCTTATAAAGTCACTTGGACTATTAATATTATCGATTTCTAATGAAATAATATCTTTAGTTTTTTTATCCTCTAAGTTTTTTTTGACTAAATCAAAATCATCTGAAATTACTCTTGCTGTTGAGTTTAAAGCAATTCTAAATTTTTCTTTAAGGTTAGTTTCTCTTGAGCTCATTTAAATTTGAATATTAACCAAAGACTCTGGCAATTCTTCTCCAAAACATCTCTGATAATATTCAGCAATAGTATTTTTTTCAATATCATCGCATTTATTAAGAAAAGTTACTCTAAAAGCGTAACCAGTATCTTTAAAAATTTCTGAATTTTCAGCCCAGTGTAATACCGTTCTAGGGCTCATTACCGTAGAGATATCTCCTGCTATAAATCCTTTACGTGTAAGAGAGGCTACTTTTATCATATTTGCAACTTTTTCTTTACCTTTTGTATTATTTAAATTTTTATTTTTAGACAACACAATATCCATTTCTCTATCTAGACTTAGATAATTTAATGTTGTAACGATATTCCATCTATCCATCTGACCTTGGTTAATTTGTTGTGTACCATGGTAAAGGCCGGTAGTATCACCTAGTCCAACAGTATTTGAAGTAGCAAATAACCTAAAAAATTTATTTTGTTTAATTACTTTATTTTTATCTAATAATGTAAAATTACCCTCTGCCTCTAAAACCCTTTGAATTACAAACATCACATCAGGCCTTCCAGCATCATACTCATCAAAAACAAGTGCAACTGGATTTTGAATCGACCATGGTAAAATACCTTCATTAAATTGGGTTATTTGTTTGCCGTCTTTAAGAACTATTGCGTCTTTTCCAATCAAGTCTATCCTACTTACATGGCTATCTAAATTTACACGTATACAAGGCCAATTTAATCTTGCAGCTATTTGCTCAATGTGAGTAGATTTACCAGTGCCGTGATATCCTTGAACTAAAACTCTTTTATTAAATGCAAATCCTGAAATAATGGCTAAAGTAGTATCTCTATCAAATTTGTAGTTTTTATCAATTTCAGGAACATAATCATTTTTTTTAGAAAATGCGTCTACTTCCATTTCTGAGTCAATTCCAAAAGTTTGTTTCAATGAAACTTTTATATCCGGTTCTGTATTAAGATTTGGGGTCAAATTTTTCTCTATAGGTATTTTTTAATTGAGTATAAGCTAATGTTATAAGTTTAAGTTTTTCTTCGTATTTTTTATTTCCAGAATTCATATCAGGGTGAAATTTTTTCACAAGTAATTTGAATTTATCTTGTATTTTCTTCCACTTTAAACCTACAGAAACACCCAATATTCCAAAAGCTTTTATGTCTTTATGATCAAATTTAAATTGACGCATATGATTATAATCTCCATTAATTTTTTCTTTATCGAGTTCATCTTTCAAAGTTGTATTCCACAATACTTTGAAAAAATTATCTGAAGAGCTAAAACTTTGAGTGGGTTTGTGCCAAGTCATATCAGATTTTAAAAAATCCATTACTTGGTCATCATTCATTCCTGAAAAATAGTTCCAATTTTTATTAAATTCTTTAACGTGTTCAAGGCAAAGCATTCTGAATTTTCTGCTATTATCTTTTTCAACTGGTGCCTTGTATTCACCAATTTTATTACAATTATTCCAATCACAAATATTTTTCATGATATATAGTAACATATATGGATATAAATGACTTAATTACAATTGTAAAAAAAAAATTATTAAATCAAATAAATATTGAGAGTATAAATATTGAAGACAAATCTTTTCTTCATAAAAATCATAGAGGAAATCAAGAAGGAAAATATCATTTAAAAATAATAATTATTTCTGATGAACTAAAAAAAATGAATAAAATTGAAAGTAATAAAAAAATTTACAAAATTTTAGATAAAGAATTAAAAGAATTCATCCACTCAATACAGATTTTAATTAGTTAAAAATTTTTTCATAAATAAACCTAACCTTTTTTTTGAGTATTGTTTATTAAAAATTGGTTTACCAATTTTTTTTAACAAAACTAAATTAATTTTTTCAGAATTATTTTTTTTATCTTTAGCCATAAAGGATAAAATCTTATTTAAATCTTTTATAGAAAAATATTTTTTTATTGAAGAAGGTAAACCTGAATTTTCAATGTGATTTACAATTAAATTATACTCACTTTTCTTAAGCATATTTTCTCTTAAACTAAAATTAAGCGCTGTCTTCATTCCAAGTATTACAGCTTCACCATGATTTAGTTTATGACTGTAACCTAAGCTGGCCTCATAAGCGTGGGCAAATGTATGACCGAAATTTAATATTTTTCTTAATGCTATTTCTTTTTCGTCTTTTTCAACTATCTTTTTTTTAATTTTACAACTTTCATAGATAGCTTTTTCAATATATGGAGATGAAAGATTTAAAATTTTTTTCAAATTTTTATTCAAGTAATTAAATAATTTTTTATTATCAATTAATGAATGCTTTAATATTTCTCCATAACCACAAATTATATCTCTTTTAGATAAAGAATTAAGAAATTGTATATCTGATAAAACTAATGATGGTTGATAAAAACTTCCTATTAAGTTTTTACCATACTTAGAATTAACTCCAGTTTTTCCACCTATGGATGAGTCAACTTGTGACAAAAGAGTTGTTGGAATATTTATAAACTTGAGACCTCTTTTGAGGAGACTTGCTGCAAAACCACTGACATCGCCTGTAATTCCACCTCCTAAAGAAATTAAAACGTCATTTCTTGAGAAGTTTTTATTTAACAAAATTTCTAAAATTTTATAAACGCTATTAATGCTTTTATTTTTTTCACTAGCATTAAAAATTAACAAATAAATTTTTTTATTTTTTAATGACTCTTTAATATTTGAGATAAATTTTTTTGGAATACTTTTATCAACAACAATTAAACATTTATTAAAATCAATTGAATTTAATTTAAAAATTTTTGATACATTCGGGGTCAAATTTGATCCAATAATTATTGGATATTTTTTGGTTTTAGTTATTACGTTTAATCTAGTTTGTTTCATAAATTTTTATGATGTTATTTACTATTTCAATTTTAGTAAGATTATCACACTTTATCTCATATAATGCTTTAGAGTAAATGTTAGATCTTTTATTGATTAAATCAATTAATTCAGTATCTGTCGAATTAGTTGCCAATGGTCTTTTTTTACTATTTTTAATTCTATTTAATAATGTCTTATCATCCCAATTCAGCCAAAAAGATAAATGATTTTTTAAAATTTCTTTCCTAATATTATTATTTGTAAATGCTCCTCCACCAAGCGAAATAACAGTAGAATTTAATTTAAGCTTTTTTAAAGTTGTTTGTTCCTCAATTTTTCTAAAATAATCTTCACCCTTAACTTCAAAGATTTTTTTAATTGTAATTTTTAAATTTTTTTCAATTTCCTCATCTATATCTACAAAATTTAATTTTAATTTTTTTGCTACTAAGGACCCAATGGAACTCTTTCCTGAACCCATCATTCCCAAAAAAACTATGTTTTCTTTTGATTTCATAAGTTTCTTTATAGAAAAAACATAAATATGTCTTAATTTGAAATTATCTAAAAGTATATGCAATTTATTAAAAACACAAGTACAGGCAAAGCAAGCATCATTGGACTTGTGATTAAATCTATTATCGGATTAGGGGTTATTTTAGGTATTATTTTTTTTCTAAGTACAATTGATTTTCCTTCACCTAAAAAAGAAATTGAAAAAATTGTTCCAAATGAAAATTTTAAAATCATTAAATAAGAAAATTCTTTCAATTAAATTATTTTGTCTTATTTGCTTTACACCTGTGCTTGCTGAAGAGAAACCAATTGATATTTGGAATATACAAAAAAAAGATAATCAGGTTATTTCAGAGACAAATATTTCAAGTGAAAATTCTAGTGGTACTACTCAAAATAGTGTTTACGAATTACAAACAAGTAAACAAATAGATACAATTAAATTAGATAAAGAATTTTCATCAAAAGAAATTAAAATTGTTGGGTTATATGATCCAAGTGAATACGGCTTAAGTATGAATATGTGGTCAAACTCAGATGGCACTACATTAAAAAATTTATTTCAGACTATTAATAAGTTCAATCTTTCTGAAGATGCATCTGATATAATGCACATATCTTTATTAACCAATGCTTATTCTCCAACTCAAAATATTACTGAGCAAGAATTTATGAACTTTAAATCCGATTGGTTAATAAAGGATGCAAACTTAGAATTAATAGAAGAATATTTAATTAAAAATCAAATAATAAATTTACATCCGAATTTGGCAAGATATTTGGTAGATACTTATTTATCAGAATCAAATGTAAAAAAATCATGTGAGATTTTTTCTAAAAATACAGAACCTCTTCAAGATGAATATCTATCAAAATTTAATTTATATTGTTTAATCAATTATGGAAAAAATGAAGAGGCACAACTAATTTTAGATTTAAAAAAAGAGTTAGGTTTCGAAGACAGTTATTACGAAAACAAAATAAATTATTTATTTGGATATCTAGATGAGGCAGATAAAGAAATATCAATAAATTCAATTTTAGATTTTCATTTAGCTCATAGAACCAACCCTGAGTTTACTTATGAACCAACAGAAGATACACCTAAAATAATTTGGAAGTATCTTTCAGCTGCTAATTTACTTTTTAAAATTCAAGATATAGAAATTACTGATGTAGAAAAAATTTCTACAATTGAAAAAGCTGTTAATGATAAAAATTATTCCGAAGAGGAGTTATTCGAATTCTATAAAAAATTCCAATTTAATATTAATCAATTTTTAAACGCAAAAGAGGCGTATAAATCTTTATCTTCAATCGAGGGACGTGCTCTCTTATATCAAAGAACTCTTTTAACAGAAGAACCAAAAATCAAATTAGAATTTATAAAGACATTGAAGGATCTATTTATATCTGATGATATAGGCGGTGCCTTTGATTTAGAATTAAAAAAATTTTTAGCTGAAATTAATGTTGAGGATGTTCCATCAAATTTTACAACATTTTATAATAGTAATCTGAACAAGAAAGAGACAACAGATAAAAAAATTAAATACAATAGTAAAATTTTACACCAATCAAAACTTATAAATTATTTCAATGGGGACTATGCTAAATCTAAAATTGAAGAGGATCTAGATAAATTTTTAAAGAAAATCAAAAAAGATAAAAAATATTTTTTATCAAAAAAAGATATAATTTTTCTAGAGGCGCTTAAATCTGACGGAGTTGAAATTTCAAAAAAATATGACAGTCTTTATGAGGTGAAGCAATCTGAAATGCCTGCCGATATTCAAACAATGATAGATAATAATGAGATTGGTGCCGCATTATTGAGAATAATTGAGGTAATTGGACCTGACAAAATTGAAAATATTGATGAAGACACAGTTTATTTTATTATCAATACTTTAAATCAGTTAAATGTTGATTTAATTAGAAACAAATTATTGCTAAAAGTTCTTCCTTTAAAAGTATAAAAATTATAATAAAATCAAGTTATGGCTATCAGAACTATAATAACAGAACCTAATAAATTACTTAGGCAAATATCTAAACCAGTCAATAGTGTTGGTAAAGAAGAGCAAAAATTGATGGATGATATGCTAGAGACAATGTACGACGCAAATGGAATTGGTCTCGCGGCGATACAAGTTGGTGTACCAAAGAGAATTATCGTAATGGATATAAGTAAAGATGAGAGTAAAAAAGAGCCAAGATATTTTGTAAATCCGGTTATCAAAAATAAAGATCCTGAAAAAGCAACTTATGAGGAAGGATGTCTTTCTGTGCCAAATCAGTTTGCAGAAATTGATAGACCTAGTAATTGTGAAGTAGAATATCTTGATTATGATGGAGAAAAGAAATTGCTAAAGGCAGATGGTCTTCTTGCAACATGTATTCAGCATGAAATGGACCATTTAGAGGGGATACTATTTATTGATTATCTTTCGAAATTAAAAAGATCAATGATAATTAAAAAATTATCTAAGAAAAAATCTTCAGCAGCAATTCTTTAAACATGCTAAAAAAAATAGTTTTTATGGGTACTCCCATGTTCGCTGTTCCAATTTTAAAATCACTTTATCAAAATGGATATCCTATTTCTTGTGTTTATACACAACCCCCTCAAAAATCTAAAAGAGGTCAAAAAATTAAAAAGTCACCAATTCAATTAATTTCAGAAACTTTAAACATAGAATTTAGAACACCAAATTCATTAAAGGAAAATTTAGAGGAATTAGAATATTTTAAATCTTTAGAGGCAGATTTGGCAATAGTGGTTGCTTATGGTCAAATTATACCAAAGTCATATTTAAATTTAACTAAAAAAGGATTTATTAATATACATGCATCAATTCTTCCAAAATGGAGAGGTGCTGCTCCTATTCAAAGATCAATTATGAATTTAGATAAAGAGACAGGAATTAGTATTATGAAAATAGGGGAGGAACTAGATACAGGACCGGTATGTAATGTTTATAAAATTAATATAGAAAATAATTTAAATGCTGAAGATATTAATGAAAAGCTATCAAGTTTGGCTGCAGAGAAAATTTTAGATAATATAGATGATATATATGAGGATAAAGTAAACTTTATAGAACAAGATCACTCATCAGCTACATACGCATCAAAAATTCAAAAAATAGAGGGGCAAATTAATTGGAAAGAAGATGCTAAAATTATAATTGGTAAAATAAATGGACTTTACCCAGTTCCAGGTGCTTATTTCATTTTTAACGGTGAGAGATATAAAATATTAAAAGCAGAAATTGGACAAGCACAAGGAAAACCAGGTGAAGTTTTATCTGATCACTTAGAAATTTCATGTGGAGATAAAAAATCAATAAAAATTAAAGAAATACAAAGACAAGGAAAAAAGCCTCAAAGTATTGGAGAATTTGTTTTAGGAACACAAATTAAAAAGGGTTCATTTTTATAATGAATAGATACCAAATACTTATTGAGTATGTAGGGACAAATTTTAGAGGATGGCAAATTCAAAAAAAGGGTTTAACAATTCAAGGATTAATTCAAGAAAAATTATCAAAATTATTAAAAGAAAAAATTGTTTTACATGGTCAAGGAAGAACTGATGCAGGGGTTCATGCATTTGAACAATCTGCACACTTTGATTGTAAAAATAAAATAATTGATACAGTTAAATTTTTAAAATCCATAAATCATTTTTTAAATTTAAAAGACATTGCAATTATGAATATTAAAAAAAGAAATAATAAATTTCATGCTAGATTTTCAGCAAGACAAAGAATTTATAAATATTTTATTTTTAATCAAATAAGCCAACCAATAATTGAAAAAAATAGAGCATGGCATGTTCGTAAGCCTTTAGATTTAGAATTAATGAAAAGGGGTGCAAAAAAGTTATTAGGAACCCATGATTATTCAACTTTTAGATCATCAAGCTGTCATGCAAAAAGTCCAATTAAAACTATAAAATCAATAAATATTAAATCATCAAAAAACAAAATTGAATTTCAATTTAGTTCTCAATCTTTTTTACAACATCAGGTCAGATCTATGGTTGGTTGTTTAAAATATTTGGGGGAAAAGAAATGGGATTTGAAAACTTTTGAAAAAAGATTTAAGTCAAAAAAAAGAACACTGTGTGCTCCACCAGCACCACCAAGTGGTTTATTTTTATTTAGAGTTCTTTATTAATTTATTTTTATTACTCATTGCAAATTTACGATGAATTCTCCAACGGCTTTCCTCACGAATAATCCAACCACAGCAATTTTTTGATCCACATTTACAGGGGAATTGCTTATAATCATTCTTATCAAAACTAAAACCATAATCACAAGTTATCTCTTCACCTTTCTTAATATCTCTCTCAGCTGTTATCCATACTTTAAGACCTTTTCCGTCATAACGTGCATTAGCATCACAGCTATGATTTACTAATCCCGCAACGTTGTACGAAAAATCTCCATCCATTGTAAATCTTTTGTTCAATGTGAAAAGATAAATAGGTTTTTTATTGTCATATTTATCCGATTCTTCCACTTCTTTGTTCGTAATTATTTTCCCAATATAATCTATTATTTTTGTACCTTCTTTGATATCACGAGCTGCATAAAGTCCCCTACCTTTATTATCTATACTGGATTTTTTTATTTTATATAATTTCATGAAAGTTTTTTATTTAGAGTTTTCTAAAGAATTATCAATTAAATTCTAAAAGAGCATCAACATGTCTCTTAGTGCTGTCCTTAAGTGCATTTAAGTCATAACCACCTTCTAGTATTGAAACAACTTTTCCATTACAAAATTTTTTAGATGTCTCTAATATTCTTTTTGTAATTGTGTAATAGTCTTCTGTTTTAAGATTAAATTGAGCCAATGGATCAGCTTGGTGCCCATCTAACCCTAAACTAATTAGAATAAATTCAGGCTTAAATTCTTCTAATTTTTTTAAACCATGTTCAAAAGCATCAAAATACTGATTAGAATTTGTTCCTGCTGGAAGTGGTATATTCTTAATATTATTAAACTTTCCTCTTTCTTGTTCAGAACCTGTCCCGGGATAATATGGATATTGATGTGTTGAAATAAATAAAATATTTTCATTATCGTAACAAATGTCCTGTGTACCGTTTCCATGATGAACATCTACATCCAAAATAGCAACTTTTTTATATTTATATTTTTTTAATAAATATTGACTGCCAATGGCCACATTATTTAGAACACAGAAACCAGCAGCTTTATTTTGACTTGAGTGGTGCCCTGGTGGACGAACACAACAAAATGCATTTTTTATTTCTTTTTTTTCTACCCCATCAATAGCAGTAATAATTGATCCCACAGCATCAAACGTAGCTTCCTTGCTCCCTGGTGAAATAATTGTATCTCCATCAAGTGATGAAAAACCTTTCTTAGGAAAAGAATTTTTTACAAAATTAATATAATCAGAATCGTGTGTAGTTAATAGAATATCGTCTGAAACTTTAGATGGTTTCTTCCATACAAGGTTTTTATTATTAAGTTTTTTAAAATTTTCTACTATGACTGATACTCTTGCTATTTGTTCTGGATGCCCAGGACCTGTATCATGATTTTGAGATGTATCTGATGTAATTAAACCAGTTTTCACTTAAAGTAATTATCTAAGATTTTAGTATAAATTAAAGTTAATCTTTTTAAATCAGATAAGGACACACATTCTCCTACCTTATGCATAGTTTTTCCCACTAATCCAAATTCTAAACATGGAGCTATTTTTCTTATGAATCTAGCATCTGATGTACCACCAGTTGTAGATAATTTAGGTTTAATTTTAGTAATTCTCTTAATTGTATTTTGTATCATAAACGTAGTTTTGTTAGGCTTAGTTAGAAAAGCCTCACCAGAAACACTATATTCGATTTTATATTTTGATTTATTTCTATTACATATGTTTTTAATTATTTTATTTATTTTATTCTTTAATTTGTAAGATGTGTGTTTGTTATTAAATCTAATATTAAAGGATGCACTAGCTAATCCTGGAATTACATTATCAGCTGAATTATCAATGCTAATTTTTGTTATTTCTAAATTTGTAGGTTGAAAATCTTTTGTCCCCTTATCAAATTTAATTTCTTTTAACTCTTTTAGTATTTGGACTAAAGCTGTTGACGGATTGTTAGCTCTATTAGGGTAAGCGACATGACCTTGAATTCCAATGACAGATAATTTTCCAGTCATACTGCCTCTACGACCAATTTTTATCATTTCTCCTAATTTATTTGGATTCGTAGGTTCTCCCACCAAGCAAAAATCTATTTTTTCTTTTCTTTTTCTTAAATACTCGACAACTTTTTTTGTTCCATTAATTGCAATTCCTTCTTCGTCTCCAGTAATTAGAAGACTAATAGACCCACCGAATTTTTTATTTATTTTAGAAAAATTACTAACTGCAGCAACAAATGCAGCTATTGAGCTTTTCATGTCATTTGCACCTCTGCCAATTAAATATCCTTTCTTAACAGCAGGTTTAAAAGGATTAATAGTCCAATCATTTAAATTACCAGGTGGCACTACATCCAAATGGCCTGCATAACAAAAATTTGGACTTGTGGTGCCAAGTCTTGCATAAAGATTTTTTACAGGATAACTGTTTTTATCTTTGAACTCGAGTATTTTAGTTTTAAAGCCAAGTTTTTTTAATTTTTTTTCTAAAAATTTAATTACACCAGCATCAGTCTTTGTAACAGATGGAAACCTAATTAGCTCTTTAGCTAATTGTAATTCATTTATTGTTGGCATGTTTAATCTCTTAAAAGATCGTTAACTGATGTTTTTGATCTTGTTTTTTCATCAACTTGTTTAATAATTACTGCACAGCTTAAAGATGGTGCAGATGGATTGTTTTTATCTGGCAAAGAACCTGGTACAACAACTGAGTATGGAGGAATCTTCCCATAAGTAATCTCGCCTGTTGAGCGCGTTACTATTTTAGTACTTTGAGTAATCAGCATTCCCATGCTTAATACAGAGCCTTCTCCAACTATCACACCTTCAACAACTTCAGACATCGCCCCAACAAAAACATTATCCTCAATAATTGTTGGTAATGCTTGAGCGGGTTCCAAGACCCCCCCAATTCCAGAACCTGCAGAGATATGACAATTTTTTCCAATCTGACAACAACTTCCTGCACGACTGAATGTATCCATCATTGTTCCTTCATCAATATATGCTCCAATATTTACATAACATGGCATCAAAACCGCATTCTTTCCTACAAATGATCCTTTTCTTACTGGTGAATTAGGTACCATTCTAAAACCAGCTTTTTCGTGATCTTCTCTTGTCCATCCAGCAGTTTTCCCTTTAAGCAAATGAGCTTTGTCATACCAACTACTGTATGGACCATTTAAATTTTCCATTGGATACATTCTAAAGCTTAACATGATAGCTTTTTTTAGATGCTGATGAGTAACCCATTTGCCACTGATCTTTTCAGCTACTCTTGCTTTTCCACTGTCTAAATCATCAATAATTTGATTAACAGCATCCTTTAAAGATTTATCTGAATTTTGGCTTACTTGGTCTTTATTTTCCCAAGCTTCATTTATAATATTTTCAATACTCATAATTTTAAGAGTTTTTTAATAACCTTATTTCTTTTAAAAATAAAGAAAGATTTTCTATTTTGTAATCAATATACTCTTCATCAGACTCTTTTTTCCCCCAGTATTCATCATTGATTAACCAAACTGTTTTTGCTCCTCTCTCTTTTCCAATAGATAAATTTTTTGCGATATCTTCTATATAAAGTGTCTCAGTTGGATCGATTTGAAATTTTTTAACCATAAGGTCAAACGCTTTTGCTGCAGGTTTGGGACTGTATTCAGCATCAACAATATCAAATATACCATTAAATTGATCATCAATTCCTAAGTGAGTAGTAATATTCTTAACATGCTCTTTGCTACCATTTGTAAACACAAATTTGTTTAGGTTAATATTTTCTAGTTCATTCCTCAAAACGACATCTTTTTCTAAAAATTCTAAATTAATATCATGAACGTAGTCTAAAAATTCTTTTGGAGGTATATCATGATGTATCATCAAACCGTTAAGGCTAGTGTTGTATTTATGAAAATATGTTGTTTGTAATTCTTTTGCTTCTTTTAAATCTACATTCAATTTATTTGAAATATATTGGGTCATTTTTTTACTGACTTGTCCAAAAACTCCTTCAAGATCAGCATACAGTACACCATCACAATCAAATAAAATGTTCTTAATATTTTTTAATTCTTTCATTGTCTTATTAAGGTTCCTGAACCTTTATCAGAGAAAATTTCCCATAAACATGAATGCGGCTTTGTTCCATTAATTATACCCACTGCAGTAACACCATTATTAATTGCATCTAAGCAGGCATTTATTTTAGGTATCATACCCTCAGTAATAGTTTCGTCTTTAATCATTTCCAAAATTTCAGATGAAGAAATTTCTTCTATTAGTTTTTTATTTTTATCTAGAACACCATCTACATTCGTCATCAACAACAATCTTCTAGATTTTAAGGATTTTGCTATAGCCATTGCAGCTGTATCTCCATTAATATTATATGTTTGATTTTCTTTCCCTAAGCCTAATGGTGAAATAATAGGAATTCTATTTTGACTAATTACTTTTAATATTTGTTCATTATTTATCTCGTTCGGTATACCTACAAATCCTAGTTCTTCTGCTTCTGGTATAGTTTTTATAATGTTATTTTTTTTTGTATGAATAGAGATTGCTTCTGTTCCTTTGTCTTTTAAAGAACTAACAATATCGTCATTAAAATCGATCAAGACAGACTCAACAATATTAATTATATTTTTATCAGTTACTCTTAGTCCTCTTATAAATTTTGATTTAATATTTGATTTTTCTAGCTTTCTTTTAATTCTAGGTCCGCCACCATGAATTACCACAGTTGCAAGGCCTAATTTATTTAAAACACTAAGATCAGTTATAAAATTATTAAATACGTTTCTATCAATTAAAACGTTACCACCGTATTTAATTACTATTAAATCATTTTTATATTTTTCAATATATTTATTAACTTCATTTATTGGTGGCCCGTCTTTAGGTAATATCTTTTCAAGGTCCATTTATTATTTTTTAATTAGGTTACAGTTTTAACTGTTGTACGTTTCATTATTACAACCTGCTGAGCCATTGTTAAAATGTTATTAACTGTCCAATAAATTACTAGCCCACTTGGGAATGGTGCAAGAATTACTGTTAAAAATAAAGGGAAGAACATAAATATTTTTGCTTGCATTGGATCTGTTGGAGCGGGATTTAACTTTTGTTGCACCCACATTGATACCCCCATAGCAACTGGCCAAGCTCCAATTACAAGGAAAGAAGGTACATCATATGGAAGTAATCCAAATAAATTAAATATAGAAGTAGGATCCTTTGCACTTAAATCTTGGATCCAACCATAAAAAGGCATATGACGCATTTCTATCGTTACAAATAAAACTTTATACAAAGCAAAAAATACAGGTATTTGAATTAGAATTGGCAAACATCCAGACATTGGATTTACCTTTTCCTTCTTGTAAAGAGCCATCATTGCTTGTTGTAATTTCATCTTGTCATCTTTGTGTACTTCCTTAAGTCTTGTCATCTCAGGCTGAAGAGCTTTCATTTTAGCCATGCTTCTGAATGAAAAATTAGCAAGTGGAAAAAATGCTAAACGAATACAAACAGTAACTGCAATAATTGCCAATCCATAATTACCAAATATTTTAAAGAAATATTCTAAAGCAGTAAACAAAGGACGTGTTAAAAAGTATAAGAATCCCCAATCAATCGTAAGATCAAATTTATCAATTTTTAATGATTCTGCGTACCCATCTATTACATCAACTCTTTTAGCAGCTACTATTACTTGCAAGTTTTCTTCTATAGAGGAGTTTCCAGTTAACTCTAATGGTTCTGTTGTAACAAAGTTAATTCTGTACTTGTTTTTGTAATCCATCGTAGTTTTAAATTCTTTTTCTCTTGGTGGAATTAGAGTTGATATGTAATATTTATCTCCTAGACCTAACCATCCTTTTTGGGCAGTTCTTGAAAATTTTTTCTCTTCAATATCGTCATAATCTTCCTCAATTAATTCTTCATCTAATGTAGCAATAGGACCTTCATGAAGAATGTAAAAATCGGTTAAACCTTCTGGGATTTGATTTCTTATAATTTGTCCATAAGAATAGAAGTCATAGTTTTTATCAGTAGAATTTATAACTCTTTGTTTTATTGTGAATAAAAACTTATCATCTAATGCAATTTCTTTTTCAAAAGTGATGCCTTGATCATTAGTCCAACTTAGTTTTATAGGAGATTGATCAGTTAATTTATTATTTCCAGAAACTGACCAAATAGAACCTGCATTTGGAATATCGATATTTTTATCAGTAGTGATAAAACCACTTTCTATTATATAGCCTTCTTTAGAGTTTCGTGGTGTAAGAAATTTTACTTTTTCATCACTTTCTAAACTAACATTATATTCTTTGAAAGTTAGATCGTCTATTGCAGCTCCTTTCAAAGAAATAGACCCAACAATACTTTGGTTTTCAAATTGAATTCTTTCACTTTGTTGTAACGCTTCTTCTCGTGAAATTTCAGTTACATTTTCTTTTCGATCAAGACTAGGTGCGTCAGAATTCTGTTCAGTCTTAGTTTTTTCAGCTAAATTTTCTTTCGTTACAGGAGGTGGTGCAAAAAATAGCGAGTATAATATAATTACAGCAGCTGATAAACTTATAGCAGCAATTATATTTCTAGTTTCCATTATTTATTATCCTTCATTTCTTTTTTAACTGGATCAAATCCTTCTCCACCTCCTAAAAATTTTATTGGGTGGCAGGATAAAATTCTTTTTATACTAATTAATAAACCTTTAAAAAAACCGTATTCTTTTAAAGCATCTATGCTGTATTCAGAACATGTGGGCAAATATCTACAAGAATGACCCAATAATGGACTGATCAAATATTTATAGGCTTTGATAAATTTAATTAAAATTAAAGTAAATATATTCATTATTTTATTTTAGCAAAATCCTGAAAAAGAGTTTCTTTTATAATTTTGTATTCATTATTTAGCATAGAAGACTTGGCTATAACAACAAATGAATAATCAAAGTTTATCTCTACTTTTTTAACAGCTTCATTCATAATGTTTCTTAATCTTCTTTTAATTTTATTTCTCTTTACTGCATTACCAATTTTTTTTTTAGTTACAAAACTGATATTTAGTCTTTTTTTATCTTTATTTAATAGTTTTCCAAAAAAAATACTTACGTATTTATTGGTAATCTTTTTTTGTTTAAGTAAATTTTTAAATTCTTCGTTTTTTGAAAGAGCAAGTATTTTGCTTTTCATTATTCTATACAGAAACAGTTAGTGATTTTCTTCCTCTTGCTCTTCTTCTAGCCAAAAGCTTTTTACCACCTTTAGTTTTCATTTTTGAACGAAAGCCGTGTTTTCGAGCTCTTTTTTTATTTGAGGGTTGATAAGTTCTTTTCATAATTAGATTTGATATAGTTTTTAATATTTTTGCACCTTTATATTAGTAATAATTAAAATAGCAAATAGAAGATTAAGCATTAAAATAAGAAGAATCATGGAAAATACAAAAAAAATTAAATTATTTATTGGATTGTCTTATTTATTAATTGTTGGCTTATTTTTGTATTTTTTTTTTTCAAAATTTAGTCTTTCAGAAATTACATCCTATGATTTTCTAAGAGATAACCAATCTTATTTTTTTGAACTTAAAAAATCTAACTTATTTTTGATTTCTATTATTTATTTAGCATTAACTATTCTTTGGGTTTTCCCCTTTTTAGGATTTGGATCTCCAGTTGCTTTAATGGGTGGATTTATTTTTGGAAAATGGATAGGTACACTTGTTGTTGTTTTAGGCTTGAGTATTGGTGCCACTTTTTTGTATATTTTTGGAAATTATTTTTTAAAACAGTTTATTAGAGAAAAGTTTTTAAATAAGTTTCAAATCTTGGAAATAAAATTTAAACAATCTGAATTTATTTATTTATTAATTTACCGTTTTATAGGTGGTATACCTTGGCAGCTGAGCTGTATCTTACCAACCTTATTTAATGTTAAGGTTATAAATTTTTTCTTTGCTACATTGATTGGTATAATTCCTCAAATTTTTTTAGCCGTTTCTATTGGAAGTGGATTAGAAAAAATTATAGACCAAAATGCTGAAGTACCAGGAATAACTGACATAATACTTTCACCTGAAATATATGTTCCTATTACAGCTTTCTTTATTTTAATTCTGATTACGATATTTTTGAGAAAGTTTTTTTATAGAAATTAGTGGTGCTCCCACCCTGTACTGACCAGGGAACTAGTCATTACCAATGACTTGTTATACCATTTAACTACAGGAGCTTAGAGACAAATTGTATTTTATTGATAATAAAGCATTTTTTTCAAATTATTGCCTTAATTTTTTGATGAATATGATTTATATCTATTTTAGGAAAATGTTATGGGAATTCATTACGACTACAAATCAACTAAAGGTAATAAGCTTATGGAAAAGCAAGCTAAAAGAGAGAGAAAGCTTGCTGAAAAAAAAGCTAAACGTTTAGCTAAAGAAGGCCCAAAAAAAGAAGAGGAAAAAGCACCTGCACTAGATCCCAATAAACCAATTTCTTTAGATTTCCTGACTAACCCAAATAAAGAATGAGTTCAAAAGAAAAAAATGAGCGTTTAAGCTTGGCGCTTAGAAAAAATTTAAAGAAAAGAAAAATTTTCCAAAAAAAAAATAAAAAGAAAAATAAATAATGTCAATTCAACCTGATTCTTGGATTAAAAAAATGTGCAAAGAGCACAATATGATAGAGCCATTTTTGGATCATCAAGTTTCTGAAGGTAAAATTTCTTATGGATTAAGTAGTATGGGATATGATGTAAGAATCTCAGATGAATATAGAATTTTTACCAATGTTAATAGTTCTTTAGTTGATCCAAAAAATTTTTCTGATGATAACTTCATAGAACGAAAAGGACCACATTGTATTATCCCTCCAAATTCATTCGTTTTAGCTAAAACAGTAGAATATTTTAGAATACCAAAAGATGTTTTATGCATTTGTGTTGGAAAAAGTACTTATGCAAGGACAGGAATTATTTGTAATGTTACTCCAATTGAAAATGAATTTGAGGGCAATATTGTAATCGAGCTAAGCAATACAACACCTAACCCTGCAAAAATTTATTCAAATGAGGGAATAGCACAATTTTTATTTTTTAAATCAGATACTCAGCCAGAAACAACTTATAAATCAAAGAACGGTAAATATCAGGGTCAAACTACAATTCAAGTTGCTAAAATTAAAAAGTAATTTATGGATAAATTTCTGATTAATGGCCCTTGTAAAATCAAGGGCAATGTTTCAATTTCAGGTTCGAAAAATGCATCCCTACCCATATTAGCTGCAACACTATTATTTGATAAACCTGTAGTTATCAAAAATTTACCAAGAGTTAGAGACATTAATACAATGTTAAACTTATTAAAGTCTCTTGGTTCTAAAATAATTTTATCAAAAGATAAAAAAAAAGCAAAAATTATAAATAAAAAAAATATGAAAACTTTTGCTAGTTATTCTTTAGTCAAAACAATGCGTGGTTCTATTTTAGTTTTAGGTCCACTTATTTCAAAATACCATAAATCTAAAATCTCTTTACCTGGAGGGTGTTTAATAGGTGCTAGACCAGTCAATTATCATCTAACAGCATTAAAAAAACTTGGTATGAAATATGAACTAAAAGATGGATATATTTTAGCAAAATCAAAAGGAAAACTTAGCGGAACAACTGTAAATTTTCCAAAGATAAGTGTTGGGGCAACTGAAAATTCTATAATAGCAGCATGTTTAGCAAAAGGAAAAACAGTTTTAAAAAACTGTGCAATAGAACCTGAGATTAAAGATCTTACAAATTTTTTAAATAAAGCTGGAGCGAAAATAAAATGGAAAGGAAGAGTTTGTAAAATAATAGGTGTAAATTCTTTACATGAAACTGAATATTCTGTAATGGCTGATAGAATAGAAGCAGGTACATTTTGTGTAGCTGCAACACTTGCAAAAGGTAATTTACAAATAAATAATTTAAATCCTAAAATTATTGGTACAGAAATAAAATTACTAAAAAAAGTTGGTGCCAAAATAAAAACTAGCGAAAATAAAATCTTAATTAAAGGACCTGAAAAAATAAAATCAATAAAAAGTATTAAAACTAAAGAGTTTCCAGGCATTCCTACAGACCTTCAAGCACAATTAATGGTTTTAATGTGCAAAGCAGTTGGCAAAAGTTCAATAACCGAAAGTATTTTTGAAAATAGATTTATGCATGTTGCAGAATTGCAAAGATTAGGAGCAAAAATAAATATTAAAAATAATACTGCTACGATAGAAGGAAATACTAAATTCATTGGCGCCGAATTAATGTCTAGTGATTTAAGAGCTTCTGTTGCTTTGGTTCTGGCAGCTATAGTTTCTAACGGTAAATCATATATTAACAGAATTTATCACTTAGATAGAGGTTATGAACAAATAGAAAATAAATTAAAAAAAATAGGTGTTAAAATTAAAAGATTAAAATAGTGAATAAATATTTAGCAAAAATTATAGCAAGCGACCAAGAAGGGTTACAGATGATTTCAGCTTGTAGTTCAGGGGCTAAGGTTAAAATTGCAGATATAAAATATCTCGCATCCAATAAGGTTTTTTTGTTATCAATTGAAAGAACCAAGGTTGAAAGTGATCAGGAAGATAAAAAAATCAATAGCATTTGTAGGTTTGATTTTGTTGACAAAGTAAGATCAAAGAACATTGATCAATCAAATCAAGAAACAGTTTTAGAACTAATAGGTATAGATTATTTGAAAAATAATGATGTTTATGAAATAAATCTTATTTTTAATAACAATGCTCATATTGCTTTAACTACAGAAACTATTGAAGCAAGATTAGAGGATCAAAGTGAGATTAAATAGTTATGAAGATATTAAATAGTAAAAGTAAAAATTTTGACAAATTATTAGAGAATTTGCTTTTACAAAGAAAAAAAAAAATTCAATCAGATTCTGTCTCTGTAACAAATATAATTAAAGATGTTAAAAAAAATGGAGATAAAGCATTATTAAAATACGAGAAAAGATTCAGTCAAAATAACATAATCATTCCAAGCACAAAACAAATAAAAAAATCTATAAATTCACTTGATAAAAAAGTAAAGAAAGCAATCGATACGGCTTATAATAGAATTTATAAATTTCATTCACTTCAAAAATTTAAAAATATTTCTTATACAGATAAATTAAAAAACAAACTTGAATATAAATATGTACCTTTGGAGTCCGTTGCAATTTATGTTCCTGGTTCTACTGCTTCATACCCATCAAGTGTATTGATGAACGCTATTCCAGCAATTGTTGCAGGCGTTAAGAGAATAGTTATGATTAATCCAGGCTATAAAGGAAAACAAAATCCAGCAGTATTATACGCTGCAAAAAAATGCAAAATAAAAGAAATTTATTCTATCGGGGGCCCTTCTGCTATTGCAGCTGTATCTTTTGGGACTAAAAAAATTAAAAAAGTTCATAAAATAGTTGGTCCAGGAAACGCATATGTTGCAGCAGCAAAAAAAGAAGTTTTTGGTGTTGTTGGAATTGAAGGTATGACTGCAGGTCCTTCAGAAGTGACTGTTGTTTGTGACAAATTCTCAAATCCTGAGTGGGTTGCAAGTGATTTAATTGGACAAGCTGAACATGATATCCTTGCACAATGTATTTTGATTTCAAAAGATAAAGATTTGCTAGATAAAGTAAAAATTGAAATTACTAAACAATTAAAAGAAATTCCAAGAGCTTCTGTTGCAAGAAGAAGTTTAATTAACAATGGAATTCTTATGTATATTTCATCAGACGCTAAAATAACAAGTGTTGTAAATAAAATTGCACCAGAACATTTAGAATTAAATATTAAAAATTATAAATCGTTAGTTCCAAAAATAAAAAATTCTGGATCAATATGTTTAGGAAAATATGCAGTCATGGCAATGACTGATTATAATGTTGGATCAAACCATGTGTTGCCGACTAATGGTTCTGCAAAATACTCAAGTGGTATAAGTGTAAATGAATTTTATAAAAGAATTTCATACATAAACTTATCAAAAAAGGGTATTGAAAGTCTTGGACCATCAGTTATAACACTTGCAAATTATGAAGGGTTGGTTGGACACGCTCAATCTGTAGTAAAAAGAATAAGGAGAAAATAAATTTGTCAAAACAAGACTTGTTGGAATTTAAAGGCGTAGTGATAGACCTACTTCCGAACGCAATGTTCAGAGTAAAATTAGAAAATGGTCATACCGTTACTGCTCATACAGCTGGTAAGTTAAGAAAAAACAGAATTAGAGTTCTCCAAGGTGATAATGTGACAGTTGAAATGACACCTTACGATCTTACTAAAGGAAGAATTATCTTTAGGGGATAAATAAGGCTGAGTAGCTCAGGAGTAGAGCAGAGCCCTGAAAAGGCTTGTGTCGGAGGTGCGAATCCTTCCTCAGCCACCACCACAAAGTTTCATCTTGAAATAATTGTAAAAAAAATTACCTTTAAGAGATAATAAATAACAAAAGGACTAAGAAATAAGATGAGTACACTACAAGGAAAAATTAAATGGTATAATGGTAAAAAGGGATATGGCTTCATTGAAAGAGATGATAAAGAAAAAGATGCCTTTGTTCACGCTTCAGCAGTAAAAGCTGCTGGTATGAGATATCTCAATGAAGGTGATAAACTTGAATTCACATTAGAAGATGGTCCCAAAGGTCCTTCTGCAGTTAATTTAAAAAAAATAGACTAATTTAGAAATTATTTAAAAGGGCGTTTTATCTATCAAATAGATAAACGTCCTTTTTCTATTTAGACCTTGAATATTAATTTTTTTTGTCTAAAAGACTGCCCATGAATATAAATATTACATACAGAAAGACTTTTAAAAGTACTCACAGAAACTGTTTCCATAGCCAGTAGGCTATTTATTTATATTATAATTTTAAATCCACATAAAATAAGATAAAAACAAAGAGGATAAGCCCGGGTGGTGTAATGGTTAGCACGGAAGTTTGTGGAACTTTAAGTTTGAGTTCGACTCTCAGCCCGGGTACCAAAAAATGAATAAAGAAAAAAAATTAATTCCTGGATTACCTTCAGGATTTGAAGATCGTTGGGATAAAAAACTTCTTCTCAAAAAAAAGCTTTTAAAAGCTATTGAGAATAATTTTATTAAATTTGGAGCTGAGGCTTTAGAAACCCCTTCGTTTGAGATAAGTGAAAATATAGGATCTTTTTTGGCAGAAGATGATGCTAATCCTATGTCTGATGTATTCTCATTTAAGGATGGAGAAAAAAGCATTACTCTAAGGTATGATCTTTCAAGCCCACTAGCTAGATTTGTTGCACAAAATAATCAAGAGCTTCCATCAATCTTTAAAAGATATGCAATTCAAAATGTCTTTAGAAATGAAAAGGCTGGTAACGGAAGGTACAGAGAATTTATGCAAGCGGATTTTGATATAGTGGGAAATGTCAATCCTGCACAAGCAAATGCGGAGCTTTGCAATTTAATTTCAAGTACTTTGTTAGATTGTGGTTTAAAAAAAGATCAATTTACAATCAACGTTAGTAACAGAAAAATAGTTCAAGGATTAATTGATGATTTAAAAATATCAGAAGAGAAGCAAGTAAAAGTAATTAGGGCAATTGATAAATTAGATAAACCAGGTTTTGGTTTAAAAGGTGTTGAAGATCTGCTTAAAAAAGAAAGAAAAGATATAAGCGGTGCAATCACTAAGGGTGCAGATTTAAACGATGAGCAAGCGTCCGAAATACTTAATTTTCTAAAAATTAAAGATTTGAAAGAACTAAAAGAAACATTAAAAAATCCATTGTCTCAAGAAGGCATAAAGGAATTAGAACAAGTATTTGAAGTATTGGGTTACAGTTCAAATTTAAATCAGGTCAAAACAAATTTTACAATTGTTAGGGGATTGGCTTATTATTCAGATTTCATTGTTGAAACAAATCTAAATTTTAAAGTCACAAATAATAAAGGCAAAGAGGTCGATATAGGCAGTATTTGTTCTGGAGGAGCCTATGCAAAATTAATCTCAAGATTTAAAGGTGTAGATATTCCAGGCACCGGAATTAGTTTTGGTGTTGATCGATTGTTATTTGCTTTAATGCAATTGGATCAAGTAAAAGTAGATAATCAAAAACCAGTTTTAGTTTGTGTAATGGATGAAAAATATCTTAAAAATTATTATGAAATTTTAGATCTTTTAAGAAATAATAATATTAATGCTGAAATTTTTTTAGATACAAAAAAAAATTTAGGTAAGCAACTAACCCTAGCAAATAAACGTGAGTTGGATGTTGCAATAATATGTGGTGAAAACGAATTTAATGAAAATACAGTCACTATAAAAAGTCTCAAAGGCGTTAAGGGTGAAAACAATAAAACATTTCCAAAAGAAAATTTAATCGATGAAGTCAAAAAACTTATCTGAAAGTATCCTTAGATCAGTAAAATCTAAGGGTTTTAAGTATATTGATTTACCTTCAGTAATTGAGGCTAATCACATTGTTCAAAGATCAGGAGAAAATTTTAGAAAGTTTATCTTCTCTTTTACCGATCAGAATGGAAGCGAGTTGTGTTTAAGACCAGATTTAACAATTGCATCTTGTTTAAGATATTTAGAAAATAATTTAAAGGGTAAGGAAAAAATTTTTTATAGCGGTCAAGCTTATCGAAAATCACAAAATAAAAAAGACTCAATCATTAGAAATCAAATTGGATTTGAAATTTTAGGATCTAAGGATGAGAAAAATGACGATAAAGAAATTATAAAAACATCTCTTAAATCACTTCAAAATATTAAATATTCATCAGGAACACTTACTATTGGAAATGTTGAAATATTTAATTTGTTAATTTCAAAATTGGATATTCCAAAGAGATGGAAGCTAAGATTAGCCAGACATTTCTGGAGAGAAGAATATTTTAATGATTTATTAAAAAGATTAGAAACTAATTCAGATGTTGATCCAACAATTGTTGAAATAGATAAAAAACGTTACGTGAAAATGCTTAAAGAGGATTTATCAAATATTGTTGCAGGACGAACAATTAATGAAATATTAAAAAGGTTTGATCAGAAAATAAAAGATCCTAGAAGAGCTAGTAAAGGAAAGAATGTTTCAAAAATAATTAAAGATTTCTTAAAAATTAAATGTCCCATAAATAAAGCAGCAATTGAGTTAAATAAATTTTTTAAAAAAAACAAAATAAATCTAGCAGTAGATCAAAAATATTTTCCAATCTCTAATAATAAGGTTTCAAAATTAAATGTAGTATTTTCAGCATCCTTTGGAAGACAATTAGAATATTACACCGGAATGGTTTTTAAAATTGATATTAAATCCAAAAACTCATTAAAAAATATTATTAATGGTGGTCGTTATGATGGTCTAATTTCAGACTTAGGATCAAAAAAACAAACTCCAGCAGTAGGTGCTGCTTTAAATTTAAATTACTAATGACAAAAAATATTTTAAATATTGGAATTCCAAGCAAAGGCAGACTTAGAAAAGATGTTTTAAATATTTTTAAAAAAAATAAATTAACTCTTATTTCAGAAAGAGGAGAAAGAGATCTTTTAGGGTCAGTAAAACAATATAAAAATATTAAAATTTTATATCTTCATGCAAGAGAAATCATAGAAAGACTCGGAGATGGATCTTTGGATATAGGTTTTTCTGGTTTTGATCTATTGAAAGAGAGTGAAATAAATACTCAAAAGAAAATTAATGTTTTAAAAAGATATAATTTTGGAAAGGCCACATTAGTAGTTGCAATTCCTGATCCATGGATAGATGTGCAAACAGTTGCAGATTTAGAAGAAATTGCATTTGAATTTAAAGATAAGAAAAAGAAAAGATTAAGAGTAGCAACAAAATATCCAAACTTAACAAGGGAATTTTTGTTTTCAAAGGGTGTTACCCAATTTAAATTAATTGATAGTTTAGGTGCAACTGAAGCTTATCCTTTTACAGGTTCTTCGGAGATAATTACAGACATCACATCTACTGGAGAAACTTTAAAAGCTAATAATCTTCGTGTTCTAAAAGATGGAGAGATACTCAGATCAGAGGCTTGTATGATGATTTCTAAGTCTTCCAATAATAAAATGGGCCTTCGAAAAATAATAAAGTTACTTTCTAAAAATTAAGTCTTTCCAGTAAATTAAAATTATTTTGATAATATCTAAATTTCTTAATATTGCATAAAGGCCAATTATGCCAAAAATAACCATCAGTGATATTATAAACGTATTCATAATCAATTACTCATGTTTGAGAATAAGTTGAAATTTTCCTCTTCATTTGCATATTCTTTTACCACATTTTCAAAAAGAGAAGATAAAGTTTTATAATTAGACTTTCCTATTTTTTCTAAACTTTCTTTTCTTAAAATTCTTTTTATTACCCATCTTTTTATCCAAGCTTCAGTTATACTTAGATCAGAACTACAATGATTAAAATTTTCAACTTTTTTTAATCCATATAAATACTTAATCATATTTTTTTTATTTTTATGAAAAAATACATAGTTCCTTCTTTTTTGGTTGTGCATCATTATATCATCAGCTTTTATATTTAGAATTCTCAAGCCAATGATAATTTTTCTAATTTTATGACTATGACCTTTTCCAGAAATACTTTTTTTCATAAATTTTCTCACCTTTCCAGTAAGTTCATTTATTAAATTGCTTGTATTTTGGCTTATGTGATAACTTCCGATACCTTCAGTAGTTCCTGCTTCGTGAAATATTAAATCAGTTTTTAGTTTGGGAAAATCTTTTTTATAAAGTTTAAGCCTATTATATTGACTGCTTGCAATATCATATAAGCTAGAAACTGTTAAAAATAATAATTTAGAAGGCTTGATTATATCTCTTCCAGCTACTGCAGAAGATATAATACTTTTTTCTTTTTTGTAACTTTCATCATACTTTTCCATTACATTTTTAGATGTTGAAAGTAATGTAATTAATTTTCCTCCCAACAATTCATTATATGGAGCTATTGATCCACAAACATTTAGATCAGCTGCTTGTGTGCTATAAATACTTTGTCTCATATATTCTAATGCAATATTCATTGCTCTTTGACCGTCCGCAATTTGCATCATTATAGTTAGTGCTCTTTTTGGATCTTTTTTAAGGCCATACTCATTAAAAATCATTCTAGCAAAAAGAAGTTTTGATAATCTTTTTGACCTTTTTTTTAAGTACATTTTTTCATTTGATCTAGAAAGCGATGTTTCCACTTCTCTTCTAGTTTTTATTTTTATTTTTTTATTAAATTGTGTTTTTTCTTCTTCGTTTTCTTGGACCCTGTATTGATCACTTAGTTTTGATAATTTTGAAATAATTTTTTGATCAGGTTTTCTTATAAGTTTGATGTCGCTTACTAAGTCATCATATCTTGTCTCTTTTAATGATTTATCTATCGATTGTAAAAATGCATCTGATAATTCATTTACTGTTAGATTTTTATTTTTAATTTCATTAGCTGCTGTTGCATAATTATCCCAGCACAAAAATGCATTTCTTCCAGTATTGTTGAAAAACGGATTTACTAATTGAAATATGCCAATCACAGGTTTATTGGGTCTAGCACCATTTCTAACTAGAAAAGGCATAGTTCTCGCATTAGATGTTTGATATGGCATTGACCATGTCAGTCTGAAATATCTCCAAATATCTATTAATCTTAATCCAGTATATGAACAGGTTTCATCCAAAAAACAGTGCTGAATTTCTGGCTTAATAATTTTTTTTAATGCATCAACTTTTTTATCCTCATCTTTTAAGGTGTTTATATCTTCAAATAATTTTTTTAACTCTTCTCCGTTATCTACTAATAAATCTACAGATTTAAATTTAGAGCCTACCGGAGGGTTTCTTAACTTTGTTATAAACGTAGCATCTTGAAGATTGCTAATATCATTTTCAGCAGCTTTCCAATTAGAATTTCTAGCCTGAATTTTTGCTTCATTGGACTTTATGTATTTTGGTGGAGATATATCAAAACCTTTCCTAGTAATTTCTATAGACCAACCTAAATCAATTAAATCAGCTAGTAGGCTACAAAAAGTTCTGAATTTTAAAGAGTCAGTTGTGGTACTTGGTTGCTCACTCTTTAATCTAAGCTCAGATACCAAATCAAAAGAGGAGTCTTCTTTACTTTCAATAACTTTATCTTTGATAAAATTAAGATCTTCTAATTTGATATCTGGAGTAATCTCAGACATTAATATTAATCTAGCTTTCGTCTTCTTTACGATCTAAATTAAATTTTTCGATAAATTGATCAGAGCTATTATTTAAATTTCTTGACCATTCTACCATCTCATAATTATACCATCTTTTCCCATCTTCAACTGCACCAACATACTCATCTCCAATTGCTGCAATGACTAGTTTCAAACTTTCACGCATAAATTCGTTTGACCTTGGATTCATCCATATTTTTGTAAAAAAACTATGATCTTGATTAATATAATATTCTCTTTTTCCTCCTACTGGCACAACTCTAAAGAAAGGTGCATTTGGTCCAGGGTTATCAAATTTAAATTCAGTTTTACTCGGAGTATATAAAGGAGTAATTTCTGCTTTTACTTTTTCTTTATCTACATCTTCACCAAATTTCTTTTTTCTTCGTTCAACCTCTAAATTAATTACATCATCAAGATTCTTAGCAGCAAGTTCTGCTAGTCTTTTCCTCTTTTGTTCTTGAATGGGATCAGTTTGATTTTTTTCAAAAAAATCACTAGCTGCATCAATTGCCTGTGCAGCCGCGTTCTCTTTTGACAGGGAAGCCACTTCTATATCTAACTCTGACTTTTTTACATCGTTATACATGTTATTTGCTTCTTCCATCAATTTAACAAAACCATCACTTTGTAAAGTTGGAAATCTTAAATTTACGAATTGTTTGTTATTTGTAACACCCATGGGTTCATCCAAAGACGCTGGGAAATTAACTTCAATCTTATAATTTTGATCATAAGGCTGAAATCTGTGAGTTTTTTTTGCCTCCGAAGGCACGTGTCTCATACAATCAATGTATCTTCCTTCTCTGTAAAAAAGTATTCCATTATGTTCTCTCAAAATTTTTTGTCTTATATTTCCATTTTGTCCTCTTGCCTCCTTGGAAATATCTTTACTCCCGAATCTGAATGGAAATCTCGCAGCTCTTACTACTGCATTAATTACAACCTCTTTTCCCTCAGACTTGACCTTAAATGGCCAATTCCAAGACTCATATTCAATTGCTTTTAATTTGTTTGACCCACAATTTTCAACATGTTCACAAGATTTGTCTAAAAATAGAGGATCAATTGGTTTTATAAAATCTCCCAATATATTTACTGAAAAGCCAGATTTAATATTTCTCCAGTAAGCCATGGATACTCGCCATCCTAAATTTTGTTTAAGAGACTCTTCAGTTTTATATGTCATTCGATCACAATCATTCCATGCAACAATAGTTCCTGATTTATCTTCTGAAAAATTATTTTTCAAACATTCGCGTATGTAATCTGGAAGTTCATCAGAGGAGATTTTTTTAATTTCATTTAATTCTGTAGAATTTTTTGAAATTAATTCGTCTAGATCAACATTTAGTGATCTCCAATTTTGATCCTCCTTAACTTTGGTAAAAACAGTAAATGATCTGGTTTGACTAATAGATGATTTTGGTAAACCAAAACCAAATCTTCCATATCCTTTTCTTTTTAAAGGAGTTTTGGAACTTTCTCTATGAGTACCTCCAACTTTACAAGCTTCGTACAAAAAATCATTTCCTTCATCATCTACTCCCATTCCTTCACCATTATCAATTACAGCGATTTGGTTCGGGTGGTTTGTACCTGGTTTATTTTTTGCAGTAATAAATATTTTAGAGGCTTGAGCTTCATAAGAATTATCAATTAATTCGTATAATGCATAAACTGTATTTTTATAACCTGACTCTCTTTCACTTTCTAAAAAATTGCTTGCATCAATAAATGACTTATCACTATTATTTTTCTTAGCATAATCAATTTGTTCTTTTAGTACTTGGCTCATATTTCTCCTTTATTTTAGGCAGCTATAAAACAGCTTTGGTTAATTTTTGGGAAATTATAAATAGTAGCAGAGGATTTCTCCTCTGCTGCTATAACGATATTTTCTGGGTTAAGGGCTTCTTGATCAGGCAAGACCACACTGAAATATGGACTATTTGATCTATTCTCTGGCTTAGGAAGCACATCGCATCCCTCATTAGATTGGAAAGATTTTTCTCTTATCCAGTCAGATAAAGAACCATCTGATTTCTTATACTTTCCATCTTCGACGTCCTTTTTATAAGCTTTTTTAGTTTGCTCATCAGCACTTACATAAATGCTCATATCAATACCTGACTTGAGAGCATCCAAGTAAGAAGAAACTGCATTAACCATTCTTTTGCAGCCTCTAAAGAAGTGATAAACTTTAGTTCGTATAACTTGGGAAAAGTATTTAATTATACAAGGTAATTTACCAAGTCCTTTTCCATTAGGATTGTATAAGTATATTGGATTGTTCGACTTACTTGCTTTTTTATAATTGGCGTAAGCCTTCTCCAACATGTATAAAATTGCTGATGAAAAAACATCTTCAGCATCTCGCTTATGTTCAGCAATTACAGCTTCGTTAATCCCTTTTACTCCCCGGGTTTGATTACCTACCCAGTTATTAACAAAACCATTTTTTTGGTTAGTATAAAGTTCTCCTACTAAAGAACTATACTCATCGTTTGTTGCTGGCTTAAGATTATTTAAGTCAGATGCAACATTACACTTTACATTTGCCATTTTTCCTCCTTGGTTATTGGCTCAACCGAGGAAATTTGGCATGTGCAATTCGCATCTTTTAGGAACTCGAGGGCTCCTATTGCGCAAACCACCTGCGGTTTACTTATTTATGTTATATATATATACCCCGGATAAAAAATCAAGGAAAATCAATGCTTATTTAATAGTTCCAACGTTGGAATAGTTTAAAATTATGAGGCTTTTCTTGTATTTATCTCAAACCAATAAGGATGAGTGTTTATAAAATTTGTTTTTTTACCAAATTTCTTAACCACTAAAAAACAAACAATACACCTTTTACGAGAATTCTTAGAATATGTGATTAACTGTTTTTGAACCCTTTTTGGAACTTTAGTGGGGATATTCCAAACTACTTTTAATTCTAGAATAATATTTTTTAGTTTTTTTGAATTAGGAATGAACTCAAAATCAAATCTAATATGTCTTTTATCTTTTTTATTTATTACAGACCATTTGTTATTATTTATAAAATTAAGCTTAAAGTTATTTATTTTTTTTGTTTTTTGATAATTTACGATCTGTCCTAGTTTGCTAAATTCAAAATAACCTCTTTTTATTATCGACTCTAATTGTTTAGAACAATTGATTAACTCCTTAGATCTTATTTTTCTTGTACTATATTTGAACATCATCTGAGCTTCAGCTATAGAATCTTTTAAATTTTTCTCTTTAGCTAGCGCAAGGAAAATACCATGCTGTGCAGCATTTCCTATTTGTGGGTAAATTATTTTATTCATACCTATTTATACCCCGGATAGTTATAGAAAATTGTCCGGGGTATATACATATACGTTGGAGCTAGTTTGAAGTTCTTACAATTCAGATGTGAGATATAGCAATATACTCAAAGGTTTGTTTCTTGTCTTTGTCCACCTTGTTGTCATCTGATAATCCTTTCTAACTTAAACTAGTTTCAACGAAATTTTTAAATAGGAGAGAAATGAAAAAAAAATACTGCTCAAATCCAATATGTGATAATGAAATTGAAGGAATAGGTAATAACCCTCAACCTCTTTTAAATTTGAAAGTCACAGACTCAGTATGTGATAGATGTAACGAAGAATTTGTAATACCCGCAAGATTAGGAGAACCAGTTTCTGAATTTATAAAGTTAATGATTTTAGGATTTCAAAAAAATTAATTCTTATGTTTGGTTTTATCTGGTCGATATTAACAAGTCTAATTCTAGCAATAATATGTGGATTTGGAATATTTTATTTAGTGAAATTAATTTTAGGAATTTAATGAATAATAATTTACATGCTCAAATGGCGGAACAGTCAGACGCGACAAGTAAAGCTTGTTCCACTACGGTGGGTACCAGTGCAAATCTGGTTTTGAGCACCATTATAGACGACTATGTCTTGTGGGGAGAGATAGTCCTCTCCCTGCAAAAAAAATATTTATGAAAAAAACAAAAAATGAAATTGATAAAATAACCGAGATTAGGATCGAAGAGGTAATAGATGAAGAGAATAAAGAAAATTATTATTGGGTCTATTACATTCGAAATGGAAAAATAGAAATTATTGGAAAATCCTCAGAAAAGCCTCAATGCTATAAACAAATTGTGAGATATCAATGAATTATTTTTTTAAAGAAAAATTAAAAGATAGACTTGAGTACTGCCTAGATTGGAGAAGGGATACAGAGTTATACTTGATGTCTAAAAGTCTTACCAACAAGGTAAATGAGGAATATTATAGAAAGAGACCAATTAGAAAATTTCTTTTAACAATTTATCTTTTACCAATAAATTTAATTAATTTTTTCCATAATTTAAGAGTTGCTAAGGATTTGGAAAAAAATGCCATAGAAATTGACTATATTTATAGCCAATTGGACTACCAAGAGGATGAAAATGAAGAAAAGTAACGTGATAATTTTTTCAGAATATTTCGTTAAAAAGAGAATAATTGAAGAAGGCAAAATCTATCAAAATGAAATTGTAGGTGAATGTTTTGAGTGTGGAGGTTTAGGAGTGCTTACTGAAACATATCCAGAAACTATTTGCTTAAGTTGTGATGGAATAGGAACATTTTATTACGGTAAAGAAAATAAAAATTGAAATAAAAATAAAGGAGTATAACGTAGAGAATCATGGATGTAGTATCGCTTAGTATTTTAATATTGTTGTTAGGAGTTGCAGTTGCAATTCTTTATTTAAACATAAAATCAAAACCTAAAGAGGAGAGTAAAGATTTAGAGGAAATTGCTAATCTTAAAGCTGAGATTGTTACCTTAAAAGACTCGCTTAACTCAACCATTAATACTTCACTAGGATCAATGTCTACCTCGTTTAATGCATTATCAACTGGGGTAACTAAAGATATGACCGAGACCTTAACTAAGGTAGAAGAAAAAGTTGGAAATTTTAATCAGCAAGTTCAACTATTAAATCAAAGCCAAGAGGGGATAACTAAAATTTTAGCTGGGGTTAAGAAATATGGAACTCTTGCAGAATTTAGCTTAGATGCATTAATTAAAGATTTGCTGCCAGCTTCTCAATTCATGACCAATGTAAAAATGAAAGAGGATACAAGTGAAAATGTAGAATTTGCAATTAAGCTCCAAGGAGATGTTTTGGTACCTGTCGATAGTCATTTTCCAGTAGAAAAATTTAAAGCAATTACCGATGGTCATGACGCGGAAGACAAAAGGGCTGTTGCAGACGCTAGAGCAAAATTAGCCTCAGCTTTTAAAGCAAAAGCTAAAAGCGTTAATGAAAAATATATTGTGCCACCAAAAACCACTGATTTTGCAATTGTGTATGCTCCTACAGAAAGTTTGTACAAAGAGTTAACTGAATACCAAGATCCGAGTACAAAAGAATTATTAACTCAAGAGTTAATGAAAAAATATAAAGTTGTAATATGTGGACCTAATACTCTTTCTGCTTACTTACAGTCTTTACATATGGGATTTCAATCATTGAAGGTACAAAAAGGTGCAACGGAAATTTATAATCATTTAAAAACAATCAGTACAAGATTTTCTAAACATTTTGACAACATTATAGTTCTTAGAAAAAAATTAGAAGATGCTATGGGAGTTGTTGATAAATTTGGAACGGATGCAAGATCAATTTCAAGAACCTTAGAAAATATTAAAGATCCCGAGCAGGTTGAGAAGGCTGTACAAACTGAAAACGTGGAAAAATTTGTTGAACGAAATAGGCAGCTTAAAAATTAATTTCTTTTTTTCCGTAATAACGTCTATAAGAAATCTCATGCAGTGGAATCAAAAATATGATTATCCAAAATCATCAAGAGCAACAGTAGATGGAATTAGAAGGTATTTGTTAGGAGAAGCTAAACTTCCATCAGTTACCAGTATTCTTGATCAAACTCGTTCTGAGGAAGATAAGGCAGCTCTTGCTAATTGGAGAGAAAGAACTGGGCAAAAAGAAGCTGAAGCAATTACAAAAGCTGCAAGTAGCAGGGGATCTCAAATGCACAACTATTTAGAGTCTTATTTACTTGGAAGAGAGAATTTAAGTTTTTTTGAAGACAACGAACAATACAAATTAATGGCTAAAGAAATTATAGAAAAAGGTTTAAAAAATAGATTGGATGAAATCTGGGGTGTTGAGTGCACTCTTTATTACCCAGAGAAGTATGCAGGTACTGCTGATTGTGTTGGAGTGTATGAAGGAAAAGAAACAATAATTGATTTTAAACAAAGTAATAAACCTAAAAAGGCTGAATATATAGACTCATGGCTTCTTCAAACAAGTGCATATTCATTAGCACATAACATTGTGTATAACTCCAATATCACTTCTTGTGTAATTTTGGTTTGCACAGTAGATAAATTATTCCAAGAGTTTAAAATTCAAGGGCATGATTTAATTGTTTATCAAAATTTGTTTTTGGGAAGATTAAAAAAATTTAATGAGCTATCGGATTTAACTTAGGATTTTATGGATAAAATAGTAATTTACGATACAGAAACAACAAATAGTACAATTTGGGGCTCAATAATTGAAGTAGGTGCTGTAGTTGTTGATAAAAACTTAAAAGAAATTGGTAAGCTAAATATTCGTGGCAGAATGCCCGAGGGTGAGGTTCCAAGTGCAAAGGCTTTATTAGTTAATTCAACAAGTATTGATTTACTTACTAAAGGTAATTACTCGCATTACGATTTTTTAGGCGCAGTAGAGAATTTTTTCTCAAAAGCTGCACCAGCATTGTTTATGGGTTGGAGTAACTTAAATTTTGATAGACGAATGTTTCATTTTAATTTTTTTAAAGGGAATAGATATCCTTACATTACACATTCATCACCCAATAAAGAACATGATGGACTTCATGTTGCAAGAGTAGCACAAACCTTGAATCCTGAAACATTAAAGACTGAATTAACAGAAGCCGGAAATGAAAGTCTAGCTTTAGAAGGTTTAGCTAGACAACAAGGATTTGATACATCTCAACAACACACAGCTTATCATGATGCATTCACAAGCTTAAAAATTCTCAGAATTATAAAAGATAAACACAAAGATAATTGGGAAAATTTTTTAAGTACATCTACAAAAAATAGCGTTGAAACTATTTTAAAAAGTGAGGGGATTTATTCAATTTTCGAAAATGTTAAGGGAAAAAATATGATATATCTTGTCTCTACATTACATCCAGATCATTGTTTCCATCCAGCTTATGCTTCCTGGGGATATTTATGGGATTTGAGAAGAGATCCTGAGCCATTATTAAATTTATCAATAAATGATCTTAAAGTTTATTTAAAAAAGTTTAGTCCAAAAGCACTTAGGGTAATCAAAACCAACAAAGCTCCTGTTGTTTTAGATAAAAAGTTTGCATTAAAGGAAAAGGCATATGCTGACTTAGATTCAGAAACAATCCAGAAAAGAGCAAAAATGGTTAGAAATAGTGAAAATTTTTGTAAAAATATTCAAATCATTAATAGAGAGGCCGCTGAAGAAAAAGCTCAAACTCAAACCCAGGAAGATTTGTTACCAGAAGAAACTTTATATGAAAAATTCATTCCTAATAAAGACACCCAATTATTTAAAAATTGGCATAGTTCTTCTTGGGAAGATAAATTAAGAATGTTGGATAAGTTTCAAGATAAAAGATGTAGTTGGTTTGGGCAAAAAATTATTTATCAAGAAGCACCGCATATTTTGCCACCAGATTTATATAAAAATATAAAAAGTGAAATTGCTAGACGAATTTTAAGCAAAAATAGAGAAAAGTGGCAAACTATAGGAATGGCCTATCAAGAAATTGATACCTTAAGAGATCAAGCATCAAATCGAGATGATGAAGAGGAACTAAAAAAATTAGATGAAATAAATGAATTTATTATGTCTATAGAAAAAAAATATGAAATTGCCTAGTTGACTTTAAGGCTCTAATTAATAGAAAGGATATATGCTTACAAACTTTAGAGACGAAGATTTTGATACTAAAATTAAAAATGAAGATGTTTCAGTAATTCAGTTTTCAGCTGAGTGGTGTGGTCCATGCAAGGCACTAAAACCAGTAATGGATAAGTTATCTGATGAATATAAAGATAAGGCTGGTTTCTATTATGCTGATGTTGAAGATGGTGGAATAAATACCGGAAGTGCAGCAGGTATCAGAGGTGTTCCAACAGTTATTATCTATAAAAAAGGCGTTGAAGTAGATAGAAAAGTTGGTGGAGTTCCCGAAAGTCACATGAAGGAATTTCTAGATAAAAATATCTAATTTAAATTTAAAACTTCACCCGCAAGATATAACGATCCAGTAATAAGTATTATATCGTTTTCTTTTACCGGGATTGACTTTATAGCATCTTCTATACTTTCCTTATAATTTACATTTGAAAAGCCGTTTAGCTTATCTTTAAGTTCTCCTCCTTTAATTGAATTAGGTTGATTAGGTATATCTATTGTAGTCAATGTAGAGATATCTTTAAAGAAACTCATATATTCATTATGATCTTTATTAGCCATCATTCCAAGAATGATGTGTTTATTGCAATCTAAACTTTCCAAGTATTCATTCAAAACTTTTGCTCCCAATGGGTTATGAGATCCATCAACATAAAGTTTGTGATTTTTTACAAGCTCTTTAAGTTTTCCAGATTTAATTTCTTGTAATCTTGCAATACAATTTATTTTTAAAATACCTTTTTTAATATGGTCATCTTTAATTTTTAAATCTTTCAAAATTCTAAGGGTCGCAATTGCTGTTGAGACATTTTCTAATTGAAATTTACCTTTAACATTTGGCATAGGTAATTTTATTCCCCCAAATTGATCTTCATAGTAAAAGAAGTCATTTTCTTGCATTGTAAAACTATAATTTTCATTATGGAAAAACTTATTTGATCTATTATTTGAAATTGTTTTTTTAATATTTTCTTTAATTTTATTAGTACTTTGTTTTGCAACTATAATATTTGAGTTTAATAAGCTTGATGTTTTCTCAAAAATAATTTTTTCAACAGTTTTCTCATTTTCAGGTAGCCAATCTAAATGATCAAGACCAATAGATGTTACAACGCTAGCAAGATTATTTTTTAAGATATTAGTAGCATCAAATCTAAAAAATAATCCACTTTCAATTAAATTGATATTATCTGGGTATTGTGATGCTCTTAAAAAATAGGCTGCTGTCAGTATTTCAAAAAAAGTAATTGGTTCACCTTTGTTAGTATTTTCAATTTCTTCAAGTAAATTTGCTAAATCTTCATCATTTAATTCTTCATTATTAAAAACAAACCTCTCATTAATACTTTTGATATGAGGACTAGTGTAGATATTACAATTGAAATTTGCTTCCTTTAAAATAGAAAACATTGCTTGGATAGTTGAGTACTTTCCATTAGTACCAACAATAGAAATTGCTTTTATTTTATCTTGGGGATTTCCTAATTTTTTGCAGAGATTTTGAATACGATCTAGACTTAAATCTATTTCTTTAGGATGCAGCTCTTGTAAGCGACTGACTATCTTCTGAAGTTTCATTTTGTTCAGCACTTATATCAGAATTTTTCTTTAACAATATTGATAATAAAGTTCCAATTTTAGATGCAAGTTCTTTACGCTCAACAATTAAATCAACAAAACCTGTTTTTTCTACATATTCACTTTTTTGGAAACCCTCAGGGAGTTCTTCTTTAACAGTTCCTTGAATTACTCTTGCACCTGCAAATGCAATTAAAGCACCTGGTTCTGCAATATGAATATCACCTAACATGGCGTATGATGCGGTAATACCTCCAGCTGTTGGATCAGTTATGCAAACTAAATAAGGAAGACCATTTTTCTTTAATTCATTAATTGCAAGTGTTGTTCTTGTCATTTGAGATAATGAAATTAAACTTTCCATCATTCTCATTCCCCCACCTGCACTAATACATAAAAAAGGTGTTTGATTTTCTATAGCATGTTGTATTCCATATAAAAAAGCTTCACCTTCTGCTGCTGCCATTGAAGCTCCTAAAAAATCAAAATCAGAAGCTACAGCGGTAATTTTAATATTATTTATAGTTCCAGAAGCAACCATCATTCCACATTCTAATCCTGTTTTTTTTCGAGCACTTTTTAATCTTTCTTTATATGGTTTAGAATCTGTCCAATTTAGTGGATCGTCTTTTGGTATTGGAGTTTTGAAAATCTCATAATTATTTTTTCCGAACAAAATATCAAATCTTTGATGTGGTTTTATTCTATGATGACGTTTACAATCTGGACATACCCACAAGTTTTCTTCTAAATCTTTTTTTAAAATTGGACCTTTGCAACACGATGTCCAATCGCTTTTTGCAATATCTTCTTTTGTAGCTCTTTCACGTATAGCAGTTTTAATTTTCTCACCTGCTTTAATAATTTTAGTTATCCAGTTCATAGAATTTTGTTCTTTAATCTCTTGACGATATTAGTAACATTTGTGACAGCATTTTGTCTCTTTTCAATTGATTTAGAGATTTCCTTGCAAATTGCACTACCAACCACCAAACCATCAGCTTTTTTTAGAGATTTGATTGTTTTTTCTGTAATACCAAAGCCAATAACGACATTTTTCGATTTATTTTGTTTTTTTATATTATTGTATTTTTCTAGTATTTTTTTTGGGGACACTTTAAGCTTTCCACCTGTAGTGGATAACATGCTTATATAATAAATCATGTCGTGTGAATCTTTTATTATTTTTTTTAGTCTTATCTGAGAAGTTGTTGGTGAAACCAATTGAATAAAATTAATTCCTTTTTTTTTGCATTTCGATGCAAAATTTTTATTTTCAGGATATGGTAAATCAACAACTATCAAACCATCAACATTTGATTTTTTACATTTTTCTAAAAATTTATTTTCATTATATTGATAGATCATGTTGTAATAGCCCATCAGTATAATTGGTTTATTTTTTTTTATTATTTTAAAATCTTTTGCAATTGAAAATACATCATTAATTTTAATACCATTTTTAATTGCTCGGTATGCACTTGTTTGTATTTGTCCTCCATCAGCTATTGGAGTGTTATGTGGAAAACCTAATTCACAAATATCTACGTAATTAGAAATTGATTTTAATATTTCTAAAGATTTTTTTTTAGTATTATCTCCAGCAACTGTATAAGTAAGTAATGCAGGCCTGTTTTCATTCTTAGCATTTGAGAACGTCTTGTTAATTAATGAACTCATTAATTTTTACCCAGTCTCTCTCTTAAGATATCTCTATCTTTTTTAGCATCTCCACAAGAATTAACAATTATAATTGTATCTTTACTTAACTTTGGAGCAATTTTTATTGCTTCTGCAAACGCATGACTAGGTTCTAAACTTGGATTAAGTTTTTCAAATTTAGTTACCATGACATGTGCTTTAAGTGCCTCTTCATCAGTTGCATAAGTGTATCTCGCTCGTTTTGTATCTTTTAAAAAACAGTGTATTGGACTTACCCCTGGGTAATCCAATCCAGCACTAATTGACTCAGTGTCATTAATTTGACCTTCATTATTTTGACAAACATAAGAAGCTGCACCATGTAAAATTCCGATTTTAGCATTTCTACTTAAAGGAGCAGCATGGAGTTTTGATTTTTTTGGACCCCCAGCCTCTACTCCAACTAATTCTATTTGTGACTTGTTAAAATCTATAAATTCACTCCAAAAACCATATGCTGAACTTCCACCACCTACACAGTTAATTAATTTAATTTTTTTTGGAATTTTTTTGAATTCTTTTTTTATCTGTGTTTTTAATTCTCTTGAAATTTGTGCTGTACTCCATCCACAAATTTTTACAAATATATTTGGGCCAACTGTACTTCCAACGCACATATGTGTAGTGTCACAATTTGATACCCAATATCTCATACACTCACTAACTGCATCGACCAAAGTTTGACTGCCTGAATATACAGGAACTATTTCAGCACCATTTTTTCTCATAGCATCACAATTTGGTTTTTGTCTCTTGATGTCTTTTGCACCCATGAAAATTTTACATTTGAGGCCAAATTTTTCTGCAGCCATACTTAACATTTTACCTGCATAACCAGCACCAGTGTCACCAACTATATATTTTTTCCCCATAGCCTTACAAATTAGGGCATGAACAGTTGCGTTGTATATTTTATGGGCACCACCATTAGCTTCCGATACAACTTTGGCCCATATTTGAGCACCACCCAAATGATTAGATAAATTTTCTAATTTTACAAATGATGTGGGTGATCCTATATAATTTTTAAAGTAATAATCTCTCTTTTTTAAAAATTTCTTATTATTTCTTAATTTTGAAAACTCCCGTGTTAGATCCTCCACAGGCTTTTTTAAAGTTTCAGGAATAAAACTCCCTCCAAATTTACCACCCCAAAAACCGTAACGATCATGCTGGTCAATTAGAGGAATATTTTTTTTAAGTTTCATTTTTTAATTTATTTAAATTGTTTAAAAAAATATCTATTTTGGAAGTATCTTTTAATCCAGAAGTTTCCAAGCCACCAGATAAATCTAGGTAATTTGCAATTTTCTCATAATTTTTAAGATTATCATCGAATTTTATATTACCAGCTAGCATTATTTCCTTATTTAATTCAATATTCTTTATCAAGTTATGATCAAAGCTCAGACTTTTTTCATAACCTTTACTATCAAATAAATATACATCTGTTACGTCAACAAATGACCTATATCTAAGAACATCGGATTCATTTTTTATTGTTAAAGCTGTTATAATTTTTTTTTGGTATTTATGTTTTATAATTTTAATTTCATCTGGAGTACAGTCATACAATTGATAATAATCAAAAGGTAAATTTTTAATTTCTTCTAAAATTCTATTGTTAGGTTTTACTAAAACAGCAACAAATTCACTTTTGTTTTTTTTTACATTTAATAATTTGTTTAGAGAGTTAAGTTCAACATATCTTGAGCTTTTGGGGTAATTGCAAATGAAGCCAATAAATTTAGGAGGGTGGGTATGATTAATAATATAATTTAAAGTATCAGAATCTTTTACACCACAAATCTTACAACCTTTGATCATTTGTTTAAATGATCAGAAAGTTTTTTGGTGTTAGTTTTTATATTACCTATTGTAAGAGATCTTCCTATAACAATACCAGAAACTTTATTTTTAAAAGCTTGTTTAGGTGTCATAATTCTCATTTGATCATTTGAGCTATCATCAGGCAATCTTATTCCTGGAGTTATGATTAATAAATTTTTGTATCTTTTACGAACCATCAAAGCTTCTTGAGCAGAGCAAACTATTCCATCGCATCCTGATTTTTTAATTAATTTTGCTTGTTTTAAAACTAATTGCTCTACGTTTTTTGTATGACCTATCTCTTTAAGTGATTTATTATTAAGGCTTGTTAAGATTGTAACTCCTAAAATTTTTAAATTTTTATTTATTTTCTTTGCCTTTTTTTTTATTGATTTAAGCATTTCCAAACCACCATTTACATGAACCGTTATATATTTGCATTTTTTCAAATCTTTTAAGCTGTCAATGGCAGACAATGCAGTTTGGGGGATATCATTAATTTTTAAATCTAACCAAAAATCCTTTTTAAATTTTTCTAAAAATTTTCGTCCATTCTTTGAATAAAAGAGTTGAAGGCCAAATTTTGGAATTATTTTTAATTTATTTGAATTAGTTTGATCAATTATTTTTTTAATTTTATTTAAATTTGAAGTATCACAAGCTACAAAAATAATTTTATTCTTCATTATTATTTAATTTTTTAAACAAGTCTTTTGACATCTTAAAGTGAATTGTTTTTTTCTCTGGGGTGTTAACTTTTTCACCAGTCTTAGGATTTCTAGATATTCTAGCTTTTTGTACATTTGTAGAAAAAACACCAAAACCTCTTAATTCAACTCTATCACCTCTTTTAAGTGCTTTTTTAATTTCATTTAAAATTATATTTGTGAGTTTTTCTAAATCCTTTTTTAAAAAATTAGGATAGCTATTAGAGAGTTGTTTTAAAAGCTTTGATTTTACAACAGCCAATTTTAATCTACTTAATTATTCTCTTCTTCTTTTTTCTTTAAATCATCAGATAATGAGGAAAAAGGTAGGTTTTTTCCAGAACCTTCAGATCCATATTTTTCTAAGGCTTCTTTTTTTTCTATTTCTTCAAGAAGTTTAATACTTAGTGAAACTTTTCTTTTTGATATATCTAGATCTGCAATAGCGCAATCTAATTTTTCTCCACCTGTCCATCTACTTGGTCTTGCATCCGCTGCATTAATTGCAATCGCTGATTTTTTTATTTGAAAATCCATTTCACATCCTTCTGGTCTAACGATTAATCCTTTATTATCTGTGGACATTACTTTGACAGTTATAGTTTGATTTTTAGATTTACCTTTAAACCAATCAAACGGATCTGTTTGGGTTTGTTTTAATCCTACCCTTATTTTTTGTTCTGCTGGTTTTATCTCTAAAACTTTAACTTTTATCTTATCTCCTTTTTTATATTTTGCTAATTCTTCTTCACCATTGTTTAAATATGTTAAATCATTACAGTGTAAAAAGGCATCTACATCTAAATCCTCAATTTTAACAAACAATGAATATTCATTTTTACTAACTATCTCTCCTTCTACAACAGTATCCAAAGGAAATTTATTTTGGAAAGTTTCAAAAGGGTTTTCTTGAGTTAATCTGTGTGAAATAGCTACACGTCTCTTATCTTTATCAATTTCTGTAATTATGCATTCTATTTCGTCTCCAACTTTAAACATTTTTTTTGCTGAAATATTTTTTTTCGTCCAGCTAAGTTCACTTGAGTGAAGTAGTGTAGTCAATCCAGGTTCAAGCTCACAAAATGCCCCAAAATCCATAAGTTTAACTACTTTAACTTTATAAATTTTATTTAATTCATAATTTTCAATATGTTCAAAAGGATCAGGTGACAATTGTTTAACAGAGCAGCCAACTTGTAATTTTTCTTTATCAACACTTATAACTTTCAAATCATGTTTTTCACCGATGTTAAAAACTTCATCCGGATGATTAACTCTAGAGTACGAAATTTCCTGCAAATGAACCAACACATCTAATTCACCATTTACATTAAAAAAACAACCAAAAGAACTGTAACCTTTAACTTCTGCTCCCTTAATTATGTCTCCAACTTTATATTTTTCAACTATTTTTGCTTTGTCTTCTTTTTTAAATGAAGAAATAATTTCTCTTCTAGATACACATGCATTACCTCTTACTTTATCTAATTTTATTAAAGCAAACTTTTGAGGCTCGTTCATTAAATGACTAATATCTTTTAAAGGCTTATCACTTATTTGTGAACCTGGTAAAAACATTAACGATCCAGTATCAATATGTTCAACAATACATCCACCTTTACATTTAGAAGTAATCTTACCCATAATTGGCTCATTTTTTTCGTAAGCTTCTACCAGTTTATCCCATCCTTTAATTTTTTGAGCTTTGCTTGCAGAAACTAAAACTTCTCCATTTTTATCTTCAATTTTTTCTAACAAAACAGCTATTGTCTCTCCTATTTTGATTTTTTCTGAAAGACCCATACTTTTCAACTCGTTAATATCTAGAACAGGTTCAGATTTTAAACCCTCAACAAATAAGAAAACAAATTTTTCTGTAATTTTATTAACTTTTCCTTCAATTATTTTACCTTCTTCTATTTGTATTTTTGAAAGTTGACTGTTAAGTAGCTTTTCGAATTCTTTTGAGGCGGGACTTGTTAAATCTTTATAAATCTCCATTATTTGTCTAATTTCCTGTCTATTATTTTTTTAATTTTTAAAAAACATGCCCTTTTATTAAGGTTTGTTGTATTAATCAATAGTGAATCTTTGGTTTTCTTTAATGGAGAAACTTTCCTATTCAGGTCATTTTTATCACGTTTTTTAATACTTTTTAGAACTTCTCCATAAGAAATATTTTTTTTTAAATTTTTTAGTTCCTTAAATCTTCTTTGAGCTCGTATCTTTATATTTGCAGTAATATAAAATTTAAAATCTGCATCTGGTACAATTTTATATGTAATATCTCTACCATCAAGACAAGATCCTCTGTACTTTTTTGGTGGGTTGTAAGCAAAAGTTAATTGCAATTTGTGCACAATTTTTCTTATACTTTTAATTTTTGCTAACAAAGATGCCAGTGTGCCAACTTCGTCAGTTAATAAATTTTTATTTGAAAGATCTTTTTTATTTAATGATGAAATTTTAGATTTAAGAAATTTATTATTAAATTTTTTTGGAAAATTTAATTTTAGATAGGCAATGTATCTATAAATTTTTCCGGTATCTAGATAAAATAGATTGTAGTGTTTGGATATAGCCCTTCCTATAGTACCTGCACCAGCAGCAGCAGGAGAGTCTATGGCAATTTTTAAAATATTTTTTCTTTTTTTCATTTTTTTTTTAAACTATTAATTAACTTAAGGAAATTCGGAAATGAGGTTTGTATTGAGTCTTTGTCATGAATTGTCCAAAAACCACCAAATGATAATGCTGCAATTACACTTGTCATAAATACCCTGTGATCTCTTAGAAAATCTTTAATTATTATTTTATTTTTTATTTTTAAATGTGGATTACCAAATATTTTTATTGAATTTTTAGTAACAATATTTTTAATTCCCATCTTTTTTAGAATTTTTGATCCCCATTTAAGCCTAGGGCTTTCTTTTTGATTTAATTCAGACAAGCCTTTAAAATAGGATATCCCATTTGCTTTTGCAGCTACTAAAAAAATTACTAAAAACTCATCAATTGCAGCACTATTAAATTTTTCTGGACAATTAATTGGTTTTAATGATCTTGCGCTTGTAATTTTAATATCAGCAATTTGTTCTCCTTTATAATTTTTTTTATTTTGAAATTTTATTTTCACACCCATTTTTCTTAATATGTCAATAATTCCTATCCTAGATTTATTTATGTTTACTTTTTTTATTAGAAGTTCGGAATTTTTAGATAAAGCAGTCAAAACAATAAAAAATGCACTCGAGCTTATATCTGAAGGAATATCATAATTTAATGTTTTAATTTTTTTCACTTTTTTAATTTTAATTTCATCATATTTTTTTCTATATTTAATATTTATTGGCAGATTAAGATGTTTACATAAAAGTTCAGTGTGATCTCTTGATTTTTTTGCTTTTATCAATGTAGTGCCCTCAGCTCTCATAGCTGCAAAGATTACGGCACTTTTGCATTGTGCGGATCCTTTTTTTTCAAAATATTTGATTGATTTTGGTTTTTCTATACCTGATATCACTAAAGGTAATTTATTTTTTTTATACAATTTAAATTTTGCACCAAATTTACTTAAAGGATCAGAAATTCTTTTAAAATCTCTTTTTGATAAACTTTTGTCTCCAATTAATTTTAATTGATTAGTATTATTAATCAGTAATCCAAGAATTAATCTACCTAATGTACCTGAATTTTTTGCATCCAAAGTGAGATTTTTTTTATAAGTATACCCATTTATTCCTTTTCCATAAATTTTACATATATTTTTGTTTATAGTTGATTTTATGCCAAGAACTTTAATTGCATTAATTGCTGCCAAAACATCTTCAGACATTAATAAATTTTTTGATTTAGAAACACCATTTGCTAAAGATGATAACAAAACCCACCTTATGCTTATACTTTTGTCGCCGCTAACTTTTATCGTTTTATTAAACTGACTGATTTTATTATTAATTTTTATTGATTTTGACATGTACTATTAATTAAATTTGAAGGAATCTCCAAAATAAGCACTTTTAGCATCAATATTATTTACTAGATCAGAGGGGCTACCTTCTGCAATAATTTTACTATTATTCAATATCATGGCGCTATCTACACATGCCAACAAATCTCTTGCTTGATGGTCACAAATGCAGATTGTAATTTTATTTTCTTTTTGAAGATTAACAATTATTTCTTGTAACATTTTTATAGTTAAAACATCTAAAGCAGCAAAACATTCATCAAGAAGTAGTACTCTTGGATCACTTATTAACGATAGAGCTATAACCAATTTTTTTTTTTGACCACCCGATAAAAATTTAGCCTTTACATTAATTAGACTTTCTAATTCAAATTTATTTATTAAACTGTTTATTTTATTTTCCTCTAAATTTTTCTCATTTATGACAATTTCTGCTATTGCTTTCATATTTTCATACAAGGTAAGGTCATTAAAGTAGCCACCATATTGCGGTACATAGCCAATTTTGAATTCCTTTGTTCTAAGGTATATTGGGTATTTACCAACATCTACATTATTTAACTTAATCTTTCCTTGATCAGGACTGACTAAACCTGTTATTAAATTAAATATTGTTGATTTGCCCACTCCGTTCGGACCAAGCATTCCGAATATTTCACCTTCATTTATTCTGAAATTTATTTTATCTAAAATTATTCTGTTTCCATAAGATAGCGTAACATTTTCAAAAGCTATGATTGATTTAGGGCTTTTATAAGATTTAATTCGAAATTTTTTAATTAGCCCCATGTTAATTAATGCTCTTTATAATTACTTGTTGTTTTGTACTATGCATAAATATTTTTGTATCTTTTGATAATGTATCCAATTCAATTACATCTGCTTTTAATATATTTTCAAGATTTTTATATATAACATTTTTGCTGATTATTATTTTATTTTTTATCATTGAATAATCTAAATACTCACTAGTTATTTCATTGTCTATGTAATTTATAATTACGTTTTTTGAGAAAATAGTATTAAAATTCAAGCTATTATATTTCCCAAAATCAGATGAGATGTTTATTATTTCATTTTTATCTTTTAATTCAATCCTAGCAGTCACTCCCGTTAAGTAAATTATATCACTATTATTTAAATCAATTTCACCTTCATCCGCTAATATTATATATTTATTTCCTTTTAAATCTTTTGAGGAATATTTTATATTTTTAATAATATTTGAATTGTATATTATTTCTTCCTCTATTTTTTTTTCGTTCACAACAGTTTTTTTTTGTTTTTTTTTTAGGTTGTTTAAAGAGATGAAAATTAAAATAATAATAAGAAATACTAAACTCAAAATTAAAAATAATTTTTTGTTCATTTATGAAATATCTGACTGCAAAATATTATGCATATGTAAAATCCCTATAGTTCTAAACTTTTTCTTGTTGTCGTAGACGCATACTGAGGTAATTTTGTTATTATTCATAATGGAAAGAGCTTTTGCAGCAAGTATATTTTTATCAACACATATAGGATTTTTTGTCATAATTTCACCTACTTTTTTTACATGAAGATCTGAATTTTTTTCATTGTACCTTCTTATTTGTCCGTCTGTAATTATTCCTAAGGTTTTTTGTTTTTTACTTCTAACAATTAAAACACCAAGTTTTTTATTGCTTAAAATTTGTAATGCTTTCTTCATTTTTAAGTTTTCACTTACAAATGGAATTTTTCTCCCAGTTAACATTATATCTTCAACAGTTTTTAATTGAGCACCAAGACTTCCTGCTGGGTGTAATTTCTTAAAATCTAATTTTCCAAATTTTCTAAACTTCATTGATGAAATCGCAAGTGCATCCCCTAAAGCAAGCTGTGAAGTTGTACTTGCTGTAGGAACTATACCACCTGCTTCATCCACTTGAGGAATTAAAAGTTTGATATCTGATGCTTTATATAAAAGGGAATCTTTTTTTGAAACTATACCAATTAAAAATATTCTATTTCTATTAGCATATTGAATTATATTTTTTAACTCGTTCGTTTTACCTGAGTAGCTTATCAGTATTAAAATATCTTTTTTTGAAATCATACCCAAGTCTCCATGAGAGGCTTCACTTGCAGCGAGACTAAAAGATGGAGTTCCAACCGATGCTAGAGTTGCAGAAATCTTCGAAGCAATTAATCCACTTTTACCAACTCCACATAATATTATTTTAGACTGACATTTTACAATTTTTTTTACCGCATCACAGAAAGGTTTGTTAATATTTTTTTTTAATTTTTGAAGTGCTTTAATTTCTAAATTAATTACGTCTTTAGCAGTTGAAATAAATTTTTTATTATTCATTAATGAGACCAAATATCATCCTTAAATAATGCAAGATCAAGATCTACTCTTGTTTTAAGAAACTTAAGACAATCCTTATACAATTTAATTCTACTTTCCCTTTTTAAAATTATTTCTAATTCTTCATGAATTTTGTGCAAATATATTACATCATTAGCACAATACTTTAACTGCGCTGGTGTAAGTTCTCCACCAAAATCTGAATTTTGAAATTGCTTACTAATATCTAAATTCACAAATTCTTTTATAAGAGCTTTTAAGGAATGATTGTCAGAGTATGATCTTGCGAGTTTAGATGCAATTTTAGTATCAAGAATGTTATTTGTTTCTGTTTTTAGATAATATTTTATATGAGCAATATCCGCCCTACCATAATGAAAAATTTTTGTAGTTTTTTCATCATTTAATATCTTAACTAAATTTGGGGCCTTATAATTTTTTCTATCAAATTGAATAATATGTGCATCTGAATTACCAGATGAAATTTGAATTAAGCAGAGTGGATCTCGCCTGACATTTAAACCCATAAATTCTCCATCTACAGCAATTATATTGCCTAAATTTAAATCTTCTGGTAGATCGTTTTTATATAATTGAATATTATTGTTCATTTTAAAGCATATATATATGAAAGCAAAAAATTGTCTAATTTTTGGCGGTAGTGGCCAAATTGGGAGAAACTTAATAAGAAAACTTACAAAAAATAATTACAAAGTTACTGTTGTAACAAGAAATATTCATCAAAAAAGTTATATTATCAAAACCCAAGCTAATGTTGGATATATTGATATTACAGAGGCTAATATTTTTGATGAAAAAAAAATTAGAGAGGTTTTTAAAAAAGCAGACATATGTATAAATTTAATTGGTATATTGTTTGAACAAAAAAAAGGAAATACTTTTAAAAATATACATACTATTTTTCCATCAATTTTGGCAAAGTTATGTAAAGAATACAATTTAAAACACTTTATTCATATATCAGCACTTGGTGTTAATGAAGCAACAGATTCATATTATGCTCAAAGTAAACTAGATGGAGAAAATAAAGTTTTAAAAAATTTTTCTTTATCTACAATTTTGCGACCATCGATTGTTTATTCTGTAGATGATAATTTTACTACTAGTTTTATGACGTTACTAAATAGACTTCCTTTTTTTCCACTTTTTTATAATGGCAAAACAAGGTTTGCGCCAATTCATTGCTCTGATTTAACAGACATTATTCTACATGTGATTTCAAATAATGATAATTATAAAATTATAGAGTGTGTAGGTCCAGAAATAATTTCCTACAAGGAAATAATAAAAAAATTGTTAAAATTAATTGGAAAAAAAAGATTATTAATTCCTATGCCCTTATTAGCAGCAGAACTGTCAGCAAGTATTTTTGAGATACTGCCTAAACCTTTACTTACAAAAGATCAATTGAGACTTCTGAAATATGATAATATTTTATCAGGAAAGTATAAGTCAAATTTTGATATCGGCATTCCAAGTCTAAAAAAATTTGATGAGGAAGTTAAAAAATATTCTTTCATGTGGAGAGATGGTGGACAGTTTTCTACAGAAAAATATTTATATAAACAAGATAAAGAAGACAAAATTAAAAAGGTCTAGGCTGATTTAATTTTTTTTTCAATAAATTCAGGAACCTCTTCTTTTTCAATCAATTCCTCTTTTTTACCTTTTGGTTGATAAGCATAAAGTAGATGTAATTTGCAGTAAGAGAAATCTTTTAGGGATGATCTTCCACAAAAATAAAAAGTTTTTTCATTTGGGTGTCCAATTGGCCATTTGCAGGAATTTTCATCAAGTTCCTCGAGTTGTTTTGGTTTTTCTGGCTCAAAATCTTTTTCGATAATTAATGATTTAAATTTACTCTTACGACTCCTTCTGGACTTAATTTTTTCATTACCTATAGTATTCTCAAAATTTTGATTTCTAGCTGCTGTTCTTGTTTTTATTTTTGCAGATAAATTAAGTCTATGCGCTTTACCAATAACTGCATTTCTGCTAATGCCCCCTATAATTTCTGCAATTTGACTAGCTGTATTTCCTTTGCCCCAAAGCTCTTTTAATTTTGAAACTTTTTCATCAGTCCAACTCATAATCAATATGTTGTATCTTGTTTATATAAAATAACAATATACTGATATAAAATTAAATTAAACAAACAAAAAATGAGACTTATCAACATTAAGTTTAATTGAAAGCATGAATATATTTTCAATCTCAACTTGTATTAATAATTAAACTTAATAAAACAAATTAAATTTATGAGTTATTTAGCAAAAAATTATAATAGAAAAAAAATTTCCTTTAAATATGGTAAAGGCAGTTATTTATATTCTACTGATAAAAGAAAATATTTGGACTTTGTTCAAGGTATAGCAGTTAATTCATTAGGCCATGCACACCCTAAATTAGTTAAAACTATAAAAGACCAATCAAAAAAATTATGGCATGTATCTAATGCATTTCAAATCCCAGAGGGAGAAATGTTGGCTAAAAAGTTATGTAAAAAAACTTTTGCTAATTATGTAATGTTTCAAAATAGTGGTGCTGAGGCTACTGAAGCAGCAATTAAAGTTGCTAGAAGATATTTTTACTCAATAGGCAAACCAAATAAAAATAGAATTTTATGCATTAAAAACTCATTCCATGGAAGAACTTTGGCAGCAATTTTTGCCAGCGGATCAAAGAAAATGACAGAGGGATTTGGTCCAAAAATAAAAGGTTTTGATCACTTCAATTATGGGGATCATAATTCTCTTAAGAAGAAAATTAATAAAAATACTGCAGCAATAATGGTTGAAACTATTATGGGTGAAGGTGGTATTAAAGTTATACCTGATTGGTGTCTGAAAGAATTAAGAGAATTATGTAATAAAAAAAACATTTTATTGATACTTGATGAAGTCCAGTGTGGAATAGGAAGATCTGGTGATTTCTTTGCTTTTGAAAAATCAAAAGTAAAACCAGACATTGTCCCAATTGCAAAAGGAATTGGAGGAGGATTTCCTATTGGAGCAGTTTTAATGAATAAAAAGGTTGCTTTAAGTATGACACCAGGTTCTCATGGATCGACATTTGGTGGAAATCCTTTGGCGATGTCTGTTGGAAATACAGTAATGGATATAATTTCAAAAAAGAAATTTTTAAATAATATAAAAAGTTTATCAAAATATTTTTTATTTAAACTAAATAAAATCCAGGAAAAATATCCAAGTGTTATAAAGCAAATCAGAGGAAAAGGTTTTTTAATTGGTATACAATTATATAAAGATCAAACCGAATTTATAAAAAAATTGATGGATAATCAGCTATTGACTATTCGTGCGGCAGAAAATGTGGTTCGTATTTTACCTCCATTGAATGTTAAAAAAAATGAAATTGATATAGCAATCAAAATAATTGAAAAGGTATGTTCGCAGTTAAAATAATATGAGACACTTTATTAATTTAAAAGATATACCCGCAAAAGATCTTAGAAAAATTATTACTGATGCAAAAAAAAGAAAAAGTTTAAGAAAAAAACTAAGCACATTAGAAGTTGATAAGGGCGCACCCTTAAAAGGTAAATTATTAATCCAAATGTTTGAAAAATCTAGTTTGCGAACTAGATTAAGCTTTTATTTAGCAATCAAACAACTCGGTGGAGGAACAATGACCTTGAGATCTGATGAGCTTCATTTGGGTCAAGGTGGAGAAAGTATTGCTGATACGGCTAAAATTCTATCAACTTATGGCGATGGATTTATGCTAAGAACCGATAGCAATAAAAAGATCGAAAAGTTTGAAAAGCATTTATCAATACCTGTAATTAATGGTTTAAGCCCATCATCTCATCCAACCCAGGTTTTATCAGATGTTTTTACAGTTGAGGAAATTAAGAAGAAACCTATTTCAAGTTTAAATATTTGTTGGATAGGTGACTCCAATAATGTTTTAGATAGTTTAATAGCTGCATCAGTAAAATTTTCTTTCAAGTTGCATATTGGTTGTCCTAAAAAATTTGAACCACGAAAAGAAGTTAGATCTTGGGTCAAAAAAAATAATAAAAAAATTTATATTTATAATGACGCAAAAAAAGCAGTCTCTGGAGCAGATGTAATTTTTTCTGATAAAGTTATTTCTTTAAATGATAAAGTTAATAAGAAGAAAAAAATACGAGCATTTAAAAATTTTAAAATTGATAAAAAATTAATGAGTTATGCAAAAAAAAATTGTATTTTTTTACACTGTTTGCCCAGAGGTGATGAGGTAAGTGATGATGTTTTTTTAGATAAAAAATCTCACGTGTGGCAACAAGCACTTAATAGAGTTCATGTTCAAAAAAGTATTTTGTTATATTGTTTTGGAAAATTAAGGTAGTGGTAAAGGGCTATCTGAATTTTCATTAAGATATTTGATTACAGAAGCTCTATCTTTTTCTTTTCTTAAACCTGCGTAAGCCATTTTTGTTCCCTTAATCCATTTTGCAGGTTTAATTAAAAATCCATTTAGTTCTTCAAAAGTCCATTCTTTATCATACGCCGCTAAAGCCTTAGAATATTTATAATCCTCAACTGCTCCGACTTTTCTTCCTACAACATTATATAAGGCTGGACCAATAGCATTCTTCCCTCCCTTAACAATTGAATGACATGCTGCACACTTTTTAAAAACTTTTTCACCATGAGCAATATCTCCCATTGCCATTAATGCTGATACATCAATTTTGTCTGACGTCGTGCTTGAGCTGGTTGTGGATACAGTAGTGGCAGTTTCTACTTCAACAGAATAACCAGGCGTTTCAGGTTTATCCACATGGAATATAACATCAGATAATTTTCCAATACCGATAACAAGCAGGGCAACCATTAAAACTGCAGCAACTATTTTATTTATTTCGAAAGAATCCATTTTTTCTAAATTTTGTAGTGAACGTATAGCACGATAAATTAAAAAAAAGCTAAAATTTAATGTATAAATTTGCCTCTATAGTTGTTTAATGAGTATAATAATTTGAAAATATAATGAAAACTTTAGTAATTATACCCTCTAGAATGTCTGCAACTAGGCTTCCAGGTAAACCGTTATTAAAAATAAATGGTTTATCAATTATATCGCATGTGTCTAAAAAAGCTGGAGAAGCCAATATTGGAGACGTGATTGTAGCTACAGAGGATCAAGAAATTATTGACGATGTTAAAAGTAATGGTTTCAATGCTATTTTAACCAGCAATAAACATAAGACAGGAACAGATAGAATTTATGAAGCACTTAAAAAATCAAATGTTAGAGATGTTGATTTTATTATGAATTTACAAGGTGATGAACCAGCAATCGATATTGATGATATCAAAAGTTTGAACAAAAAAATGGTAAAAAATAATTCTAATTTAGGAACTCTTGCCGCAAAAATAAAAGATAATAAAAACCTTAAGAATGAAAATATTGTTAAAGTGATCACTGAAAATAGCGTAGAAAGTGATCATTTTCCAAAGGCTGTATCCTTTTTAAGAAAATCTGAGCAGGTAGAAAATATTTATCACCATATTGGAATTTATTGTTATTCAAGAGATTGTCTAGAAAAATTTGTTCACTTGGATCAATCCAAAAATGAAATTGAAAATCGACTAGAGCAGTTAAGAGCATTAGATAATAATATTGATATCAATGTTTCACCTGCCATCTCATCTCCAATAGGAGTGGATACAGAAGAAGATTATCTAGCCTTAAAAAAAATAATGGAATATAAGAATTGATGAGTAAAATTTATTTTCAGGGAACCTTTGGTGCATATTCTCATTTAGCAGCACTTTCTATTGATCCTAAAGCTGAGATTTTGCCATGTAAAACTTTTGATGAGTGTTTTAACAAAGCATCCGAAGAGCCAGATAGCAGAATTATAATTCCAGAATCAAATAGAATTACTGGTAATATTGGAATTGAATATTTAATATTTAAACATAGGCTTAATATTTATAAAGAGCATTTTCAAAAAATCGAACACAATTTATTAGGACAAACTGGTGCAAAATTAAAAGATATCAAAGAAGTATACTCACATGCTCAAGGATTGTCTCAGTGTTCAAAGTTTATAAAAGAAAATAATTTAGCAGAACATATTAGAGCAGATACTGCTGGATCAGCTGAAATGATTTCTAAAACAAAAGATATCAAACAATCTGCGATAGCATCTTCCTTAAGTGCTGAAATTTATGGCCTTGAAGTAATTAAAAAAAATATAGAAAATGAAAGTGGAAATTTGACAAGGTTTTTAGTTATGGGGAAAAATATTTCTCAACCAGAATTTAAAGACAAAACTTATATAACCTCTTTTTTATTTAAACTGAAAAGTAAGCCAGCTGCCCTCTATCAATCACTAGGAGGTTTTGCTATTAATGGTGTAAATTTAACTAAACTGCAAAGTTATCCAGAAAAAAATAGTTTCGACTCTTATTTTTTTTTATGTGATTTGGATGGACACATCGAAGATCCAAAAGTTCAAAAATCTCTTGAAGAGCTAGGCCTACATTGTGAGGATTTTCACGTTCTAGGTGTTTTTGAAGCTGATAGTTTGAGACAAAATAAATAAGAAACTTTTCTTGTAGATTAGAAATTTTAACTGCTATAATAGCCTTGGAGGCTAGAGGTGGATGCTGCTTGAACCCGACCAGATCTTAACGGAAGCAGTCGTAGAGACAGTTATTCAGGTTCTAGTCTCCTTATAAATATATGAATAATAACTCAAAAGTACTAGCATTAAAATATAGACCACAAACTTTTGATGATCTTATTGGTCAAGAAGTTGTTGCGGAAACTATTACTAATTCAATTAAAGCTGACAAAATACCTAATGCATATTTGTTCACTGGAATAAGGGGAATAGGAAAAACAACAACAGCACGAATTGTTGCAAAAGCACTTAATTGTTTAAATGGTATCGATAATTTATGTAAAAAAAACTTTTGTGAAAACTGTAAATCTATAAGCGAGTCTAGTCATATAGATATACTTGAAATGGATGCTGCAAGCAAAACAGGTGTTGATGACGTAAGAGATTTAATAGAATTTTCAAGATATGGGCCTACCTCAGCAAAATATAAAATATTCATTATTGATGAAGTTCATATGTTAAGTAAACAAGCATTTAATGCTTTATTGAAAACTTTGGAGGAACCACCAGAATATCTAAAATTTATTTTTGCAACTACAGAAATTAAAAAAATTCCGATTACAGTAGTGTCTAGATGTCAAAGATTTGATCTATCTAGAATTAAATCTTCAGAATTATTTGAGTATATTAAAAAAATTAAGGACAAGGAAAATGGAAAAATAAGCGACGATGCTTTAAAGCTTATAGTAAAAATTTCTGAGGGTTCTGTTAGAGATTCTTTATCATTGCTGGATAGAGCATTATTAAGTTTGGATACAGGAAAAGAATTAGATTTAAATTCAGTTCAGAAGATTTTTGGGTATTTTGATAAATCTCAATTAATCGATTTGTTTGAGTTAATTTTAAAAGGTGAGGAAAAAAAAGTAATAAGTATTTATAGAAAAATTTATGACCAAGGTGTTGAGCCAAAGGTTTTTATCAATGATTTCTTAGAGATACTTTATTATTTTAAAAATATTAATTCTTTAACTTTAGAAAGTACAAACTTTTCATTAAACGATGAAGAATTTTCTAAAATTAAAAATTTATCAAATCAAATAGACTCAGAGGTATTAGTATTATTTTGGCAATTCACCATCTCTTCTCTCGAAGAGATAGACATAGTTTCTAATCAACACCTTTCAATTGAGATGTTCTTAATAAGACTAATGTATTTAAGTTCTGTAAAATTTGAAAATAAAATTGAAAATAGTTCGGTTGACTTCAAGAATGAAAATTTAAAAAAGAATACAGAAAATGAATTAATTTCTAAAACAATAAATCAAATTAAGAATGTTGAACAGGAAGAAAAAATAAAACCAGAAGTTCAAACAGAAATCAAAGCAGAATATAAAATTAATATAAATTCATTCGAGGATCTAATCAAAATCTGTGCAAAAGAAAAAGAAATTAAACTAAAATATGAGTTAGAAAAAAACGTTAATCTTGTAAAATTTGAAAAAAATAGAATTGAAATATCTTTTAATGAAAGTTTAGACAAAGATTTTGTAAAAGATTTATCATCAAAACTTTTTGAGTGGACAGGGGGAAGATGGATTATTACATTTAGTAAATTAATGGGGCAAATGTCAGTAAAAGACAAACAAAAAAATGTTAAAAAACAATTAATTGATGAAGTAAAAAATTCAGAAATATATAAAAGTATTATGGATAGATTTCCTGATGCAGAATTAATAGATGTAAATTCAAACAAAGATGGAGTTGATAATGACTGATTTTAGTAAAATTTTAGATAAAGCAAAAGAACTTGAGGCAAAAATGAAAGAAAGCCAACAAAAAATTAAGGAAATTAGAGTTGAAGGAGTTTCGGGCTCGAATTCTGTTAAGATAACTTTGGATGGAGAGGGAGAAATGCAAACAATAAAGTTATCCGATGAAATTATAAAAGAGGATAAAACCATAATTGAAGATTTAATTGTTGCAGCACATAATAGTGCTAAATCTCAACTTAAATCAAAAACAACTGAGGAAATTTCAAAAGCAACTGGAGGTTTTGGAATTCCTGGTTTTAAATGGCCTTTATAGTAGATGCAAAATATCAGTGAGATAGAAGAATTAATAAAATTAATTTCAAAACTTCCCGGTTTAGGGCCCAAATCAGCAAAAAGAATTGTTTTAAAATTAATAAGTAATCGTGACGAACTTGTAAAACCTATGGCAAATACATTGGCACAAGTTTATAAAAATGTAGTCAGATGCAATTCATGTGGTGCATTAAAGTCAAATTCAAATGGATGTCTAAATTGTGAGAATACGAAAGAAAAATACAACAAAATTTGTGTAGTAGAGGATATTGCTGACCAATGGTCAATTGAAAATTCAAATATCTTTCAGGGCTATTTTCATATTTTGGGTGGAACAATTTCATCAGTTGGCCAAAGAAAAGAAGATTTGTTAATCAACTCATTAGCAGAAAGAGTTAACAGAGATAAAATCGAGGAGGTAATTCTAGCAACTAGTGCAACTGTGGAAGGTCAAACAACTGCTTACTACATTCAAGATAGTCTAAAAAATTTAGATGTTAAAATAACTAAATTAGCACAAGGTTTGCCAGTAGGAGGAGAGATTGAAAGTCTAGATGATGGCACCTTATTTTCTGCTTTTAAAAATCGATCTAATTTGGTTTCGAACTCAGATTAGATTTTTTTTTCAATCTATTTAAATGAAGTAATGGTTCTGTATAACCCGAAGGTTGTTCTTTGCCTTTAAACACTAAATCACAAGCAGTTTGAAATGCTACAGAGTTTTCATAATCATCACTCATTTTAACATATAGCGGATCATTTTTATTCTGGTCGTCTACTATTTTTGCCATCTCTTTCATTATTTCAGTTACTTGTATTTTTGTTGTAATACCATGATGTATCCAGTTTGCTATATGCTGAGATGAAATTCTAAGTGTGGCCCTGTCTTCCATCAAACCTATGTTATTAATATCTGGCACTTTTGAACAACCTACACCTTGATCAACCCATCTTACAACATACCCTAATAAAGTTTGTGCAGAATTAGAAATTTCTTTATTTATATCTTCTACAGACCAATTAGGTCTGTCTGCTATCGGGATTGTTAGGAGATCATCAAGGCTAGCTGATTCTCTATCAACTAATTTTTTTTGTTCGTTAAAAATATTTATTTCATGATAATGTAAAGCATGTAAAGCAGCTGCTGTTGGAGAAGGGACCCATGCGCAGTTTGCACCTGCTTTTAAGTGTCCTGTTTTTTGCTCCATCATATCTTTCATTTTATCGGGCATTGCCCACATTCCTTTTCCAATTTGAGCTTTACCAGAAAACCCACAACTTAAACCAATATCAACATTGTTGTTTTCGTATGCAGTAATCCATTTAGATGATTTCATATCACCTTTTTTAATCATAGGACCAGCTTCCATCGATGTATGCATTTCATCACCAGTTCTATCTAAGAACCCAGTATTAATAAAAAAAACTCTATTTTTTAGACTTCTAATACATTCTTTTAAATTTGCTGATGTTCTTCTCTCTTCGTCCATAATTCCAATCTTACAAGTGTACTTAGGTAAATTTAAAACTTCCTCAACTTTAGAAAAAATTAAATCTGTAAATGCGGTCTCGTCTGGACCATGCATTTTAGGTTTTACGATATAAACCGATCCAGTTCTTGAATTATTTTTATTTTTAATATCATGTAGCGCGGCTGCTGTAGTTATAAATGCATCCATAATACCCTCAGGTATTTCGCTCCCATCACTCAATAAAATTGAAGGATTTGTCATAAGATGACCAACGTTTCTTACAAGCAAGAGACTCCTACCATGTAATTTTAAACCTTTACCATCTTTTGAGATATAACTTCTGTTTGGATTTAATTTTCTCTCAAACAATTTCCCTTCTTTTTCAAATTTTGACTTAAGGTTTCCTTTCATTAGACCTAGCCAATTTCTATAACAAATAATTTTATCTTCCGAGTCAACTGCTGCTACACTATCCTCATTATCACAAATTGTTGAAACTGCTGATTCTAGTATAATATCACTAATACCCGCATGATCTTGTTGAGCAGCAAAAGCTCTTGAGTCCTTTAGAATTTCAATATGTAAATTATTATTTTTTAAAATAATTGCAGATGGATTATCGCTTTCGCCTCTGTGCCCAACAAATTTATTTTCATCCTCCAAATCAAAAATATCAGCACCTTTTAAAACTTTTAATTTCCCATATTTTACTGCAAAACTCGTGATTTTATTCCAACTTAATCCTGCTAATGGAAAGTATTTATCTAAAAAATCTCTTCCATATTTTATAACCATTTCACCTCTTAGAGGGTCATATCGCTCAGATACGCTATCTTCAGACTGTTCAATTACATCTGTACCATAAAGACTATCATATAAACTCATCCATCTTGCATTTGCAGCATTTAATGCATACCTTGCATTCATGACAGGCACTACTAATTGAGGTCCAGCTATACTAGCGATTTCCTCATCAACCTTTTCAGTTTCTATTTTAAAATCAGGTCCTTGATTTTTTAAATAACCAATTTCCAATAAAAATTTTTTGTACTCATCTAAATTAAATTCTTTACCTTTATTTTTGATATGCCAATCATCTATTTTCTTCTGTAAATCTTCCCTTAATTTAATTAATTCTTTATTTTTTGGCACTAAGTCATCAAGAGATTTTTCTAGACCAAACCAAAAATTTTCTGAAGATATATTTGTATTTTTTAACAATTCATCATTTACAAAGTTTGCTAGCTTTTCAGATACCTGAAGATTATTAATTTTAATGTATTTTTCTTGCATAGCACTCAATTTCTTACCCCATCTGTATTTTTGCCTGAGAGTTTTACTCCTTCGGCGGAAATTAATCTCTTTCCAGAGTGTTATGCTTCAATCGGTCCTTTTGCCTGAGAGTTTCCGGGGTGGTTGCTCCTTCGGCGCTATAAATAGTCTCTCCCGATAATGAATTTGTATCTGTTAAATGATTTAAGTCAATTAATAAGAATTACACCTTATTATTTAATATCATTTTATTGCCTTTTTTGTATTTTAACCATCCTCTATAAATAAAATATGAAAAATTATCTAAATTTTGAAACAGAAATTAAAGATCTAGAAAACGAGCTAGAAAAATTGAAAGATCCTTACAATCAAGAGGGATTGTCAGAAGTCGATACTCAAAAAATTTCAAGCACTCAAACAGAAATAGATGAAAAATTAAAAAATATTTATTCTAATCTAGATCCTTGGCAGACTACTATGGTTGCTCGCCATGAAGACAGACCAAAAGCAAAATTTTTTATTGATAATTTGTTTGACGACTTCATTACATTATCTGGGGACAGGTATTACGGAGAAGATAAATCAGTATTAACCGGATTTGCAAAGTTTAATGGAAAATCTGTTTTAGTTATTGGCCAAGAAAAAGGAGAAGATCTAGATAGTAGAATAGAAAGAAATTTTGGAATGATGAGGCCAGAGGGTTATAGAAAAACTATTAGATTAATGAACTTGGCAAACAAATTTAATATTCCCATAATCTCTTTTATTGATACTCCAGGAGCATATCCAGGTGTAGGAGCCGAAGAGCGAGGACAAGCTGAAGCAATTGCAAAATCAATCGAATGCTGTATGGAGCTTAAGGTTCCAACTATTGCAATAATCATAGGTGAGGGTGGTTCTGGTGGAGCAATAGCGTTAGCCTCATCAAACAAAGTCCTTATGCTAGAAAATGCTATTTACTCAGTAATATCCCCTGAGGGATGTGCAACTATTCTATGGAGAGATCCAAAAAAAATGCTTGATGCAGCAAAAGCCATGAAACTTTCAGCTAAAGATTTATTAAAATTAAAAGTTATTGATGAAATAATTGAAGAACCTTTAGGTGGTGCACACAGAGATAGAGATAATATATTAAATAACGTGAAAGAAACTTTAACAAAAAATTTAGAATATTTTGAGGAATTATCTTTTGAAGAAATAATCAATGAGAGAAAAAATAAATTTCTCAAAATTGGAAGAAACGATGGTTTTATGTCTAATACAGAAGATGCAAGTACGTTAACTATTAAGAAAAATAACTTTGATAAAATTTTAAAATCAAAAAAAGTATTATCAGCAATTGTCGGTGGATTAATTTTAATTTCTTTGATTTTTATTTTAATTTAAATTTATAAAGCACCGTGACAATGCTTAAATTTTTTTCCAGATCCACAAAAACATGGTTCATTTCTTCCTATTTTTTTATTATTTGAAATTTGTTTAGAAATATTACTTCGTTTTTTTTCATTTTCCTGGCTTGATTCAAGAACAACTTTTAAGTTTATAAGAATTGTTACATAATCTAATTTTAATTTTTCTAGAAGATTTGAAAATAATTCAAATGCTTCTTTTTTATATTCTACCAATGGATCTCTTTGACCATAAGATCTTAATCCTATGACTTGTCTTAATTGCTCCAAATATTGAATGTGCGATTTCCAATTTAAATCGATGGATTGAAGAAAAATTCTTTTTTCAATTTCTTTTGCGTGATCCTCACCTAAAAGTTTAATCCGTTCGTTTCTAGTCTCTTGAAATTTATTAGAAATCTTTTCTCTAAAATCTTTGTCTTTTGCCTCAATCAAATCTTTAAACTCAGTTTCATCAAAACTTTTTCCAATTATTTGCTTAGTCTTATTGTTAAATTCATTGCTTTTTGGATTGGATAAATTTGAAATTTTTAACTTTATTAAATTATTACATATTTCTTTTAAAAATTCATTCGAATAATCAAAGATATTTTCACTGTTCATCACATTATTTCTTTGTGAAAATATAACATGCCTCTGATCATTAAGAACATTATCAAATTTTATAAGTGTTTTTCTTATATCAAAATTTCTAGCTTCTACTTTCTGCTGCGCTCTCTCTAATGCTTTATTAATCCATGGATGATCAATACTTTCACCGTCTTTAAGCCCAAGTTTTTCAAGCATACTATTCATTGACTCTGATCCAAAAATTCTCATCAAATCATCTTCTAGGCTAACATAAAACACAGAACTGCCCTCATCTCCTTGTCTTCCAGATCTTCCTCTAGCTTGGTTATCTACTCTTCTAGACTCCATTCTCTCTGTGCCAATAACAAATAAACCACCCAAGGATTTAATCTTATCTTTATTTGTTTTAAGTTGGTCATCTGGGATAGAACCTTTTTTACCACCAAGCTGAATATCAACTCCTCTTCCCGAAATACTTGTTGTAATGATTAATGAATTTTCTTTTCCTGCATTCGCAATTATTTCGGCTTCATTCTCATGGTTTTTTGCGTTTAACACTAAATGTTTAATATTTTTTTGACTTAATAAATTTGAATAAACTTCAGATTTATTAATACTCGAAGTAAATACTAAAATAGGCTGACCTAATTTGTTTTTTTCAATTATTTTTTCTATAATTGCATCATTCTTTTCCTTTTCCGTTCTAAAAATTAAGTCGTTAAAATCCTTTCGTATCATTTCTTTGTTTGTTGGAATAACAACAACGGGAAGATTGTAAATTTCAAAAAACTCCTCAGATTCTGTAGCAGCCGTACCAGTACAACCAGATATTTTTTTATAAAGTTTAAAATAATTTTGATAAGTTATTGACGCTAAAGTTTGATTTTCAGCCTGTACTTGAATTTTTTCTTTAGCTTCTAATGCTTGATGCAAACCATCTCCAAAACGTCTACCTTCTAGAATTCTCCCAGTAAGTTCGTCAATAATTTTAAGACTTCCATCTTGAACAATATAGTCTCTACCTTTTTCGAATAAATGATTTGCTCTTAAAGCTTGGTTAACATGGTGAACTAAATGCAAATTTTCTGGATCATAAAAATTATTATTTTTAAGAATTCCAGCTTCAGAAAAAAGTTTTTCAACATTATTAATTCCATCATTTGTTAGTAAAATACTCTTTTCTTTTTCATCTATTTCAAAATCTTTATTATTTAAGATTCTAATGAGTTTATCAATTGCCAAATATTGAGCTGTTTTATCCTCAGCAGCTCCAGATATAACCAGAGGTGTTCTTGCTTCATCAATCAAACAAGAATCAATCTCATCTACAATTGAAAAACCATGTTCTCTCTGAACCATTTGTTCCTTAGAGAATTTCATATTGTCTCTCAGGTAATCAAAACCTAATTCACTGTTAGTTGCATATGTAATGTCGCATTTGTAATTTTTTTTACGCTCAGTATCATCTTGATAATTATTAATAAATCCAGAAGTTAGACCTAGAAAATTATATATCTCCCCCATTTCTATTGAGTCTCTTTTTGCAAGATAATCATTAACAGTAACTATATGAACACCTTTTTCGCTCAAGGCATTTAAGTAAGCAGCTAATGTGATTGTTAAAGTTTTTCCTTCTCCAGTTCTCATTTCAGCAATTTTACCCTCATGCAAAACAACACCTCCAATTAACTGAACATTAAAGTGTCTCTCTTTACGTGTTCTTTTGGCAGCTTCTCTAACTAAAGCAAAAGCTTCAGGAAGTAACTCGTCTAAAGTTTTTCCATCTTTTAACTGATTTCTAAATTCATTAGTTTTTTTTGGAAAGTCATCGTCATTTAAATTTTTAAAATCTTCCTCGTATGAGTTTATTTTTTCAACAATTTTACCTATTCTATATAGCTCTTTTTGATTAGTAGATTTGATAAATTTTGTTATTAAATTTAATGGGTTAAACATTACTATTTGATTTATTCTTTACTTATATTGTTTAATATATGTATTAAATAAATAATTTAAACAATATGGGAATTAATTTAACAAATTTTTTATCGTCTCGATCAAAAAATACTAAAATGATTGATTTTCAAGACCTTGATCATTTAGACGGTCTTTCAATTTCAGTTGTTTCCGCAAATTTATATAAAGATATCAGAGATGATTTAACAATGTTCTATTTCAGAGAAGGTGCGAATTACGCTTCTGTTTATACTCAGTCAAAAATAGTATCTGAAAATATAAAATGGAATATCAACCAAAGACCAAAAAAAATATATTCCTTAATTGTAAATACAAGAAATGCAAATGCTTTCACAGGAAAGCAAGGTTATGAAAGTTTAAAAAAAATAGCAGATTTAACATCAAAACAATTAAATAAAAAACAAGAGGAGGATGAGGATAATCCTAAGAAAATTTCTACAAAAAATATAATTTTTGGTTGTACAGGTACTATTGGAGAAATCTTTCCATATGAAAAAATTTCTAAAAATATTCCAAATTTAATAAACAAAATTCGTTACACCCAAAATAAATTTATTTGGATGAAGGCAGCACTTGCAATCATGACCACTGACACGAAGCCAAAATTAGCTATGGAGGAATGTCATATTGGAAGTGAAAAAGTAAAAATATATGGAATAGCCAAAGGATCTGGAATGATACATCCAAATATGGCTACTACTCTTGTATATATATTTACTGATGCAACCTTATCTAATGATATTTTAGGAAAGCTGCTAAAAAAAAATATAACTAATACATTTAACGCTATTTCTTGTGACGGTGATACTAGTACCAACGACATGGCAACTATTTTTGCAACTAACGAAGTAAAAAATTACCAAGTGAAAAGTATAAATGAAAATAAAATGAAAAATTTTGACAAAGCTCTAAATAATGTTCTTTTAAATCTAGCTAAAAGAGTTGTTTCAGATGGTGAGGGAGCATCAAAATTTATTTCAATAAATGTTAGTAAGTGTAAAAATGAGCTAGATGCAAAAAAAATTGCTTTCTCAGTTGCAAATTCTCCATTAGTAAAAACTGCAATTGCTGGAGAAGACCCAAATTGGGGACGAGTAATAATGGCAATTGGTAAAGCAGGACCTAAAATTAATATAAATAAATTATCAATTAAGTTTGGAGATATAATAATTGTTGAGGGTGGAAAATTAAATCAAAGTTATGATGAAAAACAAACAGCAAATTATATGAAAAGAGAAAATATAGAAATTAATATTGAACTTTTTACCGGTAAGAAAAACTTCATAGCTTATACAATGGATTTAACGAAAAAATATATTGAAATTAATACAGATTATAGAAGTTAACTTGTTGAAAAATTAAAAAGTATAATTAATTAAGAATTATGATTAAATATAAACTCATCTGTAAAAACTGTGATTTAAAATTTGACAGTTGGTTTGCATCTTCAAATGAATATGAGAGATTAAAAAAGAAAAAACTTTTGAATTGCCATAAGTGCAATTCATACAAAGTTGAAAAAACTATAATGGCTCCTCAATTAATTAATAGTAAATCAAAAACCTATAAAAAAATAGATTTAGAAAAATATAATAAAGTCAAAAAAACTATAAAAGATTACCAAAAATTTATTAAAGATAATTTCAAATATGTTGGTGATAATTTTGCATATGAGGCAAGATCAATTCATTATAATGGTAAAAAAAAATCTAAAGGTATTTATGGAAGTGCATCAAAGGAAGATTTAAAAGAATTAAAAGAAGAAGGTATAGATGCTCAGATGATTCCTTGGATAGATGAAAATGAAAATTAGTTTTTAATAAACTTTGCTATATAATTTACGGATAAATCTTTAGAAATACTCCATTCATCCTTAATAATATTAAATTTCATACCCTCTAATTTATTGAGAGATAAATCATACTTCATTAAAATTTTTTTAAGATCTTCAGGTTTAACAAACTTTTCCCATTCGTGTGTTCCAATTGGTAGCCACCTCAAAACATACTCTGCTCCAACGATCGCAAAAACATATGATTTCAAAGTTTTATTTATTGTTGCAACAAACATTAGTCCATTTTTTTTCAAAAGTTTTGAGCATGACTTTAGAAAAAAATCTATATCTTCCACATGTTCAACAATTTCCATGTTTAAAATGACATCAAATTTTTTTTCAATTTTAAGTTTTTCTGGTGATGAGCATAAATAATCAATTTTTAATTTGTTTTTTTTTGAATGAAGTTTTGCAATTTTTATATTTTTGTTAGATGCATCAATACCTGTTACATTAGCACCCATTCTTGACATTGGTTCAGATAACAATCCTCCACCACATCCAATATCTAAAATTTTTATTCCTGATAGAGGTTTGGATTTATTTTTTAATTTGAAATTATTAATAATATTTTCCTTAATATATTTTATTCTTGTTGGATTAAATTTATGAAGTGGTTTAAATTTACCTTCTGGATCCCACCATTCATCAGCTATTTTAGAAAATTTATCTATTTCTTTTTTATTTATGCTAGTCATTGTGATAAATAGTTGACATAATAATTCAGATGTATTTTATCCATTATTTATTAAATATTATTAATTAATGCTAGCATGAAAACAGTCGTATTAAAATTTGGTGGTACATCTGTAGGAAGCATAGATAGAATAAAAAAAGTATGTAAAATAATTGCTTTTTACAAAAAGAATAAAAACAAAGTAGTAGTTGTTTCATCAGCAATGAGTGGTGTGACAAATGAATTGGTAAATAAATCAAAATTGATTAGTAATAAATTTGATAGAGCAGAATACGATGCACTAGTCTCAACTGGAGAACAAGTTTCATGTGCACTTATTGCAGGAAGATTAAAACATAATGGGTTTAATTCAAGATCTTGGACATCTTGGCAATTACCTATTTTAACAGATGGCCCTCATTCAAATGCAAGAATTAGCTCAGTAGGCATTAAAAAACTGAACAAATATATGAATTCAGGTGGAATACCTATAATCACAGGTTTTCAAGGTATAAGTAATGATTTTAGAATAACTACTATAGGAAGAAGTGGATCTGATGCAACAGCAATTATGCTAGCAAAATTTATTAAAGCAGATGAGTGCATAATATATACTGATGTGGATGGAGTTTATACTACAGACCCAAGGCAATATAAAAAAGCAAAAAAAATTAAAAAAATCTTTTATGATGAAATGCTAGAGATGGCATCTCTTGGCTCAAAAGTAATGCAGCCTGCTTCAGTTCAGGATGCAAAGTTAAATAAAATTGATATTAAAGTTAAATCCTCTTTTGTTTCAAAAAGTGGAACTTTAATAACAGGGTCAAAAAAGGCTTTTAGCAATCAAATTATAACTGGAATTTCCTTAACAAAAAATGATGCTAAAATTACAATTGTAGGAGTTAAGGACAGACCTGGAGTAGCGGCATCAATTTTTAGACCTTTATCTAAGAATTTAATTAATGTTGATATGGTTGTTCAAAATATCTCTCAAAATGGAAAAGAAACAGATTTAACATTTACAATTAAGTCTGAGGATTTAAAAAAAACTGAAAGATTAATAAAAAAAAATAAATCAATATCATTTAAAAAATTATCTTTTGATAAAGGTTTATCAAAAGTTTCTATTATTGGAGTAGGAATGATAACTACACCTGGAATAACTTATAGGATGTTTCAAGCATTAGCTTCTAAAAAAATAAATATTCTTGTTATATCTACTTCTGAAATAAAAATTTCAGTGCTTATTTCTTCTAAGAATGTTAAAAAAGCTCTAGCAGTCTTGCATAAAGAATTTAAACTAAACTAATTTTATGAGCCTCAGGCCTTTTAGAAATATCAACAGAAAACGAACTAAAGTAATTAATGTAGGTGATGTAAAAGTTGGAGGAGATAATCCAATTTCAGTTCAATCTATGACTAACACATTGACAACTGATGTATCAGCAACGATAAAGCAAATTCAAGAAATTCATGAGGAAGGTGCTGATATTGTAAGAGTGTCTTGTCCAGATGAAGACTCTTCAAAAGCATTAAAAGAAATTAGTAAAAATGTTCAAATACCTATAATTGCTGATATTCATTTCCATTATAAAAGAGCTATAGAGGCTGCGGAGAATGGTGCAAAGTGTTTAAGAATTAATCCAGGCAATATTGGAGATAAGGAAAAAATTCATGATGTGCTGAAGGCTGCAAAAGATAATGATTGTTCTATTAGAGTAGGTGTAAATGCTGGATCTTTGGAAAAAGATATTTTAGAAAAATATAGAGAACCATGTCCAGAGGCATTAGTGGAGAGTGCTTTAAGAAATATAAAAATTTTAGAGGATCAAAATTTTTTCAATTTAAAAGTAAGTGTAAAATCTTCAGATGTATTTTTATCCATTGCTGCATATAGGCAACTCTCTAAAGCAATGGATTATCCATTGCACTTAGGAATAACCGAGGCAGGAAGTTTCGTGACAGGTAGTGTAAAGTCTTCTATAGGTCTTGGTTCACTTCTCTTAGATGGTATTGGTGACACTATTAGAGTATCTCTATCTGATGACCCTGTAAAAGAAGTTAAAATTGGAAATGAAATATTAAAATCCTTGGGATTAAGAAATAGAGGTGTAAAAATAATATCCTGTCCTTCCTGTGCAAGACAAGCATTTCAAGTAATTGATACTGTAAAAATATTAGAAGAAAAATTATCTCACATTAAAACCCCTCTAACTCTGTCTATAATAGGATGTGTTGTGAATGGCCCAGGGGAAGCCGCTTTGACTGATATTGGTATCACCGGTGGGGGCAAAGGAAGTAATATGCTTTATTTATCGGGTGTTCAAAGCGAAAAAGTACTAACTGACGAACTTGTAAGTAAAGTAGTTTCAGAAGTTGAAAAAAAAGTTGCAGAGTTAGAAAAAAAATAAAGAAATGATTCCGATAAAAACAATTGAGGAGCTGATTATAAAACATTCAATATTAGAAAAAGAACTTTCTTCAAGTAATTTAGATAAAAAATTATTTGCCGAAAAATCTAAAGAATATTCTGACGTTAATGAAATTATAGACATTGCAAAAAAATATATCAAATTCGAAAAAGATAAAACTGGTCTAGAGAAAATCTTAGAAGATAATTCTTCAGATGAGGAGCTTAAAAGTATGGCTGAAATTGAGTTAACAGAATTAAAATCACAACATGAAACAAATGAAAAAAAATTAAAGTTATTTTTATTACCAAAAGATGAAGCTGATAAAAAAAATGCTATTATTGAAATAAGAGCAGGCACAGGTGGTCTTGAAGCAAGTTTGTTTGCTTCAGACTTATTTAAAATGTACGAAAAAGTTAGTAATAAAAAAAAATGGTCTTTAGAATTGATTTCAATATCTAAAAGTGATGCTGGAGGTTTAAAGGAGGTAATTGCCTCCATAAAGGGAAATAATATTTATTCAACTTTAAAATATGAAAGTGGAGTTCACAGAGTGCAGAGAGTTCCAGATACAGAAACTCAAGGAAGAGTTCATACATCAGCAGCAACAGTTGCAGTTTTACCAGAAGCAGAGGAGGTAGATTTAAAAATAAATGACAATGATTTGAGAATTGATGTATTTAGGGCTGGGGGTCCGGGAGGTCAATCTGTAAATACTACCGACAGTGCTGTAAGAATTACTCATATACCTACCGGTTTATCTGTGTCACAACAAGATGAAAAATCACAACACAAAAATAAAGCAAAAGGGATGAAAATTTTAAGAGCTCGCCTTTATGAACTTGAGAGATCAAGAATAGATCAAGAAAGATCCCAGGACCGTAAAACAAAAATTGGTACAGGAGATAGATCTGAAAGAATAAGAACATATAATTTTCCCCAGGGAAGAGTTACAGATCACAGAATTAATCTAACTCTTCATAAGTTAAATGAATTTTTAGAGGGCGAGGTATTTGACGAAATGATAGAAGCCCTAACTTTACAAGCACAAGAAGAAAGCTTGAGTAAATTAAAATAATTATATGAATATTAATATAGCAGTAGATGAAGGAATAAAAGTTTTAAGGAGTAATTTCATATCTAGCCCACAATTAGATTCTGAGATATTGATGGCAAAAATAATTAATAAAGATAGAAATTATGTTTTGTTAAATTCAAATAAAAATCTTAGTAAAAGTGATTTTAAAAATTTTAGAGAATTAATTCAAAAAAGATCTTTAGGTAAACCAGTTGCTTATTTAACTAACAAAAAGTATTTTTGGAAATCAGAGTTTTTTGTTACAGAAGATACATTAATTCCTCGTCCAGATACTGAATTAATTATAGAAAATGTATTAAGAGTTACAAAACATAAAAAAAAATTACATATCCTGGATATTGGCGTTGGTTCTGGCTGCATTCTTTTATCAATATTAAAAGAGAATAAGACTTTTTATGGAACAGGCATAGATATTAGTAAAAATTGTATAAATATAACTAAAAGAAATGCAATAAATCTAAAGGTTATCTCGAGAATAAAATTATTTAAATCAAATGTTGACAAATTCAATTTAGGTAAATATGATTTGATTGTTGCTAATCCTCCATATATTAAAAAATTTGATATAAAATATTTGGAAAGAGATGTTGCTGAGTTTGAGCCGAAACTAGCATTAAATGGTGGATTAGACGGCCTATCAGAAATCAGAAAAACAATTAAAAAATCATCTGAACTGATAAGAAAGAATGGCATATTTATTTTAGAGATCGGTTTTGATCAAAAAAATAAAGTAATTAAATTATTAAAAAATGAAGGTTTTTTTATAAATATCATTCAAAAAGATCTCGCAAAGAATGATAGATGTGTAGTTTGTACGAAATTATAAATTAATATTATGGTAACATTTAGAAATAATAGTAATAACAATAGAAGAAATAACTTTAGAAGAGGAGATAGAAATTTTAAGTCTAGTGGAGAGAGACAAAAATTTAACTCAAATTTTTCAAATAATGATAACTTTAAAAGAAAAGCTCCTGGAAGAAATAATCATAATGCTCCAAAATTGATTGAAAAATATAATGATTTAGCAAGAGAGGCTTTATCAAATGGTGATAAAATTTTGTCTGAAAATTATTTACAACATGCAGACCATTTTACAAGAATACTGAATGAGAGAGAAAATTTTAAAAAAGAAAGATATTTAGAAAGCAGATCAGAAAATAGTCCTGTTTCTATAGAACAAACAGACATTAATTCTGATCAAAAATCTGATAAAAACTTAATAAAAACATCTAGAGAAGATACAGAAATTGATAAAAATACTAATACCCAATTAGAAATAAATTAGTTTAATCCTATAATTTTTTCAGATTTAAGAACATTTAATTTTATTTTTTTAGTCTCAAAAAGTTTTCTCTCACTACCTTTTAAAATTTTTCCTGAGGGTAGTTTTAGCTTTTGTGAATTAACTTTTTTTCCATTTACAATCACTTCATAATGTAAATGTGGTCCTGTAGACTTACCTGTAGATCCAACAAAACCAATAGTTTGACCTTGTTTTACTCTAACACCAGTTTTAATACCTCTTGAAAATTTTGACATATGTGCATAAACCGTTTGATATGTTGAATTATGTTTAATTTTTACACAATTTCCACCACCTCCGCACCATCCAGCTTTTGTAACAACACCATCACCAGATGCCATAATGGGCGTACCTAATGGTGCAGCAAAATCTGTTCCTCTATGCATTTTGTTAAATCCATCTATTGGATGTTTTCTCATTCCAAACGACGAAGATAATCTTGCGCCATTGATTGGGGTTTTCATCAAAGCTTTTTTTACACTTTTTCCATTTTTATCGTAATGACCTTCGCTACCTTCTTTATCAAAATAATATAAGCTATTATCTTTCCCACTTAGTTTTAAATTCGCAAAAAGAATTTCTCCAGTTTCAATAATTTCATTTTTTTCATTTAAAAAAATTTCAAACATTATTTGAAATTTATCTTGCTTTTTTATATCTCTTTGAAAATCAACTTGAAAACCATAGATACCCGCGAACGTGATAATAATATTTGCAGGTACATTTTGATCGGAAGCAGATTTAAATAAACTTTGTAAAATTACGTTTTCTTTGTATACAATTTGTTTGTTTAAATTTATCGATAAAATTTCCTCATTGAAGTTGTCGTCTTCAATATTTCTAGTTAACTGTACTTTTTTAGTATTCGAAATTTGGAATGTAAAATCTTTAATTTTATTAGTGGTTTTGTCTAAACTAAATTGAATAATTTGTTTCGTATCTAGTTTATTCAAATCAGTTTGCTTTTTTAGTGAATTTTTTATTTTTATAATTTCTTTTTTATCAATTGAATAGTTTTTTAAAATTTTATCAAAAGTTTCACCTGATTTAACTTTATGTTTTATTTTTTTGTATTTTGGCTCGAGATTTTCTATGATGTGATTAATAGTTTTTTGAAAATAAATATTATCAACAAAATTAATATATGTTTGATCATTTTTTTTCTTAGAATGGTTGAAATAACTTGTTGATGTTACAGTAATTAAAATTAATAAAACTAAAGAAAAAATTTCAAAATTTTTTTTAATATTATTTTTTAAATTTTTAATCATTTAGTTTTAAACAGTTTCAATTATTAGTTTAGAGATAGTTAAAAATCAAAAAAAACCCTTTAAAATCATACTTTTTTGTTAATTTTTTTGTTCTTATATGCTTGATTTCCTATTATTTTAGCCTATAAGCACTGAACTTTCTCACTAAAATAATTGTTATTACAATAAAAAAGTGAGTATTATTGAGCCTTTTTGCTCAATTAGCTATTAAAAAAGTATATATTTAAGAAGAGAAGTGTGGACGGTTAAGGTTACCAAAATTTGTCGTACACACTTCAACATCATATAGATTTTATTCTTAGAATTTATATGGAAGCTAGTGTGCGCCGTTTTTAAACTTGAGAGTTTGATCATGGCTCAGAACGTACGCTGGCGGCACGCCTAACACATGCAAGTCGAACGAAGTAGCAATACTTAGTGGCAGACGGGTGAGTAACATGTAGGTATCTGCCCTTTGGCCCGGAATAACACGAGGAAACTTGTGCTAATACCGGATAAGTCTTTACAGAGAAAGCTTTATGCACCATTGGATGAGCCTGCACTTGATTAGTTTGTTGGTGGGGTAATGGCCTACCAAGACTGTGATCAATAGCTGATTTGAGAGGATGATCAGCCACATTGGGACTGAGACACGGCCCAAACTCCTACGGGAGGCAGCAGTGGGGAATCTTGCACAATGGAGGAAACTCTGATGCAGCGATGCCGCGTGAGTGAAGAAGGCCCTTGGGTTGTAAAGCTCTTTCGTCGGGGAAGAAAATGACTGTACCCGAATAAGAAGGTCCGGCTAACTTCGTGCCAGCAGCCGCGGTAATACGAAGGGACCTAGCGTAGTTCGGAATTACTGGGCTTAAAGAGTTCGTAGGTGGTTGAAAAAGTTGGTGGTGAAATCCCAGAGCTTAACTCTGGAACTGCCATCAAAACTTTTCAGCTAGAGTATGATAGAGGAAAGCAGAATTTCTAGTGTAGAGGTGAAATTCGTAGATATTAGAAAGAATACCAATTGCGAAGGCAGCTTTCTGGATCATTACTGACGCTGAGGAACGAAAGCATGGGTAGCGAAGAGGATTAGATACCCTCGTAGTCCATGCCGTAAACGATGTGTGTTAGACGTTGGAAATTTATTTTCAGTGTCGCAGCGAAAGCGATAAACACACCGCCTGGGGAGTACGACCGCAAGGTTAAAACTCAAATGAATTGACGGGGACCCGCACAAGTAGTGGAGCATGTGGTTTAATTCGAAGATACGCGCAGAACCTTACCAACACTTGACATGTTCGTCGCGACTTTGAGAGATCAAAGTTTTCGGTTCGGCCGGACGAAACACAGGTGCTGCATGGCTGTCGTCAGCTCGTGTCGTGAGATGTTGGGTTAAGTCCCGCAACGAGCGCAACCCTCACTTTTAGTTGCCATCATTAAGTTGGGCACTCTGAAAGAACTGCCAGTGATAAGCTGGAGGAAGGTGGGGATGACGTCAAGTCCTCATGGCCCTTACGTGTTGGGCTACACACGTGCTACAATGGTATCTACAACAGGAAGCAAGACTGCGAAGTTAAGCAAATCCTTAAAAGATACCTCAGTTCGGATTGCACTCTGCAACTCGAGTGCATGAAGCTGGAATTACTAGTAATCGTGGATCAGCGTGCCACGGTGAATGCGTTCCCGGGTCTTGTACACACCGCCCGTCACACCATGGGAGTTGGTTCTACCTTAAGGCAAGGTTTCAAACCCTTGACCACGGTATAGTCAGCGACTGGGGTGAAGTCGTAACAAGGTAGCCGTAGGGGAACCTGCGGCTGGATTACCTCCTTTCTAAGGATGAATGAAAGTAAAATTTCATTCTAAATAATACACAGGATAATGTTGACCGTCCTCATTTCTCTTCTTAAAGTAGTGTTTCTCTTGCATGGGGGCCGGTAGCTCAGTTGGTTAGAGCACACCCTTGATAAGGGTGGGGTCGAAAGTTCGAGTCTTTCTCGGCCCACCAATTACCAATTAAAGATCATGGGGGATTAGCTCAGCTGGGAGAGCGCCTGATTTGCATTCAGGAGGTCAGCGGTTCGATCCCGCTATCCTCCACCAAAACACTTAGTTATAAAAAATTGTAAATAATAAATAATAATTAATATCAATATCTATATCCGAACATTAGTAATGTTATTAGCTAATGTTCAAAAAAAATTTGATTCAACACAGAATTTTTTTCTGTGCATAAATCAAGCGTTTAAGGGCGTGTAGTGGATGCCTTGGCACTGAAAGCCGATGAAGGACGTGATATACTGCGATAAGTTTCGGGGAGCTGTATGTAAGTTTTGATCCGAAAATTTCCGAATGGGGAAACCCACCACTTTATGTGGTACTTTAAACTGAATAAATAGGTTTAAAGAGACAACCTGGAGAACTGAAACATCTAAGTAACCAGAGGAAAAGAAATCAATTGAGATTCCGTTAGTAGTGGCGAGCGAACGCGGACTAGGCCAGTAGTTTTGTTAAAAAAATTTGAATAGTTTGGAAATGCTAACCATAGAGGGTGATAGTCCCGTATAAGTAATGTTTAACAAAATTCATGAGTAAAGCGGGACACGTGAAATCCTGCTCGAATATAGGGGGACCACCCTCTAAGCCTAAATACTCTTCAGTGACCGATAGTGAACTAGTACCGTGAGGGAAAGGTGAAAAGAACCCCTATTAGGGGAGTGAAATAGAACCTGAAACCGCATGCCTACAATCAGTCGAAGCTCTTTTTAGAGTGACGGCGTACCTTTTGTATAATGGGTCAGTGACTTAATTTATTAAGCAAGCTTAAGCCATCTAGGTGTAGGCGAAGCGAAAGCAAGTCTTAATAGGGCGATTAGTTTAATGAATTAGACCCGAAAACGAATGAGCTTACCATGAGCAGGTTGAAAGTTGGGTAACACCAACCGGAGGACCGAACCAGTTGACGTTGAAAAGTCTTTGGATGACTTGTGGTAAGGGGTGAAAGGCCAACCAAATTCGTAGATAGCTGGTTTTCCGCGAAAACTATTTAGGTAGTGCGTTGAATAAATAGACATTTAGAGGTAGAGCACTAAATGGGCTAGGGGGAAGAGATTCTTACCAAACCTAATAAAACTCCGAATGCTAAATGTTGTTCTTCAGCAGACAGACTATGGGTGCTAAGGTCCATGGTCGAGAGGGAAAGAGCCCAGACCACCAGATAAGGTCCCCAAATTATGATTAAGTGTGAAAGGATGTGGAAATTCCTTAACAGCCGGGAGGTTGGCTTAGAAGCAGCCATCCTTTAAAGATAGCGTAACAGCTCACCGGTCTAATAGAGTTTCTGCGCCGAAGATGTAACGGGGCTAAAATCATATACCGAATCTGTGGATTTATAATTTTTTCGAAAATTATAACTGGTAGCGGAACGTTCTGTAAGCCTGTGAAGGGATACCCGTGAGGGATCCTGGAGGTATCAGAAGTGCGAATGCTGACATAAGTAACGATAAAAGAAGTGAAAAACTTCTTCGCCGAAAATCCAAGGGTTTCTGCGCAAGGTTAATCCGCGCAGAGTTAGTCGGCACCTAAGGCGAGGGCGAAAGCCGTAGTCGATGGAAATAAGGTTAATATTCCTTAACCAGATGGTAGTGACGAATCTTGTAAGTTGTGAGTTCTTAATGGATTGAGCTTGCCGCGAAAAGGTTCCAAGAAATAGCTCCATCATTAGACCGTACCCTAAACCGACACAGGTGGATTAATAGAGTATATTTAGGCGCTTGAGAGAATGATGTTGAAGGAACTCGGCAAAATACTTCCGTAACTTCGGGATAAGGAAGACCTGTTTTTAGGCAACTAGAGATGGGTGGCACAAGCCAGGGAGAAGCGACTGTTTATCAAAAACACAGGGCTCTGCTAACACGTAAGTGGATGTATAGGGTCTGACGCCTGCCCGGTGCTGGAAGGTTAATGCGGTTGGTGCAAGCTAACTTCTGAAGCCCCAGTAAACGGCGGCCGTAACTATAACGGTCCTAAGGTAGCGAAATTCCTTGTCGGGTAAGTTCCGACCTGCATGAATGGCGTAACGATTTCTCCGCTGTCTCCAACATCAACTCAGTGAAATTGAATTCTCCGTGAAGATGCGGAGTTCGCGTAGTTAGACGGAAAGACCCCGTGCACCTTTACTGCAACTTTACATTGGTATTAGGAAAAACATATTTAGCATAGGAGGGAGACATTGAAACAAAGGCGTCAGCTTTTGTGGAGTCACCAGTGAAATACCTCTTTTGTTTTTCTTGGTATCTAACTGATTGCCGTCATCCGGCATCAAGACATTGTATGGTGGGTAGTTTGACTGGGGCGGTCGCCTCCCAAATAGTAACGGAGGCGTGCGAAGGTAGGCTCAGAACGGTCAGAAATCGTTCGTAGAGTGCAATGGCATAAGCCTGCCTGACTGTGAGACTGACAAGTCGAGCAGAGACGAAAGTCGGTCATAGTGATCCGGTGGTTCTGAGTGGAAGGGCCATCGCTCAACGGATAAAAGGTACGCCGGGGATAACAGGCTGATACTGCCCAAGAGCTCATATCGACGGCAGTGTTTGGCACCTCGATGTCGGCTCATCACATCCTGGGGCTGGAGCAGGTCCCAAGGGTTTGGCTGTTCGCCAATTAAAGTGGTACGTGAGCTGGGTTCAGAACGTCGTGAGACAGTTCGGTCCCTATCTGCTATGCGTGTAGAAGAATTGAGAGGAGTTGACCCTAGTACGAGAGGACCGGGTTGAACATACCACTGGTGGACCGGTTGTAGCGCCAGCTGCAGTGCCGGGTAGCTAAGTATGGACGAGATAACTGCTGAAAGCATCTAAGCGGGAAACTCACCTCAAAACTAGTTCTTCCTATAGAGCCGTGGTAGACCACCACGTTGATAGGCTGGATGTGGAAGCGCAGTAATGCGTGCAGCTGACCAGTACTAATAGCTCAATTGGCTTGATTTATGCACTGAAAAAAATTTTATAAATTCATAGATAAAAAGTTATAATTTAACCTTATAAATAATTAAAAAAATTTAATTCAATTTAATATATTCTTTACGAAATTTGTAACTCTGCTCCATTAAATTATATTTATTATATTTTTTTTAAATACATTGTAAAAATTAAAATAAAAGTCTCAAGACATTGTTTATAAGAAAATAAAAAATTAGATAATTAAAGAGAAACTTTATAATACAAAAAATTTAATATAAGCTTTTAACATCATTTAAAATAATATGAAAAATTATATAACATTTGGCTCTCCATCAATAGGCTCTGAAGAAATTAATGCTGTAGTAAAATGTATGAAATCAGGATGGATTGGGACAGGTCCACAAGTTAAGAAATTTGAAAATAATTTTGCTAAATATTCTAAATCAATGTATGCAATGGCTGTTGGTTCATGTACAGCTGCACTACATTTAAGTTTAAATTCTACAGAACTAAATAATGGAGACGAGGTGATTGTCCCAGCAATGACTTTTTGCTCTACAATAAATTCAGTCATCCACAGTGGATATAAACCTGTTTTGGCAGATGTTGATCTTCATACAATGAATATAGATCCAATTGATATCGAAAAAAAAATTACAAAAAAAACAAAAGCTTTAGTTATTGTCCATTTTGCTGGAAGACCATGTGATATGGATGAAATTCTCAAAATTGTAAAAAAATATAATTTAATATTAATTGAAGATTGTGCGCACGCAATAGAAAGTACCTACAAAGGTAAGCATTGTGGTACTTTTGGACTTTATGGCTGTTTTAGTTTTTACGTAACAAAAAACTTAGTAACTGCTGAAGGAGGTATGATAATATCAAATAATAAAGAAAAGGTGACCCCAATCAAGCAGAGAGCATTGCATGGCATGTCAAAAGATGCATGGAAAAGATTTAGTGACAATGGCTACAAACATTATGATATTATCGATGCGGGGTTTAAATATAATATGACCGATATACAAGCATCTATCGGTTTAGAACAACTCAAGAAAATTAAAAAACATTTAAATATTAGGAATAAAATTTGGAACAAGTATCAGAGTTTTTTCAAAGATTATGATGTAATTTCTCCAGCAAAGGTAGAAAAAAACACCATTCATGCAAAACATTTGTATACAATTTTAATTGATAAAAAAAAAATTGGACTTCATAGAGATCAGTTTATGATGAAACTTCATAAAAACGGCATTGGAACAGGTGTTCATTATAGATCTATTCCATCACATACATTTTATAAAACAAAATTTAAATGGAAAAATTCAGATTATAAGAATTCATCATTGATAGGAGATCAGACTGTTAGCCTTCCCCTATCTCCAAACCTAAAAGATAGCGATTTAGATAGGATCTTATCCACTATAGAAAAAGTTTTAAAGAATTAATTTAATTATTCTTAATTATATGTAAACTTGGGACATGGAAAAAGTTCTGATTACTGGTGGAACAGGTTTGCTTGGAAAAGAAATAATCAAGGGTTTTGTAAAAAAAAATAAAAAAGTTTACTTTACATCAACATCGAATGATAAAATTAATCAATTTTTAAAAAGCTTAGAAATTAAGTACAGGAAAAATTGCATACCTATTGTTCAAAAATTCAATACGATAGAAGACATTAATATTTTTATTCAAAATTATAAAAAATTAAATTTTAATATTCTTATAAACAACGCAAGAGATATCTCAAATTTAAAAATTAAATATAAAAATAATGATATTTTCCATAGTTTTAATAGAGAATTTTTTTTAGCTGTCTATTTGCCTTATTTTTTGTCTACAAAATTAAATCAAAAACACTTAAAAACCATTGTTAATATTTCATCAATGTATGGGGTAGTTCCACCAAATAAAAATTTATATGAAGATCAATATGAGTCTTCACCAATCTACTACGGAGTTTCAAAAGCTGCTGAAATTCACTTAACAAAAGAATTAGCAGTAAGATTGTCAGAAAAAAAAATAAGAGTTAATTCAATATCTTTTGGAGGTTTCGAGGGAAGAGTAAATAAAAAGTTTAAATTCAGATATAGCAAAATGTGCCCACTTGGAAGAATGTTAAATCTTAATGAAATTTTTCCATCGGTATGGTTTTTATGTTCAGAGGAATCTAGTGGGGCAACTGGACACAATTTAGTAGTTGATGGTGGATGGACCATCTGGTAATTACTGAATTATTGTTTAAAATTAATTAATTAAGTATTGTTTAAATATAAATCATCTTAATGTTGAACATGTTTTGATTAATGATATTTAACTTTATGTTAATAAAAAAAATCATTTAAATTAAATTAATGCATAAAATTGTTACACCAGTCTCACATTTATTTTTTAATAAAAAAAATGCAAACATTATATCCAAGTATTCAGATTATCTAGAAGTAAGAGAAAGAACTATTGATTTAAATTTTGACAATGAGATTTTTTTTCATTGTGATGAGGATTTAACCTTGCCTTGGTCAAAAAATCTTAAAATTAAATTAGAAAAAATATTTAAAAAAAAGAAAAATTTAAAATATGTAACTTTTCAAGCTACAAGATGTTGCGCTAATGCAAGAATAAAAGATAAAGTTTATATTTTATCAGGAAGAAAATTTTCAAGAAATGAAATGCTTAAAGAGGCAAGAAAAAATACTTCATGGATAAAAAAAAATTTTAAAAAAAAAATTCATATTGGATTGGAAAACAATAATTATTATCCTACAAAAGCCTATGATATAATTTCAGACGGTGATTTTATAAGTAAAGTTGTAAAAGATAATAAATTATTTTTTTTATTTGATCTTGCTCATGCCCAGGTTACAGCTTCAAATAAAAAAATAAATTTTTATGATTATGTAGAGACCTTACCGATGGATTTAATGCTTCAGATGCATATATGTAGACCAAAGATTAATAAACTAATTTCAAGAGATACACATTATTTACCCAATAAAAGAATGTTTAATGAAGTAAAATATTTTGCAGATAAATACAAAAATTTAAAATTTTTTACTATAGAATATTATAAGAATACTAAAAAATTAGTTCAGAATATTAAAGATTTAAATAAATTCCTTAATTGATTTTTTTTAAAATATTTTATTAATTGAGCAGCTAATTTATTTCCAATTAATAGACATTTTTATATTTTATAATATATTAAATCAATGACCATTGGTATTTCACACGAACAAAAAAAAAAATTTGATGAAGATGGCTTCATTATAATTAGACAGGTAATAGGAGATCAAACAATAAAAAAATCAATTGAGTCTTATGAAAGGGTTAGGAAAAAATGTGAGACGTTTGAATATTTACATTTTAGACGTTTTAAAGATATAGCCTTAAATGATATATATGGAATAGAGCATATTTTTCATCCAGATATTTTTGAGGAAGATATTTTTTCATCAATAATGGAAAGCAAAGTTTTAGAGTTATCTCGTGAACTTTTAAATGATGATGAAATTTTTTTATCTAGAAATAGAATTCACTGCACCAAAGGTATTAGTCATTCAGGAAATTGGCATCGTGATGGAGGACTGACTGGGAGTGCTGATGATATAGATAAATTACTTAAAAAATCTGAGAAGGATATTATGTGGGTACAGGCTACGTTACCTTATTATTCTGAGGATGGATTTTATATTGTTCCAGGTTCACATAAATATTCTTCAAATTATATTCCCACAAAAGAGATTTTAGGTACAAAAAAAATTATAAAAAATGAGTTGAAACTTAGAATTTCTCCTGGAGATTTAATTCTGTTTAATCCTTTCGCAATTCATCGTGGTACTTGTGTTGGAAGAATTAAAAGACAAAGAGCTCATATTCATATGAGATTTGCAAGAAAAAAATATTCTAAATTTGCTGACAGATATAGAAAAGACAGTGAATTTTTTAAAAACTCTAAAGTATTTAGTTTTGCTAACCAAAGTTGGAAAAAATCTTTTAATTTAGATTTAGAAGACTCATTGCAATGGTACGGAGATGAGATAATACAAGAAAAACCAAATTTATTTAGTATTAAATTTTATCTTTTATTTTTAATTATTATTTTTAATAGACTCTTTTATTACCTTTCTAGTTTATACCCATTATCCCAGAGATCTTTAGAAAACTTGTCATTTATAAAATATCCATACCTCAAAGAATAAAATTGATTACATATTGAAGGACAGGCAACTATTTGATAGATAAAGTTAATTAATTAACTAATAATATTTATGAAAAAAACTTTCGTAATCGCAGAAATTGGAATTAATCATGAAGGAAATTTAAAAAAGGCTAAAAAATTAATAGACTCTGCAGTGAGAGCTGGTGTCGATGCTGTTAAATTTCAGACTTATATAACTGAAAAGAGAGTAAAAAAAAATTCTCCTATATTTAATATTTTAAAAAAATGTGAGCTAAGTTTCAAAGATTTCGAAATTCTAAGTAATTATTCAAAAAATAAAAAAATTGAATTTATGTCAACACCTTTTGACTTTGAAAGTTTCCAATTTTTAAATGAAATAAAAGTTTCAAAAATAAAAATAGCATCTTTTGATACAGTTAATTTAAATTTTTTAAAAAAAATATCTAATTTTAACAAAGAATTTATTATGTCCGTTGGTATGTCAAATTTAAATGAAATCAAGAAAGCTTATGGTGTTTTAAAAAAAAATAAAAAAAATAAGGTTAGTTTGCTACATTGTGTATCCTCATATCCAACAATGGAAAAAGACTCAAATTTAAATTGTATAAAAACGCTTAAAGAAAATTTTAATTGTACTATCGGTCAATCTGACCATACAAATGACATTTTTGTACCTTTATGCGCTGTGGCAATGGGAGCTGAAATTATAGAAAAACATTTCATGATTAATAAATCAATGCGATGTGTAGATAGACCAGTATCTATTACTGAAATCCAAATGAAGAATTTAATTCAAAATATAAGGAGATTTGAAAATTCTCTTGGTAAAGATTTTTTTGGAGTAAGAACTGTAGAGAGAGCTGCTAAAGCTTTTAGAAGATTTTCCTAAAAATTTAAAAAAGAGAGTAATTTGTAATGAAACTTAAATATGGTGTAATTGGTCTTTCATCTGGAAATGGTCATCCATATTCTTGGTCAATTGCTTGTAACGGATACAAAAAAAATAAAATAAAACAAATTCCATTTAAAAGAGTTAGAGATTACTTACCCAAATATGAAATAGATTTATACAAGGTAGAAGGTGCAGAAGTTACGCATATTTGGACTCAAAGTAAAAAAACTTCACAGTCAATAGCAAGTATTTGCAATATAAAAAATATTTCAAAAAATCTTAATGAATTAGCATCCTCAGTAGATGCAATACTCTTTTTAAGAGATGATATACTTTACAGAGAAAAATATTTAAACAAATTAATTAAAACTGGAAAACCAATTCTTGTAGATAAATTCTTGCATTTTGATCAAAAAAAAGTAGAAAAATTACTTAGTAGTCAAAAGTTTGATGGCCAATTATTTTCTGAAAGCCCTTTAATACACAATAAAAATATTATTTTAAATTCAAATGAAAGAAATAAAATTGGAAAAATAAAAATAATAAATGCATCAGTACCCGGTTCGTGGGTACAATATGCAATCCATATAATTCAACCAGTTCTAAATTTAATTGGAAATAAAAAAATAATAAAAATTAATTCTATAAAAACTAAAAATGCTACCACCGTTGTAATTAAATGGACTAAAAATTTAATTACAGTATTTTCAACAATTGAAAACTCAAATTTCATTCCATTCACAGAAATTATTGGATCTAAATCAAGACTAAGAGTTGATTGGGATTTAGATTATGTTTTTGAAAATTTTATCACTTCTTTAAAAAGTTTTACAACTAGAGTAAAAAATAGGAAATTTGAAAATTTTAATAATCAACATCTATTGATATCAAAAATAATTGATGCTGGAAGATAGATTGGAAATATAGTTGTTTAAGAAAAAAAAAATAATTGCAATCATACCTGCAAGAAGTGGGTCTAAAAGGATTAAAAATAAAAACATAGTTAATTTTAATGGCGACCCTATGTTAAAAAAAACAATAGATGTAGCAAAAAAGTCTAAATATATTGATAAAACTGTAGTAAGCACAGACTCACCGAAAATACTTAAAATCTCTAAAAAATATGGAATTGATACCCCTTTTATAAGAACGGAAGCCTATGATGATAAAGCATCTATACATGAGGCAACACTTGTTGCTTTACGTCAATCAGAAGAAAGTTTTGGAAAATTTGATATTGTAGTGCTACTAATGCCAAATTGCCCTCTAAGAAAATTAAAAACTTTAAATCAAAGTATTGAAAACTTTTTTAAGAAAAAAAAAAAATCTCAAATTTCTTTTTTTGAATATGGTTTTGCAAATCCTAGGTGGGCACATGAAATTAAAAATTTCAAAATTATCCCACTAAACAAAAAAAACTTATCTAGAAGATCTCAAGATATGAATAAATTGTATTGTCCTACAGGATCTATTTGGATATCAAATGTAAAAACACTAAAGAAGTATAAAACATTTTATTCCCCATCCTATGGTTATTTTTTAATAAATTTTGAGGAAGCAATTGATATAGATACATATGATGATTTATATTTAGCTAAAAAATTTATTTAAATTACTAATGAAAAAAATAGTTATTATTCCGCACAAAAAAACAAAGTACTTTGATATAATTTTAGGCATTGAAAAATTAGGCTTGCGGGACATTGAATTTGTTTCAGAAAAAAATGTAAATTATGATTTAATTAAAAAGTTTGATATTGTTATTTTTGAAAAACTCCAAAAAAAACTTCAATATAAAATTCATCAAGAAAAAATTATTTTGATAAGCATTTGTAAATATACAAGACATAATAGATTGATAGATATATTTATTGATCCTTTTTTTAAGATAAACAACAAAAATTTATTTAATCCAAATAGGGAAATATTCACACCAATACAGTTAGATTTGTATAATAATTTAGAGTTTAGATATTTATTAAATGTTATAACTCCTATGACTTGGGATACAAATTTTTGGAAAAAAAAAATATGTTTTATAGGCCCAAAAAAACTAACCAAAAATATTATTTTTAGATGTAATAAATATGTGGAACAAAACAAAATCGAAATGATACAGTTTTTGTCTCATTGTCATGATCCACATACTGTATATTTGGCAGAAAAAAATAATTTTGGTTTTAAGGATATTAGGATTACTTTGGAAAAAAAGCTCGAATCAAGTTTAAAAAAAAATACTAGAAGAAAAAATATTTCTTTTAGAAAAGCAACAATTAAAGATTTCGATATTTTAAAACCAATAGCTGAGAACAGTTATTTAGAGTCTAGATATTATTTTGATAATTCATTTTCTACTAAAAGTGTAAAAAAATTTTATTCAAACTGGCTAAAAAAAGCAATATTAGGAACATTTGATAGTTTTTGTTTATTAATATGTTTCAAAAAAAAACCGATTGGTTTTTGTACATTAAAAGTTAAAAAGTATGATGCAACAATTGGTCTTTTTTCTATTTCAAAAAAATATCAAAGGAAAGGTTTTTCACAATCTTTACTGTCATTTGTTTGTTATCATTTAAGCAAAAAAAATATTAATTTGTTGTCAGTAGTTACTCAAGGAAGAAATTATTCAGCACTTAAGGCATATCAATCAAATAATTTTAAAATTTCAAGAACAGAATTGTGGTATCATAAATGGATTTGAAAATAAAAAATTTAACAAACATTAAAAAATATGAAAAAAAACAGTCAAAACTATCTTTATAATTTTTTTGGACTAAGAAATAAAAAAGTCATAATTTCTGGTTCTTCAGGGCAATTAGGAAAAAGTTTGGTAAAAACTTTCTTAAATTGTGGGAGTATAGTAATTGGGTTAGATATAAAAAAATCAAATAAATATAAAGATAAAAATTTACACTACTATAATTTAGATACATCAAACTATCACCAAAATAGTTTAATTTTTGAAAAAATTTATAAAAAATTTAAAGTTATAGATTGCTTAATTAATAATGCAGGTGTTGCTGTTTTTAATCCATTTACAAAAAGAACAGAAGAAGAGTTAGATTTTGTTACAAATATAAATTTAAAATCATATTTTTATTGTATCAAAAATTTTTATAAAAGATCAAACAAAACTAAACCTAAAAGTATTATTAATGTATCTTCTATTTATTCTTTAATCAGTCCAGATCCTAGAATTTATGGAAAAAATGATAGGAAGAGTTCAGAAATTTATGGAGCCACAAAAGCTGGAGTAAATCAATTAACCAGGTATTTTGCTATTCATTTGTCTGACAAAAATATTAGAGTAAATTCAATTAGTCCAGGAGGTATATATAATCCTTTAAATCCACAAAACAAAACTTTTATAAAAAAATATTCGAATAGAAATCCTATGAACAGGATGGCAAATACTTCTGAAATAGTTGGTGCAGCAGTTTATTTGGCCTCAGATGCCTCAAGTTATACCAATGGACATAATTTAGTAATAGATGGTGGTATGAGTGCATGGTAATGAAAAAAGTTAGATCAAATATTGGTTATTCATATTGGAAAAAAGCCAACAAAATAATTCCTGGGGGAAACAGCATTTTATCCAAAAGACCCGAACGATATCTTGGAAAACTTTGGCCAACTTATTATAAAAAAGCTAAAGGTTGTTTTTTATGGGATCTACAGGGAAAAAAATATATAGATATGGCACAAATGGGTATAGGTTCAGCTATACTTGGATATAGTAATGATAAGATAAATTTTGCAGTAAAAAATGCTATTAAAGATGGAGTTAATACAACACTTAATTCCTTGGAGGAATATAATTTAGCAAAAAAACTTTTAAAGATTAACAAAGGTTTTGGTGGAGTGAAATTTTGTAGATCTGGTGGGGAAGCGATGGATGTTGCAATAAGAATCGCAAGAAGCTTTACACGAAAACAAAAAATTGCATTTAGTGGATATCATGGATGGTTTGACTGGTATTTAGCTACTAATTTAAAAAATAAAGCAAATTTAAATGATCATTTGCTGGAAGGTCTTTCACCTACTGGTGTTTACAATGGATTAAAGAATTCAATTCACCCTTTTAAATATGATGATCCAGATGATTTGATTAGAACAATAAAAAAAAACAAAGATATAGGAATCGTTGTAGTTGAAAGCGCTAGGTATAATTACCCTAATAGAGATTTTGTAAATACAATAAATAAAATCTGTAACAAAAGAAATATAATTTTGATCTGTGATGAAATTACCTCAGGTTTCAGGATAAACAATTCGGGTGCATATAAATCTGTGGGTTTCAAACCTCAAATAGTGGTATTTGGTAAAGGGTTGGGTAATGGGTTTGCTATTTCAGCTGTTGTAGGAAAATCAAAAATTATGAAAAATTCTATAGGAAGTTTTATAAGCAGTTCAAATTGGAGTGAAAGATTGGGATTTGTAGCGGCATTAAGCACGATAGATTTTATTCAAAAAAAAAAAGTTTGGAAGCATTTAAATGATATGGGTAAATTAATATCTAAAGGGTGGAAAGATATTTTTAAAGAACTCAATTTAAATATTTCAGTAAGCAATTTTTATCCATTGGTTACAATGAAACCAAATTATGGGCAGTTCAATAATGTTATTTTAACTTATTTTATGCAAGATATGCTTCGAAAAGGTTATATTGTATCTTCAAGCATATATCTTTCCTACGCACATGATAAAAGAATTTGTTTAGATTATTTAAAAGAGGCCAGAAAAACTTTTATGAAAATTTCTGATCTGATAAAACAAAATAGATTAAAAAGAGAATTGAGAACTGAAATAAGAACCGACTCATTTCAAAGATTATGATAAACAGAAAAATTGCTGCAATAATCCAAGCAAGAATAGGTTCAACAAGACTTCCAAAAAAAGCAATGCTTAAAGTGCTAAACAAGCCTCTTTTGCACTATATGATTGGTCAAGTTAAGAAGTCAAAAAAAATCAACGATATAATAATAGTTACCTCGATAAAAAAAGAGAATTCAGTAATTCGTAATTTTTGTAAAAAAAACGGTATAAAATGTTTTTCTGGATCAGATAAAAATTTAGTAAATAGATATTATTTAGCTGCAAAAAAATTCAATATAGACATAATAGTAAGATTAACTTCTGATTGTCCTTTAATTGATTCACATATAATAGATAAGTTAATAGAAAAATATACATCATCAAAATATGACTTTGTTGCAAATACATCTCCACCGTATAATTTAACATATCCAGACGGTATGGATGTGGAAATTTTTTCTTCAAAAATCTTAAAGTTTGTAAATAGTAAATGTAAGATTAAAACTGATCTAGAGCATGTTACCCCTTATATATGGAGAAAAAAAAAAAAATTTAAGCAATTTAAACAAAACTTAAAAAAAAACTTATCTCACTTACGTTTAACTGTTGATTATAGCGAAGATTTTGAACTTATAAGAAATATAATTATTTATTTTAAAAAAAATAAAATTAATATAAATTTAAATAATATTAGAAAATATTTAGCCTCTAACCCAGATGTTTATTTAATTAACAAAAAAAGAAATAAAAATTTTAAATTAAATCATGAGCATTAAATCAAATATAACACCTGAAAAAAATCTTATTAACAATACTTTAGGTTTTAGTGTAGAAAATTATAAAACTGACCTTAATGATTTAATAATTTTAAGCCAAAGAATTGAACATATAAAGAAAACTAATTATTCTATATTTAATTCTCTCTCCAACGAACAAAAAATAATTATAGAAAAATACTTACAGTCAGTCCAAAAAATACAAAAAAATAAAAATTTAAAAGTTGATGATTATCTTTTGCAAGGACAAGAGTTATTAAAAGCTAGTAAGATTGATGATAAAGACTTATTTAGATTTTTAATTTATAGATATAATTATTCAATTAATCCAAAAATTTTTAAAATTGATGATTATCCTCCATGTATTCAAATAGAGCCAACTTCCATATGTAATTTTAGATGCGTCATGTGTTATCAGGCTGATAAATCTTTTTCTTCAAAATCACATGGAATGATGGGGCATATGCCTTTAGACTTATTTAAAAAAATTATAGATGAAATAGAAGGAAAATTAGAGGCTGTTACGCTTGCCTCTAGAGGAGAGCCAACTTTAAATCCTAACATAACTGAAATGATTGATTATTGTAAGGATAAATTTTTGGGTTTTAAAATAAATACTAATGCATCAATTTTAAATGAAAAAATGATCCACAGTTTGTTATCTGCAAAATTTAATGAAATTGTATTTTCAGTGGATGCAGCTGACAAGGAAACCTACGAAAGAATTAGAATTAATGGAAAATTTGAAAAAGTATTTGATAATTTAAAACTTTTTTCAGAAATAAGAAAAAAATATTATTCAGGAATGGACACTATTGTTAAGATTAGTGGAGTGAAAATAAGTTCTGATCTTAATGTAAAAAAATTAGAAGAGAAGTTGGGAGATTTTGCTGATGTGGTTCAGTTAGTCGGATATGCACCCTGGGAAAGTTCTTATGAAAATCCTGTAAATGATATTCAAGAACCATGTGGTCAGCTTTGGTATAGAATGTTTGTTTGGTGGGATGGAAAAGTTAATCCTTGCGATTATGATTATAAATCCAAGCTTTCAAGATGGAATGTTAATCAGAGCTCTATTTCTGAAATTTGGAATTCAGAAGAATATAATGATTATAGAATGAAGCATTTGAATAAACAAAGAGTAAAATTAAATCCTTGTGACAGATGTTCGTTTACTAATGAGTAAAAGCAAAGGATTCGTTGCTGGTGTTATCGGTTACAGGAATCACAGCCTAAATATAATTAATATTTTAAAAAAAAATAATTTAATTAAAAAGATAATTATATTCTGTTATAAAAAAAAAAATTTAAACCAACTAATTTTCTTAAATAATAATAAAAAAATTTATTATACAAATAATTTTTCTGAACTTAAAAATGCTGACTTTCATTTTATTACTTCTCCAACACAAACACATTTAACATACATAAAAAAATTAATTCCTTATAACAAAAAAATTTTTTGTGAAAAACCAGGGTTAAAAAGTGTTCAAGATTACAATTATCTAAAAAAAATAGATAATAAATTTAAAAAAAATATCTTTTTTAATTATAATTTAATTCATTCAAAATTATTTAAATTATTAAAATATGAAATGTCAAAATCAAAAAAAAATAGAATAATTAATATTTCGATATATTCAACGATAGGAATATCCTTTTTGAAAAAATTTGAGAATAATTGGAGATTTATAACTAAAAATATACTTGAAAGAATAACAGGTAATTTAGGTGTGCATCATGTTAACTTTTCATTAAATTTATTTAGTGGTATCAAAAAAATCCTTATTACAGAAAAATGTGTTGCAAGGAAAAATAAAATTGATACTTCAAGTATTTACATTAAGTTTAAAAACAATTCTTCTGTTAATATGTTTTTAAGTTATGCTACACCAGCAACTGATAGATATGAATACTATTTTAATCATAAAATAATAGTATGTGAAAACTCAAAAATTTATAGCTTATCTCCTAGAAATTACTTTGATAAAAATGGTTTATTCACGAGGCCTCCAAAAAAATTAATTCATAAATTTAATAAAAGTATTGGACAAGACTCAATTCATTCATCGGTAGAATATTTTCTTAAAATTGCTTCAGAAAAAAAAAATTTTCCACTTAATTATTTCGAAAACGCAATAAATACAGCAATGGTTTTCTTGAAAAAATATTGATGTTAGTATATTAATAATCTATCCATTAAAATCTTCAAAAAGCATCTTATGAAAAGTTGTAATAAATGTTTACTACCAGAAACACACGAAACAATAGAATTTGACTCTAGTGGAACATGTAATATTTGTAATCAACATAAATTCAAATATGAAAAAATTAATTGGGAAGATAAAAAAAATAAATTTGATCAAATTTTAGATAATTACAGAAATAAAAATAATTACGATTGTATAGTTCCATTTTCAGGTGGAAAAGATAGTGTTTATACTTTATATAAACTCGTCAGAGAGCATAATCTAAAATGTTTAGTTGTAAGCTTTGATCATACTTTCTTCCGACCAAAGTTAATAGAAAACAGAAAAAAAATTTTTAAAAAATTAGGAGTAGATTGTTTAACATTTACTCCTAACTGGAAATTAGTTCAAAAATTGATGCTAGAAACCTTTGTGAGGAAGGGAGATTTTTGTTGGCACTGTCACTCAGGAATTTTTGCTTATCCAATGCAAGTAGCAATTAAAGAAAAAGTGCCGTTAGTAATTTGGGGAGAGCCACAAGCAGAATATACTGCGTATTATAGCTATGAGGATACACTTAACGAAAATGAGGAGGTAAATGAGGAGAGGTTTAATAAGTTTGTAAACTTAGGTATTACTGCTGATGATATGTTGCATATGCTAAATGATAAGAATGTTAAAATGAGAGATCTTGCGCCGTTTGTCTATCCAAACATAGAGGATTTAAAAAAAATAAATTATAGATCAATCTGCTTAGGAAGTTATTTTCCTTGGAATGTTAGAAAACAAGTAGAAATTATAAAAAATGAGTTAGATTGGGAAGAGGATTTAAATTCAGGCATACCACCAGAGTATTCTTATGAAAAAGTAGAATGCCAAATGCAAGGTATAAGAGATTATATTAAGTATATTAAAAGAGGCTCGGGTAGAACAGCACATTTATCTGCAATAGATATTAGAAATAATTTTATTGGACAAAATCAGGCTAAACAAAATATTGAAAATTATGATGGTAAAAAACCTAAAAGTTTAGAAATATTTTTAGATAATATAGGCATTACTGAGGAAGAATTTAACACAATTGTTAAATCTCATTCCGTTTATCCAGCAAACGTTGACCCTACAAAATTAGAGGAAGGTATTGAGTTACCTGATCAGAAAAAATGGGATAAATCTTCTGCTATGGATAGAGAATACTCTAAGAAAAAATTAAAGGATCATGGTTTTGGATAACTTACTTTGAAATTTAGTGATTGCTTTAATAGACAATATTTACAATAATTTAAAATCTTTAAGTAATGCATTAGAATTACTTAATAAGCCTTACAAAGTAATTAAAGCAGATGCGCTTACTGAAAAATATTCTCATGTAATAATACCAGGTGTTGGAAATTTTGCAGAGGCAATGAAAGAACTAAAAAAAAACAATGGGGATAAAAAAATAATTCAATTTTCAAAAACAAATAAACCTATATTGGGCATATGCCTTGGTATGCAATTGTTAAGTAGCAAAAGTGATGAAAGTGGTCCAGTTAATGGTTTAAATTTGATTCAAGGCAAAGTGAGTAAAATTGAGCTAAATGATGAAAAATTTCTTCCACATATTGGGTGGAATTCTGTAAAACATTTGAGAAAACACTTTATTTTGGATGATGTCAAAAATGAAATGGATTTTTATTTTGTACACTCTTATTGTTTTAATTTAGAAAACTCAATTCATGAAATTGGTAAAACTTTTTACGGATCAGAATTTAGCTCTATTATCTCAAAAGAAAATATAGTTGGAGTTCAATTCCATCCTGAAAAAAGCCAAAAGTATGGTTTAAAAATATTAAACAATTTTTGTTCAAAAAATATATAATGTTAAAAAAAAGAATTATTCCAGTTCAGTTGTTACTCAATAACAGATTGGTTAAAACAAAAAAATTTGATTCATTTTTGGATGTGGGTAATCCTGTTAAAAGTTCAAAAATATATAATGACAGTGATGCAGATGAATTGGTATTTTTAAATATTGAGAGAGAAAACAGAACAATAAATCCACTATTGAATATTTTACAAGAGGTGTCAAAGGTTTGCTTTATGCCTCTAGCTCTTGGAGGAGGTATTTCAAAAATTGATGATATTAAAACTTTGTTTAGAAATGGTGCAGATAAAGTTATTATAAATTCATTAGTTTACAATAATTATGATTTTCTAAAGGAAGCGAGCCAGATTTTTGGCAAGCAGTCAATAGTTGTTTCTATTGACGTTAAGAAAAGCGAAGATGAGTCATCTAAATACAATCTTTATTCAAATTGTGGAAAAACAAAAGAGGAAATTTCCTTGAAAGAGCATTTGAAATTTTGTGAAAGCAGTGGTGCAGGAGAAATATTTATAAATTCCATAGATCAAGATGGAATGATGAGAGGATATGATGTAAATTTAATAGATAATGTAGTAAAAAACTGTAGTCTTCCGATTATTGCATGTGGTGGAGCAGGAAATTTTAATCATATGAAAGAAGCTTTTAAAAAAACAAATATAAGTGCTTTAGCATGTGGTAGCTTATTTAACTTTGGTGATAATAATCCTATTAGAGCCAAGTCCTTTTTAAAAAATTATAACTTGAATTTTAAAATTGTTAAATAAATCTAAATTAACCAAAATAAAAAACAAAAAATACTTTGGTACAAATTGTATTTTAAAAAAAATAACTTCTCATGATTGTAATGATGAATATTTATCATGGATGAATGATAAAAAAATAAATAAATTTTTAGAATCTAGATTTCAAAAATTAAATAAAAAAAAAATTAAAGAATTTGTAATTAATTCAAATAAAGATAATTCGATAATATTGTTTGGAATCTTTAGTAAAAAAAAACATATTGGAAATATTAAGATATATGTTAATTGGCATCATGGTTATGCTACACTAGGATATATGATTGGAAACCTTGCTTTTCAGGGAAAAAATATTGGAACAGAAAGTATTAAAATTTGTACAAATATTTGTTTTAAATTATTAAAACTTAGATTTTGTTTAGCTTCAATTTATTCTACAAATATATCTAGTTCAAAAGTTTTAAAAAAAAATAATTTTAAATTAATTTCAAAAATAGAGAAAATTTATAAAACAAATAAGAATTACGTTGATGAGTTGACTTATAGGTTGAATAATCCTCATATTAAAAAATAAAATTTTAATGAATGAAAAAAACAGAAAAATAGTAACTTTTTTCAATATGGCTATATTCTTCAGATTTACTAAATATTGATATTTAAAAAATGAAAAAAAACTTAGATATCTATACAGATAAGTTAAATCTAATTACAGTATTCGTAACATTATCAAAAATAGGTAAATTTAAAAATATTAGAATATTTTTTTACTCCAGAGGTTTTTTTGCATTTATTTTTGATGTTTTTATTAAAAAAATTAAATTAATATCTTTACTGAAGTACGAAGAGTCTAAAATATTTATAAATAATAAAACTATTTTTTATATTATTTGGAAAGAAATTGATAAATTTTTTGATCAAATAATGGCCAAGGCAGAATTTGATTATTTATATAAATATAAAGTAAATAACTTAAATTTAGATGTAAATAAATTTAAAGGTTTTTTTAAAGAAAATTCTATTTATTTAGTTTATTGTCCAATAAAGTTAATTTCTTTTTCAAAAAAATTTTCAAATTCAAACTCAACCTTATTTATTTTAAAAAGTAATCCATTTGCTAAAAGTATTGAGAATTTATTTAAAATTAATCTATTAAGTTACTTAGATTTAAATTTTTATTATAAAAAAAAATACGATTTAATATACTATGAATATTATTTAAAATTTTATTTTTTTACAAAACTTAAAGTTCTACAAATTATATATTTTTCAATAAAAGATTTTATTCTTGGCATAATATCAAAGAAAAAAAAATACAGAGAACCCAATATTTTTCTTGAAGTTCATCAAAGAGAAATTGATTTTGATAATATTACCGATTTTTTTTGGTTCAAAAACACAAAATTAATTAATAAAAATGTTTTAGCAATACTTTATAACAATTATGATAAAAACTCATTAAAAAACTTAGATGAAAACAATGTAAATTACAAATATAAAAATAATTTAAATCTTTCTTTTTTAGCTTTTTTTAAAATGTTTAGATTTTATTTTTATATTTTATTTAACCTTCTTAATTTGAATTTTAAAAATTGGGAAAAATGTATGTTTTTTCTTTTTTATATTAAAAATATTTACTGGTATGAAATTTTTAAAAACCAAAATATAAAAGTTTTTTTTACAATGACAGATACTGATGATGATAAATTTGCAAAGCTTAATGCTATAAAATTAGTTAACGGATTATCTATAACAAGTCATTGGAGCAACTTCCCATTTTGTAAAGTAAATAATAATAAATGTGCAGATATTTTATTAACTTGGGGCAGGCATTTTGAAGAAAATATTTTTTCTAATAGTAATTATAAAAAAATTTATAAAATTGGATATCCTTCTGATCACTATTTTAAAAAAATCAAAAAAAAATATTTAAATTTAGAAAAAGAAAAATTTGTAATCACATACATGGACAATATTTTACATAATGATGGTTTTTATTCTCCATCAACCAATTTACTTATAATGAAAAAATTTTTTAGTTTGTTAGAAAAAAACAATAATATAACTTTGTTTCTTAAGCCTAAGAGCTCTAAGGCTTTTAATAAGCATTATGGAGATATGAGTAAAATTAATAAATTTATAGAACAGGGAAGAATAAAAATTCTATTTAGCAATAGTTACAACGAAAAATTTTGCCCTGCTGAAGCAGCGTCTTATTCAGATTTGTGTGTTAGTTTGGGAATAGGTACCACCTCTGCTGAAGCAATATTTTTTGGAACTCCTGCTTTCCATTATAATAATCATAAACTTAACAATGATTTTATTAAAAATGCTAAAGATAAAATTGTATTTAATTCTGTGCATGATTTATTTGCTGCAATTGAAAAATTTGCTCACAGTAATACTATCTCAATAGATGAATGTAAAAAAATTTCATCTAGTTTAGATCCTTATCAAGATGGCAATGCCTCAAAAAGAGCTGCATTTATAATAAATTTTATTTTTAATTATCTTAGTAATAATGATATTAGAAGCAAGAATGATGAAACTAAACTTTTTATAGAACTTGAAAAACTAATAAAACAAGAAAAATTATTTAAAATAAATTACAAATAATTTTTACTATAATATATGAAAGAGATTAATAAAATTTTTTTATTAGGAGGAACTATATCCTTGGCTGAAGCAGCTATTTTTTTAAAAAAAAAGAACCTAAAATATTTTATTTTTACCTCAAAAAGACAAGTTAAAGATAGAATTTTAGATAATTTTATTACTTTAGAAAATGTTTTGAAAAAAAATAATTTAGATTTTTATGTAGTTAAAAATATAAACACAAGTAATTTTTTTCTTAATAATTTTGATCAAAATTCTTTATGTTTAGGATTTGGAGAACCTTGGAAATTTAAAAATAATTTTATAAAAAAACATGAAGGTAGATTATTTGATTTTATGTGCATACCTTTGCCGTATTTTAGGGGTGGTGCACATTATACTTGGATGAGTATGATGCAATGGACAGACAGTTCAGTATGTATTCAAGAAATAACAAAAAATACTATTCAAGGAAAGTTTGATGATGGTAAAATATTAATGAGAAAAAATTTTAAGATAAAAAAGAACTCTAAGCCTTCAGATTTTTTTTCTTTAGAAAAAAAAAATTCAATTCTTTTATTAAAGAATTTCTTTAATAAAATTCTTGAAAATAAAAAATTAAAAATGAAAAAACTTAATGAGAGTGGATCAATGTTTTTTCCTAGACTTTTTACATCTAAAAATGGATGGATTAACTGGAGCTGGAATGGAAACGATATTATAAAATTTATTAATGCATTTGATAATCCATATGATGGTGCTAGCACCAGGTATTTAAAAACTAATAAAATTAATATGAAAGTTTTCTTAAAAGAAGCAACATGGTTTAATAAAAAAATTAAGTTTCACCCTTATCAATCTGGTTTAATAATTAATAAAATTAAACAATCATTTATAATTGCTACAACTGATGGATCGATAAAGGTAAAAATTTTTATGGATAATAAGAAGAATAATATTAAAAATAATTTTGAAATAGGAAAAAGATTATATTCAAATTTCTCTGATTTAAACAATAGTATGACATTTTTACCTATGTTTAATAATTCATCAAATAGTTAATAAGTTCAATGAAAAATATATCTAAAATCTCAGGTCTCAAAAGAGTAAAAAAGTTAACTTTTGAAATTAATTCATTAAATCGAATGGCTAATTCTGATGGTATGGATAAGTGTTTTAAAATTTTAAAAAATTATTATCCACAAATGAAGGTACATAAATTTCAAGTAGGTTCTAAAGCTGGAGATTGGACAGTTCCCAAAAATTGGAGTTTGAAAAGTTCATTTTTAAAAGATGATAGAGGAAAAATAATAGCCAGTTCAGATGAAAGTCATTTATTTGTTTCACCAAATAGTATTAATGTAGATAAAAAAATTTCTGGATCTGAGATAATTAAAAGATCAATGTATATGAAAAAATTTCCCGACTGTTATCTTCTAAATCATAGACATACTTATAATTATTTTCTAAGACAAAAATCTTGGGGAATTAGTTTGCCATATCAAAGGATAAAAAATATTAAAAAAAATAAAAAATATCATATTTCAATAAATGCAAATTTTAACAATGAACCAATGAAAGTTGGAGAATTATTTATTAAAGGAAAATCAAAAAAAATAATTTGTGTAGCAGCACATATTGATGAATTATGTAATGATAATTTGTCAGGTAGTGTTGCTACGATTGAGTTATATGAAAAACTAAGAAAAAAAGATAATTTTTTTAGTTATCAATTTTTGTTATTTCCAGAATTATATGGTCCAATTTTTTATATAAATAGATTCCCAAATATTATTCATAAAACATTGTTTATGTTAAATTTAGAAACGGTAGGTGCAGGAAAGCAATGGTGTTTAAAAAAAACTTTTAAATCAAATAATTTTTTGGAAAACTGTTTAAGATTGTCATTAGAAAAAAATAATAAGAAATATAGTGAAATGAATTTTTTTGATGGATTCATAAATGATGAAAAAGTATATGCTTGGCCTAAAATAGATGTACCAGGAATTGCTTTACAGAGATATCCCTACTCTCATTACCATACTTCAAGGGATACAGTTGATAAAATCAATTTTAAACTAATTTTAGAATGTGTGAAAATTTCTGAAGATTTTTTTAAAATATTTGAAAAGAAATATAAAATATTAAAAAAAAACTATATACCTAAATTAAAATTTTCTATCCCCCCTTGGTTAACTAAAAGAAAACTTTATATAAGTGGAAAAAATTCACTTTTCCCACAAGATGAAGGCAATAATACTTACAACGAAAAATTATTATTTAGTATTGATGGAAAAACTACTCTTTTAAAACTAGCATCTATTTGGAACTTAAGATTTGAAAATTGTTATAAATTTTTAGAGTTATTTGTTAATAAAAAAATTATTCAAAAAATTAGAATTAATGATAAAAAATTACTATTTTAATTTTAGAGGTATAGATAAGTGAAAAGTTGTAATAATTGTGGTTTACCTGAGACTTATGAAACTTTTGAATTTAATAATAATAATGTCTGTAATGTATGCACTCAACATCAGACAAAAAAAAGTAAAGTAGATTGGAATAAGAGATCTCAAATATTTGATAATTTAATTGAAGAACATAGAGGTAAAGGAGATTATGATTGTATTGTGCCTTTTAGTGGAGGAAAAGACTCCACTTATGTTTTGTATAAAGTAGTAAAAAAACATAATTTAAAACCATTGGTTATATCATTTGATCATGGCTTTTACAGAAACAGGCATCTTGAAAATGTAGAAAGGACACTTAAACTTCTTGGTGTAGATTATCATTTATTTAAACCTAATATGAAGGTAGTTGGAAGGACAATGCTTGAATCTCTTAAAAGGAAAGGAGATTTTTGTTGGCACTGTCATTGTGGAGTTTTTGCTTATCCAATGTCTATGGCTGTAAAATTAAATATACCACTTATTATATGGGGAGAATCTGTTGCTGAATATACAGGCTATTACGATTTTGAAGAGGGAAAGTGGGAAATGCAGGATGAAGAAGCTTTCAACAGACATATAAATCTTGGAATAAGCGCTGAAGATATGGCTGGATTTTTAGGAAATGATATTTCTGAGAGAGATTTACGACCATATCAATACCCCAAACTTAAAGATCTTGAGAGAATAGGTTATAAAAGTCTTCAATATGGCACATTTTTTAAGTGGGATTCATTAAATAATGCAAATGTCATTAAAAAAGAATTAGGATGGCAGCAAGATGAAGTGGAAGGATTACCTGATGAGTTTTCATTTGAAAAATTAGAATGTAGAGTAAATGGAGTAAGAGATTGGATAAAATATCTAAAAAGAGGATTTGGAAGAACAGCACAATCAGTTGCTAGAGAAATTAGAAATGGAAGAATGGAACTAGTAAGGGGAAAGGAACTTATATCAGAACATGATGGTAAAAGGCCAGAAAGCCTAGATTATTTTTTAAAAATTTTAAATTTAAAAGAGGAGGAGTTCATGGAAATAGTCGAAAAACACCAAATATCTCCATGGAATTTTGAAGGTATAAATTTACGAAAAGGAAAAAAACTTCACGATCAAGATAGTTGGAATGATACAATTTTAGTTGATAACAAAAAATAAAAAATATTTAATTGAGGTTATTATTGACTATTCAAATCAAAATATATGAAAATTCTTTTTGGTATTACTGAGTTAAGTTACCCATATATATACAAGACTTGTAAAATACTAAGGTCGAAAAATATTTTAACTGCATTATATTACGAAAAATCTAATTTAAGTAAATACAATACTGAATTTCTTAAAAATGAAAGAGATACTAACATACCTTTGTTTTTTTATAAAAACAAAAATAATAAAAAAAAAAGAATAGATTTTAAATATCTAAACTATTTAGAGAATAAAATTTTAAAGAATAAAAGTATTTGGTATTGTATTTCACAAGATAGAAATTTAGGTCGTGGCTATATTGATGATGTTATAGGATATGAGTCAAATTATACTAAACAAAAAAACAAAGTATTAATTGAATTTATAAACCATGCAAAAAATATCGAAAGAATTTTAAAATCTTATAAACCATCGGTTTTTTGTTGGCCTACTTGTGTATCCAACAAAGATGCTTACTTATTCTATTCTTTTTGTAAATTTTATAATATTAAGTTTATGACTGCAGTTACAAGTAGATTTAAAAATTATTTTTATTTTGCTGAAGACCTCTTTTATAAAAAAAATAGTTTAAAAAAAAATTACCTAAAAAATTTAAATAATCCTAATTTTAAAAAAAACATAAAAAAATTTTATAATGAGATATCAAAAAAAGGAAAAATAAGTAGCGATTCTTTGTTGGTGCAAAAAAATCTTAGAAATTTGAATTCAAATATTTTTGAAAAATTTTATAATTTTAAAATTTTCTTAATAAAACATATTGTTATGTGGATTTTATTTAAATTTAATTTTAAAAAAAAAACAATTACAAATACTAGCACTTACCCATTAATTGCACCTATCTATGAATATTATAAAAAAATGTCAACTTTGAAATATTTATCTAAAATAAAAACTATTACGAATTTAAAGAAAAATTTTATATATTTTCCACTTCATAAAATTCCTGAATTTTCTACACTTTTAAAGGGTAACAAGTATATGGATCAACTTTATCTTATTGAAACATTATCGAAGAATATTCCAATTAATTATAAACTTTTAATAAAGGAACACCCATCAATGCTAAGTTCACATGCCAGAAGTAAAAATTTTTATGAAATAATAAATAAATTACCCAATGTCGAAATGATTGATTTTAGAACTAGACCAGATGAAATAATTAAAAAAGCTAAATTGGTTGTCATTTTAGATAGCACAAGCGGTATTGAGGCAATTTTAAATGGAAAACCGCTGTTAACTATGGTTCCGTTTGTCTATGATTTCTTAAATTTATCTGTAGAAAATAAAAAGATAGAAAATTTAAATTCTGATATTTTAAAAACAATCAATTTAAATTCTAAGATTACTCTTTTTGAGAGACAAGCAAAAATTAAATCTTTGTTGAACTCTGTACTAGCTAATTCTTATCATATGAACAACACAGATACTTTTTATTATACTGGAAATAATATTAACGAAAATGATTATAATGATGTTGCTCGAGACTATTCGAGAGCAATTTTAAAAGAATTAAATATAAAATGAATATCTTATTTTATCAAACTAGTCTTTCTTTTCCATACATATTAAGAGCATCTAATAAAATTAAAAAAAAGCATAGAGCTAATATAGGATTTATTTTCAGATTAAGAAAAGAAAAAAGTAAAATGGATTATTTAAACTTATCAAATGTCAACGAGAAAAATTTAAAAAATTTGTTTTATCTAGATGATTTTATTGAGAAAAAAAAAAAAATTGATTTTAAATATTTAACAAACTTTGAAAAAATAATATCTAGTCAAAATATTTGGAAAATGATTTCAGCAGATAGACAATATGGCCGAAATTATATTCATGATATTCATGGCTATAATTCTAAATTATCATCTAATACAGATATTATCTTATCAAACTTTGTTGAAATTGCAAAAAAATTAGAAAATATAATAAAGAAATTTAAACCAGATGTTATATTTATTCCCAATGGACTATCAGGCTTAGATGTCACCATTTTAGACTCTCTTGCTAAAAGTTATGGTATAAAAATTTTAACTCCTGAACCATATAGATTTAAAAATTATTTTTTTTATAGCAAAAATTTAATATCTGAAAATAAAAGCTTAAAAATAAAATATTTAAATGTAAAAAAAAATTTTAAAACAACATCTAAAATAAGTAAAATTTACAATGAAATTATTTATAGAAAAAAAAATATTAGTGTAGACGCGGACGAAACAATAAAAACTATTACTGAATTAAAAAAAAAAATAGCATTTAAAAAATTTCTGAATGGTTTATTTTACACTTCATTAAAACATATTTATTTTTTTTTGTGCTTTAAGTTTGGAATTAAAACAAATCATTTAAAATTTCTTACTAACTATGATTTAGTTAAAAGTATTAATTTAGAACTAAAAACCAAAAAATGTCTTAATTATTTGTTAGATTTCAAACTAATAAAAAAAAAAGAAAAATATATATATTATCCACTTCACTTAAATCCAGAGACCTCAACCTTGTTGAAGGGTAATGATTATATGAATCAACAATATTTAATAAATTTTATATCAAAGAATATTCCTTCTGACTGTAAATTATATGTTAAAGAACATCCAGCAATGCTAACATCTCACCCAAGAAAAATATCTTTTTTTGAAAACCTTAATAAATTACCTAATGTAAGACTTTTAAATCCTCTAGAAAATTCTAGAAAAATCATAAGTAAAGCTGAAGCAGTAATTGTTGTCGATGGAAGTAGCGCTCTTGAGGCGTTATTATCTAGAGTGCCTTTAGTTACACTAAAACAATTTAATTATGATTTTCTAAATCTTTCAGTATCAAATAAAAATATTGATGATTTATTTATTGATATAAAAAATGCTATAAAAAAAATTAAAAAGATTACTGATAAAAATTTTGAATTAAAAATCAAGTATCTTCTAAAATTAATTCTTGAAAATTCTTATTCTTTGAGAGACCCTGATACTTTTTATTATTTTTCAAAAAATCCATCTGAAAAGGATTTAGAAGTTTGTGCTGAGGATCTTGCGAATTCTCTTATTAGAGAGCTTAATCTTAAAGCTATATAATTTTTTTTAAATAAATTACTTTATCAGCTAAGTTTTTAACCTCTTTTTGGTGTGAAACTATTATTATTGTTTTGTTAGATTTCAATTTTTTTATAGCATTGTTGATATATTTTAGAGATTTTTCATCAAGTTGATTCGTGGCTTCATCCATTATGATGATTTTTGTGTTTGCTAGTATTGCCCTAGCTAATAGAATTCTTTGTTTTTGTCCTCCAGAAATTTTAACTGCGTTTTCTCCAATATTTGTATTTAGTTTTTTTGGCATAGCATTTACGAAATCAAATGCCATAGCCAATTTACAAGCTGCAATTATTTCTCTGTTTGTTCTTTTTTCACCCATCAATAAATTTTCTTTTATGGTTCCATCAAATAAAGTTATATTTTGAGAAATATAGGAAACTTTTTTTCTTAAATTATCAAAATTTATATTCTTCTGATTTATTCTTCCATAATAAATTGATCCGCTAGTTGGTCTAAATAATCCCATTAATAGGTCTATTAAAGTACTTTTTCCAGAACCAGATGGACCAATAACTGCATATGCTTTATTACTGTGTATATCAATACTTAGATTTTGAATAACAAATTTTTTTGATGAAGGATATTTAAAGGAAACATTTTCAAATTTTATTGTATCATTATCGTTAAAATTATAAGAACCATTTTTCTCTTTTGATTTTTTAAATTTATTTACTCTTTTAAAAAAATTTTCATAAACAGGAACTGCCTCGCTTAATGAACCATAACTTTCTGATATTTTAATAAACACTGGAGTTGTTCTTAAAAAAATTAATATTGCAATTATTACTTCTTCAAATTCAGATCCTATTTCTTTATAAAAAATTAATAGAAATACAAAAAAAATTGCAATTAAATTAAAAATTAAGTACCTTAAGAAAAAAGTATATAAATTTAATTTCCAATCAATATTCCAGGCGAATTTAATTTTATAATAAATATTATTAAAAAAATTTGTAAATATTGATGATTTAAGATATTTTTTATTATTATTAATATTTGAAATATATTCAGCAATTTTTATTTTTTCTAAATTAAAAAAATTTGCTAGTGCGCTAATCTTAAGTGAAAACAATATTGTGATAATCCCCAAAAATATAAAAAAAATTATCAATATAATTGTAATTTTCGGACTAAAATAAAAACTAGTCCCAATAAAAAAAAATAATTGAATTATGCATGATGCAAATCTGAGAGAGTCTAGTACAACTTGAGAAGATCTTTGACTTTCAATATTCATTGCATATTGAAATTTTCCTGATTTGTCCTCAAGTATGCTATTCCAATTAGAATTTTTATAATACTTAATTAAATTAATTGAATAATTTTTTACAACTTTAATTTGAATATAACGATTTAGTATTTCCACAAAACCTAAACATGTTTGACCAAATATTATTAAAATTATTGCGGAAGTAATTAAGGTGTAAAAATTTAAATTTATGCCAAGAAATTCGAAAATGTATATCAAATTTTTAAACAAAGGAACATTTTCACTAATTTCATTTTCTGAAAATTTGTATGCAACTACTAATATTGGAATCCCAATAATAGACAAAAAACTCGAAATAAAATTTGATAATATTACCAATAAAGATAGTGGTGCATTTATTACAATTTGGTAAATTAAACTGATCTTGCTTAGAATTTTTTTGATCACTAATTTACTATTTCTTTAATGAGTCTATCAGTTGTATATGAATGAGGAAAATCCATAGGCCAAAACATAAAATGATTAACACCTAAATTTGAATAATTTTTTATTTTTTTGCGAATTTCGTCTATAGTTCCAATAAAAAATTCATTCTTTAACGTATCAATATCCTCATAATCAATGTGCTTTTTATTAAGTTCTTTCAATCTAGAAATTATATCTGAATCGTATGATTTATTATAAATTTTAGATTTTTTAAAATTCATAATTTTTTGTTTAAGATCTCTTTTATTTTTTACAATTAAAATTTGTGTTTCTAGAGATTTTTCAATTTTTTTAAATTTTTTTTTCTGTTTAATACACTCTTTATTAATTATTTCCATTTTTTTTTTGAATACATTCAAATCACATGGCATGGAATTGAAAACATCAGCAGTTTTTACTATCTCTCTAACCATTAATTTATTATCTGCTTCGCCAAGCCATATCGGAATTTTTTTTTTTGGTTTTGGGTTACATATAAAATTTTTAACCTTATAAAATTTCCCATTAAAATTCACTTTATTTTCCTTAAATGATTTTTTTATAATTGTTAACCCTTCTATCATTCTGGAAACTCTCTTATCAATTTTTTCAAAATCTATACCTGTTTGTAAAAATTCACTTTGCCTCCATGCATAATCATAAAACAGTATTATTCTACCATCAGCTATATGACTTAATGTTGAAAAATATTTAGCTACTAATGTAGGATGTCTAAAATTGTTGGCAAGATGAATTGATCCAATATTTATTTTTTTTGTAATGGACGCAAATGCTGCCATTAGAGCTGTACATTCATAAATTTCACCTTTGTTTCCAAGATATGTATGGTCAGCAATAAATATAGAATTTAATTTACTTTTGTCACATTTTATTACTAGTTTTTTCAAGTCGTTAAAATTGAGTTTTTTATAATTAGGCGTTCTAAAAGAAAGCATCCCAGGATTAGCAAAAATTGGTAGGCAAATACTATATTTTAATTTCTTCATGTTTATTGAAAGTTTATTGCCATACCACCATCAACTAGTATTGTTTCTCCACTTATACCTGATGATAAGTCAGATGCCAAAAAAAGCATTACTTTTGCAATTTCTTCTGGAGTAATAAGTCTTTTTAAAGGAGTTCTATTTATGAAATATTTTTTCAACGAATTATTTTTTGATAATTCTTTTTTATTTATATTTGTAATGACTGTGCCTGGTAACACGGCGTTTACATTAATGTTATGTTTACCTAAAGAAATGCATATTGATTTCATTATTTGATTTATAGCACCTTTTGTTGCACAATAATGTGCTTGTAATTCTCCTCCATACAGAGAACTAATTGAACTAGTAAAAATGATTTTACCCTTAATTCTCTTTTTAACCATTTTTTTTGCTATTTCCTGAGTGAGAAAAAATGCAGATTTTTGATTAACATCAGTTACAAGATCAAATAGTTTTTCATTAATCTTTAAAAATTTTTCAAAAGGACAAATTCCTGCATTTAATATTAAAACGTCAATTTTATTAAATTTTAAACTTATCTTATTTACTAAATTTTTAATTAATTTAATTTTTTTAAGGTCAAAATTGTAAAAAAATAAGTTTTTATCTTTTTTTTTAGGTATATTTTTATCTATTACAATAACTCGATTATTTAATTTAAGAAAAAGATTTACAGCAGCTTCACCAATACCGCTTGATCCTCCTGTAATTAATATAGTTTTGTCTTTAATCATAAATTAGTTATTTAAATATAGTCAATCTTAATTTAAATGGTATAGATTAATATGGCAAAATTAAAGTTTTTAGGAAAAAATTTAAAAAGAAAAAATATAACGAAAATAGGTAAACATTCTATTGTTTCAAATATAAGTCAGAATATACTTAACGGACCTATGAGAGGTTGGCTATGTGGACATTTTTATCCAAAAAATTCAGCATTTCATCGAAAAGATATAGAAATCTGTCTTAAAGTTTTAGATTTAAATACAAAGGAAGAAGAACATTTTCATTTGTGTAGTTTTGAATTTCTATTGGTTTTAGATGGTGAGGTCGAATATTGTATTGGTGGAAAAAAAACTAAAATGAAACCAGGAATGTTTTATTTTTTAGAACCAGGTGGTACTGAGTTTATAAGTAAAGTTATAAAAAAAACAACCATACTTGCCGTCAGATTACCGAGCATTCCAAATAATAAAATTTTTACAAAAAAATTAAATAAAAAAAATGAGTAAGAAATTTGTTGCACTAATACCTGTTAGAGAAGGCTCAAAAAGAGTAAAGAAAAAAAATTTTAGAACTTTTTACAGAAATCAAAGTATCTTTGACATAAAAATAGAGCAATTAAAAAAATCAAAACTCATAAGCAAAATATACGTTTCAAGTGATAGTGAAAGGGTAGAAAAATTATGTAAAGAAAAAGGTGTTAAATTTTTGAAAAGAGAAAGTAAATATTGTAATGATCATCGAAGCTATCACTGGAGTGAAATACATAATAGTATTTTAAATAAGATTCCAGGCAATCCATACGTGGCCTGGTGTTTGACAACTGCACCTACATTTAACAGATTTGATCAAGCTATAAAAGATTTTAAAAAAAAAGAGGAAAAATATGATAGTTTAGTCGGTGTCTTGCCTTCCAAAAATTTTATTTTGAAAGGAAATGGATTTCCAGATAATTTTAATCCAGGTGTATGGCACCCATATTCACAGGAGTTAGAGACTAATTACTTTATTACTGGATCAATATTTCTGGCAAAAAAAAATAATATGATAAAATGGAGTTATTGGTTTGGTAGAAAACCATTATTATTTAAATTAAATAAAATAGAGTCGATAGATATAGATGAAATCCAAGATTTTAATTTAGCAAGAAAGATTTATGGTTATGAAAATTCTGATTACTGATGTAATTAATGATAAAGCTTTAATCGAAAAAAAAATATTTGGTAGAAAATATTCAGTTAAAGTTTGTAATGCAAAGATAAATAATGATATTCCCGAGAAACTGCTTCGCGAAGCTGATGCAATTTTATTTTATGATTTAATTAAAATAGATAAAAAATTTCTTAATAAAACAAAAAAGTGTAAAGCTTTAGTTCGTGTTGGAGTAGGACTTGATAATGTTGATCTCAAGTATGCAAAAAAGATGGGAATACCAGTTTGTAATGTTCCTGATTATGGTGTTGATGAAGTGGCTGATTACGCAATGGGTTCAATATTACTAACTAATGGTAATTTTCTATCTTATTCAAATGATACTAGCGAGAAAAAATGGATAAGAGAAAGTTCATGTTTAAGACTTGAAGGAAGAACATTGGGTATAATTGGGCTTGGGAGAATTGGCTCTGCTTTAGCGATGAGAGCAAAAGCGTTTAAAATGAATGTTATTTTTTATGATCCATATATTGAAAGTGGAAAAGACAAAGTTTTAAATGTTAAAAGAGTACTCACTATTGCGGAAATTGCAAAATACTCTGATTTTTTATCTCTTCACTGTCCTTTCACAAAAGAGACTGAGAATATTATTAATAAAAATTTTTTCAAACTTTCAAAAAAAAATCTTGTTTTAATTAATTCCGCAAGAGGGAAGAATGTAGACTTAAATGACTTAAGAAATGCCCTTAAAGAAAATAAAATAAAAGCAGCAGTTTTAGATGTTTTACCTAATGAACCAATCAGTTATGATAATAAACTATTGAAAGATTATTTGAATAAAACTAAATATTTAAAAAATAAATTAATTATTACACCACATTCAGCGTTTTACTCAGATCAATCAATAACTGAAATAAGAAAAAAAGGAGCATTTGAAGCTAAGAGAATATTAGAGGGATTAAAACCCTTGAACTGTGTAAACAATTTTTATGAAAATTAAATATCGAAGAAATGTAGCCTTAATAACTGGTGGTTCTAGAGGTATTGGTTTTGAGTGTGCAAAAAAACTTGCTAATGAAGGTTATAATTTAGCTATCTGTAGCAGATCAAATAAAGAACTTAAACAGGCATCAAATTTTTTAAAAAAAAATTTTAAAATAGAATGTTTTTATATGTCTCTTGATGCATCAAAAAAAAAGAATGTTGAAGATTTTGTAAAAAAAGTTTTAAATAAATTTAGGACTGTAGATGTTTTAGTCAATAATTGTGGAGTTCAACTTAACAAAAAATTTGAAAAAATGTCATTTCAAGAATTACATAAAGTAATTCAAATTAATTTATTTAGTTATATTTATTTTTCTAAAATAGTTGGAAATCACATGATTAAACAAAAAAAGGGAAAAATTATTAATATTTCTTCGGTGCTTTCAAAATTTCCCCTTATAGGAAGGCTTCCTTATAGCATTGCAAAGTCAGGGGTGGATGCCTTAACAAGATCGATTGCTTTAGAATGGAGTAAACATAACATAATTTGTAATTCAATCAATCCAGGGCATATAAGTACAAATTTAATTAAAAAGGATGTAAAAAAGGGACTAATTTCAATAAAAGAATTAAAAAAAAGATCTATTACAAATTCAATTGGTAGTCTTGATGATGTAAGTAACTTTGTTTTATATTTGGTAAAACATGGCACTAATTTTCAGACTGGACAATCATATTTTGTGGATGGAGGTTTTTCTATAAAGAAATAAAAATATTGTTTTATGAAAAAAAAAATTGTTATTATTGCTGGAGGAGATGGAGATATAGGATTTAACTGTGTAAAGAAATTTTTGGCTTATAATTACAAAGTTGTTGTAATAGACAGAAAGTTTAAAAATAAAAATTATTTTGATAAACATAAAGTCATTTATTTTAAAACCAATCTTAAATCTGAAAAAAACATAAAATCTATTTTGAATAAAACAAACAAAAAAGTAGGTAAAGCACAAATATTAATTAATTGTGTTGGAGTATTTTCAAGCAAAACAATACTTGAATTAGACTTAAGGGAGATTGAGAATTTGTTAAGAAATAATCTCGTATACCCATTATTATTAATTAAAAATTTTATCAAAATATCAACTACTCCAAAAAACATATCTAAAATAATAAATATTGGTTCAATGGCAGGTCAAAATGGAGGTGAATTTGCAGGGGATTTATATTCTATATCAAAAGCAGGCATTATAAATATCACTAAATCTATTGCTAAAAAGTTTGGAAAAAGAAATATAATTTGCAATTGTATAAATCCTGGACCTCTAGAAGGTTACATCACAAATAAGTGGTCAAAAAAAGTTAGACTAAACTTAATTAAAAAATATAAAACAAATAGAAAATCTCTCGGAAAACCGTCCGATATTTCAAATGCTTGTATTTTTTTGGCAGAGGATAACACAAATTATATTCAAGGTTCTGAGCTAAATATTAATGGTGGTTTAGTAATTTAAATTTGAATGAAAGTTACGTTTTTAGGAACTAATGGGTGGTATAATTATGACAATCATGAAACTTCATGTGTATTAGTTGAGTCAAAAAATTATAATTTAATTTTTGACCTAGGTAGTGGTATTAAAAATTTAAACAAAATAAAATTTAAAAAAAAGCAAACATTTATATTTATAAGTCACTTACACTTAGATCATGTAATAGGAATACATTATTTGAATTCAATTAGTAATTTAGGTGATATAAATATACTTCTCCATAAAAAGTATAATAGCAAATTTAAAGAAATTTTTAATAAACCATACACACTAAAATATAATAATTACAAAAATAAAATAAAAATTATTCCTTTCGATGAAAAAAAGAAACCAAATATTCCAATTAATTTTACTTCAAAAAAATTAAAGCATTCAGATCCTTCATATGGTTTTAAGTTTTTTTTAGATAAAAGAATCATAAGTTATTGTACTGATACTAAATTATGTCAAAATTTATTTGATCTTTCGAGTGGAACAGACTTATCAATCATAGAATGCAATCAGTATAAGAAGAAAAAAAATTTCCATTTAAGTTTTGAAGAGATTAATGAAAATTTATTTAAATTTAAAACAAGAAAAATTGCTTTAACACATTTTGGTCCAGATGATTTTTCATCTGTTAAACAACGATATTATAAATTAAAAAAAGAAGTTGATTTAAATAAAAATATCAAACTTTTTATTACAAAAGATTTTTTTTCTTTAAAAATATGAGTTTTCATAACAGTTTAGTATTAGCTTTTGATAATGATGATACTAAAAAAATCGTAAAGTTATTAAATAAAGAAAAAAATACAAAAGTACTAGCCTTTACTCCGAATGCATATGAAATATTAAACGATAATGGTTTCAAAAATATTATTACACCTTATGAAGTAAATTATAATTTACACGAAGAAATTGCTGAAGAAAATATTATATTAAGAGAAAAGTTTGAAAATGTATCCAAAAGTCATTTTAAAAATATTTCACTTGATGAAAATTTTAAAAATATATTTGTTCAATGTTTTTCTACTATTAATTTTTTTTCAAAAGTTTTAAAGACTGGAAATTCTTACATTTGTTTGCTTGACCAAAATGCAAATAAAAAAAGTTACCACGAAGTACTTAATTTAATTTTAGATTTAATTATTTTAAAAAAATATGGAATATTTAAATTGAGTTTTTTTTTCAAAAGTAAAAAATTTTTTTTAATTAAAAATTTTGTAAATAATATTTTATTTTCATTTATCAAAAATAAAAATATTATTTTTAATTTTCTTAATAATAAAAAGAAGGTTTCTAAAAATTTTAATGACATAGAAGTTACATTAGGTACTTTTACTAATTCAAAATTTTTAAATTTTTATTTGTTTTGTAAGAATTTTTTCAAATTCTTTAATAATAAAAAAATAAAAATTATTTATCCAGATATAACATATGAAAATAACATTTCAGTAGAAAAACAAATACAAGAAATCTTAAAATTTTTGGATATTGACTTATTTAAAGTTGAAAATAAAAATTTGACATCTTTTTTAAGTGAGGTTTCACTTTATAATATTGCATTGACTAATTTTTTAAAAAAAAGGTTCGATAATTTAAAACTAAAGTTTTTAGTTGCCGACTATCTAACTTGGATGGATTCAAACATTACCGCAAAATATTTATATGATAAATCGTATAATGTTTTTCTATGCTCGCACGGAAACATGGATACTAGTGACGATATTTACTCAAATGCAGAGCTTTTATCATTGGGGAAAGGGCTGTGTTATAGTGATTATGCAACGGATGTAATTGCTCAAAGCCCAACAGCATATAAAATTTCAAAGCAATTAATTGATATAAAAAAAATTAATATAATAAAATCACATCCTCTAGCTTATAATGGACAAAGATCATCTAAATTAGTTTATAATAAAAATATAAACATTTTATTTGCAGGTACATATAAAGTTTTTCTCTCAAGACCATATATTTATCAAGGTTCATATCAATTTATTGATACAATTAAAAAATTGAAATTCATTTTTAAAAACATTGATAATATAAATTTAACTTTAAATATTCGAACGAATGATGAAATAGATAACAAAGTATATAAACATCTATTTAAAGATTTACCTAATTCAAGATTATTATTTAATTCAAACATCGAAAGATTAATGCAAGACTCGAATTTATTAATAACAAATTTTTCAACATTAATTGATGAATTCTCTTACTTAAACAAACCAGTAGTTATTTTAAACGACTTTTTAAAATATGAATGTTATAAACATTTATATTTAAATCAAAAAGAAGTGAACGGTTTAAAATCAATTTATTATTTAAATAGCAAAGAGTTTGAAAGTGAATTACCTTACATAATTAAAAAAATTAAAAAAAATTGCGAAATTTCAAAACCAAAGCATATTTGGACACAAAAAGAAGCTTTAAATAATAATAACTTAATAGATAAAATTAATGAAAAACAAGCATGAAGTTAATTAAAACTAAAATTAAAGATTGCTATATAATTAAATTAAACAAATTTAATGATCAAAGAGGTTATTTTACTCGGGCATTCTGTAAAAAAATTTTTAAAAATAAAAATATTAACAATAATATTTTCCAAATTAATTTTTCTTATTCAAAAAAAAAGGGAACTTTAAGAGGACTGCATTTTCAAAAAAAACCCTTTGAAGAAATGAAAATAGTATATTGTATTAGAGGTTCAATTTATGATGTAGTTTTAGATTTGAGAGATAAATCAAAAACTTTTAAAAAATACTTAGGCGTAAAAATAAATTCTGATGATAGAACTGGTATAATTATTCCAAAGGGTTGTGCTCATGGATTTCAAACGCTAAAACCAGATACTGAGGTTGTGTATTTTACAACTCAATATTATAACCAATTAAAAGAAACTGGTATTAATTTTTTAGACACTAATTTGAAAATTAAGTTACCCCTAAGAGTTACAAATATAAGCCATAAAGATGCTTCTTTACCAAATTTGATTAAATGAAAAAAAATATTTTAATAATAGGTGGTTCAGGATATATTGGAGCAAAATTAATTGATTTTTACCTAAAAAAAAAATTTAAAGTATTTTCAATTTCTAAAAATAAGAAACCATACAAAAAAATAAAAAATCTTAAAAATTTTTATTTTGATATTTCAGATAAAAAAAAATGTAAAATTTTTTTTAAGAAATATATGTTTCATTATGTAATTAATTTAGCTGGTTATGTTGATCATAGAAGCTTTTATGTAAAAAATAATAATATAATTGAGTCTCATTTTATTGGAACTTTGAATACTGTTTATTATTTAAACAAAAAATTGTTAAAAAAATACCTATATATAGGTTCAAGCGATGAGTACGGATCTAATAAATCCCCGCAACTTGAGACATATAGAGAGATGCCTATATCAACTTATTCATTCTCCAAAACTGCATCTACGCACTTTTTACAAATGATATCAAAATCTGAAAATTTTCCATCAACTATTATTCGTATATTTTTAACTTATGGACCTGGTCAAAAACAAAACAGATTCATACCTCAAATTATAAGAGGATGTATAAAAAATATTAATTTTGAAACCTCTTCAGGAATACAAATAAGAGACTTTTGCTATATTGATGACGTCATTAGAGCGATTAACTTAACACTATTATCAAAGAAAAGTTATGGTAAAATTTATAATGTAGGGTCAGGAAAACCAATAAGAATTAAAAGTGTTGTAAAAATTATTAAGTCTTTAGTTGGTAAAGGAAATCCAATTTATGGTTCATTTAAATTGAGAAAAAATGAGAATATTAAATTATTTCCAAGCATAAATAAAATAATAAAAGAAATAGGTTGGAGACCAAAAGTCAAACTTTATGATGGTTTACTCAAAACAATTGAATATTATAAAAATAAATAAATGAGAGTATTAGATTTGAGTTTTAATGGAAATCTTTCAGAAAATCATTCGAAAATTTTTAGTAGTTTAGCAAAAGATAAAGTTAAGGATTTTAATAAAATAATCGGAAAATTGCATTCAAATATAAATCAAAAAAACTTTCTCTTATGGGCAATATCAAATACGAGTTCAAGAAACCCATACACAAGTAAAATTTTTTATTATTATCTGAGTTTTTTTTTTATAAAAAAAATTTTAAAAACCAAAAAATATGAAGTGATTATAGTAGACTCAATTTTTCAAAAAAAATTTTTTAAAAGAACACTAAAAAATAAAAATATTAAAATTGAGGTAAAAAATAAAAAAACAAATATTAATTTAAGATTTATAAAATTTTTTTTTAGACTTTTAATTATAAAAATTTCAAAAATTTTTGAAATAAATCAAAATATCCCGAATAGAGTATCATTAATAATGACATATGTTTTGGATGGTTATGTGACTAAAAGTAGATATTTCCCCCATCTATTTGAAAGTATTAAATCAAAAAAAAATATTTTTTTTATACCTAACATAGTCATATTTAATTTTTTTTCATTCATTAAAAACTTAATAATTTTGAGAAAAGAAAAAAATTATATTTTAAAGGAGGATTATATTTCTTTTTTAGATTTAATTTCAATTTTAAATATCAATAAAAATATTAAATCTATTTTTAATAAAAAAAATTATTTAAATAAATATTTATTACAAGATTTAATTATTGAAGAATTGCTACAAAACAGAAATACTTTTGGTTATCTAGATTCTTACATGAATTTCCTTTTTTTAAGAAACTTAAAGTCCAAAGGAATAAAAATTGAAACATCAATAGTTTGGTTTGAAAATCAATCATTTGAAAGATCATGGTCTTATGCATTGAATAAATATTTTAAAACTTCAAAAAAAATAGGATATATGGGTATTATACCTGCCAATATGTACATTAGTCAGGATCATACTTTACCAGAAGATAGAAAATATAATTTAATACCAGAAAAAATTTTAACAATTGGAAATTATTTTAGAAAAAATATTAAAAAATATGATTCCAAACTTTTAACAAAAAGTGTCAGTGCATTAAGTTTTCAACATTTATTTAATAAGAAAAAGATTAATAAAAAAAATCAAATTCTTGTAGCATTACCAATTTTATATAAAGATTCTGAAAATATTTTAAAAATTTGTAAAAATTTAATGAAAAAGAATTATTTATCAAAATATGAGTTAATTATAAGACCACACCCAGCTCAAAAAAACTCTTCTTATATAAAAAAAATAATAAATATTAATATAAAAAGTCCTAAACTTGATAAAAATGAAAATTTTTATGAAACTTTAAGAAAATCTAAATTTTTTTTTGGAGGAATGTCATCTACATGTTTGGAAGCTATAATTTTAAATACGCCAACTATTATATTCAAAAGTAATGATTATTTAAGAAGTTCTTGTATTCCAAAATTTGTTAATAATAAATGTTTTTTATATTCAAATGACGATGTGCAAATAGGTAAATTTATAATAAATAGTAAGAGTCAATCAAAGTTTTTATCTAATAAAATAAGGAATAATTGTTTTAAAAGTGTATCAAATAATTTATTGAGTGAATTTAATTTATGAATTTTTCAAATTTTAAAAATAAAAAAATTTTAATTACTGGGCACACGGGATTTAAAGGATTGTGGTTATCAATCTATCTTTTGAACTTAGGAGCAAAAGTTATTGGTATATCTTTGAAACCAAATATTTTTCAAAAAAAGGTACTAAAACAGTTAAAAAATAAACGAATTAAAAACTATTTTTTTAATATTCAAAATTATTCTAAAGTTAAAAAAACTATTTTACAAAATCAACCAGACTATATTTTTCATTTAGCTGCTCAACCAATTGTAAGTTTGTCCTTTGTTATCCCGTTGGAAACTTGGAAAACTAATTTGATTGGAACTGGAAATGTCCTTGAGTCACTAAAGTTTTTAAAAAAAAAATGTGCAGTAGTTGTAGTTACAAGTGACAAATGTTACGAAACTAAAAAAAATAAAAAAATTATTTTTTTTAAAGAGACAGATGCCCTTGGAGGAAATGATCCATATAGTGCATCAAAGGCATCAGCTGAGATTATTTTTAAATCTTATTACAAATCATTTCTTGAAAAAAAAAAAAACATATCTATTGTTTCAGTCAGAGCGGGTAATATTATAGGTGGAGGAGACTGGTCAAGAGATAGAATTATACCTGATTGTGTTAGAAGTTGGGTAAAAAAAAAAAGTGTAAATCTCAGAAATCCCAATTCGATTCGACCTTGGCAACATATTCTTGATGCTTTAAATGGATATTTACTATTAGCAAAAAATATTTCAAAATCAAAAAATTTTAATGGACAATCTTTTAATTTTGGTCCTGAAAGAAATTCGATAAAAACTGTTAAAGAATTATGTGATGTATTTAAAATTTATTGGCCAGGAAATACAAAAATAAAAATTAAATTAAAAAAACAATTTTCTGAAACAAAAACTTTAGCTCTAAATGTTGAAAAAGCCAAAAAAAAATTGAAATGGAAACCTGTTTTGAAGTTTAATAAAAGCTTGAATTTAACCGCTGATTGGTATCAAAACTACTATAAAAAATTTAACATTATTGATAATTATTTATCTCAAATAAAATATTTTCAGAAATTATGCAAAATAAAAAAATAGATATTAGCAAAATGAATGTTGTTATTTTAGCTGGTGGTCTTGGAACAAGGCTATCTGAGTATACAAAATTAATACCAAAACCAATGGTAAGTGTTTGTAAAAAACCAATTTTATTTCATATTGTTGAACATTATCAGAAATTTGGATTTAGAAACTTCATATTAGCAACAGGATACAAATCAGCATATATAATTAAACATTTCAAAAAAAATAAATCGTTTAGTGAAATTAAATCCAAATCAAAAAAAAAAGAAAATTATAAATATTTTATAGATAAAAAAAAAGATTCAAATTTTAGAATTATTGATACAGGATTGAATACTATGACTGGCGGTAGAATAAAGAGATTGGAAAAATATTTAATAAAAGATGATCATTTTTGTCTTACTTATGGCGATGGAGTATCAGATGTTAATATAAAAAAAGTATTGAAACTTCATTTTATTAAAAATAAAATTGCCACAGTCACAGCTGTTAGACCTCCTTCTCGATTTGGTGCATTAAAAATTAAAAGAAACAACGTTGAGCAATTTCAGGAAAAAACAAATTTTTTTGATAGTTGGATTAATGGTGGTTTTTTTGTCTTTAAATCAAAAATTTTAAGATTTATTAAAAAAGATTCTACATATCTTGAAAGAGAACCTTTACAAAAAATTGCAAAATTAAAAGAAATGGTGGCATATAAACACTTTGGATTTTGGCATTGTATGGACACTTTAAGAGACAAAGAAAATCTTGAAAAATATTTAAGATCAAAAAATGCAAGATAAATTAGTAAGCATTATTATGAACTGTCATAATGGTGAAAAATATTTATCAGAGGCAATTAATTCTATATTAAAACAGTCATATAAAAATTGGGAATTAATTTTTTGGGATAATTGCTCTACTGATAATAGTTCGTTAATTTTAAAAAGTTTTAAAGATTCTCGAATTAAATATTTTAAATCTAATTTATTCACCAATTTAGGTGAAGCTCGACAATCTGCTTTTGAAAAATGTTTAGGTGAGTATATTGCTTTCTTAGATACTGATGATATTTGGTATGATAATAAATTACAAAAACAGATTGAATATTTTGAGAGAGATGTAGGTATAGTGACTTGTAATACATTATTTTTTAATAATAAAATTAAAAAACCTCTTTATCAAAAAAAAATCAAAGAAGGATATGTTTTTAAAGATTTATTAGAAAATTATAATCTCTCTTTAGAGACCTTGATTTTTAACAAAAAATTCGCATCTAAGTCTAAAATCAGTTTTGATAAAAATTTAAGTTATATTTCAGATTTTGATTTTTTTTTAAGACTTTCAAAAGTTTGTGAGCTTAGATATGTCCCGGAGGTCTTATGCGGATGGAGAGTTCATAATGAAAGTGAAAGCTGGAAGAAACCAAATAAATTTAATGAGGAAAAAAAACTATTTATCAAAAAAATTGAGAAATCATACCCAGATTTTTTTCAAAATGACGAAAATTTGTGGAAAAATTTTAAAGTTCAAACATTAAAAAAAATAGCAGTTTATTTTATAATTAATAATCAATCTAAAAGAGCTAGGCAGGAGATTTCTGAAAACTTTGTATTCAATTTTCAAATTTTGATTATTTATTTTTTATCACTATTCTTTTTTTCAAAATATTTACTATCAATAATTTTAAGCTTGAGAAAAAAAATAAAACCCAACTGATATGAAAGAATATTATTTTTCACATGGAAGGTCAGCTCTTCTTAACGGTTTAAAACTTATGAATTTTTCTAAAAATGATTTAATTTTAATTCCGGATTATCTTTGTGAAATTGTAGAATTAACAATAAAATCAACAAATTTGAAATTTATAAAATATGAAATTAATGATGATTTCTCGATAAATATAAAAAGTTTAAAGCGAAAATTAAAATCAAAAAAAATAAAAGCTGTATTATTTGTAAATTACTTTGGTTTTCCTCAAAAAATAGTAGAGCTCAAAAAACTTTGCAAAAAATATAAATTAAAAATTATAGAAGATAACTCTCACGGACACGGAGGATCATTGAAAAATAAAATTCTTGGTTCAAGAGGCGATTTTGGATTTTCCTCACCAAGAAAGGTATTTAAAATTAACTCTGGAGGTGTACTTTATTATAAAAATAAAGTTACCTTTAATCTACCTAAGTACAAATATAATATCAATAACACTCTTATTAATTTGTTAAATAAAAATTTTACATTAAAAACATTTATTAAAAAAAATTTGATTTTTAAAAAAGATTTTACAACTCCAATAACAAAAAGAGATACTTTCGTTTACAATATGAGCATTGACGATTTATCGTTAAAAAAATTAAGGAAAGAAAATATTGTTAAAGAAAAATACAAAAGATATACAAATTATCTAATTTGGAAAAAATATTTATCAAAAAATAATTTTGAACCAATTTTTAAAAAAGTTGACAAAAATCTAATGATTTGGTGTTTACCCTTTTACGTAAAAAATTCTAATGATGCAAAGAATTGGTTTTTGTGGGGTTACAAAAAAGGTATAACTATATTTTCTTGGCCAGACTTAAGTATTGATAATATAAAAAAAAACAACAATTGTTTTAAAAGATGGAAAAGATTGGTGTGTCTGCCACTAGATATGCCTAGTAGCTTTTTAAAAAAAATATGCAATTAAATATATATTCATCTTTACCAGATGAATTAATAGAAGAAATAATAAATGAAAAAAGTAATTATATCATAGAGCCATTTTTAGATCCTTTATGGACTATTAATTGGTGGAAAAACATAGGTAAAAATGAATATGATGAATTTAAATATTTAAATTTTATCGATGATAAAGATCATAAATTAATAGTTCCTTTAGTAACTAAACAATATTTAGGTTTAAAAATAATTGAAATTGCTGGTGGTAAGGTTTCTGACTATTTATCTCCTATTTTTCACAAGGACCTTGAATTAACCCAACATAATTTAAATTATATTAAAAAAGAAATTTTTAAAAATTTTAAAAACTCAGATTTAATTTTTTTTAGAAAACAAAAAAATTATAATTTAATTCAAAATCCATTTTTATTATTGGATAAACCTATAATAGGACTTCATAATAGTTATAGTATTATATTTGATAAGTTTATAGAAAACAAAAAAATTAAAAAAATTTATAATGATAATAAAAGACAACTTAAAAGATTAAATACTATTAATGAAACAAGCTTTACTGTAGCCAATAATTACAACCAAAAATTAATAATTATAAAAAATATGATTTTCCAAAAAGAAGATAGATATAAAAATACAAAAGTATGGAATATGTTTGAAAAAAATTATTATAAGGATTTTTATTATAGTTTAATAAAATCTAATTTTAAATTTTTAAACATTCATATTTCTGCGATAAAAAGTGGAAATAAATATATTTCAACTCATGTAGGTTTTTATGACAATAAAACTTATTATTATTTAATGCCAAGTTTTGATGGTATTAATTTTAAATTATATTCTGGTGGTAACATATTGCTAGAGAATCTTATAAAATTTTCCCAATCGAAAAATATTGAGGTTTTTGATTTTACAATAGGGAACGAAAGATATAAGCAAAAATGGTCAAATGAAACAAATAAATTGTTTGATATTATTTTATCAAATTCTATTTATGGAAAATTTGCTAAAATATCAATTATGTTAATTTTTTTTCTAAAAAGAATTAAATTTATAGATAAAATATACAAAAAAATTTATAAATTAATACACTGATGAATTTACATAACTATCTTAGCACTGCAAATTTGGTGAAATCATTGGTTTTGCCTTTAGGTTACTATTATCCATTAAATAAAATTTTTTCAAATAATCAAAATTATGCTGTTCTTTGTTATCATAGAATTTCTGCCAATAATAAATTATTGAAAAAAAATAATCCTTTATCAGGATTAGAAGTAAATCAAGATATATTTGAGAAACAAATTAAATTTTTAAAAAATAGGTTTGAAATACTTTCTTTAAAGCAATTAAAAAAACACATTGAGGACAAAAATAAAAATTTTGTAATTTCTATTACTTTTGATGATGGATATCAGGACAATATTAACTTAGCGCTGCCAGTATTAGAAAAATATAAAGTTCCAGCTGCAATATTTGTAATTGCAAGATTTTTACAAAAAAAAGATTTTATGTGGTGGTATTTTTTGTGGGAAAATTTAAATAAACAGAAGTTTATTTTTATTGACACAAAAAAAATAGAAATCAATAATGAAAAAGATATAGTTAATTGGTTTGGCGTTATATCAAAAGAAGTAATTAATTTAAGTTACGAAGATCAAAAAATATATTTATATAAAATCTTTGGAAAGGAAATTGATTATAATTTTAAAGACTTAATATTCGATTTTGAACAGCTGGTTGACTTAAGTAAAAATGAACTTATAGAAATTGGAAGTCATACTTTAACTCATGCTAAATTAACCTCATTAAACAATTCAGAGATTTTTAATGAGTTAAAATATTCAAAAGAGATATTAGAGGAAAAAATTAATAAAAAAGTTGATTTTCTAGCCTATCCTTATGGAAGCCAAAATGAGGTAAATAGTCAAATAATACAAATTGCAAAAGAAGTAGGTTATCAAATGGCCTTTTCAACAAAAAGACAATTTCAGCAAACAGATATTTTTTTTGATGTACCCAGATATAATATTGATAATACTGTTGAAAAAAAAAGATTACTATCAAAAATAAATGGGTTTGAAGATTTTTTATATAACTTTAAAAAAATTTTTATTTAATAATTATTTTTTTTTTGAATTTCGTTATAATTCAGAGGAAAATTTTTAATAATATATATCATCCAAATAAATATAAATTTTATTGCAATTTTTGGTTTATAGTAAAGTTTTGCAAGTATTCTGATTAGATTTCGTTCAAAAAATTCCAGTTGGTTAAGCAGAGGTTCTTCAATAGTTCTGTTAAATTTACAAAAAAACCATGCTTTGTCTCTTATAACCTCTATATTTTTTTTTGAATTTTTTATAACTTTTAAATATTTTTGCCAGCCTAAGTGAATACATTCTAATTTTTTTCCAGTTCTACAAGAATAATAGTACGGTTTTATTAAACTTGTGTGTCCTAATTGCATTACAAATTTTTTTGTAATAAATAAATCCTTTCTATAAATAGCTGCAGTAGTGTCGGTTGGAGCAATTATATTATTACCAATATTATAACTATTTTTATATCTCAATTCTCTTTGTAAAATTTTTTTAAGAGATTTATTTCTTTCTAAAATACTAGTATTTAATGAAATACCCAGCTTTCCTATAATAGGATATTTATTTAATTCATCATTTAAATACTTTAACCAACATGTATTTTTTTTTGTTTTTTTAAAAACTATGTCAGCATCAGATAATACAACTCTATCCCAATTATATTTAATTGCATTTATACCTAGATTAAAACCAAAAATCCAATTGTCTTTTTTATTGAGAATTAATTTATATTTTTTACTGAATTTTTTTTTTAAAATTTCAATATTTTTTTTATTTGATTTGTTATCAACAATAATTATTTCATATTTTGATTTAGTATTTTGTTTTATAGAATTAATTGATTTCTCAAGGAAATCTATCTCATTGTGATGAAGTAAAATTATTGGAGTCATATTTGAGAAATTTTTTATACCAGTTTATAGTTTTTTCCAGTCCTTTATCAAATGTAGTTTTTGGTTGCCACTTAAAAAATTTGTAAAGTTTATCATAATTCATCAATTGATTTTTGATTTCACCTTCAGTCTTTTTTGTTGGTAATTTTAATAAAATTTCTGTTAAATCCTTCTTATTTTTATTCTTTATGTAAATTTTTTTTATAATATCTTCAATTTTAAATATTTCGTTTGTTCCTGCATTAAAAATTTCACCAGATAGTTTTTTATTAAGAGATAATTCTCTTGCCAAAATTTCATAAATTTCAGCAACATCCTCAACAAATAAAAAATCTCTAGTGTCTTTACCGTTTCCTCGTGGTTCAAAAATTGAGTATTTCAATGAGCTTCTAATACAATCAGGTATCAAAGCTGAAAAATTCATTTGTCCTGGACCAAATATGTTAGCAAAACGAGTTATTATTATTGGCAAAGGTTTTTTTGGATTTGAGGCGTAGCTTTTTGAAATCATATCAGCACAAGCTTTCGATGTATCATAAAAAAATTTAGGGTTAAGGGAGTAATTTTCCTTATATGGTAATTTTGAATTTGGATATTCTCCATAAGACTTATCAGATGATGCAACTATTATTGAATTTATTCTTTCAGAACTAGTTCTTGCTGCCTCAAGTATAGTGTAAGTACCTCTAATATTACTTTCAAATGTTGAAAAAGGATATTTCATTGCTACACCTACTTCAACTTGAGCAGCTAGATGAAAAATATGATTTATATTTTCTTCATTTATTATTCTTTTGATTAAACTTAAATCAGTGATATCACCAAGAAATAATTTAATATTTTTGTTTAATTTTTCATAATAAAGCAAAGTTTTTTTATCTATTTTTCTCTCAATTCCATAAATTTTTGCGTTATTTTTTAACAGATATTTAGCAAGATTAGATCCAATGAAACCATTAATTCCAGTAATCAAAACACGTTTATTTTTCCAAAAATTTTTAAATTTTTTCATGAGAAATTTTTTATACTTTTTTTAGCCTCATCAAGTTCACTTAGAGTATTCACAGTGATATGTAAATCGCTATGTTTAAAAAATAATACGTTATTCTTTTTAATTTCTTTTTGCAAAAATTTAACAAAGTCATTAGATTTTTGTAGACTCTCAATCATTATTTTTGGCATATAAATATAACCAATATTTATCCAAATGTTGAGTTTTGGCTTTTCTTGAAAACTTTTAACCAAATTTTTTTTTCCTAAATCAATTATACCAAATTTAACCTCTGGACGATAAATTGTTAAAATAATTTTATTTTTATGTTTATTTAAAAATTTAAAATATTTTTTTATGTTTATATTTGCGAGAGTATCACCATAACAAATAATATTATTTTCTTTTTTTTTATTATAAACATCTTTTAAACGATCGATTATACTTACATTTCCAGAATTAATTACTTCATATCTTAAACTTTGTGATTTTTTATTTAAGTAATTTTCAATTTGTTTTGACTTGTAACCGGTAGCAAATATAAATTTTTTAAATTTATTTTTTTTAAAAAAATCTATAAGATGTTGTAAAATTGGTTTCTTTCCAATTCTTGTTAGTGATTTATGTGTTTTATTTGTAAGAGGCTTTAATCTTTCACCTTTACCACCACATAATACCAAAATAGTTGGATTAATTTCCATTAATATTATAAATAATTATTTTATGTGATTTTAATTTGAAGGACATGAGCATCTTAATTCTATATTTTATTTTTTTAGTTTTTGCATCACTTTTTTTATTAAAAATAACTAATACAATTTTAAAATATTTTAATTTTAATTCTAGTCCAACAACAAGAGGACTGCATGATCTCCCAATAACAACATCGGGAGGTGTTTATTTTGTATTTTACTTAATTTTGTTATTTTTTGTGTTAGACGCTAATTTTTTTGAAAACAGTTATATAGAAATTTTCATTTTATTACTTTCAACAATAATATTTGGAATTTTAGATGATAAGATTAATTTTAGAAAATTATATAAGCTTTTATTTCAAATTTTTTTAGCTTTTACTCTTATATTTCTATTTCATTTTAAGTTATTTCAAAACATATTTCCTTTAATCAAAATAGATTTTATTTACTTTTTTTTGAATATTTTTTTTATAGTAGCATTTATCAATTTTATCAATTTTATAGATGGAAGTGATGGAAATTTAATTTTATTTGTATTTTTTATAATTTTTTGTTTAGTATCAAAATTGTATATAAATTACTCTGTTGACCAATATATTTATATTATTTACTTTATTCCTTTTTTAATTTCTTTTTATTTATTCAATATTAATAAAAAAATTTTTTTAGGTGATAGTGGAAGTATTTTTTTAGGTATTTTTTTGCTATTTAATTTCAATTATTTTATAAATAAGAAAATTATTTATATAGAAGATGTGCTAATAATATCTTCTTACTTTATCACTGATATGATAATTACTTTTATCTTAAGAGCTTATCATTATGGTTTTAATTCTTTAACGGCACATCGAGATCACGCATATCAAAATTTTTGCTATATAAACAAAAATCATAAAAAATTAAATTTTTATTTATTTATTTATAATTTTATTTATTTATTTCCATTATATTTTCTATATCTAAAGAAAATAATTTCTTTTTTGCCAATTATGTTATTTTCTCTTATCCCTCCAATATTTTTTGTTATAAAGTACTCTCCTTTAATAAAAAAAATTAATGACAATTTACATAAAAAAAAATTATGATTTTGGTTTAAAGGATTTATATTTTTATTTTTTAATATATTTTTTAGCTTTTATTATTTTTAAAATAATTTTGCCATACGGAGACGAACCAGATTATTATCATAGATATTCAAGTTTTTTTTTAAATTTTAATGACTTTACTCTTTTTCAAGAACATTTTAATCAGGGACTTACATGTAATGCAGTTCATTTAGAATCTAGTTTATTTAGTATTTATTCAAAAATTTCTCCATATTTTTGCAATAACAATTTTGACGATATTTTGGAAAGAGTATTTTATGGTTTATTTTTTAGTATTTTTTATTTTTCATTAATCTTTAGTATTTTTAAAAATGTTAAGGTTTTAAAATTATTAAAATTAGATGTAAAAAATTGTGATTTAAATCTCCATGTATTTTTTTGTTGTTTAATTTATCCTGTAGTAATTTATTATCTAGGTACTAGATCTAATGAAATATTATTATTTTATTTTGTATTATTATTCTATTTAACTTGGAAAAATTATATTTTTTCATATTTATTAGGATTTGCATCAATAATTGTTGATTTTGGAAATGGATTAATTTTCTTTTTGTTTATTAGTTATTTTTATTTATTCAGATCATTTCTGAATTTTTTAAGTTTAAAGAAATTATTAATTTCAATTTTTTTATTAATTTTAATATTGATTATTTTCGAGAGACAAATTCAGGAACAAATATCAATTTTTTTATTACAAACTGATATAACTTTCTTCCAAAATTTATCCAAGTACGTATTAAAACCTGAGCAAAATTTTATTTATCCAAACTATATTAAGTTAATTATTACATATTTTTCTTTTATCTTTTTAACATCAGGTTTTGTAAAGTCCTTTTTGGCATTAACGGTAATGACAATTGTTATCTTTTATTCAATATTAATGATTTTTGGTTTAATTAAAAAAAAATATTTTGATGAAATATTAAAAAATAATTATTTTAAGAATAATATTATTAATTTTTGTGCATCAATTACATTTGTTTTATTAGTAGTTTTAACTTTTCCAACGCACTCATACATAAGGTATTATCTTTTTATATATCCATTTGTATTTTCAGTATTTTTTATAACAATTGGTCCAAAAAAAACTTTTTTATTATCTGTATTTAGTTTAGTTGCAGTCATATTAGAAATATCAATTTTTAGAACTGTATATTATTTATAATGAAAAACGTTTGTGTAATATTAGCATCTTATAATGGTTCAAAATGGATAGTTAAACAGGTTGAAAGTATTTTAAGTCAAAAAAATACAAGTTTAGATTTAATAATAAATGATGACTGTTCTGAGGATAATACTTATGAGATATTAAAAAATTATTCAAAAAGTAAAAAAAATTTATATTTGTATAAAAATAAAAAAAATACCGGAGGTGCAGCTCAAAATTTTTTTAAATTAATTTTAAAAGTTAATTTTAATAAGTATGACTTTATTGCTCTTTCAGATCAAGACGATGTTTGGAATAAAAATAAGCTTAATAGAGCAATATCGATAATAAAAAGATATAATTTAGATTGCTACTCAAGTGATGTAACAATTTTGTATGATAGTGGAAAAACAAAGTATTTAAAAAAATCATACAATCAAGAAAAATTTGATTTCCTTTTTGAGGGTGGAGGTCCAGGATCAACATTTGTTATGAAAAGAAAATTTATTAATGATTTAAAAAAAAATTTGAAAAATAATATAAAAATTACAAAAAAAATCCTTTTTCATGATTGGTATATTTATTTTTATGCAAGAATTAGAGGGTATAAATGGAAAATAGATAATTTCTCAGGCCTCAAATATAGACAACATAGAGACAATGAATTGGGAGCAAATGTAAGTATAACAAAAAAAATATCAAGATTAAAAGTTA
>CABZXO010000002.1 GCA_902529645.1 uncultured Pelagibacteraceae bacterium | reverse complement strand
TCTTCTTTAGGAGCTTCTTTATTATCCTCTTCTTTTTTATTTCTCTCTTTTTTTGGTACTGCTTTAATTGGATTATTTCCATTAGCAGGCATAGGCATTAATTCGTTCTCACCTAAAATTCTTGCTACTCTAGTTGTTGGTTTAGCGCCTTGACCAAGCCAATATTTTATTCTCTCAGCTTCTAGGCCCACTCTTTCTTTTTTCTCTTTTGGTAATAAAGGGTTAAAGAAACCAACCTTCTCTATAAATCTTCCATCTCTTGCAAAACGACTGTCGGCAACAACAACCTTATAAACAGGACGTTTTTTTGTTCCACCTCTTGATAATCTTAATTTTAACATTTGTTCTCCTTTTTTTACTTTAATTGGTTAAATAGCTCTGGCGGTATACCTTTATCTGACATACCTTTCAGATTTCCTTTTGACATCTTTTTCATCATTTCAGACAACATTTTAAACTGCTTAAGCAATTTATTGATAGTGGCTGGATCTGTGCCAGAGCCATTAGCAATTCTTTTTTTTCTAGAACCATCTATTATTTTTGGATTCTCTCTTTCCTTTTTTGTCATTGATAGAATAATAGCTTCATTTTTTGATATTATACTTTCATCAATACCTGCAGAGTCCATTTGAGATTTAATTTTAGATACTCCTGGCATAAAAGACATAATTCCTTCAATACCACCCATTTTTTTCATTTGTCTTAATTGAGATAAATAATCTTCCATTGAAAATTGACCCTTTTTTAAATTTTCCTCTGCTTTTTTAATATTCTCTTCACCTAAATCTTGTGCAGCTTTTTCTACAAGAGATACGATATCTCCCATTCCAAGTATTCTGTTTGCAATTCTATCAGGATGAAATACTTCAAGATTATCTATTTTTTCTCCTATCCCTAAAAATTTAATTGGAACGTTTGAAACATATTTCATGCTCACTGCGGCTCCACCTCTTGCATCACCATCAGCCCTAGTTAAAATAATTCCAGATAAATTAACTGTATTTTTAAATTCTTTTGCCACTGAGGCTGCAACTTGGCCTGTTAAAGAGTCTGCAACTAAGAAAGTTTCTGTTGGATTAATTACAGCTTCAATTTGCTTAATCTCACTCATCATTTGTAAATCGATTTGAGTTCTACCAGCAGTATCAAATAAAATTATTTCAGCTCCATTTAAATTAGCAGCACTTATTGCTCTTCTACAAATATCAGCAGGTTGCTGACCTTCTATAATAGGTAAAGTTAAAATATTATTTTGTTCTCCTAAAGATCTAAGTTGTTCTTGTGCAGCTGGTCTATAAATATCTAGACTGACCATCATTACTTTTTTCTTTTTATTATTTTCTAAAAATTTTGCTAATTTTGCTGTTGTTGTTGTTTTTCCAGAACCTTGTAACCCAACTAACATCATTGGCACAGGTGGTACTGCGTTTAAATTTATCTCATTATTTGTTGCACCTAATAAGTCTACAAGCTCATCGTAAACAATTTTAACAACCATATCCCCAGGAGAGGTAGACCTTATTATCTCTTGGCCTAATGCTTTTGGCTTAACTTTTTCAATAAAATCTTTTGCAACATCCAAAGAGACATCTGCTTCAAGTAAGGCTTGCCTAATGCCTCTTAAACCTTCATCTACTTGCGCTTCATCAAGCGAAGGTGCCTTTTTCAGAGAAGAAAAAATTTCTTCAAATTTATTTGTTAAATTTTCAAACATATTTTTTTACGCATAGCAGTAACACACTAGTGGGCGAACCCTCGCTGACTAGTGTCGATCTCTTTGTTTCCAAAGACACCGCAAAGTTAATGTTTTTGCGGAAACGGCAACAACCTATAATAGAGGTTCAAAAAGTCAATAAATAAGTTAAATATCTATATATGGATATTAAAGCATTTAAAATGGACGGTTTAGGTAATGATTTTGTCATCATAGATAGTAGACAAACAATTACAAATTTGTCGAAAGAGCAAATAATAAAAATTTGTGACAGAAAATTTATTGGTTGTGACCAACTAATATTGATTAAAAAAAATGATATTTCAGATGCTTCGCTAGAATTTTATAATTCAGACGGAGGAATGTCTGGTGCGTGTGGAAATGGTACAAGATGTATTGCTGATTTATTAGGCAAGGAAAACAACAAAAAAGAAATTGTCCTAACAACTTTATCTGGCAAATTAAAATCTAATATTGTTGGAGAAAAAATGGTTTCTACAGAAATAGGTGTTGCAAAAACAAAATGGGATGAGATTCCGTTGTCTAAAGAATTAAATACGAATAATTTAGGAATTAAAATTTTTGACAAAAATAATAACGAATTTTCAGGTGGAACTGCTGTAAATGTTGGAAACCCACATGTAGTTTTTTTTGTTGATAATAACGAAAATTTTGAAATTAAAAAAATTGGACCAGAAATTGAAAACCATTCTTTATTCCCAGAAAAATGTAATGTTACTTTAGCAACTGTTGTTAACAAAGAATTGATTAAAGTTAGAGTATGGGAAAGAGGAGCTGGACTTACTAAAGCATGTGGTACAGCAGCTTGTGCAACAGCTTTTGCTGCAAAACAAAACGGACTGGTAAATGAGAAAGTGGATATCGAATTTTCTACAGGTAGATTGACAATTTCAATTGATGAAAACAATAGTATTCATATGAAAGGACCAGTTTCAGATATCGAGGAGATAAATTTTAAAATTTAATGGGAATTTTTGAAAAATTTAAATCAGGTTTTAAAAAAAGTGCCTCAGCTTTTACAACGGGTTTAAGAGATATAGTTGTAAAAAAAGAGATTGATGACAAAACATTAGACAAAATTGAGGATTATTTAATTCAATCTGATGTTGGTATTATTTCGGCTTCAGAAATAAGAGAAATAATTTCTCAAACAAAAATTGATCCCAATAAAGATTTAACTGACGAAATAAATAGTATTTTAAAAAATTATATTATTTCAATTATGAAACCTTTAGAAAATATTGAATTCTTCAAAAAAAAAGAAAAATTGAATGCAACCTTAATTTCAGGTGTTAATGGAGTAGGAAAGACAACTACTATTGGAAAAATAAGCAAAATATTAAAGCGTAATGGAAATAAAGTAATGTTAGCTGCATCAGATACTTTTAGAGCAGCAGCTATAGAACAACTAGAAAATTGGGCAAACAAAGTTGATGTTCAAATTACAAAATCATTTCAGGGTTCAGATCCTGCATCAGTTGCTTACAAAGCTATTGATGAAGCATTAAAAAATAATTTTGATCAAGTTTTAATTGATACAGCTGGAAGATTACAAAATAAAAAGAATTTGATGGAGGAATATAAAAAAATTGCAAACGTTACTAAAAAAATTGATCCTGATGCTCCACATGATGTTATTTTAGTTTTGGACGCAACTTCGGGGCAAAATGTTATTAATCAAGTTGAAGAATTTAATAAAATTATTCCAATAACTGGTCTTATTATGACAAAATTAGATGGCACAGCAAAAGGAGGTATTCTTCTAGCTGTTGCTAAGAAATATAAACTACCAATTATTGCACTTGGATTAGGTGAAAAAGAAGATGATTTGCAAATTTTTGAAGCTGAAAAATTTGCAAAAGCATTTACTCAAATTAATTAATTAAGGTACTGGAAATTAGAGGTTTATAAAAACTACATTTATAATGTTCTTTAAATTCATAGTGTGCACAATTTTTAGCTATCGAAGAAATAATAAAATCAAATTTTCCATTTACAGGATAAAGTTCTAATTTTTTTTCAATAATATCAAATTTAAAATTGGCTTTTAAACTTTTTACAGCACTAATCATCACCAGAGTTTTGTTATCTTTTAAAAGATAATATGCAAAATCATCTGGAAAAACTGGGAAATCATACTCTTGCAAAAAATATTTTGCTTTTTTGGGAAACCATTCATAAGAAATTAATGGCAAGGACTCTTTCGTTTTGTAGTTATAAATATAAAGATCTTTTGGAAAATCATTAATATAATTTGAATTTTCTCCTCGAGCTATGACAGCTTTTTCACGGGTTTTAAAATATAATGCAAAATTTTCATCGTGCGAATTCATTTGATCAATATGAAAAAGGCTGGCTACAGATGCTAAATTTTCTTTGGCATTTGATAAATTATTTAAAGAAAAAAGTACAATAAAAAATAAGAAAAAATTTTTCATAGATTAACCTAAAAAAAAAATTTGAATTATCTTTGTTTAGATTATGGCTTAATTTAAACTATCAACAAACGATTTTAGGGCTAATACAAGTTTATCATCATATTCCATCATATGATCGTCATATTTTGTAAAATATGAAAATTTAGGTTCACTTGCTAAATTAAAAATTTTTTTACCCATCCAAAATGGAACTATTTGGTCAGCCTCACCATGCATTACTAATACTGGAATATTAATATTTTTAATTTTTTCATTATTTTCATACTTATCTTTTAAAATTAAACCAACCGGAATATATGGATAAAAATTTTTCGCAGCCTCTATCATTGATGTGAAGGGCGTTTCTAAGATTAATCCTGCAAAATTTTTATTCTGAGTAATTTCGGTCGCAATGCCAGTTCCTAATGACTCTCCATAAATAATTATATCTTCCTCTTTTAGACCTTTTTCTTTAAGCCAGTTTATTGCACTAGCACCATCTGTATAAAGACCCTCCTCACTTGGTTTTCCTTTATTGCCGCTGAACCCTCTCCATGCAATAATTAAAAAATTTACATCTATGTTTTTAAAATGATTTAACTTATGGATTCTGTTTTCAAGTGTCCCTGCATTTCCGTGAAAATAAACTATTGTTTTATAACTATTTAAATTTTTATTATGAAACCAGCCTAAAAGATTAATATTATCTGTTGTTTTGATAGTAACTTTTTCAATGTTAACTTCTAAATTATCTCCAGAATAATTATTTTCATCAGGATGATACATTAAATTTCTTTGAAAAAAGAATAAGAAAATTAAAACGATTAAGTAAATAACAACAATACCAATTAATAATTCCAAAAAAAAATTCCTACGTTTTATTTTCATATTTTTTTCTATTTAATATTAAAAAAAATATATAAGAAATAATACTTAAGATTAAGAAAACTGAAAAAGCTGATTTAAAAGCAAATACTTCTGCATGACCCATCCCTTTAACAATATCTATCACTAAGCCCATTAGCCATTGCATTATGAATGTTCCTGCAAATATTAATAAATTGAATGAAGTTAGCGCTTTACCAGCAGAATAACCTGAAAAAGAAAGGCCCACAGCCGGCTGTGTAACTGATAAAAAAATTGAACTTAAAATAAATAAAGTTATGTAAAAAGCTCCAGCTTTTGGACCCAAAAATATAACCACAAACATAACTATAAAACTTATAGGTAGACCTAATTTAAGAATTTTTTTAGCATTAAAACCAATAATTGAGATTTTTGGTAAAAAATATCCCCATAAAAAAAAGGATACTAACATTGTTACATTGATCCAAAATAAACCCGTAGCACTCTGAAGTGGTGTATAGCCTGCAACTCTTGTCATCCATGGGCCCGCCCATAAAGTTTGGATGGCCATTAAGCCCCCATAATTAAATAAACCCATTGGAATTACACTTATAAAAAATCTATTTTTCCAAACATCTGATAAAGTTCCAGTATCACCTGGTTCTTCTAATTCTTTGTTTTTAATTAAATTCCATTTTGGAATGAAAATTAACATCAAAATAATACTAATTAAAATTAAGATAGCGATACCACCAAATACCCACCGCCATCCAAAGCCAGGCAATAAAAGTTGTACAGGTAATGTAGAGGACAAAAAACCTAACGATGCAATCATCAACATCCATGAGTTTGCTCTTTGCTGTTGATCTTCTGCGTACCATATCCTGTAACCAGTTAATGGAGCCATTAAACAAGCGCTTACGCCTACGCCAATTAGAATTCTTGAAATTAATAGTCCTGAAAAACTTTGAGCTAAAGCAAATGAAACTGTTCCAATTAATGCAATTAATAAAAAAGAAGAGACAATTTTTTTTGGACCATATTTATCAAGTAAATATCCAAGTGGTATTTGCATACAAGCAAAACCTAAAAAATAACCACCAGCTAATAATCCTAGATCTGCTGCTAATAAATTAAATTCTGAGGTTAAAACAGGAGAAAGTGTTGCGGTAATTGCACGTAACAGACACGACAAAAAATAACCAAATGCAAATACAAAAAAAACAATAATAGCCTGTTTCTTTGGTAAAATATAATTTTCCATTAATTAAAAATTTAAAGAAATATCTCTGTGGACTGAGTTACATCTGGCAACAAATTTAGCTTGTTCTTTAGTTAACCTAGTTTGAAGCCTTAGTCCAATATTGTGTTTAATTACATCGTTGTATTTAATTAATTCAGGTAATAAATTTTTATTAGCATCAGCTCTCCACGTGACTTCGGCATTGAAAAGATCAAAAGTCTCTGAACTTATTTCAACTAATTTTTGTTCATCTACCTCATCATTATCTATGATAGAAATTAGGTCATCTAATTTATTTGCAAATTCTTCTGTTCCAGAAATTTCTCCGAGCTTTTCAAAAAGATTATCAATTATTGAAATAGATTTTTCAAAATTTTTATTATCAATAGTATATTTTAATTCTTTTATTCCTGGGGAAAGTTCTTTTAATTTTTCATTGTCATTTATAAACATTACTATTTGATCCAGAGTTTCATAAGCTTCATCTACGTTTTTTCGATATCTCTTTGTTCTAGTGTTTTTTGCTTTATGTAATATTTCAAACTCTCCATTTTTGGTTTTCCAGCTTTCAGGAATTTTATTTTGAAGTTCTTTAATTTCTAGCTCGTAATTCTCAATTTTTAATTCTAATTTATTTTTAGCTGACAAATTATCTTCATCTAAGTTTCTAATTTCAGCTTTTAATTTTTTTATTTTTTGGTCAATTTTTCGAACTTTTTTCTGAATTTTTCTTACATCGAAATGAAGATCTTTATAATCTTTTGTAAATAAATCGTATTCTTGCTCAGTTTTTTGCAATTTTTTAACTATGGCAAAAGTTCCTAAAGCATTATCAAAATGCTCCTCAAAAATATCTAATTTATCTACTGGAAGATTTGCTGGAGTTAACTTCTGCATATTCTTAATTGCATTTGTAATTGTTTGTTCTTCATTATTATAAATTGCAAATTTATATTCTTGTAAGCAATATTGAAGTTTTGGATTCATTGGTGGTGGAGCTACATTAGATGTTAGATATGTTCTTGCTGGTAAATAATTTACCAATGTAGGATAGAAACCAACAATTCCAAGACCTATCAATTGTAAAATAATAAATGGAACAACTCCTTTCCAAATATTTAAAGTAGTAACAAGTTTTGACGCTACACCTTTCAAATAAAATAAAGCGAATCCAAATGGTGGAGTTAAAAATGAAGTTTGCAAATTTACCCCAATCATAACACCAAGCCAAATTGCACTTACATTTGCACCTGGTTCAGCTAATAATATAGGAGCAATGATGGGTACAACAACCACAGCTATTTCGATAAAATCAAGAAAGAAACCTAATAAAAAGATAACTATCATTACAACAACGAACTGAGTCCAAAACCCTCCTGGTAAATCTTGAAGAAAGTCTCTTACTAGCTCTTCACCTCCAAATGCTCTAAATCCAGAGGTTAGCATTGCTGCTCCAAGTAGAATTATAAATACCATTGAGGTAGTTACACAAGTTTCTACAACAACTTCTTTTAAAACATCATCTATTTTAAAGGCTCTCCAAAAACTCCATACAACACTTGCTAAAAAAGTAATTGTAAAAAATAATGCAATTAATATTGCGCCTAAATCTCTAGTATCAACAGCTTTAATATTTAAGTTATAATTTTTAGATAAAAAATAAATTGGAATTAAAGATAAGATTGCAATTATTATTGGATAGTAAGCGTTCTTTTTACCTTGATGCAATCGATAGCCTGCCATCATTGTTGCACCAATAGCACCTATTGATCCAGCCTGATTTACTGTAGCAATACCCATAAGTATAGATCCTAAAACTGCAAAGATTAGAGCAAGTGGTGGAATAATTACTAATATAACTTTGATCCAAAATTTAGAATCGAAATTTCCTTTAAATGGAACAGGAGGAGCTGCTTTTGGGTTTAATCTTGCATACACAAATATGTAAAGCATATATAAACCAACCAAAACTAATCCTGGTAATAATGCTCCTAAAAACATATCTCCAGCTGAAGTAGACCCTACTCTAAATTCTCCAGGCATATTAAATTCGCCGGTTAAAACTTTATAATCAGTCTGACGCATAGTATTTGCAACGTCAGCGGCACTTGCCAATTGATCAGCAATGATAATTAAGACAATTGAAGGAGGTATAATTTGACCAAGTGTCCCAGAGGAGCAAACAATTCCACTTGCTAATCTTTTGTCATATTTATTATTTAACATTGTGGGTAAGGAAATTAGTCCCATTGCTATTACTGTTGCTCCAACTATTCCAGTTGTTGCTGCAAGTAATGCACCAACAAAGATAACAGAAATACCAAGACCTCCTGGAATTGGTCCAAATAGTTGTCCCATAGTAACTAAAAGGTCTTCTGCAATTTTTGATTTTTGCAACATTATCCCCATAAAGATAAATAATGGGATCGCAATTAAGGTGTCAGTTTCTACATCCCAATAATTACTCCTAAAATTAGTAATACCAGCGGTTAACCATTCTTTAGGCCCATCAACAGCAAAATAAGCACTAGAGTCTCCTGCAAATAAATAACCAAAAAAAGCAGCTAGTCCTATTGAAATTATTGCTGATCCAGGTAGTGCAAAAGCTACTGGAAAACCAGATGCCAAAGCTCCAATCATTATAATTACCAGTAAAGCTAAAAATAAATGTTCCATTATTTAATTCTTTAAAAGTTTGTGACTACTACTCATAAAGTAGCTTGTGAATTGAGTTAACATACTTACTGCAAATACTGCTAAGTAAACTGCCATTAAATAAAGTAAATATAATCCATTCGAACCTTGCTGAGTAATTTCAAATGAAATTACTGGACCATTAATGATACTAGCTTTACCACCCATACCTAAAAATATAACTATCAAACATAAGGGAATGCCTAAAATGAGAGATCCAATTGCATTCGTCCATGCCTTCTTTCTCTCACTAAAATTAGCATACAAAACATCAACTCTTACATGACCTTCGTGAATTAGTGCATAGGCACTTGCAAAAAGATAAAGTGCAGCATACCAAAAACGAACAAGGTCTCCTTGAAAAGCTTGTTCATATTGGAATATAAATCTTGATACAACTATCAAGAATTCACTTCCAACTACTAAAACTGCTAACCAAATAAATCCTACAGATCTTGTGAAATAACCAATTATAAAAGAAGCTAAAATAAGAGGGAAATGTATATATGTAATCCTGAATGCAGGTTTTACTAAATTAATTTTAACTTGTTCCCCAAAAATTGGCTCAACCAATTTTTCTACAACCATAAACGAGATTAAAAAATCTGCTACTCCAACAATTAGCACTGCCCAGAATGAAGATCTAATAATATATGCTGTTATTTTTTTTAGTATCTCTGAGTCTGTTTGTAATGTTTGTTTTAAAGATTTTAAAACAAACATTATAACCCCTAAAAAAGATAAAAAATAAAATAATAGTTGAATATACGATAGACTCATCGCAGGTCCCTCTAAAGGTTTATTTAATTTTTTAAATCCAAGTATTTCATAGTGAGAAAAAAGTTTTTTAACTCCTGGCCAATCAAACCAAACTGTTAAAACATTATTTATTAAAAAAATTAATGTTAATGTTAAGATAGAATAACTAAATATTCTTATTAAAATAGATAAGTTTTTTTTCTCAATCATATGACAAAACTTTTAATGATATATAAAAAGAGGGCCCATTTAAGGGCCCTCTAGTATTAATTAGAATTAAATTATACTCCTAATGCTCTATTTCTTTGAGAAATGTACGGTGAGTCAGACAAGTTTGTCCAAGCACCTATTTCTTTTCGTCCTTTAACAAAAGCAGCATGCACTTTCTGAGCAAGGGCACTATGTTGCTGAACTTCGTCAAATACTTCTGCAGCACCTTTAGCAAATGCGTCATAAACTTTATCGTTAAACTTCTCAAGTTTAACTCCGTTTTCATTTACTAAACGATCTAATGCTGCTCCATTTTTTGCATTATATTCTGCCATAGTAGTTGTATCAGCCCAATCACAAGCAGTTTTTATAATCAACTGATCTGACTTAGTTAGACTTGTGAACCAAGATTTATTTACACCACAACATAGGGTTGATCCTGGTTCGTGCATACCTGGATAATAATAATACTTGGCTGCTTCATAAAACTTGAAAGCCTCATCATTCCAAGGTCCTACCCATTCGGTAGCATCAATTGCACCAGACACAAGGTTTTCATAAATTTGTCCACCTGGAAGTGAAATTGGAGAACCACCAAGTTTTCCAAGTACTTGTCCACCTAAACCAGGCATACGCATTTTTAAACCCTTAATATCATTAGCTGATCTAATTCTTTTGTTAAACCAACCACCCATTTGCACTCCAGTGTTACCAGCAGCAAAACTTTGTGTTCCGAAATCATCAGTCAATTCATCCCACAACTCTTGTCCACCAGCAAATTTTAACCACGCATTCATTTCAGCATATGTGAAACCAAATGGAACGGCAGTAAAATATCCAAATGCAGGGTGTTTTTTAACCCAGTAGTAATCAGCACCGTGATACATTTGAGAATTTCCTGAAGCAACTTCATCAAACGAGTCAAATGCTTTTACCCTTTCATTAGCAGCATAATAAGTAACTTGAATTCTACCGTCACTCATATCACTTAATCTTTGAGCAAGTCTTTGTGCACCAGTTCCAAGGCCTGGAAAATCTCTTGGCCAAGTAGCTACCATAGAAGCTTCTATTCTCTCTTTGGCAACAGCTGGAGCAGATAAAGATGATGCTGCAACAGCAGCAACACCAGTTGCAGCTGCAGTTTTAAAGAACTTTCTTCTTGAAGGTGATCTAGAAACCTTCAATGATTTTTTTTCTTTAATCATTAGTATCTCCTCTTCTTTTTAATTAACTGTACAGATTAAATTACAATAGAACGTTTAAGTCTAGACTAAAATTCCTATTGAAAGAATATAATACAATCAGAAGTAGTAAATTTAGGAATTATTAAATTTATTTTTTGTCAAAAAAAGCTTCGTATAACATCATCGATATCGCAAGTATCATCAATATGTACACTGGTAATACATCAAAGAAACCTATCATCATAGATCTTGTAAGTGTTGTTGCTAAACCAACAAGAAAAAAGATTGCAAAAGAAAGTCCTATTAGTGTTACAAGTTTATTCATTAAATTTCTCACTTTCCTTTTCAAGCCAACTGGAAACTCCTAAGAAACGATTATCGTCATATCTCTCTCCAATAACTTGAATTCCTAATGGTAAATTATTTTCACCCTGAAGTAAAGGAAGTGAAATACAAGGAGTTCCTAAATAAGACCAAACTTTATTGAAATCAGCTGATCCAGTGCTCTTAAGACCCTTTAGAGCAACACCTGGACTGGATGGTGATAAAACCCCGTGATAGTCCTCAAATACTTCTTTATAAGAATCGTAGCTTCTTTTCATAAAATCTATTGCTTCAGCATATTCTTTTGCAGTATGTTTTCTTCCATTTGCAATTGCATTTTGCATAATTTTTGAAAGTTTTGATTTATAATTTTTATAATAATCACTAAAATTATTAGCTAGATCACTTTCATAAATTATTTGATGATATTTATGGATATCTTTAAAATAAGAAGGAGTATCATGAACTTCTATATTTTTTTTAAACGACTTTATAAAATATTCAAAAGCTTCCTTAGATTTTTTGTCAATTGATTTCCAAAATTCAGTTTTATAAAATATGAACTTAGGTTCATATAAAGGACCTTTTTTTACAGCATCAATCATATTATTCGAAGAATAATAAACAGTGGCAGGGTCATGGGAATCTTTTTTAATTAACTCTTTAACTAAATAAGCTATGTCCTCAACTGTTTTTCCAAAAACTCCTAAATGATCAAGTTTTTCGGAAGTCTTTAATACTCCGTTTCTAGAAATTAAGCCAAATGAAGGTTTGTATCCCACAACACCACAATAAGATGCTGGTCTGATTATTGAGCCACCTGTTTGTGATCCAATTGAAAGTGGAGCCATATAAGATGCAATTACTGCAGCAGATCCACTTGATGATCCTCCTGGTGTTCGTGAATAATCATGTGGGTTTTTTGTTTTAGAGGGATTTAAATATGCTAATTCTGTAGTAACTGTTTTACCCATCACAATAGCCCCTGAAGATGTTAATAAATCAATTATTTCCGCATTTTGTGAATAAGATTTTCCTTTTCTTATTGGAGTTCCACATTCTGTTGGCATATCTAAAGTACCAACAATATCCTTAACAGCTACAGGAATACCATGTAACGGTCCAGTTGGTTTTCCAGATTTTTTGTAAGCATCTGACTCTTTGGCTTTTTCCAATAACAATTCTTTGTCAAAAAAAGCCCAAGCATTTATATCTTTTTCAAACTTATTAACTCTCTCAATATAGGCTTCACATATTTCGACAGAAGTAATTTGAGAATTTGAAATTTTATTTATTAATTCTTCAACAGAATAATTTACAATTTCATTCATTAAATTAGTTTGCAAATAATTGATCAGGTAACCACAGAGCTATACCTGGAAATAAATACATCAAAACCATTCCAAAAATAACTATCGCCAAGAATGGCATGATGCCTTTGAATACCTCAATTAATTCAACATTTTTAGATTGTACACCTTTTAAATAATAAGCCGACATGGCCATGGGGGGCGTTAAAAATGATGTTTGTAAATTTAACGCAATTAACATAGCAAAAAAATAAGGGTTTACTCCAAAAAATTCTACTAAAGGTAAAAATATTGGAACAAATATAATTAATATTTCAGTCCACTCTAATGGCCAGCCTAATAAGAAAATTATAATTTGTGTAATTACTAAAAATTGCCAAGGCTGTATATCCATTGATTTAAAAAAATGCTCAAATACTTCATGTCCTCCTAAATATGAAAATACTGACGCAAACGTCCAAGATCCAATAAACAACCACATAATCATTGCAGTAGTTTTTGCGGTTAGAAAGACAGACTCTTTAAAATTTTTCCATTTTAGAGACTTATAAAAGAAAGATAAAACTAATGCCCCAAAAGCTCCAACACCTGCTGCTTCCGCAGGAGTAGCCAAACCGGCAAGAATACTTCCTAATACTAAAATAATTAATGAAAATAATGGTAAGAATGAAACCAAAACTTCTTTTAAGATCACTGATCTTGGAGGGATTTCTTCTTTAGGAGGCTTAGGTGCAACTGATGGATTAAAATAAGCCAAAATAATTGCATATAAAATATATAAACCCGCTAACATCAAACCAGGAAATATTGCTGCAGCGAATAATCTTAGTGGGGATAATTGAGCTATAACCGCATAAACAATAAGCATAATGCTGGGAGGAATTAAAATTCCTAAACATCCTCCAGCACATATTACTCCTGATGCAAATTTTTTATCATAACCAGCTTTCACCATTGCAGGCCAAGCAAGCAAACCCATTAAAGTCACAACTGCTCCAATTATACCTGTTGCTGTAGAGAATAAAGTACAAGTAACAAGGGCGGCGACAGCCATCGATGCAGGAAGAGAATGAGATGCAAGTCTTATCGCATAAAATAATCTTGCAACTATACCTGCTCTTTCCACTAAATAACCCATAAATAAAAATAAAGGTACGGCGGTGAGGACATGGTTATCCATCACAGAGTAGGTGTTTGAAACAAATAAATTAAATATCCTATTGTCTAATAGATGATCCATTCTTGACGGATCAAAATATGCGTAATACCCAAATCCTAGACCCATTGCCATTAAAGTAAATGCAATAGGAAATCCTAGTAATACAGCAAACAGAAATATCACCATCATTAAAATTGCAATTTCTGGATTTGTTAGACTAAACAACATCTATTTTTTCTTCCTCTTTAGATTTTCTCATTAAAATTTTTTCTGTTTCTTCTGCACCAGCATCTCTCTCTGGCCAATGTCCCGTTCTAATGCAAATAATTGCTCTAAAAACTTCACTAATTCCTTGGAGGGTAAGAAGCATTCCGGATAAAGGTATCAATGATTTTGCCATATAAATTTGAATTTGTGCTGGACTATTCCAGCTTGTTTCTTTTACCATCCATGCTTTAGCTGCATACTCATACCCATAAAATGCAAGTGCAATTACCCCTGGAAAAAAGAAGATTAAATAAAGTATTAAATCAATCCATCCTTGAACTTTAGTTGGGAACAACCTGTAAATAACATCTCCTCTCACGTGAGCCTCAGTCGCCAAAGTGTATGCTCCAGCCATCATAAATATTGCTCCGTACATCTGTAAACTAAAATCAAAATTCCATAAAGTAGGAGCATTAAATGCATAAGCCATTATGACCTCGTAACATGTTCCACCCATTAAAATAACTATGCACCATGAGAAGGCTTTACCCATTGATGAGCTAAGGGTGTCTGCAAATTTTATATAAGAGTACATATTTAACTAGCTTATCTTAATTTTCTTAATTAATTCAATTAAAAAAAAGGGGGCTAAAAAGCCCCCCTTAATTTTTTATATTTTTAAACCTTAGATTTTAACTTTCGCTAACGGACCAAACTCATTTTCATAAGCAAGTCTGTAGTTAGGCTGATTCATTAGTAAGTATTTCATTACTCTTTTCGCATAAGCTTTTTGTGAATCAACAATCTTCTTAAAGAATGGATCTTTAGAAGAGAAATCACCTACAACTTTATCCCAACCTTTTAACTGCTCTGCTAAAATTGCATCTGAAGTTTGGTAAACGTTTACTTTATGCTCATTCATCAATTTAGATAAATCAGCTGAGTATCTCACCAAAGCTTTAAAGTAGTTAGCGGTATTTGCTGCATACGAAGCATTTTTTAATATTGCTTGGTTTGCAGGAGATAGGCTATTAAATGTTTTTTTGTTAATAGGTATTTCAAACATCTCTTGTGATTGGTGGAAAGATCCTAAGTGATAATGCTTAGATACATCTTGCATACCAAATTGAGAGTCTGAAGTAGGGTTGTTAAACTCTGCAGCTTCAATCAAACCAGTTTTCATAGCCGGCTGAATTTCACCACCTGGTAATTGTCTAACTACCATACCCATTGCAGTAAGAACGTTAGTTGCAAGACCAACTGTTCTATACTTCATACCTTTAACGTCACTTACTTTAGTTACGTTCTTTTTGAACCAACCAAAAGGTTGAGCTGGCATAGGCATCGCAAAAACACCAACATAGTCGTATCCTACTTTTGCTAATGTTTCTTCATACAATGCTCTTCCACCACCTTCTTCCATCCAAGCCATTACTTCTTGAGATGATAGACCGTAAGATGGGCCAGTTCCGAAAAGAGACGCTGCAGGGTTTTTTCCATACCAATAAGCAGTAACCCAGTGTCCCATATCAAGAACACCGTCACTTACAGCTTGTCCAATTTCTCCAGTTTTTACAACTGCTCCAACAGGCTGAAGGTCAATTTTTAAACTTCCACCTGACATGTCTCCAACCATTTTGGCATAGTCTCCGGCCATTTCAAAAAAGATGTTAGCACCTGATGGCCATGCAGCTTGCATCTTTAATGTTTGCGGAGCACCAAAAGCAACATTTGGCATTGCTACAGCTGTTGCTGCGGCTGCACCAGTTGCTGCTGCGGCTTTGAAGAACTTTCTTCTTGAAGGAGTCTTAGAACCCTTCAATGATTTTTTGTTTTTAATCATTTCTTCTCCTCTAGTTAATTAACTGTTGCAGAGTTAAACATATATTCAAATTAGAGTCTTTCTAAAAAGAGGCACAGATTGCCACTATAAACTCTAAATTAAATTTTTTTACAATCCTTAGTTGATTCTAGATAAATTTAATCAATTGGATAGTCCCAAGCACTTCCACCTATAACTTTAGAAATAGCTGAAAAATCTTTAGTTTCATTTCCTTCTTTACAAAATTGATCGTAGATTTCTAATGCCATTTTTCCTAATGGTGTTTCGGCATTTACGCTTTTCGCACAATCATTTGCAAGTTTAAGATCTTTATTCATCATTCCTGCAGAAAAACCTGGTCGATAATTATTATTTGAAGGTGTGCCATCAATTAAACCAGGTAAAGGTGGATAAACAGAAATTGGCCAACTGTTACCTGATGCATTTTTCATGATTTCATGAACTTTTTTAATATCTATATTTAATCTTTTTGCTAACATTAATGACTCTGAAGCTGCAATCATCGCAATCCCTAGTGCCATATTGTTACAAATTTTGGCGCCATTCCCACTACCTAAATCACCTGCATGAAATATGTTTTTTCCCATGATTTTTAAGAGAGGAAGTGCTTTATCGAATGCCTCTTTTGATCCACCAACCATTATATTTAAAGTTGCTTTTTGGGCTCCCATTACTCCACCACTAACTGGTGCATCAATCATTTCTATTCCTTTTTCTGAAGCTTTTTTTCCAATTTCAATAGAGGTTTGAATATCAATTGTTGAAGAATCAATTAACAAACAGTTTTTTGAAACTTTATTTATTATTCCGCTTTCTCCTAAATAAACATCCTTAGAATGCTTACCTTCTGGAAGCATGGTTATCACTATTTCAACATCAGCCGTAATTAAATCATCTAAATTTTCAATTGTTTCAAGATTTTTTTCTCTTGCTATCTCAAGCATTTTTTTTGAGACATCAAAAACTTTTACGGATTTACCCGCCTTCATTAAATTTTCAGCCATTGGACAACCCATATTGCCAACACCGATGAAAGCTATCGATTGAGACATTTTAATTTACTTTATTTATACAGTTTCCAGTTCTAAAAAACTCATCTAGATTATCAATTGCTAAATTTCCCATTGCAATTCTTGTATCTTTTGTTGCACTACCAAGATGAGGTAAAATAAAAGCACTTGGGATTTTTAAATAACCAGGATTTAAATTTGGTTCATTTTTATAAACATCTAATCCTGCTGCATAAATTTTTCTTCTATTCAATGCATCAATTAAAGCTTCATCGTCTACTATATCGCCTCTTGCAACATTAGTTATCACGGCACCTTTAGGAAAATACTCAACAGTCTCTTTGTTTATTAAGTTCTCTGTTTCTTTTGTTGCTGGACAACAAATTGATAAAACATCTGAGACTGAAAAAAGACTTTTTATGCTGTCATGATATGTTGCACCTTGTTCTTTATCTTCACTTAATTTTGAACGATTATGATAATGAATGATCATGCCTAAAGATTTTGCAATTTTTGCAATTTTTTGGCCAATACGACCCATACCTAAAATTCCTAATCTTGTTCCAGTTAATTGCTTTCCAATTAAATAGTCAGCAGACCATTTCCATCCACCTTCTCTTGCAGACTCTATTCCTTCAGAAGCTCTTCTGCATGCTCCTAGAATTAATAAAATTCCTATTTCTGCTGTAGCATCTGATAAAACTTCTGGTGTATTTGTTACTGTTATGCCTCTATTATTTGCTGCTTCCAAATCAATGTTTCCAAATCCTACTGCAAAATTAGAAATTATTTTAATTGTGTCTGGTAATTGATTGATTGTTTCAGCATCTAACTTTTCAGTTAATGATGATAATATGCCATCAAATCCTTGACTCATTTCAATAATTTTTTTTTGTGAATACAGTTCATCATTAGTATTAAATTTAGCATCAAATAAATTAGATGCTTTGTCTTCACTTTCTCTTATTAAACGTCTTGTAATTAAAACTTTTTTCATAATTTTTATTTTAAAATTTCAGGTTTTGGTCCTCCAGTGTACCAATCTAAAACTTCAATTGTATGTAATATTGGAACTTTAGTACCATGAGCGATTTGGGTAATACAACCAATATTTCCTGTAGAGATAAAATCTGGATTTAAACTTTCAATATTATTTACTTTTTTCTTTAATAATTGTTTTGCAATTTTTGATTGCAAAATATTGTACGTACCAGCTGATCCACAACATATATGGCCTTCTGGAATTTCCATAATTTCATTATTAGTTTTCTCAAGTAATGAAACTGGCTGTGAATGAACCTTTTGACCATGCTGCATTGAACACGCAGAGTGATAAGCAACCTTATATTTTTTTTCTTTTGATTTTATATCTAATTTTAAACTTTCAAAAATATATTCGGATATATCCCTTGTTAAATCAGATATCACTTTGGCTTTTTTACTGATCTCTTTATCTTCGCGAAAAATAAATCCGTAATCTTTCATGGTTGTTCCACAACCAGACGTATTTGATAAAATTGCATCCAAATTTCCTTTTTGATGCTCCTCATACCAAGTGTTTATATTATTTTTAAAATCTTGATGCGCATCCTCCTCTTTTCCAAGATGATGATTTAAAGATCCGCAACAACGAATTTTTTTTGGAACAACTACTTCTACGCCGTGCCTGTTTAATAGCCTTATTGTTGCTTCATTAATTTGAGGAGATATTTCTTTTTGTACACATCCTGTTAAAAGAGCAACTCTAGCAATTCTTTTTTTGGTAGAGGATTTGTAAACTTCTTTAATTGGTAGGTTTTTTTTAGGAAATTTTGTTGGCATTAACTCAATCATGTCCTTAATTTTTGAAGGCATTAAGAATTTGAATGGCTTCAAAAATTTTACTAATAAACTCGATAATCTAAAAACTTTTATATTTGGAAGAGTGATAGATAAAAAATATCTTATTAACTTATCAAAGAATGATCTTTGATAATTTTTTTCGATATATTTTTTTCCGTGGTCAATTATATGCATATAATTTACTCCTGCTGGACAAGTAGTCATACAACTATAACATGAGAGACATCGATCAATATGCTTTACAACTTTTTCAGTTGGCTTCCTATTATTTTCCAACATGTCTTTAATAAGATAAATACGTCCTCTAGGTCCATCTAACTCGTCACCTAGAAGTTGATGAGTGGGGCATGTAGCATTACACATTCCACAATGCACACACTTTTTAAAAACTTTTTCGTTTGCAAAATTGTCTGGATCTCTAAGCTGTTCTTCAGTAAATTTTGTTTGCATTAAACTCCTCTATACATTTTACCTGGATTTAAAATTCTTTTTGGATCAAAACTTTGTTTTACTTTTTCTGAAATCATTAAACGTATTTTATCAACAGTAAAAATAGGTTCACCATAATCATACTCTGATGAAGTTTTAATTACTGTCAAATAACCTCCAAAATCGTTTGCCATTTTTTTTAAATCTTTAATCTTTTCCTCTTTTTTACTATTAACTTCAATCCAGAATAACGACCCACACCAATCAATAAAATAATTATGACTATTTTCTAAATATTTACATAATTTTGAACCATTCGCTGGTGGTATCACCATTCTTATTAAATTGTGCTTGGTCTTTTCGAAGACCTCTAAATTATTTATTTTTTCCCAAAATGGTTCAGATTGATAAACATCTAGGATAGAAATATCTGAATTATTTAATTCAAGTTCTTTTTTCAAATTACTAATTTTTTCCTCAATTGAAATTTTATCCCCCTCAACTCTAAATGCTACAAACGAAACATTTGATTTAAGATCATTAAACTTAAAAACAGTATTCCTTTTGTCAGAAAAATCGTTGTCATTCGAATGTTCTGGAATAAAGACAGCGCCAGAAATTTCACTACTTGAACTAGATAATTTATTAAACATATCATAAATTTTTTCGAAGTTATTGGGATAAATTATTACAGTTTTAGAGGAGTCTTTTTTAGGTAAAACCTTTAATGTGATTTCAGTTAAAGCAACAAGTGTACCAAACGAACCAGCTATAAGTTTTGATAAATCGTAACCTGTTACATTTTTAACGACAGTACCTCCTGATTTAATTATATCTCCTTTTCCATTAACTCCCTTAAAACCCAGAATATGATCTCGTACACTTCCAACTTTAAATCTTCTTGAACCTGCATAATTGCAAGATAAGTATCCTGCTATTGTTCCTTTATTTGACTTGCCGTCTTTAATATACCCGAAGTCCATTGGTTCAAAAGCTAGCTCCTGATTATTTTCACTTAGAACCTTCTCGATTTCATTAATTGGCGTGCAGGCTTTCACTTTAATATACAATTCTTCTGGTCTATAATCGATGATACCTGAGATTTTAGATAAAGACGTGGTATTCGCTGACTGCGTTTTATTTCCAATAAAATTTTTTGAATTATTACCTATAATTTCTGTAGGAGAATCTTGTTTATACAGTTCCCTAATTAAATCTGAAACTTCTGCCTCATCTTTTGGATAATAGACGTTATTAGAATCTTGGAAGATCTGGGAATTTATCTTTATTTTTGTGGACATGAACCCTTCCTTCCTCTGCACATTTTCTAAGTATAGGATAAACTTTTCCAGGATTTAATAGATTTTTTTCGTCTAATGACTTTTTAATACTCAGTTGTTGTTGTATATCGTTATCATTAAACATTTCACACATAAGTTCTCTTTTTTCTATACCAACACCATGCTCACCTGTAATTACTCCACCAAGTCTTACACATGTTTTTAATATCTCCGAACCAAACTCCTCTGTTTTTCTAAGTTGTTCTTTATCATTTCCATCAAACATAATAAGTGGATGTAGATTTCCATCACCTGCGTGAAAACAATTTGCAACTGGTAATTCATATTTTTCTGATAATTTTTTAATTTCTAATAATGCTTCAGCAAGCTTACCTCTTGGAATAGATCCATCCATACAATAATAATCAGGGGCCATAGCTCCACAAGCTGGGAAAGCAGCTTTTCTTCCAGCCCAGAATGAAAGTCTTTCTTTTTCACTATTGCTAAGTTTAAGACTAGAGCAATTATTTTTTTTGCAGATTGCCTCTACTTTTTTAATCAATTCATTAACCTCTGAGGCTGTACCATCAAGTTCCACTATTAATAATAATTCTGCGTCTCGTGGATATCCTGCTTTACTAAAATTATCTGTAGCCTCAATTAAAGCTTTATCCATTATTTCCATTCCTGCTGGAACTATTCCACTTGAAATAATTTCTGAAGCTGCATCTCCACCCTCTTTAATTGATGGAAAACCTATCAAAGCAGCTCTTACTACTTCAGGTGTTTTTAAAATTTTAACCGTGACTTCAGTGACAACTCCCAATAAACCTTCTGATCCACAAATTAAACCCATAAGATCATATCCCTCTTGATCAAAAGATTTTCCCCCAAATCTACAAATGGTTCCATCCATCATAACCATTTGTACACCTAAAATATTATTTGTAGTCGTTCCATACTTTAAAGAATGAACACCACCTGAATTTTCAGCAACATTTCCACCTATAGAACATGCTAACTGGCTCGAAGGATCTGGTGCATAGTAAAACCCTTTGTGTTGAACTGCATGCGTAATTCCTAAATTTGTTACTCCTGGCTGAGTAACAACACATTTATTTTTGTAATCAATTTCTAATATTTTATTAAATTTCCCTAAACCAAGTAGAATAGCATCTTGAAGGGGTAATGCTCCTCCAGATAATCCCGTGCCAGCACCTCTTGGTACGACTTTAATATTTTCACTATAACAATATTTTAGTATCTCACTAACTTCCTCCGTATTCTCTGGAAGTACCACAGCTAATGGTGTTTGCGTATAAACCGATAAAGCATCTGTTTCGTATGGTCTTAATTCATCAGCTTCATTAAGAACATTTTCTCTATTTGTTAATTTTGAAAGATTTTTTACTATTTCAGTTTTTCTATTTAAAATAGAACTATCAATTTTTGGTAAAGCTAATTCAGTCATAGCTTAACCTAACATTTTTTTGATGTTTTCCAATGCGTTAGAAATGTTATCTCTTGAAGCAGCAAAACTAAATCTTACGTAGTCTTTGCAAGTTTTTCCAAATGCTGTACCGGGAACTATAGCAACACCTGCCTCGTGCATAGCTTTTTTACAAAACTCTGAACCATCCATGCCAGTTCCGATTACTTTAGGAAATGCATAAAATGCTCCACCAGGTAAACTACATTCCACACCTGGTAAACTATTCAAACCTTCATGAATTAATTTTCTTCTTAATGTAAATTTTTCCATCATTTCATTAATTGAGTCATCAGGTCCATCTAAAGCAGCAATACCTGCAAACTGAGCAGAAGCATTCACACATGATACACTATTAATTAATAGTTTATTTACGTGTTCAACTAAATTCTCTGGCCAAAAACTCCAGCCAAGTCTCCAACCTGTCATTGAGTAAGCTTTACTCCAACCTTCTAAAACTATTAATCTTTCTCTTAATTCAGGATAATTAAAAAATGTTGGCATTTCTTTATTATCAAAAATTTGTCTACTGTAAATTTCATCACTTAAAATAGTTACATGAGGATGCTTTTTTAAACCCTCAGCCAACTTATCAATTTCAGATTTTTCTACAAAACTTCCTGTGGGGTTGTTTGGATTTATTAAAATTAGTAATCTAGTTTTATCAGTGATTAAAGATAAAATTTTATCTGCACTAAACTTTAAATCTTTGTCTTCAGTTAAATCGTAGGGTACTGCTGTAGAACCAGTATAATTAATCATTGATTCATAAATAGGGAACGCTGGAGTTGGATGAATTATCTCTGCTCCTGGCTCACCAAAACACTGAATCGCATAATGCATTGTTGGCTTTCCACCTGGCATTATAATTATTCTTTCAGGATCTACATCTGCACTATATCGTTTCTTTATCCATCTAGTAACGGCCTGTCTACATTCTAAAATTCCATTCGAAAGCACATATCCATGATGACCATCATCTAAAGCTTTTTTTGCTGCCTCAACGACATGCTTTGGAGTTTTGAAATCAGGTTGACCTAATCCTAAGTGGATCATAGGTTTCCCTTGTGCTTCAAGTTTTTTTGCTTCTGCTAATACCGAGAATGCACTTTCTGTTCCAAGTCTGTTTAAAGATTTTGCAAGTTCCATAATAAATTTAAATTTAAAATCGCCAAACTAAACGAAAATTAGTTTTTTGTCTATTTAGTTTAAAATTTAATTTATCAAATAAATGGTAAAAATTCTTATCTTTTAGTCTCTATATATAATTTTTGACGCATCAAGGTCTTTAACAGACTTACAACCCATTAAAATCATATTTCTTCTGATTTCTTTTTGCATGTTTTCTAAAAGTCTTTCAACACCTTTTTGTCCACCAGCACCTAGGCTAAAAAGGAATGCCTTTCCAAAACTACATGATGTCGCTCCTGCTGCTAAAGCTTTAAGAACATGTGTTCCTCTTCTTACTCCACCATCAAGAATAATTTCTAATTTATCACCAACTGCATCTGAAATTGCTTTAACTTGATCAAATGGAGATCTTGATCCATCAAGTTGTCTTCCTCCATGGTTTGAAATCATGATTGCTGTACAACCAATATCTATTGCTCTTTTAGCATCTTCTACTGACATTACACCTTTTAATGCCATAGGCTTATTCCATTTTTTTATACAATATTCTGCGTCTTTCCAATTCATTGCTGGATCATATTGTTCATTAATATAATCCATAACTGATTTTGCAATGTTGGTACCTTTGTCAGTTTTGTTTTTAATGTTTGCTAATTCAAATTTTTTATTAGTAAAGTATTTGAAAACCCATCCAGGTCTCATTGCAAAACTCAGTAAACTATCCAAAGTAAATTTAGGCGGTGTCGTAAATCCTGTTCTGTGATCTCTTTCTCGATTTCCAGCAACTAACGTATCTACAGTAATACACATTCCATCAAAATTAGCTCTGCTGCATCTTTCAATCAAATCATCAGTAATTGATTTATCTTTGTGAATATAAAGTTGAAAAAGTTTTGGCCCACTAGAAACATTCGCAACCTCTTCAATTGAAAAAGATGCCATTGTAGACATACTATAAATTGTATCAAACTTCTCTGCAGCTCTAGCAGAAGCTTTATCACCCTCAGGGTCATATAAACTTTGCATTGCCGTAGGAGATAAAAATAATGGCATACTAATTTTTCTACCAAAAACTGTGGTAGATAAATCTGGCTCACCAACACTATTAAGAATATTAGGAACTAAATCACAATCATTAAAAGCATTTGTATTTCTATTTAAAGTAACTTCGTCATCTGCTCCACCATCAATGTAATGAAAAATAGGAGCTGGTAACTTTTTTTTAGCTAATTTTCTAAAATCATCGAAATTATAACAGTCATTAATATTCATGATTTATCTTTATTAAAAGCTTTTAAAGAAATTAAACATATAACTATTTGCCCCAGGATTTTTATCTCCTAGACTTGCGTTAGATATATGATTATAAGATAAACCTAATTCACTTGTTTTTGAAAGATTAAGTGAAATTTGTAGTTCACTTTTAAATTCAATTAAATGACCTAAATCTTTACCATCTCCCTCGTAATACATTCCAGGTGTAAAGCTAGGTGTTAAATTTAATGCCCCTAATTTATATTGCGCTTGAACGCCTGTATAAAAATATCCTGCATTATCAGCTGTAAGTAAAAATCCAGTTACAGGAGAAAGATTTCCTAAAAAGGTATCTCTATTTAAATTTTCATTTTGATGTTGAAAACCAATTAAAGTTGATCTTTTGCCATCATCGCTAAAATCAAACATTCCTGTGAAAACACTTAATTCTGTATTTTGATCTTTTAAAGCTTTTTCCTCAGCAATCGAAGAAAATGTAAATGCGATCATTAACAGATTTATTAAAATTTTTTTTAAGTTCATCATTAATTAATTTATTTTTTAACTATAAAGCTTTTATAGATTATTGCACCTCCAATTAAAAATATCAATATCGGCAATAACCAAAGAATATATGTATTTTTATTTAGACCAGGATCGTAAAGTATCCATTCTCCATATTTAATTTTAAAATATTCATATATTTGATCTTCAGAAAGACCTTCTTGAAGCTTGTTATCAACTACAATTTTTAAACTGTTTGCAAATTCAGAGTCAGAATCATAAACCGATTGACCTTGACATATAAGACATCGTAAATTTTTAGTTATTTTATTTCTTTTATCATTCTGCTCAGCATTAACACTACTTATAGAGAATAATATTATAACAATTAAAAAAAATTTTAGAAATTTCATTTTATCAATAAATTAATTTCATCAACTAATTCTTGGTTAAGAGGTCCAATATATTTTTTAATAATTTCATTATTATAAATTAAAAATGATTCAGGAACCCCATATGCTCCCCACTCGATTGCAATTGTACCATCTAAATCAATAAAGATTTCTTTATAAGGGTTTCCTAGCTCTTTTAAAAAATTTTCTGCATTTTTTAAATTATCTTTATAGTTCATCCCAATAATATTTAATTTATTCTCTAAATTTAAGCTCATCAAAAGAGGGTGCTCTTGTCGACATGGTAAACACCAAGATGACCAAATATTTAATAAATAAACCTTATCTAACTCAAAGATTCTTGATGATTTTACATTTTCTCCAGAAAAAAATTCTTTAGTATTAAACACTGGTATCTCTTTTTTTGTTGTAACATCTGGTGTGTATATTTTTGAGTCTTCTAAACCTTTATAAAAAATAAAAAAAAATATTCCAAAAATAATAATAACTGAAAAAGGTAATGTTTTATTTTTCATAATCTTTTTTGCAAAAAACTAACAATGCCAGCAAAAGATATTAGAATTACTGATAACCAGATCCATAACATAAATGGTTTAACTTGGTATCTTACGTTGAAAAAATCTTGATTTTGAACCAGATTAATTACAATAAATTTATCTGACATAAGTGTTGTTTTAATATCGGCTTCACTTGTGACAATGACGGGTTGATTGTAAATTCTCATCTCTGGCGAAAATCTATCCTCTTCACCATTTAAATTACTTATAGAAAAATTCGCAATAATAGCATTATAATTTTTTTCTTTTTTCTGATCAACACTTTCAAAAACTATCTTAGTTTTCGAATTTTCAAAAGTTTCACCAATCTTAAGATTTGTTATAATTTCGCTTGCAAATATATTGTTAAACAAGATGCTTAGGATCAATAAACTAAATCCAAAATGAGCAATATTTTGTGAAATATTTTTATATTTTTTTACAAAAAAATCTCGCAGGGTAATAAAGAATAAATAAAGCGCACTCGATATCAAAATTGTATTGATTAAAATATTTTGATTAAAATTTTTTAATACTAAAAATGCTAATAAAATTGAGATAATCAAAAAAGAGATTAAATATTTTTTGTCCTCTAATTGAGATTTGATCCATTTTAATTTTGGACCTATCGCCATCATAAGTAAAAATGGAATTAAAAATGGAATTATCAATTTATGATAAAACGGTGGTCCAACAGATATTTTTTGAGAAGAAATTACATCTAAAAAAATTGGATAAACAGTGCCTATTAATACAACTGATAAAAAATACATCATAAACCAATTATTAATTAATATTGAGGTTTCTTTACTCAACCAAAAAAAACTATAAGATTTTTTGTCATCGTCTTCATGAAAAAAGAAAAAAATCAAAATAGATAAAAAAATCAAAATGAATAAAAAAACAAGAATAAATAAACCCCTTTCAGGATCATTAGCAAATGTATGAACTGAATTTAATATTCCTGATCTTACTAAAAATGTTCCACACATACTTAATGTGAATGTTGCTATAGAAAGAATTATTACCCATGAAGTTAAAATAGATTTTTTCTCTAGTACTAAAATGCAATGTAAAAGAGTGGTTAATGCAAGCCAAGGCATAAGAGAAACATTCTCGACTGGATCCCAAAACCAAAAACCTCCCCAGCCCAATTCGTAATAAGCCCAAATTGATCCAAGTAGTATTCCTAAAGTCAAAAATATCCATGAAATTAAGATCCATTTTTTTATATGTGATGCCCAACTAGTTGAAATAATTTTTAAACTTGTTGCTGCCAAGACAGATGAAAAAATAATTGAAGAACCAACATAGCCTAAATATAAAACAGGTGGATGAATTGCTAAAGCAGGGTCTTGTAAAATTGGGTTTAATCCAAGACCTTCGGTAGGTATTGGAAAAATATAGTTAAATGGATTTGATGTTTTGATTAAAAATAAAAAGAAACCAACTATTATTATTTGTTGAAAAACTAGAGTTAAAATTTTGTATTTTACTGGTTGATGTTTAGTTCTTACTAAAAATAAGAAAATAAATAACGTTAAAACAAGTAACCATAATAATAAACTACCTTCATGATTTCCCCAGGTTCCACTTATTTTGTAAAATAATGGTTTGGTAGTGTGAGAGTTATTAAATACTGTTTCATTACTAAAATCCGAAATTACAAAAGAAAAAATCAAACATAAAAAACTAATGACAACAAAAAATAATTGTAAAAATGTAAATGATAATATTTTGGAATCTAATATATTTGAGTTATTAAAATTTTTATATGAAAAATAAAATAATAATAATCCAAAAATTAATCCTATTATTAATGAATAATATCCGATAAGACTGTAGATCAATTTATTTTTCTCCTAATGCTTCTTTTACTTCCGGTGGCATATAATTTTCATCGTGCTTAGCTAAAATTTTTGTTGCAGAGAAAAAGTTTCTATCTTTCAAAAAACCTTCAGCAACAACCCCTTTTCCTTCAGCAAATAAATTTGGTACTGCTCCTGAGTAAGTAACATTTATTTCATTTTTAAAGTCTGTAATTATAAAATTAACTTCATTTGAACTTATGAAAATAGAGTTTTTTTTAACCATTCCTCCAACTCTTATTTTACTTTTATCTATTTCAGAAAGTGATTTTATCTCGGAAGGAGATTGAAAATATACAACATTTTCCTCTAATGATCTTAAAATCAAAAATGCTGTTAAAATTAAAGTAATTAAGATTATTGCTACAAACAGAAATCTTAATTTAACTTTTCGACCATACATGGTTTAAAAGTTAATTATGCGTTACGTTTGCTAAAATTTCTTTATTTATTCTTTGTGATTTTGCAGAATTAGCTTGCTCAGTAGTAAGTGACCCAAATTTAGCAACAAATTTGTTTTGTTCTTTAACAAATTGCATTTTAATTACCAAATATAAAGTTAGGAAACTTAATAAGGTAAAGCTAAAAGCAGATAACACGTACACTCCATATCCATTCATAAAAAGTAATTCATTTATCATAATCTATCTAAGCCTTTATTTTTAATTTTTATCAGTTCTGTATTATATTTCATTAAGAAAATTAACAATGAAAAAAGAGCAAATGCCGCAGTCATTATCAATAATGGGTAAAGCATTGATGAATGAATTGAGCTTTTTGACAAAATATTAATAGATGCAGGTTGATGGAGTGTATTCCACCAATCAACTGAGTACTTAATTATTGGAACATTAATAATTCCTAAAATAGTTATAAAAGTTGAAATCTTATAAACGTTTTCTTCCTTATCATAAATTCTCCATACAATTAAATACATTGCATAAAACATAGCTAATATTAGCATTGAAGTAATTCTTGCATCCCAAGCCCACCATGTTCCCCAAGTTGGTTTTCCCCAAATTGATCCTGTAACTAAAGCTATGATATTAAAAACAAACCCTGAAGGAGCTAAACTTTTGGAAATTAAAAAAAAGTTTTTGTTTGTAAATACAAAACCACAAATAGATAACAAAGTTATAGAAGAAAATATTCCAAGCGAAATCCAAGCGGCAGGAACATGAACATACATAATCCTAACTGCATCACTTTGTTTGTAATCTTCAGGAGATATGACTAATGCTTCAACTAAGCCAATACTTAATACAATAATAAACAAAAATAGAACGTACTTAGGTGCTTTTGACGTAATCTTGAAAATCTTGTTAGGTTCAAAAAGTTTAAACATATTTATTTTAGAATTTTTTTGGTGATTTCTATTATGAAATAGTTCTCTGATCAAGAATGCAGAGGGGGGAGATAATAAGATTGAAATTAACGTTTAACACTCTTGACCAGAAGATACTAAAATATAGCTAATATATATGGCCTAGATTTGAGCTAAATGTGGTTGAATGATGGTTGCCTTAATTTGAAAGCTTGAAATAACTAGAGCCTTTTTTTCCTGAAAAAATCTCTTCAATTAATGGGTGTTTTATTGGTTCATCTGAATCGTCCATTACCAAGTTTTGTTCAGAAACATAAGCTTCATAAGTTATCTCATCATTTTCTGCTAAAAGGTGATAAAATGGTTGATCTTTTCTTGGTCTCACATTTTTTGGAATAGATTGATACCATTCTTCAGAGTTATTAAATTCAAAATCTACATCATAAATCACACCTCTAAACTCAAAATGTTTATGCTTTACGATGTCTCCAATTGAAAATTTAGCTTTTTGGACTGGCATTAATCTTAGTATGGGTATTTACAAATAAAAATCAATGCTAAAAATATAAATGTTTTGTGATGTGGCAAATATGTTAATATCTTTTTGGTGAATAAATCTTTTTTAAAATTTGTTACTGATTTCGGTCCTTTAGCAATATTTTTTTTCTTTTATTACAATAGTGGTAAAAATTTATCAGTAGCAATACCTCCACTAATAGTTGCAACTTTAGTTGCATTAGCAGTAGTTTGGTTTTTTGAAAAAAAAATTCCTCCAATGCCTTTGGTAAGTGGAATTTTAATTACTTTTTTTGGTGGATTAACAATCTATTTTAATGATCCTATATTTATTTACGTTAAACCAACTATCATTAACATTATGTTTGCTCTTGCGTTATTTTTTGGGAAATATTTTACCAATGAACCTATTCTTAAAAAGATTATGGGTAAATCTATTCCTCTAAATGATATTGGTTGGGAAATTCTTAATAAACGATGGATGTATTTTTTCTTTGGTCTTGCTTTATTAAATGAAATTGTTTGGAGAACTCAAACAGAAGAATTTTGGGTTAATTTTAAAGTATGGGGAATGCTTCCAATAACAATAATATTTACAGGGTTTCAAGTGCCATTAATTAATAAACATAAGATTGATGCGTAGTAATTTAAAATTAGTAGTAAATAATCCACATAATAAAATAGAAGAAAAACATTTTTTTGAAAAAGATGAGCTAAAAATTATATTAGACTTATATGCCAAGATGGTTTCTGAAGGTTCTTGGAAAGATTACGGTTTAAGTATTTCAAGTAAGCAAGTTGGGTTTAGTGTTTTTAGAAATGCTACTGAAAATGCCCTTTATAAAATTTGCAAAAATTTTAGGCCTAAAAATAAAAATCTTAAATATTTAATTACTGATACAAGTGGTAAAATACTAAAAAATTCTCACGATCTTAGAGTTTTATTGAAAAACATCAACTGGAAGAAACTTCAAAAATAAATTTATCTTCTTTGCCCAAATAATCTTAACAACATTATAAATAAATTGATAAAATCTAGATATAAAGTTAAAGCGCCCATCACAGCTTTCTTGCCCATTAACTCTCCAGAGTCTGAAGCGACATACATATTTTTGATTTTTTGCGTGTCATAAGCTGTTAAACCAACAAATATTAAAACACCTAAAATTGAAATCACAAAATACATCATAGAAGATTTCATAAAGATATTAACGATTGAAGCTATAATTATACCAATTAGACCCATCATTAAAAAAGATCCAAACTTTGTAAGATCTCTTTTAGTTGTGTATCCATAAATACTCATCGCTCCAAATGTTGCAGATGTAATGAAGAAAACTCTAGTTACACTCATTCCAGTGTAAACTAATAGTATTGAAGATAAAGATAGGCCCATCAAAGCTGCAAAAACCCAAAACGTAGTTTGTGCTTTTGATGCACTCATCTTATTAATTCCAAAACTCATGTAAAACACGATACCTAGAGGTGCTAACATTACAAGCCATTTAAGACCTGATAAATAAATTGCATTCCCCATCTGCGTTAGACCAACGATTGAACCTGCATCATTAGTAACAACAGACATTTTAAATGTTAATAGTGCTACTATTCCAGTAAGCAATACACCTGTTGCCATATAGTTATAAACTTTTAGCATGTAGGCTCTTAAGCCTTCATCCATTACTGCAGACGATTTTTGTGCTGCTTTAGCTCTATTTAGTATTCCGTTTTTATCAAATTCCATAATGAGTAATATATATATTCTTTTACTAATTATTCAAGATACCTTAAAAGATTAACAAAAATTTAACTTAATATTACTAATGAATTACAAAAATTTAGGTAATACCAATATTAGAGTAAGTACAATTTGTCTCGGTACTATGACTTGGGGAGAACAAAATACTGAACTTGAAGCATTTGAACAAATGGATTTTTCATTAGATAAAGGAGTAAACTTTTGGGATACTGCTGAATTATATGCAGTACCTCCTAGAAAAGAAACTTATGGTGATACAGAAGAAATTATTGGGAACTGGTTTGAAAAAACAAAAAAAAGAGACAAAGTCATTCTTGCAACAAAAGTTGCTGGTCCAGCAAGAGATTATTTAAGAAGTGGAGAAAATAGTTTTACAGGTCCAAACTTAGAATCTGCTTTAAATGACAGTCTTAAAAGACTTAAAACTGATTATATAGATTTATATCAACTTCATTGGCCAGAAAGAAATGTAAATAATTTTGGAAGACTTGGTTATGTTCATAAGGAAAATGAATGGAATAAATTTGAAGATGTTCTTGCAGAGTTAAATAAATATATTGATCAGGGAAAAATAAGATACGTTGGTTTATCAAATGAGACACCTTGGGGAGTTTTAAATTATCTTCAGTTATCTAAAGATAAAAAGTTGCCAAGAATGATGTCAATCCAAAATCCTTATAGTTTATTAAATAGATCTTACGAAGTTGGACTAGCTGAAGTTTCTATAAGAGAAAACATTGGCTGCTTAGCATACTCACCATTAGCAAGTGGATATTTAAGTGGAAAGTATAGAAACAAGAATTTCCCCAAAGGATCAAGAATGGAAAGAGATTTCGATTTCTGGACAAGGTATAGAAAGCCAAATACTGAGGATGCCGTTGAACATTATTTTAAAATTAGTGAAAAGTTTGATCTAGATATGAGTCAGATGTCGATAAAATTTTGTGAAATACAAGACTTTATGACTAGTGTAATAATTGGAGCAACTACAATGGAGCAGTTGAAAACAAATATAGAAAGTGTAAATGTAAACTTATCTGATGATGTCATTAAAGAAATTAACCACGTACAAACAATTTATCCAAATCCATGTCCATAATTAAAAAAATTACAATATTGTTAGGAATGTTTTTTATAAGTGGTGTTGCTCAAGTTTCAGCTCAAGAAATTAAAAAAATTGGTAAATATAAAGATTGGGAGGCAATGGTTGTTATGGATGCTGACGGTAAAGTATGTTTTGCACAATCTTTACCTATTTTGCAAGCACCCAAAACCAATAAAAGAGATGCAAAATTATTTGTAGCATTTAGACCAAAAGACAATATCAAAAATGAAGTAAGTGTTACCCCGGGTTATGAATTCAACAAAAATAATTCTGTAACAGCTGCTTCAGGGAAGAATAAATTTAAATTTGATATTAAAGAACAAGGTTTTGCATGGATTGCAGACAATAAAATCGAATTAAAAATGATCAAACAAATGAGAAAAGGATCTAGAATTATGATCACTGGATACAATCAACAAGGTTCTCAAACAATTGATCATTACTCATTGCTAGGATTTACTAAAGCTTATAACGCTTCAAGAAAAGCTTGTAGTTAATTCAATGAAATCAAAAAAGAAAATTGTTCTAGCTTATTCTGGAGGGCTCGATACTTCTATAATTTTAAAATGGCTTCAAGAAAATTATGATGCAGATGTAATTTGTTATACCGCAGATGTTGGACAAGAAATTGATAGAAAAAAAATTATTACTAATGCAAAAAAATTTGGTGTTAAAAATATAATTATTAAAGATTTAAAAGATATTTTTGTTAAGGACTATGTTTATCCCATGATCAGAGGGCACGCTATCTATGAGGGTGTTTATTTATTAGGGACATCAATAGCAAGACCTCTTATTGCAAAAGATCAAATAAGAGTAGCTAAAAAATTTAAAGCCTATGCAGTTTCACATGGAGCAACTGGTAAAGGCAATGACCAAATTAGATTTGAATTAGGCTATCATTATTTTGGTCCTAAATTTAAAATTATAGCTCCGTGGAGAATTTGGAAACTAAAATCTAGAACAGACTTAATTAATTATGCAAAAAAACATAGCATAGCTATTCCTAAAGATAAAAAAGGTGCACCTCCTTTTTCAGTTGATGATAATTTATTTCATACATCAACTGAAGGTAAGGTTTTAGAAAATCCAAAAAATTCTGCTCCAGAATTTATTTTTCAACGAACAGTTTCTCCTGAAAAAGCACCTAACAAACCATCTTTTGTTACTATTAATTTTAAAAATGGTGATCCTTTTGGAATTAATGGAAAAAAATTATCTCCAGCTAAATTATTAACAAAGCTAAATTACCTAGCAGGTAAAAATGGAATTGGAAGAGTAGACCTAGTAGAGAATAGATTTTTAGGAATTAAATCTAGAGGAGTATATGAAACACCAGGTGGAACTCTTTTAATCAATGCTCATCGAGCAATTGAGTCTGTTACTTTAGACAAAGAAACTATGCATAAAAAAGATCAGATAATGTCTAGATATGCTGAACTAATTTACAATGGTTATTGGTACTCAAAAGAAAGATTTAAACTTCAAAAAATTGTAGATTTAAAAAGAAGTAAAGTTAATGGCTCAGTAAAACTTAAATTATATAAAGGAAATATTACAATTCAATCAAGAGTTACTAATAGCACCACTTACTCGATGAAAAAAGTCTCATTTGAAGAAAACAAGTCATTTAATAAATCTAACGTTGAAAGATTTATCAATTTTCACAAAAAAAAGCTTCGTTCTTAGTCACGTTTAGGACAAATTAACATTTGTTTAAATCACTAAAAATTATATCCTGAGATTATGGAATCAATAAAGAATTGGATGAGAGATGCTGCAAATATTTTATTTGATGATAGTAAAAATGATCTGCGCGCACTACCCAAAACAGTTAGGTTGCAAATTTTATTAGTTCTGAGTTTTATTTGGACAACAGTTTTTAGTTTATATGTTTTTTCTTATACAACTTTCGCATTTGGTTGGGCGGGACTTTTTTTAGCTCATATAGGGTTGATATTTGCTGTTTATACAACTTTTAAACAATTTCATAGAGCAGAAGAAAAATCTGCAAGTGTATTTAAAACAAAAAATTTTGATCCATTTAAAATAATGGTCATAGTTTTTGTGATTGTATTTATATTTGTATTTTCAAAAGGAATTGAAGTCTTAACAAGTCCTAACCCAAACTCTTATTCAATTCCTTATGATGGACCCTTAAAATCTGCAATTGAAAAATGGTTACCATTTAGTAAAGATAAATAATGGATAAGATAGCAAAAAACTTACAGTTAGCTTTAATGGTTATCATTTTAATCAGTACAGTACTTGCTGTTGGAATTGAAATGAAAAACATGTTCTTAAATCAATCTGTCACTTTAGCAGATTTATTATTGATGTTTCTATATTTAGAAGTTTTAGCAATGGTAAGAGTTTTTTGGAACCAACAATCTATTAGTATTACTCTCCCACTTCTTATTGCAATAACTGCTCTTGCACGATTTATTATTTTGCAAGGCAAAGAAATGGATCCTACTGCACTTGTTTATGAAGCAGTAGCTATTTTGTTAATAGCTGGAGCAATTGTTGTTTTAAGATTAAGACATAGTGACAAATTAGGTCTTAAGAAAAAAAAATCAAAATAATTTAAAATGATATTTGAAGCTTCAAGGGCTAAGGCCTTAAATCAATTAAATAATTTTGTTGAGAATAATCTTGGAGAATATTCGAAATTAAGAAATTTTGATTTTGGAACTGAAAAAAGATCTAATATATCTTGCTTATCACCATACATAACTCATGGAATAATTAATGAACAAGAAGTAATTCAGAAAGCTCTAAGTAAATTTTCTTTTTCAAAAAATGAAAAGTTTATTCAAGAAGTTCTATGGCGAACTTATTGGAAAGGTTGGTTAGAACTAAGACCGAATGTTTGGACTGATTATCTTATCGAATTAAATCAAATCAAAAATGAATTTAAAGATAATCAAGATTATCTCTCTGCAATTCAGGGAAAAACAGAAATTGAATGCTTTAATGTTTGGGTTAATGAACTGAAAGAAAATAATTATTTACATAATCACACAAGAATGTGGTTTGCTAGTATTTGGATTTTTACTTTAGAATTGCCTTGGCAATTGGGAGCAGAATTTTTTATGCAACATCTTTTTGATGGAGATGCAGCATCAAATACTCTTGGATGGAGATGGGTGGCTGGAGTTCAAACTCAGGGCAAACACTACCTTGCAAGCGAATGGAATATTAAAAAATTCACTAACAATAGATTTCAAAATATAAAATTAAATGAAAATGCTTCTCCAAAAGTATCCGAAAAATCTTATCAAGTAATTAAACATGATTTCAATAACCCACAAAAGATTGAGAATAAGAATCTTTTAATTTTTGAAAATAATCTCTCGTTTGAAATCACTGACTTTAAAGAAAACAACTTTAAGAAAATTTACTTAGTTTCTAATAAAAATGAAAATAGAGCAATAAAACTCAGTGAAAAGTTAGTGAAATTTAAATCTCATTTAATAGAAGACCAAGAACAAAGATTAAAAAATCAATCTATTGATTGTCAAATTATAGATATAAGCAAATTAACAAATATTGAAAATTATTACAGTTTGTACCCAACAGTAGGTGAAAATTTAGATTTTTTAAATTCTAATAATTTAAAGATAGATTTTTTATATAGAAATCTTGATCAATTAGCTTGGCAATACTGTAATAAAGGTTTTTTTAATTTTAAAAATTATATTCCTAAAATAGTTTCAAGCTTTAATTAAAACCAACGAACCATTCCAATAATTCCGGCGGTTGCATAAAAAAATTGCAAAAATAAAATTCCTTTATGACCACCTCTATAGGCCCAAATTCCGATTAAAATGGCTGACAATAACAGTAGACAAAACCCAAAAAATTCTATGCCTATATTTAAAGCGACAAACAAAGAATACAATATTGCAGTTATAACTCCTGCCCATTCAAAAATTTTATTATTCATAAAAGTTTTTTAAAATTATTATAAAGGATTGTAGAGTAGTTATTCATATCTTTCATGTTATCTTTTGCAGATTGATCAAACTTTTCTAATGCACCAATACCAAGCTGGTTTTCCAAAACTTTTTTATACTCTGGAACACAACCCCATTCATTAACAGTAGAATCTTTTATTTCTATATGAAATTGAATTCCATAAGCATGATTTTGATATTTAAAAATTTGATACTTTGTGATTGGAGAAGAGGCTAATAAAGTTATATCTTTATTTTTTTCAATACCCTGAACCTCGTAAGAATGCCATTGTAAACTTTTAATCGTATTAGGAAATTTTGAAAATAATTTATCATTTACCTTTTCTTTGGAAAATTCAATATCCATAATTCCTATTTCTGCTGGTTTAGATTTAACCACTTTTCCACCAACTACTTCTCCTAAAAGCTGACAACCTAAACAAAAACCTAAATAAGGTTTTTTTAAATTCACAACAAATTCTTTAATTCTTTTCTTTTCTTCTATTAACCAAGGATATTCTTGTTCCATGTAAGTATCCATTGGACCTCCCATACAAAACATGCCATCAAATTTATTTAAATTGTCTGGTATTTTTTCACCTTCATCTAACTCAATAGTAGTTAAGTTAAATCCATCAGCCAACATTAAATCTTTTATAAAACCAGGATCTTCAATTTTTATATGCTGTAAAACAATTATGTTCATAAATTAACTTAACAAATAAAAAATAAAACAGTATCTGCTTACTTTTCCAATTGCCACTAAAATTATAAAATAAAAAAATTTCACCCTTAGTAAACCTGCAACAAAAGTTAAGGGATCACCAATAATGGGTAACCAAGCAAATAATAATGACCATTTACCAAACTTAAAAAACCACTTTGATGATCTTTCTATTTGTCTTTCTTTGAATGGAAACCACTTTTTTTTTACAAAATTCCTAAAGTAAAATCCTAAAATCCAATTAAAAACAGATCCTAAAATATTTCCAAAGCTTGCAATAATTAATAGCAAAAAATTATTATAATCCGATTTAGTAATTAACCCTGCTAGTGTAAGTTCAGAGGAAAATGGTAAAACAGTTGCTGCTAAAAAGGATATAGCAAATAAAGATAAGTAGATCACTTAGAACATTTCTTAGAACAATATTTTACTTTATCCCAATTCAACTTCCATTTTTTCCGCCAAGTAAAAGATCTTTTGCAAACTGGACAAATTTTTATTGGTAAATTTTTTTTTTTCATCAAATTGTATTTAGTTTAATAAATTTATCAGCTTCAGATAAAATTAATTTTTTTCTATCAGATTTCATTTTATCAAATATTCTTACCATCATCGAAAGACGAGGATTCTTTAAAAAAAATTTTCTATTTCGGTCAATAAATCTCCAATAAAGACCATCCATAGTGTTACACCACTCACCTTTTTTAAAATCCATCATTTTCATAAAATAACTAGAGCCACAAATATAAGGTTTGGTCGCAAAAATTCCTCCATCACTAAATAATCCCATTCCATAAACATTAGGAACCATCACCCAATCTGAAGAGTCTACGAACATTTCCATGAACCATTTATAAACAATTGTTGGCTTAATTTCACAAAGGTTCATAATATTTGATAAGATCATTAATCGCTCAATGTGATGTGACCAACCATGATTAACAGCATTTTTAATTGCATAATCCAAAGGTGGAAGACCAGTGGTCCCATCATACCAAGAACTTTTCATTTTTCTATTTTGTTTAAAAAAATTTCCAGCTTCCATTTCTTGAGAATAGGACTGATAAATTCCACGCATAAATTCTCGCCAACCAATCACCTGGCGAATGTAGCCCTCTAAAGAATTCATTCTAATTTTATTTTTTTTATGAAAATCTAAAATTTTTTGGATAACAAATTCAGGAGTAATTAAACCTAAATTTATATAGGGACTTAATGCACTATGAAATAGAATATTATCTTTTTGATCAACTGCATCCTCATAATCACCAAATAAGTTTGATTTTTCTTTTATAAAAAAATTTAAAAGTTTAACCACATCTTCGTATACTGTTGCAAACCAAAAATTATTTGTACTCCCTGGGTGATTTTTAAATTCCTTTTCAATAATGAGCTTTAATTTTTTTGTATGAATAGTTTCATTTATTTTTGGAAATTTAGGAATTGATATATTTTTAGGTAATTTATTTCTATTATCTTCATCAAAGCTCCATTTACCTCCAACTGGACTGCCATCAAAACCCATCAATATTCCAGATTTTTTTCTAACATCCTTGTAGAAAGTTGCCATAAAAGGTTTTTTGGATTTTGATAAATAATTTTTAAATTCAACTCTTGAATTTAAAAACATAGGAGTTTGAATAATATTCCAGTTTATTTTTTCTTTTTTTAAAAATTCTGAAATTTTTTTTTCAAAAAATTTATCCTCTACTTCAAAACTTGAAATTTCTTTTACTTTTTTTTGTGTAATTATTTTTTTCAATTTTTTTAAATAATCATCATTAAATTCTTTATCTTCAATTTTATAATAATCTAATTTATATTTGTTTTTTCTTAATCCATCTGCATAAGAACGCATAGAAGATAAAAATAATAAAATTTTTTGTTTATGATGCTTTTCATAAGTGCATAAACCCTTATCTTCAGCCATAAAAAATAGGTGGTCTTTTTTGAAGCGGTCTAGGTATTTTATTGGAAATAATTGATTACCAAGTATAAAAAATAACTTCATAATTAAATATAACTAATAAAATTTTTTATGTCAGAAAAATATGTAATTTTTGGTGCGACAGGTTCTATTGGATCAAATTTAGCGGAACAATTAAAAAACTCTGGAAACAATATTCATTTAGTTGGAAGAAATGAAAGTGAACTTAGTTCTATCTCCGAAAAACTTGGATGCTCACATACCGTTGCGGATGTTTTAAAAGATGGTTTTATAGAAAAAATTAAATCAGATATATCTGAAATTAAAGGCCTAGCGTATTGTGTAGGTTCAATTGATTTGAAACCATTAAGAATGGTAAATGAACAAGACTTTCAGAAATGTATGAAACTTAATCTTTATTCTGCTGTAGAGGCTATTAAAGGATATCAGGAAAGTTTAAAAAAAAATAAAGGTTCAATAGTGTTATTTTCAACTGTTGCTGCTCAAAGAGGTTTTACCAATCATGCAATCATAGCTTCGGCAAAAGCTGCTGTTGAAGGATTGACGGTTTCTCTTGCGGCAGAATTCGCTCCAAACATAAGAGTTAATTGTGTGGCACCAAGTTTAACAAAATCTAAAATAGCAGAACCAATGTTAAAAAATACTGCTATAGCTGAAGGTATTGCAAAAGCACATCCCCTTAAAAGATTAGGCGAAGGTAAAGACTCTGCTGCTCTTGCTAAATTCCTACTAACAGCAGAAAGTTCTTGGGTTACAGGCCAAATAATTGCTGTGGATGGTGGTAGATCTAAACTTTCATAAAGTGATCAAATATTTTTTATCGCTATTTTTATTTTTTTTATTTTCATCAAAAAGTTTTTCTGAAAATTTTACTTTTAAAAAATTGGCAGATTTAAGCGATCCATGGGGATCGTCTTTTATAAGTGATGAAGAACTTATTATCACTGAAAAAACTGGAAAAATAAAAATAGTAAATATTATTTCTGAAGAAGTTTATGAAATTAAACATAACTTAAATTATTTTGTTCACGGACAAGGAGGTTTATTAGATATTATTTACCAAGATAATTACTTATGGATTTCTTATTCAGAAAATAGAGGGGATTGGAAAACTAGTACATCAATTGCAAAAGCTAAATTAAATAAAAAAAATTTAGATTTCGAAAATATATTTCAAGCTGAACCACCAATAGAATCTGGTTATCATTTCGGTTCAAGACTGGCTATAAAAGACAATTTTCTTTTTGCATCTGCTGGTGAAAGAGGTGGTGGTATGATTGCTCAAGATCCGACAAATCACCCTGGAAGTATTATCAGAATTTATTTAGATGGTAGTATTCCAGAAGATAACCCTAAGTTTGATGGTAAATCAGATTGGTTACCAGAAATTTATCAAATTGGTGTTCGTAATCCTCAAGGTCTAACTTATTCCTCTTTTGATGGAAAAATTTATGCAAGCAACCATGGTGCAAAAGGTGGTGATTGGTTTGGTGAGATTAAAAAGGGAGAAAATTATGGTTGGAAAATTTTAGGTTGGGGTGGAACAAATTATTCAGGCTCAAAGATTGGACCTAAATGGAAACCAGGTTTTACTAAGGCAATCCAATACTGGGTACCCTCAATAGCTGTAAGTGCAATAACTATTTATAAGGGAAAAGAATTTAATGAATGGGATGGCGAAGCGCTCATTACTTCTTTAAAAGATAAATCAATGAGAAAATTAAACTTTCAAAATTCATCAAAGATTGAAGAAACAGTTATTTTCAAAGATAAAATTGGGAGAATAAGAGATATACAAGTTCACCCTGTTAATGGAAAAATATATTTTCTTGCAGGAAATAGCGTATGGTTAATGGAGAAAAAAAAATAATATGAAAGAAAAACCTTATCATCATTTGCCCAATGGTACTTTCAGGAATCCAAAAGGATCTCCAGTTATAATATCTAGGTCAGGAAAATTTTCTTATAGAACTTTCAGTAAATTAAGAAAAAAAGTTGATTTATCTTATCCAAAAGAACATGTGATTGAAAAAGAAAAAGTATTAGCTGATTTGGGAAAATATAAAGATAATGATTATATTGCTTGGATAGGTCACGCAACATACCTTATAAAATTAGGTAAAACCACTATTATAACAGATCCTGTATTTTCAAAGAATGCTGGACCACTTATCTTTGGTCCAAAAAGATTTACTAATCCCGCAATAAAATTAAATGACATACCCCAAACAGATGTATTTTTACTCACTCATAACCATTATGATCATCAGGACATGTCAACAATTAGAAATTTTCCTTTTAAGGGTGCAAAAGTATTAACACCATTAAACCTCGGTAAATATTTTAAAGGATATAAAGATGTAAATGAAATGGATTGGTATGATCAAATAATTATAAATGAGGATTTGAAAATTTCTTTACTTCCTGCAGTTCATTGGTCAAAAAGAAGTTTAACAGACACTAATAAAACTTTGTGGGGCAATTTTTTAATAGAACATAAAAATAAAAAAATTTTATTTGCTTGTGATACTGGATATGGGGAAATCTACAAAGAACTAGGTGAAAAATATGGTCCTATAGATCTGACAATGATTAATATTGGGGCTTATAATTTCAAACCAATGTTTGATAAAACTATATATCATACTACGCCAGAGGAAGCCCTGAATGTTGCTCAAGACCTAAAAAGTAAAAAAGTATTAGGAATGCATTGGGGAACATTTGTTTTGTCATTAGAGCCTATCATGGAACCCCCAATTAGATTTAAAGATAGTGCTGAAAAATATGGTTTTAGTAAAGAAGATGCTATTATTTTTAAAATTGGAGAAGTTAGTCCTCTAGATAAATTGTTATAGAGTTAAATACTTAATTGCAAAAAATATAGTCCCTATAGAAGCAATAGTAGAAACAAAAATTGCTTTAATTATATTTTCGGGACTTACATTATATGCAGCACATAAAACTATAGATGTAACTCCACAAGGCGCAACACTCACAAAGAAAGCACCTGGTATTTCAGCTGGCAATCCTGCATTAAAGATCGCTAATCCAATTAACAATAAAATTATCGGGGAAATAACTAATTTTAAAACTGAAATAGAAACAGATAATTTATTAATTACATTTTTAGTGTAAAATGAGAGAATTATGCCAATTGCAAACAATCCAACTGGTGAAACACATGCTGCAAGTTTAGACAAGGTGTATTCAATCGGTGTCTGATCAATATTAAAATTTAATAATAAAAATAATAGACCTATAATTATTGAAAGAATAAATGGGTTTAAAAATAAATTTTTAATAAAATTAAATAAATTTACATTTTGTTTTGTAGATAATTCGAGAAAAAAAGCAATTATAGATAATAAAATTATCCCATCCATTAATATTATGCTTGCAACTTGTGTGATTACATTTTGTTGAAAATAAATTTCTGTTATTGGCAAAAGCAAAGTCACATGGTTTGATAATGCAACTGTTAAAGCCCAAATAATTGACTCTGGGATTGATCTTTTAAAATATTTTGAAGTAATTAAGTAAGCTATAATTCCACATATCGATTGCATAATTAAATAAGAGAAAATTTGTTTGAAATCTACTTGTCCAATTTCATTTTGTGCTATTAGTTTAATTATCAATGCCGGAACTGCAATATAGAACAAAAAAAGATTTAAAATTTTAGCATGACTAAGGTCTAAAACTTTTAATTTACCAAATACAAACCCTAAAAAAGTAATAAATATAAATGGAGTTAGTCCTAAAAAAATTGTGAACATAAGTTATTTAATCGTTATTCTATGCATTATTCTATTTCCTTTGAAGGGTGTTGCCTGATGGAGCATAGATCTGTTATCCCATATAGCCAATTGATTTTTTTCCCAAGGCAATGAAAATTGAAACTTCTTCTTAATTTGATGATTAAATAAAAACTCTTTGAACTTTTCTTGATTTTTCATCTTTGAACTAAAACCAACAAAATGTCCTGGACTGCAATAAATCGAATAATTTGTACCGATTTTCCTAATTATTTTATGTGAAGATTTAAGTTCTTTAATATTTTTTCCTTTTTCTTTTACTCTTTCTTTTGTTGTAACTGAAATTGGACCCTCAGAGGAATATTTACCTTTAATATTTTTAAATTTTTTTTTTATTGGATTTGGTAATTCTTTATAAGCAAGATATTGAGAACAAAATTCTGTATTGGCGTTTCCTTTTTTTGGCACAAGTTTTGAAAGTAACATTGTAAATCTTGGTGGCTTTTTTGTATAAATGGAGTCTGTATGAAATTGTTCACCAAAACTGGGTCCTTTATCTGTTGATTTTCTTTGCACTACTGTAATTTGAGGAAATTTTTTATTTAAACCTTTTAGTCTTGGATAGTTGGCTAAATTTCCAAAATATTTTGCAAACTTAATGAAAAGTTTAGAAGTTAATTTTTGTTCCTTAAAATATAACATTCCATATTTATTCAGTGCTTTTTTGATTTTTAAAATGTCTTTATTTGAAATATCTTTTAAGTTTACAATTATTTCTGCTGCAATATTTTTTTTATTTGGAATTATTTTTAACATTTTTTAGAAAAAATTTTTTTAGATGATTTATAGTTTGTTTAGGACTTTCCTCTGGAATGAAATGGTCTGAATTAATTTCTGCACTGTAAATTTTTTTATTTGTATATTTTTGCCAAATTTTAACCGAATTAAATTGTCTTCCAACAACTCCCTTTTTTCCCCACAAAACTTGTATAGGAATATTTAATTTCTTTTTCTTATCTTTTTTATCATGCTCTAAATCTATAGTAGCCGCAGCCCTATAATCTTCACAAGTTGCATGAATTCTTTTTTTTTGTTTAAAGGCTCTAAAGTATTCATCTTCAACTCTTCCAATCGCCCGTTTAGATGACCTATTAAACCGACTATGTAGCCATCTTTTAGGGTCTGCCATTATCATTTTCTCAGGTAAAGGTGCGGGCTGTATTAAATAAAACCAATGAAAATATCCTTTTGCAAATTTCATATCTGTTTGTTCATACATATCTAAAGTAGGACAAATATCTAATACACTCATAGCCAATATTTTTTTTCTATGATCTCTTGCCATTCTGTGTGCTACTCTCCCACCTCTATCATGACCAGCAACAAAAAATTTTTTAAAATTTAATTTACTCATCAATTGAACCATATCCTTTGCCATTTCTCTTTTAGAATAGTTTTTATGATTAGTTCCACCAGGTAAAACTAAACTGTCCCCATATCCTCTAAGATCAGCAACTATTACAGTAAAATATTTACTAAGTTCAGGGGCAGTCTTGTGCCACATCATATGTGTTTGTGGATATCCATGAAGTAACAATAAAGGAGGGCCTTTACCTTTAAATCTACAAAAAATTTTACCCTTGTTTACTTTAACAAATTTTTTTTTAAAACCATTATACATGATTAAACTATTTAATTATTTAATAGTTTATTTTTCGCCTTTTCAAATTCCTCTTGAGAAATAATTCCTTTTTCTTTTAAATCATTTAATTTACTAAGTTCATCACTTAAATTGCTGGTTTGTTCAGAAGAAGTCTCGCTTATATCCCTACTTTCATTTTCAGATTGCTCCTTTTCAGCTCTATTAGATTCTTTAGATTTAAAACCATTCATAATTGCCATTCCACCTAAGTATAAAACATAAGCCATAATTGGAATAACCAGTCCAAAAAAAATTATTTTTTCCATAATTTAATCCTCGTCCTCTTCTCGCCAATTTTTTTCATACATCAGGTATGCAGCATAAATTACTGAAACTGTTCCTACAATCATACCATAATCAAAACCAGTTTGCTTGTCATACAAATACCAACCTAACTGTGTTGCTCCAATAGGTGGAACAGTAAGAAGTAAAAAAATTATACCGAATCTGTAAGGTCGTTTAGGTCTTTTCATCACAATTAATTAACAGATTACAGCTTATGGTTTAATTATTAAATTTGCGATCTTTTGAAACAGTCAATAGTGTTTTTAAGCAAACAAGCAATAGTCATTGGACCTACACCACCTGGAACAGGTGTAAGTGCTCTTACATTTTTAGAAACTTCGTCAAAATGGACATCACCAACTATACCGTTGTCAGTTTTATTTATACCAACATCAATAACAATAGCATCTTTTTTAACCCAATCACCTCTAACAAGTTCAGGTATACCTACAGCTGCAACAATTATATCTGCCTCTAAACATTCAGCTTTCAAATCTTTAGTTTTTGAATGAGTTATAGTTACGGTGCAGTTTTCTTTTAAAAGAAGTTGTGTCATTGGTTTACCATTTAAATTTGATCTGCCCACAATCACAGCTTTTTTACCACTTAAATTAGGTTCAATTTTTTTTATCAACAGATAACATCCAAGCGGAGTACAAGGTATCGAACTTTCATAACCAGATGAAAGATTACCTACATTCATTGGATGAAATCCATCTACGTCTTTTGAGGGATCAATAGCTTCTATAACCTTCTGCTTATCAATATGCTTAGGTAAAGGAAGTTGAACTAAAATTCCTGAAACAGTTTCATCACTATTTAGTTCTTTAATTTTTTTCAGAACAGTCTTTTCTTCAACTGAGTCTGGATATTTAATTACTTCAGATTTTATTCCTACCTCATTTGCTGACTTCTCTTTATTTCTTACATAAATCTGACTAGGTGTTAAATCACCAATCAATATTACTGTTAAACCTGGTACTTTATTATGTTTTGATTTTAACTCTACAACTTCTTCCTTTAACTCTGCTCTTAATTCTGCGGCTGCTTCTTTTCCATCAATTAAAATCATATTTCTTTCTTAAAAAATCATTGGTGCGATGTACAGTTTCATACACATTTCGATAAACCAAATCAATAAAAGAAGAATGATTGGAGAAATATCTAGTGAACCTAAATTTGGCAAAAAACGCCTAATTTTATTCAGGAAGGGCTCGGTTAATTTGTAACTCAACTCTAAAATTGCATACACAAACCTATTTTGAGTATTAAGAACGTTAAAAGCTATTAACCAACTTACAATAACATTAGCGATTACAACATAAGAGTACAATTTTAAAATTTGTAAAACTAAATAAAAAATAGCTATCATTTTTTCTCGACGTAAATCGACTGACTTGGGAAAGCAAATGAAGCACTATTTTTTTCTACAATTTCCTTAATCGCAATTGCTAATCTTTCTTTTACATCAAGCCAATTATTCCAACTTCCTGTTTTTGTAAAGCATCTTACATACATATCTATTGAACTATCAGAAAATTTATCAACTCTTACCGCAACACCAATTGAGGTATTATAATCTTCGCTTGAATTAATGTGACTTTCGATTTCATCTCTAATTTTTTTTAACTGATCTACCGTAGTGTCATATTGGAGTGTAATAATCCAACTGATTAACCAATTTGAAGTTTCACTTACATTTACAACTGCATTTTCGGCAAATTGAAAATTTGGAATAATAGCAAGAGATTTGTCAAACTTTCTAATTGTTGTTGATCTAAATCCAATCTTTTCTACTACACCTTCAATAATACCCTCAACAGCTATCCAGTCACCAATTTTAAATCTCTTTTCAACTAAAACTAAAATTCCTGATATTAAGTTTTTAAATAAATCTTGTGCCCCTAATGCTACAGCAACACCAAACAATCCAAGACCTGCAATTATTGGACCTATTTTAATTCCCCACAATTCTAAAACTGCTGCTAAACCTAAAATAAAAATTAAAATTTTTAGCGATTTAATTATCCAGCCTATAAGTTCTCTTGTTAACAATTTGTCTAAACCACTAAGTATGTATGAGATTGGTTCTATGATTTGGTGAATTACCCAAAAAATTAAAATAGTGATCAGCGTTCTATTAATTGTATCTACCACTTCTCTTCCTTCGAGTGAGAAAGTCATGTAGTAGCTTGCAATAAAAAATCCTAATACAATTGGTAAAAATCTTGCTGGGCCTACAAGTGATTGAACAAAAGTATCATCTAATTTATTCGTTGTTCTTTTCGAGATAATTTCTAATTTTTTAATAACTAATTTACTTATTAGACCTCTAAAAATTAAGAATAGTAAAAATATTCCAATACCAATTAAGATTTGAAAGATGTCAACACCGAGAATACCTTTATTCCATACTGATAAAAATATCTCTGAAAAATTATTAATTAATTCCATTTCTAAATTTTATATAACAAAAACTCTTCTTCTCCAGGGTTAAAAAGAAAAATCTTTTTCCATTTAATTTCGTTCAGTATTGACGAGGCTTTTTCGCCTATACACATCAAATTTGTATTCATCCATAATTTTTCGGTTTGGTAAATCTTTATGAAATTTAAGAAACTTGACGCACTATTTTGAGAGTAAACATAGACGATATCGGGCATATTTAATTTTAATTCATTAACAAATTTCTCATCAAATTTTTGATTATGATTTACAGTGTAATTAATAATTCTTTTTACCTTAAAACCTTCACTTAATAACTGTTGATCTAAATCTACAGATATTGTTTCACCACTAACGTAAAGTAATTCTTTATTTTTGGACTCATAACTTTGTATAATTAACTCCTTTAAATTTATAACATTTCCTTCAGCCGCAATTGTATTTTGAAAACCAAGACTTCTTGCTTTATTTTCTGTAGCATTTCCAACACAAAAGCATTTAATATTTTTATCTAATTTTACTGTGTTTAAAAATTTTACTGCATTTGCACTAGTAAAAACAATTCCACCATATTCAGAAAAGTTAATTTCTTCATAATTAACCTTTTCAATTCTTATTAATGGAAGATGAGAAACTTGATGTCCTAATGATTGAAATTTTAATATCTTATCAGAACAATCCTCCAGTGGTCTAGTTAACAAAATATGCATATTATCTTTTATATGATTTATTTGATTTTGTTTTTAAAAGTATTCCAATCTCTTTACCAATTTCTTTAAACTCATTCAAATTACCAACTTTTTTTTCATAAAATCTTTGTTTACCGTCTGAAGAAAAAAGTTCAGCCTCCACTATAATCTTATCTCCATCAACCACTGCATGAGCGCCAATTGCTGTTTCACAATCTCCATCTAAAACTTTTAAAATATTTCTTTCAAGGTGAGCTCTTTTATATGTTTCCTCATGATTAATTTTGTTTAAAATAGAAATTGTCTCATCATCATTCTCCCTACACTGAAGAGCAATTACGCCTTGTCCTGCACTAGGAATTATTTCTTCTGCTGAAAAAATTTCAGAGATTTCTTTTTCAAATTTTAAAAATTTGATACCAGCATAAGACAAGATAATTGCATCATACATCCCTTCATTCAATTTTCTAATTCTAGTATCTACATTTCCTCTAATTAGTTTACAGTTCAAATCTTTTCTAATTTTTTTTATTTGAAATTCTCTTCTGTATGATGAGGTACCAACAATTGACTTTTGATCTAAGTCTTTAAGTTTTTTTTTGTTCTTTGTAATTAAAATCTCTCTAGGATCATTTCTTTCAAGGAAAGAGTCTGTTGTTAGTCCCTTTGTTTCATTAGCAGGCATATCTTTCAGTGCATGGACTGCAATATCAATATTTTTTAACTGAAGTTCTTTTTCAATATTACTAGAAAACAAACCTTTGCCACCAAGCTCAGATAATCTTATATCCTGTACTTCGTCACCTTTAGTTGTAATTGATTTAATTAAAATATCTTCATTACCAAGGTCAGTATTTTCAATAATCTTATCTTTAGCTTGTTTAGCATAAAGTAAGGCAAGCTTGCTACCCCTAGATCCAATTATTATTTTTTTTCTCATAAAAAATTATTTCTTACTTGTATAAAGATTGTACAATTATTAAAAACTATTTGAATGAGCAAAAAACCCTTAATTCTTGGAATAGAGTCTAGTTGTGATGAAACAGCGGCTTCTTTAGTAACCGAAAATGAAGAAGGACACCCAGTAGTTTTATCCAACATTGTTTCTAGCCAAGTGGAGGTTCATAGGGAGTTTGGTGGTGTAGTTCCTGAACTAGCAGCACGTTCACACATTGAAAAAATTGATTGGATTGTCAAAAAAGCTATTGATGAAAGTGGAAGAAAAATTGAAGAAATAGATGCAGTTGCTTCTACCGCTGGTCCTGGATTAATTGTTTGTTTATCTGTTGGGTTAAGTTTTGGTAAAGCTTTCGCAACAGCAATGAATAAACCTTTTATTGCTGTTAATCATTTAGAGGGGCATGCTTTAAGTCCAAAACTAAATACAAATTTAAATTATCCATATTTACTTCTTTTAATTTCGGGTGGGCACTCACAATATTTAAGTGTTAAGAACCTTGGTAAATATAAAAGATTAGGAACAACTATTGATGATGCATTAGGTGAGGCGTTTGACAAAACGGCAAAACTTTTAGGAATAGAATTTCCAGGAGGACCTCAAATAGAAATTTTAGCTAAAAAAGGTGATCCAGAAAAATACGATTTACCAAAACCAATTTTCAGCAAAGGAGGATGTAATCTTTCTTTCGCAGGTCTTAAAACTGCTGTGTTGAAGATAAGTAAATCAATTAAATCAGAACAAGATAAATATGATCTTGCAGCATCTTTTCAAAAAACAATTGAGGAAATTTTACATAAAAAAACAAAAATTGCTTTTAATGAATTTGAAAAAATAAATGAATTAAATGAAAAAATTTTTGTTATTGCTGGAGGAGTTGCAGCAAATAAAAAAATTAGGTCTATGTTAATTAATCTATGTGAAGAAAATAATTATAAAAGTATTTTTCCACCTATAGAGTTTTGTGGAGATAATGCAGCAATGATTGCAATTGTAGGTTTGGAAAAATTTAAAATAAATAAATTTAATAATTTAGATTATCCAGCAAAACCAAGATGGCCTTTAGATGAAGATGCAGCTTTTCTTAAAGGTGCTGGGGTTCAATTATAATGCAATATTGGTTACTTAAATCCGAACCAGATGTTTGGTCAATTGATCAACAAAAAAAAGCTGGAATTAAAGGTGCACCTTGGGATGGTGTTAGAAATTATCAAGCTGCAAAGAACTTAAAGAGTATGAAAAAAGGTGATCTTTGTTTTTTCTATCATTCAAATATTGGAAAAGAAATAGTTGGAATCGTAAAAGTCACTAAAGAGTATTATATAGATAAAACTGATAAGACAGGTAGGTTTGTTGCTGTAACTGTTCAATTTAAAAGTAAATTTTCTAAGCCTGTAACACTTGAAAATATCAAAAAAAATAAGGATTTAAGCCACTTAGCTCTGATAAAGCAAAGTAGGCTTTCTGTAATGCCTGTTGATTATAAAAGCTGGAAAATTATAAATAACATGAGTAGAATTTAAAAAAAAAATTAACCTATGCCAAAAAAAAAGAAAAAGAAAAGCAAGGTAAGAAAAAAGAAGTCTAAAGTTAGTAAAAAAACTTCAAAAAAGGTAAAGAAAAAACCTAAAGTTAGAAAAAAATCTTCAAAAAAAATAAAGAAAAGAATTAAAGCAAAAAAAGAAAACGGAAATACACCTCCTGAAATTGTTATTAAAACAAAACCAGAATGGATTAAAAGTAGTTTAGCGAATAAAATTAAGTACCAACAAAAATATTCTCAATCTATAAAGAGTAATGATGAATTTTGGAGAAAAGAAGGAAAAAGAATTAATTGGATAAAACCATATAAAAAAATCAAAGATGTAAAATACAGTACAAAAGAAGTAAAAATTAAATGGTTTGAGGATGGAACTTTAAATGCCTCTGCAAATTGTATTGATAGACATTTAAAAGATAAAAAAGATAAAACTGCTATTATTTGGGTAGGAGATGATCCAAAAGACAGTCAAAAGATTTCTTATAAACAACTTCATCAAAAAGTTTCTAAAGCAGCGAATGGTTTAAAAAAATTAGGAATTAAAAAAGGTGACCGTGTAACAATTTATCTAACTATGATACCAGAGTTAGCAATTTTAATGCTGGCCTGTGTAAGAATTGGTGCTGTACATTCTATTATTTTTGGAGGTTTTTCAGCGGAATCTATATCGGGAAGAGTGAATGATTGCGAATCTGAATACATAATAACTGCAGATGAAGGGGTGCGGGGTGGAAAAACTATTCCACTGAAATATACAGTTGATGAAGCTTTAATGAGTTGCCCAAATGTAAAGAAATGTATTGTTGTAAAACGAACAGGTAATTATATTAATTGGGATCAAAATAGAGATGTTTGGTATCATGATTTAATTAAAGACGTTCCTAATCATTGTGAACCTGAAGAAATGAATGCAGAGGATCCATTATTTATTTTATATACTTCTGGTTCGACAGGTAAACCTAAAGGTGTTCTTCATACTACTGGTGGTTACATGGTTTATGCGTCAATGACACATCAATATATTTTCAACTATAAACCAAAAGATATTTATTGGTGCACTGCTGATATCGGTTGGGTAACTGGACATAGTTATATTATTTATGGGCCACTTTCGAATGGTGCAACGACTATTATGTTTGAAGGAATTCCAAATTATCCTGATAGCTCAAGATGGTGGCAAATAGTTGATAAATATAAGGTGAATACTTTTTATACTGCACCAACTGCAATCAGAGCTTTAATGCGTGAAGGAGATAAACCAGTTAAAAAAACATCTAGGAAATCACTCAAACTTTTAGGAACGGTCGGAGAACCTATAAATCCAGAGGCATGGATGTGGTATTATAAAACTGTAGGTAATTCTGAATGTCCAATTGTAGATACTTGGTGGCAAACAGAAACTGGGGGTATTATGATTGCTCCTCAAACAGGTGCTATTCCTCTTAAACCTGGATCTGCAACAAAACCTTTCTATGGAATAAAGCCAGTATTAGTTGATAAAAATGGAAAAGAAATTAAAGGGGCTGGTGAAGGAAGATTGTGTATAGCTCAATCGTGGCCTGGACAGATGAGAACTGTTTATGGTGATCATCAAAGATTTATCGATACATATTTTTCTCAATTTAACGGAAAATATTTTACTGGTGATGGATGTAGAAGAGATAAAGATGGATATTATTGGATTACTGGTCGTGTAGATGATGTAATTATTGTTTCAGGACATAACCTAGGTACTGCGGAAATTGAGAGTGCATTTGTTGCTCATCCAAAAGTAGCTGAAGCCGCTGTAGTTGGTTATCCCCATGATATTAAAGGTAATGGGTTATATTGTTATGTAACTTTGAACGCTGGAGAAGCAGAAACAGGCGAACTTGAAAGAGATTTAAAACTTTGGGTTAGAAAACAAATTGGCCCTTTAGCAACTCCAGATCTTATTCATTTTACTCCAGGCCTTCCTAAAACTAGATCAGGAAAAATAATGAGAAGAATTTTAAGAAAGATTGCTGCTAATGAGCATGGTCAATTAGGAGATACAACTACTTTAGCAGATCCAAGTGTTGTCGATAGTTTAGTAGATAATAGAAAAAATATTTAAAACTTAATTAAATCTTTAAACTCTTGTTTAACAACATCCCATTTTAAAATCATCGAATTTAAAACAATCTTTCGATCTAAAGTTTTTAATTCTTCTGCAATTGGAGCCCACTTATATAAAGAAAGAGCACTAGGATTAAAAGGTAAGTCTTGATAATACTCATCCCAATTTATTTTCTCTAATCGTTCATCAAAATTTTTTCTAGCTTCATCAATAATATCTAATGGCATTTTATTAGAAATTTCATCATCTAAAATTTTATTAAAAATTTCGTTTGCTTTATCAATGTCCTTATAATTAAAATTAACTTTCAAATATGAAAAAGTAAAAAAAGTCAAATCTTGTAATGCAACTGAATAAATATTCCATTTTGCAAGATTTACTGATGTCATAAATTCATCATTATCAAAATGAAGAACATATCTTGTTCCCATTCTAGTTTTTAGATAATTATATAAAGTAACTTGAGTAGCCCAGGCAGATTTAGTTTGAATAAATTGTTCTAATTCATCTAAAGTTTTTATTTTTTTCTTTGGAATAAACGCCTTAAACATGGCGAATAAATATGTTTTGAAATCCTCAAGTTTTATGTCTCTCCAAGTTAATTTGTATTTTCCCATGTAAATTTGTATGTGCGCCAATTATATCTTAAAAAAGTAAGTAAATAAGTACCTTATATGGTGAATTTTAGGTCTTTTCAAAACCTTCATAATGGTTATGGTTTCAACCAGTTATAACTAAATAGAGAGGTATAAATGTCAAATCAACAAAAACACTGGGAAAAAACCAGGGGATTGTTATTTATAACACTGGCAATCTGGTTTGTTTTCTCAATTGGCATCTTTCTCTTTGGAGCTGAAATGAACGAGGTCACAGGACCTTTCGGTTATCCGTGGACATACTGGTTTACATGTCAAGGATCTCTTGGTGCTTTCGTAATCCTGATTTTCTGGTTTGCGAATAGACAAGAAAAAATCGATGAAGAGTTCGGCTTTAGCGAAAGAGAGGACGAATAATGAAAGGTAATTTCATAGATAATTTGCCAAAAGTTTATGGAATCTATACTGGAGGATTTATAGGTTTCATAATCATCATGGCAATTGCTGAACAGATGGGTATGACTGCAAAAGCGATTGGTATCGCTTTCGTTGCATTTACTGTATTCATCTATGCATTAATCGGTTGGCTATCAAGAACAGCCCAAGCAGATGCATATTACGTAGCTGGTAGGCAAGTACCAACGGTCTTCAACGGAATGGCGACTGCAGCAGACTGGATGTCTGGTGCTTCATTCGTTGCAATGGCGGGTGGTATTTACTTTAAAGGTTACGGCTATATGGCTCTACTTGTAGGTTGGACTGGTGGTTACGTGCTTGTTGCATCTTTATTGGCACCATACTTGAGAAAATTTGGCTGTTATACAGTTCCAGATTTTATAGGTACTAGATACGGTGGTAATTTAGCTAGATTTAGCGCAGTTGTAGTTTTAACTGTTGCTTCATTTACTTATGTGACTGCACAAATTAACGCTACAGGTACTATTGCATCTGTTGCACTTGATATCCCATTCCAATACGCAGTTTATGTTGGACTAATAAGTATCTTATTATGTTCAATGTTAGGTGGTATGAGAGGGGTAACTTGGACACAGGTTGCACAATATATTGTACTAATTATAGCATACCTACTTCCAGTATTCTGGATCAGTAACAAAATGGGTGCGGGTTTCTTCCCTCACTTTATGTTAGCTGATGAGGTAGCTAGAATTGGTGAATTAGAACAACAGTTCGGTTTTGTTAAAAACGCAGCTGCTGATCTAAAATCAGTACCGAAAGGCTTAGCAGGAATAACTAAAGCTCACTCTGCAGTTAACGCTACACCTTGGGCATTTATTTCATTAGCATTAGCGATGATGATGGGAACAGCTTCATTACCACACGTGATGATGAGATACTTTACTACTCCAAGTGTAAAAGCAGCTAGAAAATCAGTAGGTTGGTCATTATTCTTTATCTTCCTACTTTATTCTTCTGCTCCAATGTTAGCTACATTATCTAAGTTATCATTGATAGACCCGAATTTACCAACTGGTATTATCGGTAAGACATTTGCAGAAGTGGAAGCGATAGATTGGTACCAAAACTGGAACCAAGCAAACCTAATGTTTATCAGCGACTTTAACGGAAATGGAACTCTTGAATTAAATGAGTTCTTCATGGGTGGTAAAGCCGTTGTATTAGCAACACCAGAGATAGCTGGATTACCTTATGTAATTTCAGGTCTAGTTGCTGCAGGAGGTATGGCAGCTGCCATGTCTACTGCTGATGGTTTGATTCTAGCGATTGCAAACGCTATATCACATGATGTTTACTATAAGATCATTGATCCAAAAGCGGAAACTGCAAAACGACTACTTGTTGCTAGGGTATTACTTGTAATAATTGGTTTTGCTGGAGCAACTATTGCAGCAATGGAGATTCAAGGAATCTTAGGTTCGGTTATCTGGGCTTTTGATTTTGCGATGTCTGGATTGTTCTTCCCACTTGTACTTGGTGTATGGTGGAAGAGAGCTAATAGACAAGGTGCGATTGCTGGTATGCTAGGTGGTCTAATCGCCGGTGCATGGTACTTAGTTTGGGTACGAACTGGTGGAAGCGGATTCCTAGGAATTACACAGTTAACATTTGGTATCTTCGGATCAGCTGTTAGTTTAGTTTTAATGGTAGTAGTTAGTTTAATGACTGCAGAACCAGATAAAGCTACTCAAAAAATGGTTGATGATGTACGTGTACCAAGTGGTAAATCAATTCTTGGTAAATCACACTAAATAAATCTTTTAAAGGGGCGATTAATTTCGCCCCTTTTATTTAAATACATTTTCCAATATAAAATTTAAATGTCAGCAAATTTTCATCCTTTAATATATTTTATTGATTATTTACTTGGAATTATCATGTGGACTCTAATTGGAAGAGTGGCGATGAATATTTTTCAAAGAGAGGATTCTCAATTCTTTTTCATGAGAGTATTTGTGAAATACACCAATCCTCTTATAAAATTATTTAAACCAATAACACCCTCATTTATCATTGGGCCATTGGTGCCCTTGTATGTTGCTTGGTTTTTCTACATGATTAGATTTTATATAATGCCTTGGATCTTAGGCTATTCAGTCATGGGAATGTTGTCATTTCCTTTGGAGAGTGAAATTTCTAGACAAATTTATCAATTTTTTAATTCATTTAATTTTTAAAATTGATACTAGTTAATCTAGTAATCAATGAAAAATATACAAATCTCACCATCAATACTATCGGCTGATTTTAGTCAGTTAGGTACAGAGATAAAAAGACTTGAAGAAGGTGGGGCTGATATGATTCATGTAGATGTGATGGATGGTCATTTTGTTCCTAATTTAACAATAGGACCTCCGGTAATTAAAGCTCTTAGAAAGCATTGTTCATTAATATTTGATGTTCATTTGATGATATCACCAGTGCATAAATATATAGATGCTTACGCTGATGCGGGAGCAGATATTATTACTATTCATCCTGAGGCAACTGATAATTTAGAAAATTCAATTAAAAAAATAAAAGAAAAAAATAAAAATGTTGGAGTTTCGCTTAATCCTGAAACTAAAATTGATTTAATAATAGATTTATTAGATCAAATAGATTTAGTCCTGATTATGAGTGTAAATCCTGGATTTGGAGGGCAAAAATTTATGCCAGAAGTTTTAGATAAAATTAAAGAATTAAAAAAAATAAGGGAGCAAAAAAAGTTAAATTTTGACATAGAAATTGATGGTGGAATCAATTTTGATAACTGCAAAAGTGCAATTGATGCTGGTGCAAACATTCTTGTTTCCGGTACTACAGTGTTCAAAAGTAATGATGGAGATATAAAGAAAAATATTAATTTATTAAAATTAAAATAATTTAATGATTAATACAAATTCCTTAGGCATTTTAGGTCAATTTTATTTTAATATAAAAGAAAGTTTTAAATCAATTTATCAAAATTCAAATTTTTACGAAAAAAAAATATCAAAAACTTTTGATAATGGTTTTGAATATAAACCAAGCCCTCATTTACTTTCGTCTATAATTAAATACCAGAATAAAAAATACAAAATTGAAGACTTTGCTACCGAGTCACTTTGGCAAAATAATTTAAGCTCAAAGGATTATGAAAAATTAAATAATTTTTTTTGGTTTTTTAGCTTAGATTTAAAATCTTCAAAAAAAACTACACAAACAGTTATAAAAAATTGGATTTCAAATAATAGTAAATATCAGAAAAAAAGCTGGGAATTTAATTTAACAGCAAAAAGAATTATTTCATGGTTATCAAATCACCAACTCACTTATGAAGACAGTGACCAAGAATATAGATCCAGCTTTAATTATATGATTCAAAAACAAACTAATCACTTGTTAAATGAAATCAATAACTCAAAAGAAGTGGAGAATAAAATGGTTGGGTGTGCTGCAATTATTTTAACTGGATTAGCTTACAAAAATGAAAAACAATATCTTGTAAATGGATTAAATTTATTGAAAAATATCATTAAATCCTCGATTGATAATCAAGGGTTTCCAAAATCAAGAAATATCCGACAACTTATATTTTATTTAAAATATTTTATTATTATTAGGGAGTGGTTTAAAGAATCTCAAAGTTTAATTCCTGAATATATTGATGAAAACATTTATTATTTAGGGTCAAGTTACGCTTTTATATGGCAAAATATAAAACAAGATATATTTTTTAATGGTAATTATTTTTCTGAAAATAAAGAATTTGATCAATATTTAAAAAGGTTTGGTTATACTTTTAAAAATCAAATCAATGAACTTGGTGGATATGCAGTACTAAAAAATAAAAAAATAATTCTTGCTGCTGATATTGGATCTAGTCCCAATAAATCCTTTTCCAATGACTATCAAGCAGGTGCCTTATCGTTTGAGATATTTTCAAATGAAAAAAAATTAATTTCAAATGCTGGTTATTACTCAGATAGAAATAATAAATTTAATAAATTATCTAGAAGCACATCTCTTCATTGTGCTTTAACCATTGAGGATTATTCTTCTTGCAATTTTACTAGGAATCAAAAAGGTTTAATTATAAATAAAGGACTGAAAGTATCAAAAAAAAATGTAGTTTATGAAAATAATTATTGGAAAATTTCGGGTAAACATGATGGATATCTAATTAAATTTGGAACAAATTATGAGAGACAGATTGAGTTTTATCCAGAACAAATGAAATTTATTGGTTATGATAAATTATTTAGAAAAACACCTGATAAAGAAATTAAATTTGATATTAGGTTTCATCTTGATCCAAGCTCAAAAGTAATGAAAACACAAGATAACAAATCTATACTAATTGAAATAGATGAAGAGGGTTGGAAATTTAGTTGTGATAATTTTGATATTAATATTGATAATGGTTTATATTTCGGTGATAAAAATTCATATAAAGAAAACCAGAATATTTTTATCTCAGGAATGAATAATGAAAAAGAGCAGATAATAAAGTGGGAGATCAGTAAATTATAATGAAGAAAAAAATCAAAACAGCTCTTATTTCTGTATCTAATAAAAAAAACTTAAAACCACTATTAAATATTTTAAAAAAGAATAAAATTAAAATAATTAGTTCTGGTGGTACATATAAAGAAATTAAAAAATTAAAATTTAAATGTTTAGAAGTATCTGAGTTCACAAATTCACCTGAGATTTTAGAAGGTAGGGTAAAAACTCTGCATCCAAAAATACATGCTGGAATTTTAAATAAAAGAGAAAAAAAATCTCATCTTAAAGATTTAAAAGACAATAATTTTGAAAATATAGATTTAGTTGTTGTAAATTTTTATCCATTTGAAGAAACCCTTAAAAAAACAAAAAATCAAAAAAAGATAATAGAAAATATAGATGTGGGTGGTCCTACAATGGTTAGATCTGCAGCTAAAAATTATAATGATGTAACTGTAATAACTTCTTTAGATCAGTATGAAGAATTAATTGAAGAATTAAAAAAATTCAAAGGATCCACTTCCTCAAGTTTTAGGGAAAAGTTATCAAGGATAGCTTTCACTGAAACAGCTTACTATGACTCTGTTATTTCAGACTATTTTAATAAAAAAACAAATACTATTTTCCCAGATAAAAAAATTTTTCATGGAAATCTTACAGAACAACTTAGGTATGGAGAAAATCCACATCAACAAAGTGCAATCTATTCAAGTAGTTCGAATACAAATTTAAAACAAATTCATGGAAAACAACTAAGTTACAATAATTATAATGACATATTTAGTGCTCTAACAATTTCAAGATCTTTACCAAAGGGTAAAGGAACAGTCATAGTTAAACATGCAAATCCATGTGGAGTTTCTGCAAAAAATAACAATTTAGAAAGTTATAAATCCGCTCTTTCTTGTGACCCCATAAGTGCTTTTGGTGGAATAGTTTCTTGTAATTTTAAAATTACTAAAAATTTGGCTGTTGAATTAAATAAATTATTTATAGAGGTAATAATTGCAAATGGATTTGATAATAAAGCTATAAAAATATTGAAGAATAAAAAAAACTTAAGATTAGTTGACGGAACAAATTATAAAGCAGAAAAACTTCTAAAATTTGTATCATTTAACCAAGATATAATGGTACAATCAGAAGACTTAAATTTATTTTCGAACAAAAATTTTAAAATAGTCTCCAAAAAAAAACCAACATTAAAACAATTTAAAGACCTTATATTTGCTTTTAATGTATGCAGATACGTTAAATCAAATGCAATAGTATTAGCGTCTAATGAAACAACGGTTGGAATTGGTTCTGGCCAGCCAAGTAGATTAGACAGCTGTCAAATAGCAATAAATAAAATGAAAAAATTTGATCTTCAAAATGATAATTTAGTTGCTGCCTCAGATGCCTTTTTTCCTTTTATAGATGGTATTGAAAAATTAGTCCAATCTGGTGTTAGAGCGATTGTTCAACCATCTGGATCAATAAGAGATAAAGAAATAATTAATTTTGCTAATGAAACCGATACTGTGCTTCTTTTTTCAAAGACAAGACACTTTAGGCATTAGATATTTGATCAATTTTTGCTGCGAGGATAAAATCGCTTTCTGCTAAACCTTTAATTGCATGTGTATATATTTTAATCTTTGCATAACCCCATCCAAACCATAAATCAGGGTGGTGACCCTCTAACTCAGCAACTTCTCCAACTTTATTTACAAACTCCTGACTTTGTAAAAAATTATCAAATTTAAAATTTTTTATTAAATGAAAACCGTCGATTTTATCTTCTAAAACTTGCCAGCCATCAACTTTTTTTAAATATTTATGTATTTCATCAACATTAAAAGGAGGAATATTTCCCTCACATGGCACACACTTTTTATTTGCTAAATCACTCATAAAATACCTTATTAATGGAGCGGGCAAAGGGGGTCGAACCCTCGACCTTCTCGTTGGCAACGAGACGCTCTACCACTGAGCTATGCCCGCTTATTATATAAGTACTAAAGTTAAAGGCTTTTTTAAATTTTGCAAGTAATAGTTAGCAGCTGTGATAAAAATTAATATAAAGTAAAATTTTTATGACAAAAAATAATAATCATAATTTTTCAAAAAAATTGTTCCTACCTGTCTTTAATTTTATTAAAAACAAAGAATTCAACGAAGCTTTAGAATTTTTAGATAAATTATTAGCTAAAAAAGAAGACGCTAATTATATAAACAAATTAAAAGCTTTAATTTATTTAAACAAAAAAGATTGGAGAAAATCACTTCTACATTATCAAAAAATTCCCAAAGAAAGAACTAACTTTGAAATTTTAAATAATATGGGGGTTACATTGTATAAACTTGGAAGATTTTCTGAAGCCTCTGAATTATTTAAAAAATCAATTGATGATAATAATAAATATGTTCCTGCTTATGAAAATTTTTGTGTTACAAATAAATTATTAGGTAATTATGAATTATCTATTAAATTTTGTTTAGATGCTTTAAAATTAGTACCTGAAAACAATAAGTTAAAAAACAATCTAATCGATATTTTAAACTATTTTGCACCTAAAAAAAATCAAAATTTAATTTTAAAAATTAATGACGATATTAAGAAATTAAATTTAAAAAATACAAAAGAAATATTTTTAGAAAATTTTCAAATAAAAAAAATATTAAATAAATCCCAGGAAATTCTAAATAGTGGTAATTTTAATTTGAATTATCCACATACTCAAATTTTTAGGAAAAATAAAATAAATTTGAACTGTGAAAGACACTTAAATATTTTTGCAAAACATGAAATAATTCCGAAATTTTGTTTTAATTGCTATAAAGTTCAAATAAATCTAAATAATGTTTTAGAATTATTAAAATTATATTTTTATTTTAATAATTTAGTTCTTGAAAAAGATAATATCAGAAAGTGTATTGTTGAATTAAGAAAAAATGTTAATGGTAATTACAAAGGATATATTTTTTGTGATTCTTTAATTGAAGCAGCAAATATTAAAAGAAATATTATAAATGACCTCCAGGAAAAAATAAATATAAATAAAATCGAAATAAAGCACGGCTGTACTGAATATTACGAAAAATTTGAGAGTTACAAAAATATAAATGAGAATGTTTTTAATCAAATATATAAAAAAAATTGGTCAGATATTGAAAAAAAATTTGATGAAGAAAATTTTATAATAGAAAATAAAAAAGAGAGAATCTTTAATAGCACTTTAAATATATTCAATCTTCCAGACTTTTTAATAATTAAGAACTGGCTTATATACGCTAAAATTATTGGAGATAATTCTTACAAAAAAGTTTACAAATATAATATAGAAATTAATCATCTTTCACATATTGAACTGCAAAAAATCGAAATGAGAAAAAAAAATTTATTTAATTAATTTTATATATTTATGTCTTATGATTTGGGTAAATTACTAATTAAAAATAAACAATTTGCCAAAGCTTTATATTTTTTCAAAACAATATTAAATGATAAACCAAATGATTTAAGAGCAAACTTTCATATTGGAAAAATTTATTACGAACTTAATGACTTAAATAAAAGCATTCTTTTTTTTAAAAAATGTAATCAAATTCAACCGAATACACCAAATGTTCTATTTAATTTAGCTCTAAGTTTACAAGCTGTTGGAAAAATTAAAGATGCTGAAAGATTATATTTAGATTTAATATCTTTAAATTCTAAAGATATAAAATCATATTATGGTTTATTTTCTCTTAATATTAATAATATAACTCCTAAGGTTTATAAGAATTTAAAATCATTAAAAAATGAAGGAAAAATATCTCTTTTTGATAACAGTTTAATTAATTTTATTTTTTCTAAAATAGAAAAAAAAAATAAAAATATTAAAAATGAAATAAATTATTTATCACTTTCACATAATCAATGTTACAAAGCAAATTTAGTTTTTAATAATCAATCAAATTTTTATTATAAAAATATAATTTCAAATTTTTATAATAAAACAAAATTTTCTGATAATTTTAAATCAATAAATAAATTTAATGATTCGAAGCATATTTTTATTGTAGGTTTGCCAAGATCAGGCTCGACATTAGTTGAGACAATTATTACACATAATGCTGAAAATATTACTTCAGTTGGAGAATTTCATGCAATCAATACATCAATTTTAAATCAGATAGGTAATAAAATTTACTCAAAAAATTTTGATAATAAAAATTATCAGCTAGAAATTAATAGGAAAATTTTTCAAGAAAATTTAAACGAAAAATACAACAATTTCGAGAATAACATATTCCTTGATAAATCTTTAGAAAATTTTTTTAACATAGAGATTATATTAGAATTTTTTCCAAATTCGAAGTTTGTACATACTTATAGAAATTTTAAAGATGCGGTAATTGCAATATATCAAACCATGCTACCTGAATTATCCTGGAGTCATAAAATTGAAGACATAATTTATTATATTAGATTGTATAAAAAAACTATGAATTATTTTAAAAAAAAATATCCTAATAGAATAATTGATGTTGATTTAAATAAACTGACAAATCAAAAAGAAATAGAAACTAAAAAAATTTTAAAATTTTGTGAAATAAACTCAAAAAAAGACTTACTGGATTTTAATAATAACAATAAATTATTTAATAAAACAAATAGTTTTTTGCAAGTGAGAAGTGCGATAAAAAGATATGATGAAAAAAAATACCAATCTTATTATTATCTGTTAAAATAATTTAGATAAACTTACAATATGACATTTGCAGAATTACCAAATAAAATTCCTGTATTTCCATTAAGTAATTTTATTATTTTTCCCAAAACAACTGTTCCCTTAAATATTTTTGAACCACGGTATATTGATATGATCAATGATAGTATGAAATCAAATAAGTTCATTGGGATGATACAACCCAAAAATTCAAATGAACGAAAGGTAATACCTAAATTGTATAATGTGGGCTGCCTTGGAAAAATAACGAGTTTTAGAGAAACAGAAGATGGAAGATATTTAATTGAACTCAAAGGTTTGATAAGATTTAAAACGATAAGAGAAATGAGTACCGAAAATAATTATAGAATTTTAGAGGTAGATTTTAAAAACTTCCGTGACGATTTAAGTGATAAAAAAGAAAATTTAAAATTTTCTGATCTTGAATTGATTTTTAAAGATTTAAAATCATTATTTGAAAAAAAAGGATTTATAATAAATTGGAAAGCTTTAGAAAATCAAAGTCTAGATGAAACTATCAATGCTCTTGCTATGGCTTCTCCATTTTCCTTGGAAGAAAAACAAGTTTTATTAGAAACGGAAAACTTAGATATTAGAAAAAATAAAATATCTGAGATATTAACTACTTATACTTTTGATAATTTCAATAATACCACAATCCAATAACTAAAAAGTTATTCCTTCGTCAGCAATTTTGGTAAAAATTTTATTTATAGAAGGGTTTTTTCCTAAAAAACTAACTGATTTACTCAAATAACTATTATTATGTTTTCTCTCTAAGTTAAAAAACTCATGAATTAAATCTATAGCATTTGAAAAGATATAATTTTTGTGTTTTAATTTTTTTTCAAATTGGTCATTCACAGATTTATCAAGTGGTAGACCTAAATTAATTTTTTGTTTAATTATTTTAATCAAAATATTCATATCTCTAATAGTCATATTAAAACCTTGACCAGCAAGTGGATGAATTCTATGAAGTAAGTCACCAAAAGCTAAAATTTTGTCATGATAATAAGATCTCAAATTAAAAGATTTCAGCTCAAATGTATCAAGTTTTTTAATTTCCTTTATTTTGTACTTAAAATTGTATTGATTAATTAAACTTCTAACATACTCATGGTTATTATTTTTTACTCCATTAATTGAATATACAATTGAGGTTTCATTTTTGGAAATTGGTAAAAAAGCTAAAGGCCCCTTTTTAGTAAATATTTGAAATGCAGTGTCATTAATTATTTTCTCATGTTTTATAATAGTAGTATACGCATGACTATTATATGTTTTTACTATTTTTTTATTAAAATATTTTTTAGTAAATAAATTGGAGTAATCTGTATTTATAATCAAATTATATTTATCGAGAAAAATCAAATTTTTTTGAGATTTTAATATTTTAAATATTTTACTTTGAAGGAGGCTTTTTTTCAAAATTTCATATAACTTAAAATTTCTTACAATTGAAAAAAGTTGTTCATTATTTTCAAAATTCAATATCTTTTCATTTTTCAAGTTATCACTGTAAATTTCAATTTTTTTTAATTTCCAAATAATTTTTTCAATATTAATTATATTTTTGTTTATATATTCAAAATTACTCTTAGAAATACCAATAGTCCTTGAAAAATTTTTTTTTAATTTTTTTTCTGAGGAAACCATATCAACACTAATATTTTCATTAACTAATGCTTTTGCTAAAGTTAAAGCAGATAATCCAGATCCAAGTATACAAACTTTCATATTATTTTTAATTTTAACAACAAAAATTAGATGATACAAAGTGATAAAATTGATTCATATTTATGGATATTAAAAAAACAGCTAATTTATTAATTAATTTTGGTATTAAAAGAATTGTGGAAATTTGCGGACTGTTTGTATTAATAGCCGGAACATTATTATTAATATCTTTATTAAGCTATTCACCAGAGGATCCAAATTTTATTTTTCCTGATACTAAAGAAATAGACAATATTTTAGGTTATAAAGGTAGTTTTATATCAGATTTGTTTTTTCAATCGATAGGGTTAATTTCTTACCTATTTTCTTTGACACTAATTTTTACTGGAATTAATATTTTTAAAACAAAAGAATTCTTCTTGATTATTGAAAATATTTTTTTTTCAATATTTTATATTTTAATCGGTACATTATTTTTTTCTTATTTTTACTCAAATGCATTTACTTTATTTATTAATGGAAACGGGGGATTTGTTGGATTTTACCTAAATCAAACTTTTTTAATTTCTCTAGTTCAATTCAATGAAAATATTTTTTATTATATTTTAATAATTTTGGTTTTAATATTTTTTTTGATAAGTATTAATTTTCATCCTATAAAATTTTATAAAGTCTTAAAGAAAATTATTGTTAGTTTTAAAAATAAAAATCAGAAAAACTATACTAACAAAAATGAAATTATAAATGAGTATATCCCACAAGATGAAATTAAAAATCTAATACAAGAAGATTTGCCTTTTATAAAAACTGAAAACAAAGACACAAATAAGATAAAATTTAGATTACCAAGTTTAGAATTATTAAAAGAGCCAACAAAAAAAGAAAGGGATAACATCGATAAAAATGAAAATAATGATCCTGAGTTTTTAGAAAAAATACTACTAGACTTTGGTGTGAATGGTACTATTAAAAAAACAAGTCGTGGACCTGTTGTAACTCTGAATGAATTTGAACCAGCAGCTGGAGTAAAGGTTTCCAAAATAATTAACTTGTCAGATGATATAGCTAGAAATACAAGCTCAGAATCTGCAAGAATTGCAACTATACCAGGAAGTAACACAATAGGTATAGAGCTTCCTAATAACAAAAGAGAAAATGTTTATTTAAGTGAAATTTTAAATAACTCTGATTTTAAAAAAAAAGAAATTAAATTACCTGTTGCATTAGGTAAAAGTATTTCGGGCAAACCTTTGGTTGGCGATTTATCCTCAATGCCTCACCTTTTGATTGCTGGTACTACAGGATCGGGTAAATCTGTTTGTATCAATACAATTATTTTATCTCTTCTCTATCGTCATACTCCTGAAAAGTGTAAATTTATTTTAATTGATCCAAAAATGCTTGAATTATCTACATACGAAGGAATTCCTCATTTGTTGTGCCCAGTTATTACAGAAGCTAAAAAAGCAGCATCAGTTTTAGGTTGGGTGGTCAAGGAGATGGAGAGTAGATACCGGTTAATGACTAAAGAAGGTGTTAGAAATATTGATGGTTACAATTCAAAACATAAACTACCTATGCCATATATTGTTGTGGTCGTTGATGAAATGTCAGACCTGATGTTGGTAGCAGGCAAAGAAATTGAGAATTATATTCAAAAATTATCGCAAATGGCACGAGCTGCAGGAATTCATATTATTATGGCTACGCAAAGACCTAGTGTTGATGTAATCACTGGCACAATAAAAGCCAATTTTCCTACTAGGATATCTTTTCAGGTTACCTCAAAAATCGATAGTAGAACTATTCTTGGTGAACAAGGGGCTGAGCAATTACTAGGAAAGGGAGATATGTTGTATATGTCATCTGCGAATAGAATAGTAAGGATACATGCGCCTTTTGTTTCAGATGTTGAAATTGAAAAAATAAATAATTCATTAAGATCGCAGGCCGAACCAGATTATGTTGATGAGATATTAAATTTTGCTGATGAGAAAGAAATTAATGAAAATCAAAATCTTGGAGATAAAGATGATTTATATCAACAAGCGGTAGAAATAATTAGGTCTGAAGGTAAAGCCTCAACATCATTTTTACAAAGAAAGCTCCAAATAGGTTATAATAGAGCTGCAAGAATTATTGATATGATGGAGTCCGAAGGAGTAGTTAGTAAAGCAAATCATGTTGGCAAAAGAGATGTTCTCTGATGGTTCGATATATATTTATCTTCTTTTTTTTATTTTTTATATCAAATGTAAACGCAGATAATAAAGAAAAAATAATATCTAATTTATCTAATATTAATAATTTTGACTTTAAATTCGAACAAAATATTAATGGAAAAATTGAAAATGGTAACTGCACAATTCAATACCCAAAAAAAATATTTTGTGAATATGCTAAAAGTAACAACAAAATTATGGTGTCTAATGGAAAATCCTTAGTAATAAAAACAAGAGTTAGTTACTACAGATATCCACTCGATAAGACACCTTTAAATTTTATACTAGATAAAAAATTTCTAATTAATGAAATTTTAAAACTTGAGGAGCGAATTATTGATAATAAACTTATTAACTATAATTTCTTAATAAATGATAATGAAATCAATATTTTTTTTGACAATCAAACTTTTGATTTGATTGGTTGGCAAAATACAGATATTTATCAAAATTTTAATATTACTTATCTTTCCTCTATCAGAAAAAATAGAGTAATTTCTAAAAATATTTTTAGTCTACCCTCTCAAAATTAAACATGAAGTATTTCAGTTTTAAAAATTTTCATTCCTCTTGATATATAATTATTTAAAGCATTTTTATGATCTAAAGAGCATGTATGCACCCAAACCCTTTTTACAAAACCATTAAAAGATTTTTTTATAGCTTCCGATAATAAATAAGAGCCTAATTTTTTATTTTGATATTGTTCTAATATACCAAAATAAGCAATTTCTGTTTCATTCTTATCTGGATGAAAAATTAATTCAAAAAATCCAACTAAATCATCTCGGTGTTTAAACACATAAGTTCTTACTGTTTTGGACGAAGCATAGTTAATCCATTTTTCTTCGGACCAGGATAATCTATCAACCCACTTGTGTTTTTTACCAATATTTTTATAAAAAAATTTATTTAATTGAAAATTAATTGGATGTAATAAATCTAAAGTATAATCATCCGAAGGTTTATGGCCTTCTTTAAGATCTTTAATTGAATTTATTTCTAAATAATTTCTTTCAACTTTTTCGGTCACTCAACCATTTTCCCAACTTTTTCTCCACCAAATAAATGAAAGTGCAAATGAGGAACCTCTTGTCCACCGTGTTCACTTATATTAGCTAATGCTCTATAGCCCTTACCTACTTCTGTTGAAATACCTAGTTTTTTCGCAACAATATTGATACCTTTTAACAATCCTACCATCTCACTTGATGAGGCATTTAAACTGAAATCATCTAAATTAGTATATTTCCCTTTAGGAATTACTAATGCATGAATTTTTTTCTGTGGATTGATATCATGAAATGACAAAACAAAATCATCCTCATAAATTTTATTACAAGGTATCTCACCCCGTAAAATTTTTGCAAAAATATTATTGTCATCGTAACTCATTTTTTTCTTTTTTCTAACTCTGACATTACTTCTTCAATTTTTATATCATTAGCTTCTAAATACATTAGCAAATGATAAATTACATCTGCTGCCTCATGAATTTTGTTTGAATCTAGCTCCACAGCTTCAATTAATTCATTAACTTCTTCAATAACTTTTGCCCTGCTTAATGATTTGTCATTAAGCAACTTATTAGTGTACGAACCTTTGACAGGAGAAGATTTTCTTTCTCTTACAAGTTTAATTAAGTTTTCTAATGTGCTAAGCATACTAAATCCTAACAGGAATTCCTTTTGAATCCAAATATTCCTTGGCCTCTTTTACAGAATGCTTACCATAATGGAATATTGATGCTGCTAGAACTGCACTTGCATTTCCTAGTTTAATTCCATCTACTAAGTGATCTAAATTACCAACTCCACCCGATGCAATAACTGGAATATTTACTTTCGAAGATATTTTTGACATTAAATCGATATCATAACCAACTTGAGTGCCATCCCTATCCATTGATGTTATTAAGAGTTCACCTGCTCCACTATCTACCATTTTTTTTGAAAATTCAATTGCATCAATTCCAGTATTATTTCTTCCGCCGTGAGTAAAAATCTCCCATTTATCAGAATTTTTTTTAGCATCAATTGCAACAACTATGCATTGTGAACCAAATTTTTTAGAGCTTTCAACTACTACTTCTGGATTTTGGACTGCGGCTGTATTAATAGATACTTTATCAGCCCCACAATTTAGTAATTTATTAATATCTTCAACGCTTCTAACACCGCCACCGACAGTTAATGGAACAAAACATTTCTTCGAAGTCTTCTTTACAACATCGTAAATAGTGTCTCTATTTTCATTTGATGCTGTAATATCTAAAAAACAAATTTCATCTGCTCCACCATCAGAATAAATTTTAGCTTGCTCAACAGGATCGCCTGCATCCTGTAAATCAACAAAGTTAATTCCTTTTACAACACGTCCATTTTTAACGTCTAAACATGGTATAATTCTGTTTTTAAGCATCAAGTTCCTTCACTAATTCATCCAATTTAATATCACCATCATAAATAGCTTTTCCAACTATAATTCCTTCTATGTTATTATTATTTAATTCTTTAGCTTTTTTAATATCTTCAATTGAAGAAACTCCACCAGATATTACTACAGGACAATTAGATATATCAGCAACCCTAGATGTTTCTTCAAAGTTAGGACTTCTTTTCATTCCATCTCTGTTAATATCAGTGTAAATCAATCTGCTTGTACCATAATCATTCACTTCTCTTAAATAATCTAAAATCAGTTGATTTGAATTTTCCCTCCAGCCAGATACAGATAAATATCCATTTTTTGCGTCTAAACCTAAAGCAATTTTATTTGGAAATTTTTCACAAGCTTCCTTTAAAAAATTTTTATCTTTTATGGCAGCACTTCCCAAAATAACTTTTTCAACACCAGAATCAGTATATTGCTGAATACTTTCAAAATTTCTTACCCCTCCACCAATTTCAATCTTTAAATCAAATTTACTTACTATTTCTTGAATAATATCCAAATTAATTGTTTCTCCTGTTAGAGCCCCGTCCAAATCGACTACATGTAAGTTTTTAAAGCCATGATCCTTATATTTCCCTGCTTGTTCCAATGGCGACATTTTATATTCAGTTTTGTTATCAAAATCTCCTTTGACTAACCTCACACACTTTTTATCTTTAATATCAATCGCTGGAAATATTTTCATTAATTTATATTTATAGTTGTTTCCATTGTAACATTCATTGGTATTTCTTCTTTTCTTTCATTTTTTTTTTCAATTTCACTTTTTTTAGTATTTGCACAAGACGTTAGACTTAATATTAAAAAAAAAAGTAAGAAAATTCTCATTATAAATTAATAAAATTATTGATTATTTTAAGTCCAGCTTTGTCACTTTTTTCAGGGTGAAATTGTGTTCCGAATATATTTTCTTTTTCTATAGAGCAAACAATTTTTGAGGAATAATCTGTTGTAGCAGAAATTACTTTTTTATCTTCTGGATGAAATTCGTAGCTATGTACAAAATACATATGAGAATTATTTTCTATGTCTTTAAAAATTTTACTATCCCTAACTATATTTATTTGGTTCCAACCAATATGAGGTAGTTTATACTTTCCATTTAGGTTATCTATTTTCGACACTTTACCTGAAACCCACCCAAGACCTTTGGTTTCAGTTTCTTCATATCCAATATCGGCAAACATTTGCAATCCAACACAAATACCGAGAAGAGGTTTTTTATTTTTAATTGCAAAATCATTTAATGTATCAACTAAGCCGTTAATTTTTTTAAGTGCATCAACACAACTCTTAAACGAACCCTGCCCTGGCAAAACAACTTTGTCTGAAGATTTAATTTTATTTAAATCTGATGTTACCTCGATATTTACCTTATCTTTAGCAACCTCTTGAAAAGAGTTTATCACCGAACTTATATTGCCCGAGTTATAATCAACAATTGTGACGTTCATTAAACTTATAATGAGCCTTTAGTTGATGGAATGCTTTTCTTATTTCTTGGATCCATCTCTAACGCAGCTCTTAACGATCTTGCTAATGCCTTATAACAAGACTCAATTATGTGATGGCTATTGTCACCATAAATATTTTCTATATGCATTGTAATACCAGCAGATTGAGAAAAAGCTTGAAACCATTCTTTAAACAATTCTGTGTCCATCTCGCCAAGTTTTTCAACTTTTAATTTTACTTTCCAAATTAAATAGGGCCTGTTTGAAACATCAATAGCTACTCTTGTTAATGTTTCGTCCATTGGAATCACGGTGTGAGCATATCTCTTTATTCCTACAAATTTTTTAGCAGCCTTTTTTAAAGCCTCACCTATAGCGATTCCTGTATCTTCTGTGGTATGGTGAAGATCAATATGAGTATCACCTTTAGCTTTTACTTTTAAATCTATTAATGAATGCTTTGACAATTGTTCAAGCATGTGATCTAAAAAACCTATACCAGTGTCAATTTGATACTTTCCTTTACCATCAATATTAACCTCAACATTGATACTAGTTTCTTTTGTTTTTCGAGATACTTTTCCTTTTCTAGCCATATATTTTTAATGGTATACATACATAATCTCACTATATCAATATCAGTCTGAACACTTGAAGTATCAAAAATAGTTACCATTTATCAATTATGACAACAATTGTATTAGTTAGAAAAAATAATGAAGTAGTGGTTGCTGGTGATGGACAAGTAAGTATGGGAAATACTGTTGTAAAAGGCACAGCTTCAAAAGTTAGAAAAATTGAAAAAAGAGATGTAGTAGCAGGATTTGCAGGATCTACTGCTGATGCATTAACTTTATTTGAAAGATTAGAAGGTAAACTTGAAAAACATGCTGGAAATTTGTCTAGAGCTGCTGTTGAATTAGCAAAAGACTGGAGAACAGATAAATACTTAAGAAGATTAGAGGCACTCATGGCTGTTGGTGATAAAAATAACAGTTATATTATTTCTGGAACTGGTGATGTGCTTGAGCCAGAGGGAGACGTGATAGGAATTGGTTCTGGAGGAAATTATGCTCTAGCTGCTGGAAAAGTTTTGATGGAAGGCAACATTTCAGCTGAGGAAGTTGCAAAAAAAGCAATCAAAGTAGCAGCAGATATATGTGTTTTTACAAATCATAACGTTAAAATTGAAAAAATATAATGGATAAATCAAACGTAACACAACTACACCCAAAAGATAAAAATCAAAAAGAAGAAGCTTCTTTGGTCAGTTCTTTATCGCCAAGAGAAATAGTTTCAGAATTAGATAGATTTGTTGTTGGGCAAAACAAAGCAAAGAGGGCTGTTGCTGTGGCATTAAGAAATAGATGGAGAAGACAAGCTCTTAAAGGTGAAATGAAAAATGAAGTTTTACCTAAAAATATTTTAATGATTGGACCAACAGGTGTTGGAAAAACTGAAATTTCGAGAAGATTATCTAAACTAGCGGAAGCTCCTTTTGTAAAAGTTGAGGCTACAAGATTCACTGAAGTTGGTTACGTTGGTAGAGATGTAGAGCAAATTGTAAGAGATTTAATTGAGATAGCTATCTCAATGGAAAAAGTAAAGAAAAGAAAAGAAGTTTTTGCAAAAGCTCAGAAAGCTGCAGAAGAAAAAGTTTTAGATGCTTTGGTTGGAAAAAAAGCAAGTTTAGCTACTAGAGAAAGTTTTAGAAAAAGACTTAGAAACGGAGATTTGGACGATAACGAAATAGAAATTGCAGTGAGCGACACTGGTTCAGGTGGTACATCTTTTGAAATTCCTGGGATGCCTGGAGCTAATGTTGGAATGATCAACATTGGTGAAATGATTGGAAAATCAATGGGAACCAAAGAAAAAAAGAAAAAAATGACCGTCAAAGAGTCTCATGAAATTTTAATTAATGACGAGTCAGATAAACTAATCGAACAAGATAAAATTATTAAAGCTGCAAAACTCTCAACAGAAAATAATGGAATAGTATTTCTCGACGAAATAGATAAAATTTCAGCAAGAACTGACAGAGTTGGTGGCGATGTTTCAAGAGAAGGTGTTCAAAGAGATTTGTTACCTTTAATAGAAGGAACAACTGTTAACACAAAACACGGTCCAATAAAAACAGATCATATTTTGTTCATTGCCTCTGGTGCATTTCAGCTAGCAAAACCATCTGATCTACTTCCAGAATTACAAGGGAGATTACCTATAAGAGTTGAATTAGAAGCTTTAACAAGTGAGGATTTTAAGAGAATTTTAAGAGAGCCAGATTTTAGTTTAATTAAACAATATGTTGCCCTTTTAAAAACCGAAAATGTTGATTTAGAGTTTTCAGACGATGGTATAGATGCAATTGCAAACATAGCTTCAGAAGTAAATGCAACTGTAGAAAATATTGGAGCCAGAAGACTTCATACTATTATTGAAAAGATTTTAGATGAAATAAGTTTCACAGCTACTGATCGTGCTGGTGAAAAAATTATTATAAATAAAGAATACATCAATAAAAACTTAGATACACTCGTTAAGGATACAGATCTCTCAAAGTTTATTTTGTAATTTTATTTTTTTTTAAAAAAATATAAAATGCACCTTTGCCACCATCTTCTATTTTCGCATCAGTCATATCATTAATCATGCCCATTAAATTGCTGTGATTTGAAATGAATTCAGGAATAGAATATTTTAAAATACCAAAGTCTTTTGAAACATATGGATCTTTTTCATTATCTGAATGAAGTCCTTTTCCTGTAACTACGATCAACTTATTTACATTTTCTTCAAATGATTTGGTTATAAAATCCTCTACAGCCTTATTTGCTCCATCTAAAGTGTAACCATGCAAATCAATTGATCTTATTTTGACTTTATTGTTTTCCCTATACTTAATATCTTTATTTGGTAGTTTTTCTTTACTCTTAGTAAATTCATCCCAATCTTTCTTATCTTTATCTGAAATATTATTTTTCAATTATGTCAGTATATTAACAAGCTGCCAGTTAGGATTTGCAGATGTCGTATCTCTAGAAAACACCCAGGTATCGTAAATTTTCTTTATCTTTTCTGGGTCGCCAGACACAATTTTTTTGTCTTTATCTCTTATGCAGGTTATTACTTCTGCAATAAAATCAACTGTAACATTTAAAATTTTTCCAATTTTTTTATGCTCTTTTATTTTTGCTGAATTTACACCTATAAATGTTATTTCTGCATAATGGCCTCTGGAACTTCTTTCTTTAAGTGCTTGATTGAATTGATTAAATATCTCGTTATTCAACAATGACTTGCTGGTAGTTATTTTATTATCGTTATCACTAAAATCGGTTATGACTGTTTCGTATGCAATTTTAGCGCCTTTAAGAAATTCTTTTTGAGCTTCATCATCAAACTTTTCATTTATTTTTTTTGGCTGTTCCTGATTTACAGTTTTTAATACCTCTTTAAGCTGCGAGGATGCTTTGCCTTCAAATCCAGTTCTTTTACCAAGTATTCCTCTTAATCTAAGAAAAATAAATCCAGCTATCATTGCTAACAAAATTATATCAATATATTCAAAGCTGTAATTCATAACTTTATAGTAATTACTCTGTTGATTAATTTCAACTAGCAATTTAGATTAAGGACAAATGGGCTCAATATTAATATATATTATTAGCTTAACTATAATTGAGATTTATCTTTTTATTAGTATTGGTTCTGCAATTGGTGCTTTTACTACCATATTGTTGATTTTCTTAACTGCTATAGTTGGTGTTTATTATGCAAAATATGAAGGACTAAAAACACTTAAGTCGGGCTTTATTCAATTAAGTAAAAATGAACCTCCAAGCTATGAGATTTTATCTGGAGCGGGAATTGCTTTCGCTGCTTTATTACTTATCATGCCAGGATTTTTAACAGATCTAATAGGGTTTTTGTTAATTTTTCCTGTCACAAGAAAAATAGTGTTTAAAAAATTTTTAAATAATAAAAAAAAAAATAAAAATCTAAAAAATGATTTTATTGAAGGAGACTTTGAAGATATAGAAGACGAAGATGACAAAAAAATTTAAAATTTTAGCTCAATATATCAAAGATATGTCCAGTGAAACAAAAGATATCGAAACATATATATTTGTCAGAGACTTTATTTCAAAGTATCAACTCAACATAGATATTAATTCTAAAGCTTTAAAAAATAAGATGGTAGAAATAAATACTATTATGAAATTCGAGGATAAAGAGAGTAATAAAAAAAAATCATTCTTCGAGCTTACTTATGCAACTGTAATAAAGGTTGATGATAGTGTTGTAGATAAAAAAGAACTTGAGAAAATTATATTATGTGACTCACAATTAAAAATTTATCCCAACCTAGAAAAATCTTTTTTAAATTTAATTCATAATTCAGGTTATCCTGATATCAAATTTGAAAAAAAAATAGATTTTGAAAAATTATATAATCAAAGATTTAATTAAAGTAATTTTTTTTTAGTTTTTCTTTTAAATATTTTTTATGATTTAAGATTTCATCATTTTTAGGTAAAATTACTTTTTTAAAATAAGATACGTTCAAATTTAAATTTTCATTATTGTTCTGTTCATTACTTTTATGAAAATCTAGAGTTGGTTCTTTTTGATCTGTCAAATTAATATATACTTTTGCTAGAAGTTCACAGTCTAGTAATGCATTATGCTTAGTTCTCATTGAATTATCAATTCTATAACGTTTACAAAGCGCGTCCAAACTGACTTGGGATCCAGGGAATTTATCCCTTGCTAAAACTAAAGTGTCTATAACATCATTGATTATTTTATCATTACCACAAAGAGAAAGTTCATTATTCAAATGAGATAAATCAAATTCAGCATTGTGGATAATTAATCTTTTGTTTTCAATAAAATTAAGAAATTCCTCTTTAATATCATCAAAGTTTTTTTGCTTTGATAAAAACTCATCACTATATCCATGAATTTCAAAAGCTTTTTCTGAGACTTTTCTTTGAGGATTAATACAGCAATGAAATTTATTTCCAGTAGGTATTAAATTTTCTAACTCTAAACATGCAATTTCGACAACCCTATGTCCTTCTTTAATTGATATTCCTGTAGTTTCTGTATCTAATACAATCTCTTTCATTTATAGAATGTTACTTAAAATATTTTTTATTCCTATCCTAACAGATTTTTTTGTAAATTTATTTTTAATTATAAATTGTGCTTTTCTTTTTTTGTATACAGGTGTGAATTGAATTTGTTTAAATTTTTTAAATAATTTATTGTTAAAATTTGGTCTTTTTTTTAATCTATTTTTTATCTCTTTTTTTGGGGATTCAACAAAAACTAGGATATCCTTTTTTTGGTTATAGATTTTATTTTCTAAAAATAATGGTATATCTAGAATTACAATCTTTTTATTTTTATTTTTTTTTAAAAATAAGTTCATTTTTTTTCTTACTTCTGCATGTATTACCTTTAATATTTTTTTAAAATTAGAATTATTACTCAATATTGCTTTGGAAACCTCGCTTTTATCAATTGGAAAAGAAGATATATATTTTGGTAATTTTTTATTTAATTTATTAAATATATTTTTATTTTTTTTGTAAATCTTGGATACTTCAAGATCTGCATTAAAGACTGGATAACCAAATTTGTTAGCTACATAACTTTTCCCAGCACCTATTTCTCCTAAAATCCCGATTCTAATCATTGTTTAAAAGTTTAAGAGTATCAGCATTTATGTTGGGCTCAATTCCGTGCCATAATTTAAATGCTTCAAATGCCTGATAAATAAACATTAATTTACCATTTTCTATTTTATTACCAAGTTTTTTTCCCTCTTTTAAAAAATTTGTTTCCGTTGGATTATAAATTATATCATAAAATAATTTATTCCTCCCAAATTTCGAAAAATCTAAATTAATGGACTCTTTGTTTAATCCCAAACTAGTAGCATTTATAATCATATCAAATTCAACTATATCGCCCCAGTTTAAAATATCTAAATTGTGAAATTGTGATTTTAAATTCTCTGCCTTTTTTTTGGTTCTATTACTAATAATTATTTTTGAAACATTCATTTTATTTAAAGCAAAAATTATTGAAGGAACTACGCCACCTGCACCTAAAATAAAAATTTTTTTGCCCTCAACATTAAAGTTTAAATTTTTAATTGCTTTAGTAAAACCAATAATATCTGTATTATGTCCCATCAAGTTTTTGTTGTTTAGAATTATTGTATTTACTGATTGAGTTTGTTCTGCCTCAGGGCTTAATTTGTCTAAATAAGGAATTACTAATTTTTTAAATGGAACGGTAACATTAATTCCGTTTATTTTTTTTTCTTTAACTTCAGAAATTACAGACTCAAGACCTTTCTCATTTGTTTTCTTTTTATCATATACAGCTTTAATTTTATTTTCTTTAAACCAAAAATTATGAAGCTTGGGTGATAAGGAATGATCAATAGGATTCCCAACTACAAAATATTTTTTCATTGTAAAGAACCCATGTATTCCTTTATTCGTTTTACAGGAAGCCCCATAATCGTATCTTCACTGCCCTCTATTTTTTCGAACAAATTCCTTCCCTCTCCTTCTATTTGATAAACATTATATGCATAAAGAGTTTCATCAGGTATTTTGGATAAATAATCTTCTAAATCTTCATCAGAAAATTTTTTCATGGTTAGTTTTGCTTTATCGGTATAATTCCAAATCATTGATCCATTTTTTGATATGCAGACAGAACTAATTAAAAAATGTAATTTACCGTTAAGTTTCTTTAATATTTCCATTGCCTGTTCTCTACTTTTGGGTTTAGATATTAATTCACCATCTAGATCTATTACGCTATCTGCTCCCAGCACTATTTCATCATTTTTTTTAATACTAATTTTATTTGCTTTTAATTCAGCAAGATTTTTTGAAATTATCTCAGGGCTTGCCTGTTCTTTCAATAAACTTGCTTTAACAATATCTTCATCTACATTTGACGGCTCAACAGTACATTCAATATTATTTTTATCTAGTATTTCTTTTCTTACTTTGCTTTTAGATGCGAGTATAATTTTATTTAGCATTATTTAGATATATTTCATGAATTTTAATAATAGATGCCGCTGTTTCTTCGACAGATTTTCTCGTTACATCAATAGATGGCCATTTATATTTTTGAAACGTTTTTTTTGCTTCTAAAACTTCTTTTTTAATAGTTTCTAAATTTGTGTATTGGATGTTTTCTGTTTCTTTTAAGGAATTCATTCTATTTTTTCTCAAATCTGCTAACCTTTGTGGTTCTGTGCTTAGCCCAACAACGCAAGCCATCTTGGGATTGTTTTTAAGTGTTTCTGGTAATGAATTTTCGTTTACTAAAGGAATATTTGATGTTTTAAATCCTTTATTTGCTAAATAAATAGAGGTAGGTGTTTTGCTTGTTCTGCTTACGCCCACAAGAATTATATCTGATTTATGCACTTCGTCTATTAAATTTCCGTCATCGTGGTTCATAGTAAATTGAATTGCTTCAATTCTATCATAATACTCTTCATTTAATATATGTTGACCACTTGGCTCATGTGTTGCTTTTTGATTTAATATTTTTGAAAAATTTAAAATTAAATTTCCTAAAACACCAAAACATGGAATATTTTTTTTTTCACTAACATTCGCTAAATATTTAGCCAAGCTATTATCTACAATAGTGTATAATATTATTGAATTTGGATTATTTTTTGCGTCTTCTAAAATTTTAAGTATCTGATTTTCTGTTCTTGTAAAAGAATAAGAGTGTACTTTATATTCTGTGTTTAAAAATTGAGCTTTCAGAGCTAAGAATATTCTGTCTAAAGTTTCGCCGGTTGAATCAGAGATTAAATATATTTGATATGTATTATTCATGAATAAATTGTTAATAAATATGTATTATTTTAATTAAATTACACAATTTTAAATTTTTTAAATTAACCTTGTAAAAAATGCTATTTATTAACATTAATAATAAATAGGATAAAACAATCCACAAGAATTAATGTGATCAAAAAAGCTTCATTTTAAACAATTTTTGTTAAGTAGAATGTTGGTAAATTGTGAAAATTATGTCTATAAAAAATAATCACCTTTATTCACAAGATATATTACAACTACAATGATTAATAATACTTATTTATGAAACCTTTAAACAAAGTAATAGTTAATAAAGATACTTCTTTCAATCCTATATGGATAATGAGACAAGCTGGGAGATATTTACCGGAATTTAGAAAAATTAGAAAAGAAAATCCTAATTTTATTAATTTATGTTTAAATGATGATTTATCTTCAGAAATAACTCTACAACCTTTAAAAAGATTTGACCTAGATGCTGCAATAATATTCTCAGATATCCTAATGCTTCCGTATGGATTAGGTCAAAAGGTGGAGTTTGAGAAAAATTTTGGTCCAAAGCTAGGAAAATTAAATTTAAATGAAATTATTAAAATCGATGAAATTGACTTTGTAGAAAAAATACATCGTGTATATAAGGCAATAAAAAAAGTTAGTTCAGACAAAAATCTACATAAAAAAAATACTATTGGTTTTGTTGGTGCCCCGTGGACATTATTGGTTTATATGATTAATCAACAGTCTCCTAAAAAAAATTTAAAAAAAGATTTTTTTAAAGATGAATTTTTAATAAACAGAACTTTATTAATTATTGAAAAATTCTTAAAAGTTCATATAAAAAACCAAGTCGACAATGGTTCAAATGTAATTCAGATTTTTGATAGTTGGGCAGGCTTGTTAGAAGAAAAAGATTTACCTAATTATGTTTATTCTCCGACTCTAAACCTAGTAAATTATGTAAAGTCTTTAAATGTACCAGTGATATGTTTTCCTCGAGAAATAAAAAATTATAAAGAATTTTGTGATGTTGTTAAACCTGATGCTGTAAGTATCGATTATAATGTTGATCCAAAAAGGATACTTAAAGATATAAATATACCTATACAGGGCGGTCTTGACCCAAAAATTTTGTTAACGGATATAGAAATATTAAAAAAAGAGACTTATAAATATTTAGAAATTTTTCGAGATCATCCATATATATTTAATCTTGGTCATGGTATTCTACCCGAAACAAACCCAGAAATGGTTGAAAATTTAATCAAAACTGTAAAAGATTTTAAATGATTGAAAAAAATCATCCAATTATAAAATATGGTAAAACAGGAGTACTTATAATTAATTTAGGTACACCCGATTCAACTAACTGGTTTGATATAAGAAGATATTTAAAAGAATTTCTTTCGGATAGAAGAGTTATTGAAGTAAACCCGTTAGTTTGGCAAATAATTTTGAATTTGTTCATTTTAAACTTTAGACCTTCTAAAACCGCTAAAGCATATAAAGAAATATGGATGAAGGATGAAAATATATCGCCTCTACTTTATTATACGAAAAAGCAAAGTGAGAAAATTTCGAATTCACTATCAAAAAAAAACATAGTTATAGATTTTGCGATGAGATATGGAAATCCCAGTATTAAGAGCAAGATTCATAAATTACATAAAATGGGTTGTGAAAACTTAGTAATACTTCCTCTTTATCCGCAATATGCAGCAGCTACTACAGCAACAGTTTGTGATGAGGTATACAGAACTTTAATGAAAATGAGGTGGCAACCTTCTTTAAAAATAATTCCTCATTACGAATCCGAAATACTTTATATAGATGCTCTTGTTAATTCAATTAATAAAAAAATAAATGAAATTAACTGGAAACCAGATCTGATCATAGCTTCTTACCACGGGATACCAAAAAAATATTTTGATAAAGGCGATCCTTACCACTGTTATTGTCATAAAACAACAAGACTTATCTCTGAAAAATTTAGTTCAATTAAAATAAAAACTACATTTCAATCAAGATTTGGCCCACAAGAATGGCTTCAGCCATATACTGACAAGACTTTAGAAAGTTTGCCAAAAGAGGGTGTTAAAAAAGTTCTTACAATTTGTCCAGGTTTCGCATCTGATTGTGTAGAAACTCTAGAAGAAATACAAATTCAAGCTAAAGAAAGCTTTATAAATTCAGGAGGAGAAAATTTTGATATGGTCCCCTGTTTAAATGATAATAATGACCATATCATTTTACTAAAGTCCTTAATTGAAAGAAATATTTGATATATGAATTCGTATTTATTATTTAAAGCTTTACATATAATTGCATTTGTTTCTTGGATGGCTGGCCTTTTGTATCTCCCTAGAATTTTTGTTTACCATGTTGAAAATAAAGAAAAAAAAGAAGCAACAGATATATTTGAGGTGATGGAAAAAAGATTATTTTTTTATATCATGCGGCCCGCAATGATTTTTACTTGGGTTTTTGGATTAGTATTAATTTATCTTAATGGAACAGATATTTTCTCTCAATTATGGTTTCAAATTAAGATTGCCTTGGTAATACTGTTATCAGCATATAATGGGTATTTAGGAAAATGTCTTGTTGCGCTAAAAAATTCTACAAACACAAGATCTGCAAAATTTTTTAGAATTATTAATGAAATTCCAACTATTATCTTAATTATTGTTGTTTTTTTAGCTATTTTTAAGCCAATCTAGGGTTGAAATAACAACAGCAGTATATATATTATCATAAATTGATAAGTCCTTATCAAACAACCAATCATGAATATTCAAGAACTAAAACTAAAATCATCTGAACAACTTATCACTCAAGCAGAAGAACTTGGCATAGAAAATGCTAGTACCTTGAGAAAACAAGAAATACTTTTTGCAATCCTTAAAAAGGTTGCCGAAAAAGAGGAAATTACTGGTTTAGGAGTTTTACAGTTATTACAAGACGGCTTTGGTTTTTTAAGAGCGATGGAGTCAAATTACCTTCCAGGACCGGATGATATTTATGTTAGCCCAAGCCAAATTAGAAAATTTGGTTTGAGAACTGGAGATACAGTCGAAGGACCAGTAAGAGCTCCCAAAGAAGGAGAAAGATATTTTGCGTTATTACAGGTTAGTAAGATAAATTTTGAGGAACCAGAAAAAGCCAGACACAAAATTGCATTTGATAACTTAACACCGTTATATCCAGACAAGCAACTGGTAATGGAAGTTGAAACTACGAAAGTTGATAAAAAACAAGATTTAACCCCCAGACTTATTGACCTAGTTAGCCCAATAGGAAAAGGACAAAGATCTATAATTATCTCCCCACCTAAAGCTGGTAAAACAATGATTTTGCAAAGCATCGCAAACTCAATAGCTAAAAACTATCCGGAATGTTATTTAATGGTGCTGTTGATTGATGAGCGTCCTGAAGAAGTAACAGATATGCAAAGAACTGTAAAAGGAGAAGTAATTAGTTCTACTTTTGATGAACCAGCCCAAAGGCACGTAGCAGTAGCTGAAATGGTTATCGAAAAAGCTAAAAGACTAACCGAGCATAAAAAAGATGTAATTATATTATTAGATTCAATAACAAGATTAGGAAGAGCATATAATGCTGTAATACCAAGTTCAGGAAAGGTTCTAACAGGAGGTGTCGATGCAAATGCACTTCAGAGACCCAAAAGATTTTTTGGCGCAGCGAGAAATATTGAAGAAGGCGGCTCATTAACAATTATATCTACGGCTTTAATTGATACGGGAAGCAGAATGGATGAAGTAATTTTTGAAGAATTTAAAGGAACAGGCAATAGCGAAACAATATTAGATAGAAAAATTGCAGATAAAAGAATTTATCCGGCAATAGATATAACAAAATCAGGAACAAGGAGAGAAGAATTATTATTTGATAAAAATGATTTACAAAAAATGAATGTTCTCCGAAGAATAATTGCACCCATGGGAACAATGGATGCAATTGAGTTTATAAACTCTAAATTAAAAGATACAAAAAATAATGCTGAGTTTTTCAATTCTATGAACAAACCCGCATAATTAAAATGTTTTTTATCCAAATATTTTATGGATCTTAAAAACAGAATAATTGAAATAAATAATTTAATTAGTTTAAATAAATTTTCACGGGCGTTGTCAAAATGTGAGAGTTTAGTTAAAAAATTTCCTAATAATTCTTATGTTTTAAATTTACATGGTTTGATTTTGCAGCAATGTAATCAAACAAAAAAATCAATAATTTATTTTAAAAAATCATTATTTGTGCAAGAGGATAATTATGCAGCGATGAATAATTTAGCAAATTCTTATAAAAACTTATTAGAATTTAAGGAGGCAGAAAATTTATATAAAACCATTATTAGTAATGACACTAAAAATGTTAAAGCTTTAAATAATTATGCAAATCTTAAAAGAGAAATTAATCAATATGAACAAGCAAAAGAATTATTATTTAAAGCTATAAAAATAGAGCCTGAAAACATCAATCTTTTGTTAAATCTTGCTGTTTGTTGTCAAGGTTTAGGTGAAATGAACGATTCAAAAATTTATTTGTCAAAAATTCTTAGTATTGAGCCCCTCAACACTACAGCGCATAAACTTTTAAGCTCAATGATTTACTATAATAAAGATAATAAGCATTTAAATGAAATGAGGAAATTGATTGATGATGAAAATTTTGAAAATTTAAACTCAGACCAAAAAACAGAACTTTTCTTTGCACTAGGAAAAGCATATGAGGATCTTAAAGATTTTGAAAATTCTTTTCTTTTTTTAAAAAAAGCAAATTCTATAAAAAAAAATAATCTTGATCCTAAATTGGAAAATACAAAAAAATTATTTGATAATATTATAAAGCTATTCGATTCTATAGATATTAGTGTGCCAAAATCAATAAATTCAAAAAAAAATATTTTTATTTGTGGGATGCCAAGATCTGGAACTACTTTGATTGAACAAATGATAGCCTCTCATAATTCTGTAAATGGTGCTGGTGAAATTCATTATCTCTCCGAAATAATTAAATATAGTTTTTTAGAAAGTATTAAATTTAATAAATCAAAGATTCTGGATGAAATAAAAAACTCACAAAATCAGGTTTATGAAAAGTATAATAATTTAATCGATTTTCATAATTTTAAATCTCATATAGTAACTGATAAAGCCCCACAAAATTTTATTTGGATTGGATTTATTAAAATTTTTTTTCCCAATAGTAAGATTATTCACTGTTTCAGAAATCCTAAAGATAATTGTTTATCGATTTTTAAAAATTATTTTTCATCGCCAACTATGTTCTGGGCATACGATCAAAAAAGTATAGCAGAGCAATACGTATTATATTCAAGATTAATGAAATATTGGAAATCTAAATTTAAAGATGATATTTTTGATGCAAATTATGAAAAAATTATAAATTCACCAGAAACTGAGGTTAAAAAAATAATTTCATTTTGTGATTTACCCTGGGATCCAGAATGTTTAAATTTTTATAAAAATAAAAAGACTCCCGTTCAAACAGTAAGTGTTGCACAAGCAAGTCAGCCTATTTATAAGTCTTCAATTAAATCTAATGAAGCTTATGTTAAATATTTATCTGAGATGTTTAACATTCTTGATTCCAACTTATAAAAAACCAAGTATAATTATCTTATGACAATTTATGCACTATCTAGTGGGCCTGGCATTTCAGGTATTGCTGTAGTAAGAATTTCAGGAAAAGAGACATTTAGAGCAATCAAACTTTTAACTGGAAAAGACCCACCCAAGCCAAGAGTGGCATCATTAAGAAAAATCAATAAAATCAACACTTATGAGCTAATAGATGAGTGTATAATTATATGCTTCCCTGGCCCTGAGAGCTACACAGGTGAGGATATGGCCGAGATACAGGTTCATGGAAGTAAAGCTGTGGTGGATGCTCTACACTCTTCTCTTTCAGATATAGAAAATTGTAGATTAGCTGAACCAGGTGAGTTTACAAAAATAGCATTTCAAAATGGAAAAATAAATTTACTCAAAGCAGAGAGTATTGCTGATTTAATTTCGTCGGAAACTGAAATTCAAAGACAACAAGCAATTAAAATTATGAATGGAAAATCAGCAGATCAATTCAATTTTTTAAGAGAAAAACTTTTAAAAATGTTATCTCATATTGAAGCTAAAATTGATTTTCCAGATGAAGATTTACCAAATAATATTTTAGATGAAATTAAAAATAGTTCAGATGAAATAATAACTAAAATTAGAAAAATATTAAATGATAAAAAAGTTGGAGAAAGAATTAGAGAAGGTTTCAAGATTGCTATTATTGGTCCAACAAATGCTGGAAAATCTAGTTTGATCAATCATTTATCCAATCGTGATGTAGCAATAGTTTCTGAAATAGCAGGTACCACTAGAGACGTAATTGAAACACATCTAAACATAGACGGATATCCCGTTATAATCTCTGATACAGCCGGAATAAGAGATTCTAAAGATGAGATAGAAAAAAAAGGAATTAAATTATCTCTAAATAGAGCTGAAGAATCAGATTTAAAGCTTGTTGTGGTTGATGCAAAAAGCACTGATTTTACTGATGTTTTGAAGGATTTGTTAGATGAAAATGCAATTTTAGTTGTAAACAAGTCTGATCTTTTAAAAAAAGATATTGATCCTGAAATTAAAAAAACAAATCATGTTTTAATTTCAATCAAAGAAAATAAAAATATTGAGGAATTAATATTAAAAATAAAAAATAATTTAAAAAATAAGTTTCTTACAAGTGATGATATTTTCATTACAAGAGAGAGACACAGGCAACATCTTCAACAGTGTTTGGATCATCTAAATAACTTTAATCAAAAAAAAGAAATCGAAGATTACGATAAAGCTGCAGAAGATTTAAGATTAGCTACTCGACATTTGGGTATGATTGTTGGACAAGTCGATGTAGAGGAGATATTAGGTAGTATTTTCAACGATTTTTGCATTGGTAAATAATACTTAATTTTGCTGGTTATTTTGGTTTTTTTACCTAAAAACATAGATAAATAGGGCTTATTTACAAAAAATAAAGCCTATCTTGTAAATTATATAATCACATATAGATTTGGGTTATGAAAAATGATTTGTCATTTGATGTTGTTGTAATTGGAGGGGGTCATGCTGGATGTGAAGCTGCAGCAGCTTCTGCTCGTCTTGGAGTGAACACTGCCTTATTTACTCATAAAATAGAAACAATCGGTGAGATGTCTTGTAACCCAGCAATAGGAGGCTTGGGCAAAGGCCATTTGGTTAGAGAAATAGATGCCCTTGATGGTGTTATGGGAGATATAGCAGACAAATCAGGTATACAATTTAGATTATTAAATAGAAGTAGAGGGCCTGCAGTTAGAGGACCAAGAACTCAATCAGATCGGTCATTATATCGAAAATATATGCAAGAAAAATTGATAAACTATTGTAATTTAAGTGTTTTTTCAGATCCAGTAGTAAAGTTTATTTTCAATAAAAATTCAATAAATGGGTTTGAAACTAAAGAAGGTAAGAAAGTTCTATCGAATAAGTTAATACTCACAACAGGCACTTTTTTAAATGGTTTGATACATATAGGTGATGAAAGAACTCCTGCTGGAAGATACGATGAAAAACCCTCTACAGGTTTAAGTGAACAATTAGCTAAATATAATTTTAAAATTGGAAGATTAAAAACTGGAACTCCACCAAGACTAGATGCAAGAACTATTAATTTTGAAAACTTAGAGGAACAATTTGCAGATGACGATCCTTATTTCTTTTCATTCTTAACAAAAAAAAATTTGAACAAACAGGTATCCTGCCGAATGACATACACAAATGAGAAGGTTCATAAAATTATAGAAAAGAATTTATCTAAGAGTGCTATGTACTCAGGCAATATAAAAGGAGTGGGACCAAGATATTGTCCTTCTATAGAAGATAAGATAGTAAAATTTGCAGATAAAGTTCGTCACCAGATATTTTTAGAACCAGAAGGTCTAAATGATCACACAATTTACCCAAATGGTATCTCCACATCACTCCCAGCTGATGTTCAACAAGAAATATGTAATAATATCAATGGTTTAGAAAATGTTGCTATACTAAGACCAGGATATGCAATAGAATATGATTATATAGATCCACGTGAACTATTCTTAACCCTTGAAACCAAGAAAATAAGCAATCTTTATCTTGCTGGACAAATTAACGGTACAACAGGATATGAGGAAGCTGCTGCTCAAGGCCTTATAGCAGGAGTAAATGCTGCCTTATCTGTTAAAAAATTAGAACCATTTATTCTTGATAGATCTGACGCTTATATTGGAGTAATGATAGATGATTTGGTGACAAAAGGAGTGGCTGAGCCATATCGAATGTTTACATCAAGAGCAGAATATAGATTAAGTTTGAGATCAGATAATGCTGATCAAAGATTAACTACAAAGGGAATTGATATTGGTTTAATAGGTAATGAGAGAAAAGACTTATATTTGAGTAAATTTGAACAAATTAGACAAATAAATGGAAAAATGAAAGAATCTAAGATTTCACCCTCCAAAGCAGAGAAATTTGGAATTAAAATTGCAAAAGACGGAATATTGAGATCATCTAGCGAAGTTTTAACTCAAAAAGGGGTTAATATGAGTAAAATTAGGGAAATATGGTCTGATATACCTTTTTTTAGTAAAGAAATTGACGAACAAGTAGAAATAAATGCTCATTATAGTGGGTACCTAAAGAAGCAAAAAGCTGATATTTTAGCATTTAAGAGGGATGAAAATCTAATTATCCCCGATAAAATCAATTATGATAGACTATCAGGCCTATCTAATGAGGTAAAAGCTAAATTTAAAGAAATTAAGCCTAAAACTATGGGCCAAGCTCTAAGAATTGATGGAATAACTCCTGCAGCCGTATATATTTTGTTGTCACATGTCAAAAGAAAGTCTATTAAGCATATAGCTTAATGGATAATGAAATTTTAAATTCTTATTCTAGAATCAATCACTTAAATGTTTCACGTGAAACAATTTTGGACTTCGAAAACTATATATCTATGATTCTTGAAAAAAATAAAAAAATTAACATAATTAGCCAAAATACAGCATCAAAAAAAGCTATAATTGACCGTCATATTATAGATTCTGCACAAATTATTGATTTCGTTGACTTAAATAGTAATACAACCACAGATATAGGTTCAGGAGGGGGGATGCCAGGGATAATCGTGGCAATTATACTAAAAAATATGAAAAACAATATGAATGTGCATCTTTATGAAAAAAGTTACCATAAAAGCCATTTTTTAAAGGAAGTTTCAAAAAATTTAAATTTAAATACAAAGGTTTTTCAAAAAAATATTTTTGAAATAAAAAATTTAGAAACAGGAACAATAATGTCTAGAGCATTCAAACCAATGCCAGTTGTTTTAGATTTAGTATATGAAAATTTTTCAAAATATAAAAATTTAATTTTTTTTATCGGAAAGAATGGAAAAAAAATTTTTGATAATTCTAAAAAGAAATGGGAAATGGATTATATGGAAAAAAAAAGTTTAACAAGTGAAGATTCTTATTTAATAAATATTAAAAAAATTAAAAAAAAAAATTGAAGGGATTGTAAAAAAAATTAAATGCAAATTATTTCAGTCATTAATCAAAAGGGTGGGGTCGGAAAAACCACTACGGTGATAAATCTTGCAGCTGGCTTGTCTCAAATAGATAAAAAAATTTTAGTAATCGACTTAGATCCCCAAGGAAATGCTACTACAGGTCTAGGATTATCTAATATGGATAACTCAAGTTATACAATTTATGGGGTTTTGAATGGAACTAGAGAAATTAGCGAGGTGATTAAAAAAACACAGTTTGAAAATTTAGATATTATCACATCTAATGTTGACTTATCGGGCTTAGAACTAGAGACAGCTGATGATAGTAACAGGGCTTTTATACTAAAGACTAAATTAAACGCATATTTAAACGATTCTAGAGGATCATATGATTATGTCTTGATCGATTGCCCACCTTCTTTAAGCTTGTTGACGGTAATGGCACTTGTAAGTTCAAATTCTCTATTGGTACCACTTCAGACTGAATTTTTTGCTTTAGAGGGTTTAACTCAGTTAATGAAAACGATCGAAAGGATTAAAGCTAGTTTAAATCCAGATTTGAAAATCCGGGGCATACTTCTAACTATGTATGACAAAAGAAATAAACTTTCATCTCAAGTTGAGAAAGAAGCTAGAGATTATTTTAGTGAAAAAGTTTACTCAACAGTCATACCAAGGAATGTTAGACTATCAGAAGCACCCTCCCATGGTATGCCTGTATTGCTTTATGACAAGAACTGTCCTGGCAGTAAATCTTACTTTAGTTTTACTGACGAGTTTATGAATCAAGAATCAACAATTGGTAGTGCTGCTTAATGGATAAAATTAAAAAAGGATTAGGTAGAGGCTTATCTTCCTTGATAGGTGAAATAAAAGTAGAGTCTCAAAAAAATCATATACCTATTAGTGACTTAGTGCCCAATAAATATCAACCAAGAAAAATATTTAACGAAACTCATTTAGAGGAATTAACAAATTCGATAAAAGAAAGAGGCGTGATCCAACCCATAATAGTTAGAAAATCAAATGATGATAAATCAAAATTTGAAATAATTGCTGGTGAAAGAAGATGGTTAGCAGCTCAAAGAGCTTCTCTCCATGATGTACCAGTAGTTATTACTGAAGCAGATGATTTAAAATCTTTGGAATTTGCTATTGTAGAAAATGTTCAAAGAAATGATCTTAATCCACTTGAGGAAGCACAGGGCTACAAACGTTTGATAGATGATTTTTCATATGATCAAGATAAAGTGTCAAAATTTATTGGTAAAAGCAGAAGCCATGTTACAAACTCTTTAAGACTTTTAACATTACCAGACGATGTAATAAAATTAATTGAGACACAAAAATTGACTGCAGGTCATGCTAAAATTTTAGTTGGTCTTGGTAATGCTACTTTTGTAGCCAACAAAATTTTAGAAAAAAAACTATCTGTAAGACAAACAGAAAACTTTGTTAAATTATTTAAAAATAAAAAACTTAAATCTAAAAATAACAAAGATACAAATATAATTGCACTTGAACTATCTATATCTAATAAAATTGGCTTAAATGTTGATATTCAAAATAACAACAGAAATAAAGGTAAAATTACTTTTGAGTATAAAGATCTAGATCAATTAAATAAAATTATAGATATTATTAAAACTAATTATTAATTTCTGAAGAACACTGTTTTAAAATAAAGTCGGTAATTAAATTTACACTGCTATTTATATTTTTCTTTATAAGTAACTCAATTTCATTTAATTTAAAAATTAAGTTTTTTATATTTTTTGGTTTCCAGTTGTAAATTTGTTGTTTTACTATTTCTTTATCTTTCCAAAAAATAGCAGGTTTAGCTGATGAAATTGTTAAATTAATATCTTTACTTTTATTATATTCGTTAGATAGTTTGAGTATTTTTTTTGATTTATCTAAAAATACTCTTGTAATTCTTATGCAATCTTCACTATTAAAATTATTTTCATTCAAAATACTAATTGTTTTTTTATTATTTTTTGCAAGGCAATTATCTACAAGCTCTGAAATGCTATGATCTTCAGTAAGATTAATTAATTTTGTTATATTTTCAGTGGTAAGTTTTTTTCCATTTTTTGAAAAAAATTCAATTTTACTTAACTCATTTTTTAAAACTTCTCTATCACCATTACATTTACTAACAATGAGATTGATATTTGATTGTGATAAAGATATTTTTTTTCTTTTAAGCAAATCTAAAATTAAATTTGACATAGTCTGATCAGTGTCCGGATAAAACGCCACGCAGACATAATCTTTGCTTTTTTCAAAGAAAGTTCTTAATTTTGATTTTTTTTCAAGATTATCAGAGTTTAAAATAATCGTTAAATCGTCAAGATTTTTTGAATTTATTTCCTGTAATATTTTTACAATTTTATCAGTAGTTCTTTTAATTATAATTTTTTTTTTTGTATCAAAAAGCGATTTTGAAAATACTTCTTCTAAAAAATTTTCAGATTTATCTAAAATTTCCTTTTCATCATAAGTTGAGATATTATTACTATTATTAAGCAAAATGTTTATGGTTTCATTTTTAAATCCTTCGTTTTGACCATAAAATAAGATAATTTTATTTTTCTCAAGATTAATTTTTTTTATATCATAATACTTAAAAATCATTTTAATAATTCTAATTCAAAAACTAATTTATCTGAAAATGATTTAGCAAAATTTTGTTTTATGATTTTTTCATATTTTCTTTCCTGAAATTTATCTGACATACTTTCCATTATTTTTTCTTCTTTGAAAGATATTTTTTTATTAATTGGCTGTATATCAAATATTACCTCTCCTATTAATTCGTAATTGGTTATTTTGCCTGTTTTACTTTTTGTTAAAACATTTTTTTCATAATTTGTTTCCACTTTTACAATAAACTGAATTTCAGTATCTTTATTTTGATATTTAATTAAATTCGATTTTAAATAGTTATTCAAAGAACTATCACCCTCTAATATAATTTCATTTATAGAAAAATTAGAACTGTTATTACTCGAATAAATAGAGGAAAAACCACAACCATAAATGGTTATTAATATAAATATTAAAATTAAGTTTTTTAATTTCATCAACTGACGACTATATTAATTAATTTTTGAGGTATAAATATTTTTTTTTTTATAATTCTATCATTTAAATGTTTACTAATTTTGAAATCTTTATTTATTTCAGATAAAAGTTGCTCTTCATTTATATTTTTTTTAGTATTAATTATACCTCTTGTTTTGCCGTTAATTTGAACTACTATGTTTACATTTTCTTCAATAAGAATCTCTTTATCAATCAATGGCCATAAAATTTCTTCTTTTACCTTAAGCATTTCCAGACATTCATGGGAAAAATGAGGTATAACAGGACTCATAACTATTAAGATTTCTTTGTAATTCTTTATCCAGTCTTCTCGGCTGATTTTTTTTTCAACTATTTTAGTTAATTTGGAATATACCTCATAAAAGTTCGCAATTATTTTATTATAGCTAAAATTATTTATATTATTTTCAACATCTTGAATAAATTGATTAGATATTTTTTTAAGTTCCTTACTTTGTTCGTTTGTTTCAGTGACCTTAATTTGATCTAAAATTTTTTGATTTAATATCCACAACTTTTGAACAAATTTATAAGAAGAGACCATTCCTTCATCTGACCATTGCACATCTTTTTCTGGTGGACTATCAGATAATATAAATAATCTCACCGCATCAGCTCCAAAATTTTTAATAATCTCCTCGGGATCAATTGTATTTCTTTTTGATTTTGACATTGACTCAGAAGGCCCTACTTTGATTTCATGATTATTATCATTCTTTAAAAATTTCCTTCCATCTTTAGTAATAACTTCATCAGGGCTTACCCAATTGTTATTTTTGTCTTTATAGGTTTCATGACAGACCATACCTTGTGTAAATAAGCCTTTAAAAGGCTCTTTTATATTAAAATTTTTGTTTTCATGTGAAAGGGCATGCATAAAAAACCTTGAATACAACAAATGAAGAATTGCGTGTTCAACACCACCTATGTATTGATCCACAGGCATCCAGTAATCTGCATCTTTTTGATTGAAACCGTAGTTTGAATTTTTGGGTGAACAAAATCTTAGGAAATACCAAGACGAGTCTACAAATGTATCCAATGTATCTGTTTCCTTTCTGCATTTTTTCCCATTAATTTCAATTTTTTTCCAATCTTCCATTTCCTCAAGTGGATTGCCCATTGAATTAAATTTTTTTATCTCAGGAAGTTTTATTGGAAGCATTTCTTTAGGAATTTTAATTGGATTGTTATTCTCATCATATGCAATTGGAATTGGACATCCCCAATATCTTTGTCTTGAAATTCCCCAATCTTTTAGTCTAAAATTGGTTTTTCTTCGACCGATTTTTTTTTGTTCAAGATGTTCTATTGTTTTATTAATTGACTCAGAGGGAACTTTTAGATCATTTAAAAATTCTGAATTAATTAATTTACCATCTCCAGTATAAGCCACATCTTTAATTTCGAAATTTTCGTTATGTTCTGGTTTTACAACTGGTATAATTTTTAAATTATATTTTATTGCAAAATCTAAATCTCTCTGGTCATGTGCAGGGCATCCAAAAACAGCCCCCAAACCATAATCCATTAAAACAAAATTAGCAAAATAAACTGGGACTTTAATTTTTTCATTGAGAGGATTAATTGCTTCTAAATCTGTCCTATATCCAAGTTTTTCTGCAATTGCGATCGACTCTTCCGTTGTTCCAGTCCTAGAACATTCTTCCTTAAATTTTCTAAAATCCGGATCATTTTGATAAAATTTAGCAATTGGGTGATCAATTGATAGAGCCAAAAAGGACATACCAAAAAGTGTATCGGGCCTTGTGGTATAACAATTAATATTTTCTATTCCTTTTTTTGAGTTGATTTTGAAACTAATTTCACAACCATATGATTTACCAATCCAATTTTGTTGCATTATTTTTACTTTATTGGGCCATTCTGATAGACTATTTAGGCTATTAAGTAATTCATTTGAGAATTTAGTAATATTGAAAAACCATTGACTTAATTTTTTTCTTTCTACAGGGGCCCCAGATCTCCAACCTTTGCCATCAATTACTTGTTCATTAGCTAAAACTGTCTGATCAACTGGATCCCAATTTACATAATTTTCTTTTTTATAGACTAGTCCTTTGTCATATAGTTCTAAGAAAAATTCTTGTTGATGTTTGTAATATTCTGGAGAACATGTTGATATTTCTTTATCCCAATCAATTGATAAACCTAATTTTTTTAATTGAGATTTCATTATAGATATATTTTTTTCAGTCCATGATTTCGGATCTAAATTATTTTGTCTTGCAGCGTTTTCTGCCGGCATACCAAAAGAGTCCCATCCCATAGGATGCAGAACATTAAAATTTTTTAGAATCTTAAACCTAGCTAGCACATCACCTATGGTGTAGTTTCTAACATGACCCATATGAATTTTTCCAGATGGATATGGAAACATTTCTAAACAATAAAATTTTTTTTTTGTATTATCGATTTTGGAAAAAAAAGTTTTATTTTCTTCCCATTTTTTTTGCCATTTTTGTTCAATTGATTTGAAGTTGTATCTTTCCACTGAAATATTATGGCTTATTATTTTTCAAATTTATGTTGTGTATAAGGTTTAATATTTTTATCTTTATTTTTAACCTCATAAATTTTTGCTTGCTTTAAGATCTTTTTTTTTAGTTCTTTTATCAATTCTCCCGATGTCTCAGATATTTTACACTTATTTAAATTATCACAAACTTTTTTAAAAACTTTTATATCCAATGCATCACTTCTTATTTCGTTTGTTAGAAATCTAATTGAGATTTTTATGTTTTCATTTGAAACTTGATTATTTCCATACCAATCAGTAATTATAATCCCACCGCTGTAATTCACAGATGCTAGTGGCATAAAATCAATAGTATCCAATGAAGCTCTCCATAATTCATTGGAGCTAGCAAATTCATAGGTTGTTCCACTTTTATTTTTAATACTATTCGACAATCTAAAACCACGTCCTTCCTCCAGATTTTTCTTAACTCTCAATTCGGGGTTCGGGGGGTATTTTTTTGCATCAACAGAATTAAATGGTGCGCATGAACTCAGTAAAAATGATCCAAAAATCAATAAAAAGGCAATATTTATAGTTTTTGTTGAAAACATCCTTAAATAATAGAAATTCTTTAAATTAAAATAAACATATAATTGAAAATCATCAAAAAATATAGAAAATTCAATATAAATAAGCTGTTGCAAAATTACAACATAACTTAAAAATCATACTTAAATAATAGCTAAATTGAAAAATTTCTCAAAAAATTCAATATAAACCAAATGTTTATTATTAATAATAACAATCAAAATAAGGAGTAATTAATATGAACAATTTAAAAAAAGTAGGGTTAACTGCATTAGCAGGTGCTATGGTATCTGTATCAGCTAACGCTGCAGATCTATCTGTTACAGGTGGTGCTACTCTTGACTTTTATGGTGAAGAGAAACAAACAACTGGTAACGGTTGGTCTATGAACAATGGTGTAACATTTGCAGCTACTGTCGAACAAGACAATGGTTTTATTGTTACAGCAACACAAGTACTTAATGACGATGATGTAGGATCAAGCCAAGTATTTGATACTAGAACTTTGAAAATCGACATGGGTGACACTGGTGTGGTAACTTTCTCAGGTACTGGTGGAAGTGGTGTACTAAGTGCTATCGATGATGTAACACCAACTGCTGGTGAAGAATCATGGGATGATGTAACTGGTGCTGACGCTATTCCTGGTGGACCATCTGGAAATAACATGTTCCATTATTCAAACTCATCTTTCATGGACGGTTTAACAGTATCAGCTTCTTACACTCCATCTGATGGAACTACAGAAGTTGAAAGTTCAACTGACTACGGTATTAAGTTTACTGGAGTTGACGGTTTAACTATCGGTGGTGGTATGGGTGAAGATAACACTGCTGCTGCTTCTTTAGACCTAACTAACATGTACTTAACATACACAATGGATGCATTCTCAGTAGGTTACCAAACTTCTGAGTCTGATTCAGAGACTGCAAATGCTGACAAAGACTTTACAGCAATCGGTCTTTCGTATGCTATGAGTGATGAAATGTCTATTTCATTAAACTCATCTACAATTGAGTACGAAAACAGTACGTTATCTGACCAAGAAGCGACTGGTATTTCTGTATCATATGTAATGGGTTCTATGACAGTAAAAGCTAACCACAACACTGTTGACAACATTGCAGGTACTGCAACTGATGACAGATCTGGTTACAATATTGGAGTGACATTCTCATTCTAATTAAGTTAGATAAGAATAATTTTAAAAAGGGCCCCTTTATGGGGCCTTTTTTTTATTCAAAATAAGAAATTCCAGCAAATTCAGGATTATTTAAGAGTTTTATTTTTTTTATATTTTTTTTAGATATTCCACCTAAAGCAACAATTTTTTTTTTGGTGAAATTTGAAATTAATTTAAATTTATTAATTCCTAAGTAATTTTTATTTTTTTTAAAAATCGAAGATAAAAAAATTCTATTTACATTCTGTATTTCTTTAATTTTAATTTCCTTAATATTATGGGCTGAACCAATTATACTAAATTTTTTCTTAAGTGTAAAAGAAAGGTGTTTTGTAGATTTATTAAAAGAAGGAATATATGCACCATCCAAGTCTAATTTTATTGCAAGCTTAATATGGTTGGATAAATAAAATTTAACTCTACTTTTTTTACAGTATTTTTTTATTTTCAGGATAAGATCTTGATTTATTTTTTTTGAATTATAATTTCTATAAATAATTGTAGTTTGCTTGTCTTGCTTGTCGATAATATTTGTATCAAATTTATTAATAAAGTAATATTTATTCATCTTATGCATAGCAGTGTAAAAAATTTATTAGACATCAAGAATAATATTAAAATTCATCTTAATAAATTAAATATTGATACTAATCCCAAAATTGTTGCAGTTTCCAAGACTTTCAAGATTGATAAAATATCACCTCTAATTGAGTATGGTCATAGAGACTACGGTGAAAACAAGGTACAGGAAGCATTAGAAAAATGGTCAGAAGTAAAAAAAATAAATCCAAAAATAAGATTACATATGGTTGGAAAATTACAAACTAATAAAGTGAAATTTGCAGTAAAAATATTTGATTATATTCATTCAGTAGATAGTGAAAAGCTTGCAAGAAAAATTGCTGAGGAACAAAATAAAGTTAATAAAAAAATGAAAATTTTTTTACAGGTTAACATTGGTGACGAAAACCAGAAATCAGGTATAAATAAAAATGAAGTGGATCAATTAGTTTCATTTAGTAAACAAATTGGTTTAAATGTAATTGGTTTGATGTGTATTCCTCCAATAAATAGTGATCCTGAGGTTTATTTTGTAGAAATGAACAAATTAAATAAAGATCTAGGTCTAGCAGAATTAAGTATGGGCATGTCCTCAGATTATTTAATTGCTGCTAAAAACTTCTCAACATATGTTAGAGTTGGATCTAGTATTTTTGGGCAAAGATCTTAAAAAATTTTAATTTTTGAATTTTTTTTAATCAATTTTAACATAATTAAAAAATCTTTTTCTTTTAAACCAACACATCCAACTGTGGGTTTATAATCTCTAGTGAGATGAATAAAAATACAGCTTCCTAGTTTAACGATAGGTTTTTTAAAATTGTACTTAATTGGAATTAGTAAATCATACTTATAATCTTTTCTTTTTAATTTCTCGTGTCTTATTTTATTATTTACTCTAATGAGCCTGTTATATTTTTTTGGGAAACGGATATCATCACACCAACCCATTTCTTTTTTAATTTCTATACATTTTAATAAAGTTAATGGTTTTTTTATGCGATCTTTTCGATAGTATAAATTCCCAATTTCAAAAATTCCTTTTGGTGTTTTTTTATCTCCTTCTTTTTTATTAGTTGTTGAACCTTTTTTGCCAATACAGCAAATAAATTTAAATTCATCTATTTGAAGAGTGTGTTTATTTTTAATAAAAATTATCATATTCTCTATTTTGTGAGTACTCAGAATTTAATAATATATAAGTTTAATGAATTATATCAAATTCTCGAAGAACTTGGTTTAAATTTAAATTTTAAGATTATTATTGTAGATAATGAAGAGACCCTAAATGAAAAAACAAAAAAAATTCACAATTATTTAGTTATATCTAATAAAAAATATTCATATATTCATAATCAATTTGTTTTAGATCATATACCAATTAATATTTTTAAATTAATCGAAAAGATAAATATTGAATTTTTAAAATTACAATTCAATAGTCAGTCTGAAGTGATAGTAAATAATTATACTATTGATTTAAACTCTAGAGAAATGCTAAAAAATAATATCAAGCTTAAGTTGACTGAAAAAGAAATTAATACAATAACTTATTTATCTAAGTCAGAAAAACCTGTTAGTATTAATGAGCTACAAGAAAAAGTTTGGAGTTATCAGTCTAATATAGAAACGCATACTGTTGAAACTCATATTTATCGATTAAGAAAAAAAATTTCAAACACATTTAATGATAAACATTTTATAATTAGTGAAAAAAATGGCTATCAAATCAAATAAGAAGAACCCTATAGCTAAAGATTTATTTACTAAAAAGTACAAACCAAAAATAGTTAAGCCCAAAAAAGGCAAGGGAAGTTTTAAAAGAAAGAAAATTTAAGTTAAAGTCTTGCTCCTATTTGCTGTATTACTTTAGATGACATTTCAGTACCTTTTTCAAGGCACTCTTTTATAGATAATTTGTTAATATACCCATGTAAAAAACCAGCAGCAAAAAGATCACCTGCACCTGTAAGATCAATGATTTTTAAATTTTTTTTTATATCACTTTCAATAACTTCATCACCATTAACTGCAACTGCGCCTCTTTCTCCTCGTGTCACAATCATTAATTTATTAAGTTGTTTTGAAAAGTTTATAACTTCATCAAAATTTTTTGCTCCAATTAAGGATGTAATTTCCTGTTCGTTAGCAAAAGTTATATCAAGTCTGTTTTTTACTAAGTTTAAAAAATGGGGTTTGTGTCTATCTACACAAAATAGATCTGAGAGTGACATAGCAACTTTGTTTGCATTATTTATAGCTTTATCGAATGCTTTCTTTGGTTCTCCTTCATCCCATAAGTAACCTTCTAAAAAAATTATCTCACTTTTTTTTATTGCATCAGAACTCACATCATTTTCATTAATCTTTCCTGCAGTTCCTAGGAAAGTACACATTGTTCTTTCAGAGTCTGGCGTTACTAAAATTAAACAAGTTCCTGTTGGTAATTTTTCTTTTTTTTTTGAATAAAAATATTTAACTTTTTCTTTTTTTAAACCTTCCTCGTATTTACTACCAAATTCATCATCAGAAACTTTACCTATAAAACCAACTTTATCGCCAAGTTGAGATAATCCAACTATAGAGTTTGCTACGGATCCACCTGATACAGTTTTTTCAATTTTTAGATTTGTTAATAAATTTTTGAACTCATTTTCATTAAAGATTAATTTCATTGTACTCTTTGTAAGATCATTTTTGGTAATAAAATTGTCATCTACTTTACAAATGACATCTACAATTGCGTTTCCTATTCCTAAAATTTTCATATTAAGCTTTTTTGGTAATAACAGGTTTTTTTCTATTTGGGTAGCAAGTAGTACATATTTTACAGCTTAAACCATAACAATCTCTAGCCTTACAATATTCTCTACCATAAAAAATTATTTGCAGATGAAGCTTGGACCAGGTTTTTTTAGGAAATATTCTTTTTAAATCTTTTTCAGTTTGAATTACATTTTTCCCACTTGTTAAACCCCATCGTTGTGCAAGTCTATGAATATGAGTATCAACCGCAAAAGCTGGATATCCAAATCCTTGAGACATTACTACGCTTGCTGTTTTATGTCCTACACCAGGTAATTTTTCAAGTTCTTCAAAGGTTTTAGGTACTTTCCCTTTATGTTTTTCTAACACTTGTTTTGACATTAAGTAAATACTTTTGGCTTTAATTCTAAAAATACCAATTTTTTTTATTAATTTTTCAATTTTTTTTCTTCCTAATCTCACAAAGTGTTCTGGTTTATAGTATTTAGGATAGATATCTTTTGTTACATTATTAACATTTACATCAGTACATTGTGCTGAAAGCAGTACAGAAATTAATAGTGTGAAAGTATTTTTACTTTTAAGTGGAACAGGTGCTTTTGGATAAATTTTATTTAGAGTTTTAATAATTATTTTCGCTTTTTGTTTTTCATCCATTATGAAAAATTTAGCAAATCTCTCATAGAATATAAGCCTGGTTTTTTTTTCATCAACCATTTAGAAGCAGTTAAAGCTCCATCTGAGTAAAGTGCTCTATCAAAAGCCTCATGGTTTAATGTAATTATTTCTTTTCCACTTGAGAATTTCACTTCGTGTTCACCAATAATTTCACCTTTTCTTATAGAATTAAAATTAATTTTTTTTCCATATGGAAAAGATTTTTTATTTAAAAATTTTTTTCCAATTAAATTGTATAAATTTTTACTTTTTCCATCTGCAATTCCTTTTCCAAGCATTAAGGCAGTACCAGAAGGGTAGTCTTTTTTATGTTTGTGATGTACCTCAAATATTTTGCTTAAGTATTCATCATTTAGTGATTTTGATGCAATCTCTGTTAAATACATTAATAAATTTACGCCCAAGCTCATGTTACCTGCTTTTAGAATAGGTATTTTTTTTGAATATTTTTTAATTTGATTTTCCTGGTTCCTTGTAAATCCTGTAGTACCAATTACTACTTTTTTCCTTAGTTTTGATGCTATTTTTAGAATTTCAAGAGTACAATTTGGTACCGTAAAATCAATAATAACATCAGTTTTTTTAAAAGCTTTGTCGGAATTTAATTCAGGTTTAACTCCATTAAACTTTTTATTTATTAATCTATTTTCTGTAAGTGCAATTAGTTTGAAGTTTTTATTTTTCTTAGAAGACTTAATTAATTGCTGGCCCATCCTGCCCATGCAACCTGAAATAGCTAAATTAATTTTTTTCATTTAGCGAATATTAACCCTTTTTAGAAGATTAGTCTTTTAGTTTTTCCAGAAATCTTTTGCTTTTTGAAAAAATTTTTTAATACTTGGATTTGATTTATCGTTTTCAATTTCTCTAAATTGCTCTAATAATTCTTTTTGTTTTTTATTTAAATATACAGGCACCTCTGTTTTAACTTGAACATATAAGTCCCCGAAATCGCCTCTTCTCATAAATGGCATACCTTTACCCTTTAATCTAAATTGTTTACCATTTTGAGTTCCATCAGGAATTTTAATTTTGGCTTTTCCACCATCAATAGTTGGAATTTCTATTGTTGTTCCTAATGCTGCATCTGCAAGAGAAAGTGGAAACTCAAAAAATAAATTTTCATCAGACCTTTTAAATAAGTTATGAGAATTCACATTAATAAATAAATAAAGATCACCTGTCGCTCCACCTCTTGTTCCAGCTTCACCTTTTCCTGCTAATCTAATTCTTGTTCCGTCGTCTACACCTTTTGGAATTGTCACAGAAATTTTCTTAGAAGCTTGCTTTTTACCTTGGCCATTACAATCATTACAAGGATTTGTTATTTCCTCACCATTTCCATTGCATTGAGGACATGTTTGTTGGACAGTAAAAAAACCTTGGTTAGACCTAATTCTACCACTACCTCCACAATAAGAGCATCTGTCTGGTGAATAACCTGGCCTAGATCCATTTCCTCTGCATGTACCACACTGTTCTGTTGTTGAAAATTTTATGTCTTGTTTTTTTCCACTGTAAGCCTCTTCAAGAGAAATTGATAAATCATATCTTAAGTCAGAGCCTCTATTATTTGATTTTCTGCTTCTAGACCTTCCACCTCCACCAAAATCTCCAAAAAAATCCTCAAAAATATCTGAAAAGTCTGCTCCACTAAAACCACCAAAACCACTACCTGGTCTTCCACCACTATTTTCAAAAGCGGCATGTCCAAAGTTGTCGTAGTTTTGTTTTTTTTCTTTGTCTGAAAGAATTCCGTAAGCTTCACTAGCTTCTTTAAATTTTTCTTCTGCTTTTGAGTCTCCAGGATTTTTATCAGGATGGTACTTAACGGCTAACTTTCTGTATGCAGATTTTAATTCTTCAGAGTTTGCGCTTTTATTGACGCCTAGGACATCATAATAGTCTCTTTTACCCATCAAATTACCCCAGACAATTAAATGTCAGTTTAAGCGCTTTTTTCTTTATTTTCGTCTTTTACTTCTTCGAAATCAGCATCAACAACATTCTCGTCTTTTTTACCTGCATCACCATTATCGTCATCTTTTCCAGCCTCTGGTTTTGCGCTTTGTTGTGATTTATAGATTGCTTCTCCAAGTTTCATTGAAGCTTGAACTAAAGCTTCGGTTTTTTTCTTAATATCCTCAATATCTTCACCCTTTAAAGCTTCTTTTACAGCAGATGATGCTTCTTCAATTGCTTTTTTCTCTGCATCAGTAATTTTTGATCCATGCTCTTTTAAATTTTTTTCAGTAGAGTGAATTAGAGTATCAGCTTGATTTCTAACATCAACCGACTCTCTTTTTTTCTTATCAGCTTCTTTGTTAGCTTCTGCATCTTTAACCATTTTTTCAATTTCTTCATCACTTAGTCCACCTGAAGCTTGAATTTGAATTTTCTGTTCTTTACCAGTTCCCTTGTCTTTTGCTGAAACATTTACGATACCATTAGCATCAATATCAAATGTAACTTCAATTTGAGGCACTCCTCTTGGCGCTGGTGCAATACCCACTAGTTCAAAGTTACCCAAAGCTTTATTGTCGGCCGCCATTTCTCTCTCACCTTGTAGAACTCTAATAGATACTGCTGGCTGATTATCTTCAGCAGTTGAGAAAACTTGGCTTTTTTTGGTTGGTATTGTTGTGTTTTTATCAATCAGTTTTGTAGAAACTCCACCAAGTGTTTCGATACCAAGTGATAGAGGAGTTACATCTAATAGAAGTACGTCTTTAACATCACCTTGTAACACTCCCGCCTGAATAGCTGCTCCCATAGCAACTACTTCATCCGGGTTAACACTTTTGTTAGGGTCTTTTCCAAAAAAGTTTTTAACTTCTTCAATTACTTTTGGCATTCTAGTCATACCACCAACCATAACTACTTCATCAATTTCGCTTGCTGTAACTCCTGCATCTTTCAAAGCAGTTTTGCACGGAGGCATTGTTCTAACAATTAAGTCCTCAACTAAAGCTTCAAGTTTTGCTCTAGTCATTTTTAAATTAATATGTTTTGGACCTGTTTTATCTGCTGTAATAAAAGGCAAATTAATATCTGTTTGTTCTGCAGATGATAATTCTATTTTTGCTTTTTCTGCAGCTTCTTTTAATCTTTGTAAAGCAAGTTTATCTGACTTAAGATCAATTCCGTTATCTTTTTTAAATTCAGAAACTAAATAATCTACAACAGCATTATCAAAATCTTCGCCACCTAAAAAAGTATCACCATTAGTTGATTTAACTTCAAATACACCATCACCCAATTCTAAGATAGAAACATCAAATGTTCCTCCACCTAAATCATATACGGCAATTTTTTTATTTTGTTTTTTGTCTAAACCATACGCAAGTGATGCTGCAGTTGGTTCATTAATAATTCTTAAAACTTCTAACCCTGCAATTTTCCCAGCATCTTTAGTAGCTTGTCTTTGTGCATCGTTAAAGTACGCTGGTACTGTAATCACAGCTTTAGTAACAGCCTGACCTAAATATTTTTCTGCTGTTTCTTTCATTTTTTGTAAAATGAACGCTGATATTTGAGAAGGTGAATATTTTTCTCCTTTAGCTTCAATCCAAGCATCACCTTTTTCAGAATTAACTATTTTAAAAGGTGCAGCCTCCACATCTTTTTTCACTGTTGGGTCATCAAAATTTCTTCCAATTAATCTTTTTACAGCAAAGATAGTATTTTCAGGATTTGTAACAGCCTGTCTTTTTGCAGGTTGTCCGATTAATTTTTCGTTTTCATCTGTAAATGCTACTACTGATGGAGTAGTTCTTGCTCCTTCAGCATTTTCTAAAACTTTAGCTTGTGTTCCTTCCATAATGGCAACACAAGAATTTGTTGTTCCTAAATCTATTCCAATAATTTTGCTCATAATATTAATGTCTCTCTTTCGTCATATAGGGTTTAAATGTGAAACTACAAGTTGATCTCATAATTATTTATTTTCTGAAATTTCCTTATTTTCCTGAGTTTTTTCCTCTTTAATTTCAATTTTTTTTGACACTCCTACTAATGAGGGTCTAAGCAATCTGTCTTTTATCGTAAAGCCTTTTTGAATTTCCTGCACTATTGTTCCAGGTTCTTTAGTGTCGTCTTCAATTTCCATCATTGCTTGATGAAAGTTTGGATCTAGTTTTTTGTTGAGGCTATCAATTGGTTTAATGTTATTTTTTTTAAATATTGAGATTAGATCTTTTTTAATAATTTCTAAATGTTCTAAGGTTTTTTTTAATGCTTCAGTCTCTTTTAACTTATCATCACTTTCAAGAACATGTTTTGATCTATCTAAGTTATCAATCAAATTTAATGCTTCTTTAGCAAAACTATAGCCACCATATTCAAAAGCATCTTCTTTTTCTTTTTCAAACCTTCTTCTTTGATTTTCCATTTCAGCAAAAGTTCTTGCTACTTTATCTTCGAGTTCAATAATTTTTTCCTCTGGAGTTGGTTCTTTAATTTCTTCTTTAGGATCTTTGTCTGTTTCTTGTTTATTTTCTTCTGCTAAGTTTTCTTCAGGTTTATCAGTTTCTTTTACCGCATCCTGGTTTTGATTTGCAGAAGTGCTATTTTGGTTTTCTTCTTTTTCCATACGTTCTTATATGGTATGGATTTTGATAATTTCTAGATGTCAAAACAAAAAATTAATAAATTACTTATTGGTACTAATAACAGGGGAAAACTACGTGAAATCAAGAATTTGTTGCCAAAAAGTATAAAAATTTATTCTACATCATCGTTTAATCTTAGAAGCCCAATTGAAAATGGTAAGACCTTTAAAGAGAATTCTTTAATTAAATCTAAATATTTTTCAAAAAAAACAGGACTAATATGTTTGGCTGACGACTCGGGTTTAGAGATAGATTTTTTGAATAAAAATCCTGGAATTTATTCTGCAAGGTGGGGAGGAAAATATGGAGATTTTAGTAAAGCTATCAGAAGAGTTTACAGAGAGCTAAAGAAAAAAGATAAAAATTGGAAAATTAAAAAAATTAAAGCTAGATTTATTTGTGCTCTTTCTATTTCATACCTAAATAAAAAAATTGCATGTGTCCTGGGAAAAGTAGAGGGTTATATCTCAGATAAGCCGCGAGGAAATAATGGATTTGGCTATGACCCAATTTTTATTCCTTTAAAAAAAAGAAAAACTTTTGGAGAAATGAAGCCATCTCAAAAATATAAAATGGATCATAGATACCAAGCTTTTAAAAAAATTAAAAAATTTCTATAAGTCTTTGGTTCTCAATTTTATAAAAATTAAGTCTATGATTAATTTTATTATTTTTGATATCAAAAATTCCTATTTTTCCTTTAAATGAATTTTTTCTTTTAAAAATTTTGTTTAAGTTTTCCACATTTGAGTTTAACGATAAATAATAAACTAAGCCAACAAGATCATAACTCAATAAAGATAAATGGGTAGGATCCTCATTAAATGCGTTAAAATACTTTATTTTGTACTTATCAAAATTTTCTTTATTTATTGATGGATAGTATAAAGGCTGAATATCAGTTTCGTTTAATAAACTTTCGTCAAACCATTGATTTAAAGTTATAAAATATTTGTTTTTAGGAAGAACATCTGTGTATAAAAGTGATGTTGATACACTTTTTAGACTTTCATCAAAATCTGCAATTACAACAGCTTCAAAGTCTAAACCACCTAATGAGTATTTTTTTTCTAATCTCTTGATTTTTTTTTCTTTGTTGGGTTCATTTGAATTTTTTACTCTTTTTATCTCATTTTCTAAATTTTGTTTTCTAATTCTGTAATTTGTAATTTCTTCTATTTGCTTAGTTAGTTTTGTGGGTTCAGTATCATACTCATAATCTTTATAAATTTTTATTTTTGAATTTTTCATTCCTTTTTTAACCTCAAACTCATAATCTTCTATAGGTGTTAAAAAAATAGTCTTTTTTATTTTATTAGAATCTAAAAATTTTTTTATTGTATTAAATTGTGATGTAGAATTGATTCCAGCAGAAATTATATTTTTGGGAAGATCTAAAGTTTTATTAGTTAATGATAAAAATGTTAAATCCTTCATTTCATCTAAATAAGTTAAACTTTCATAAAACACGGGTCCAATTACAATTTTTACCCCCATTTCACTCAATTCAAATGCTGATTTTAAGGTTTGATTAGCTTTAGTTGCTGTATCTTTTGGAAAGATTTCTATAAAATCATTATCAATATCTTTTACAGCTAATCCAACTGCTTTAATAATCGATTCTCCAATTTTTTTATTTTCTCCAGTCATAGGGACTAATAATCCTATTTTTATTTTTTCTTGAGCGCTTACTGGTGGCAGAAAAAGAAAGTAAAAACTTAAAATAATCAAATAAATAATTTTAATTAATTTAGTCATTTTGATGTTAGTATAATATTTTTTAAGCTAAATTATGATCATAAAACCACAATTTAAGTTAAAAGAATATGAAAATGGCCTTTATTTAGTGTCGACTCCTTTGGGGAATCTTAAAGATATAACTTTAAGAGCAATTGAGGTTTTAGAAAAATCTGATTATATTTTATGTGAAGATACTCGAATATCAAAAAATCTTTTAAATAAATATCAAATAAAATCAAAGTTAATTTCAAATCATAAATTTAATGAAAAAAAAAACTTAATAAAAATTATTGATTATCTTAATTCTGGAAAAATAATTTCTTTGATATCTGATGCTGGTACACCTATTATTTCAGATCCAGGATCAATATTAGTTAATGAGTGTATTAATAATGGTATAAAAATATTCCCTATTCCAGGACCGTCCGCACTTGCTGCAGCTATTTCAATTAGTGGATTTTCTGATAAATTTTTGTTTTGTGGTTTTTTTCCAGATAAAAAACAGAATTTATCAAATGAATTAAAAAAATTTTCTGCATTTGAAAATTCTTTAGTTTTTTTTATTTCTCCAAAAAAAATTAACAAAATCATACCTGAAATAAAAAGGAATTTTACTGGGAGAAAGATAGTTTTTTGCAGAGAGATGACAAAAATGTATGAGGAATTTATTAGGAAAAATGTAGATGAATTGGAATTATTTGAAAAAGAGCCAAAAGGTGAGCTTACAGTTGTAATATCTGAAAAAAAAATAAATAAAAATATATCTCAAAAACTAAATGAATCAGATAAGAATATAATAAAAAAAATGTTTTACAAATTATCTACTAAAGAAATTATAGACATTTTAAGTGAAAGCACCAACTTACCAAACAAAGAAATATATAATTATTGCATAGAATTAAAAAATGAAAAATAAATTATTAACCTTTATCTTAATGAGCTTTTTTTTAACTAGTTGTGTTGGAGTAGGCTCCAAGGGTCTTTTTGGAACAGGTGTTTCAGTTGCTTTAGATCCTAGAACAGTTGGTACTCAAATAGATGATTCCATTATGCAAAAAAGTATAACTGCAAAAATTCTAGCCAAAGATAAAAAATACCTCTTAGCTGTAAAAACTAAAGTTTTAGATGGGAGAATTTTTATAACTGGAAAAGTAGATAACCCAGAAGAAAAATTAATAATTACAAAATTAGCCTGGGAAACTAAGGGTGCTAGATCAGTTAGAAATGATATTAAGCTTAAAGAAGAGTTTAATTTCAAACAATCTGCAAAAGATTTACTTATTACTTCTCAATTAAGAACAGCAATAATTTTAAATAAAAATATAAAAGCAACCAATTATCAAATAGATACCTATAAGAAAAAAGTTTATGTTTATGGTATTGCTTTGACTATAGAAGAAAAAGATTTAGTAATAAGTGAGGCTAAAGAAATTCTTGATGTTGAAGATGTAATTGCCAGTATTATACTTCTTGAAGATTTACGAATTCAACGTGAATAGTTATTTATTGTAATCAATTACCTGAGAAGAGTAAGCTGCTATTGATGCCAGGTTCAGTATTTCAGAAGTTGATGATCTTAAAGGCGCAATTTCTATTGGAAGTCCAAGTCCTATAAGTAAGGGACCAATAACTTTAGTTTCTCCTAAAGTCTTCATTAATTTATATGAAATTGCAGCACTATGTTGTCCAGGCATTATTAAAATATTTGCTTTGCCAACAATTTTTGCAAAAGGGTAAAGTTCTTGGTATTCTGGGTCAAGAGCAACATCTGGCTGCATATCTCCATCAAATTCAAAGTCAACCTTTCTTTCTTTTAATATTTCAACTGCATTACGAATATGTTTAGTTCTACTCGTAAGAGGCTGTCCAAATGTGGAATGAGATATAAAAGCCACTTTTGGATCAAATCCAAACAGTCTTACCACTCTTGCTGCAGATACCGCTATTTCAGCCATTTGTTCTGATGTTGGATATTCGTGTACGCTAGTATCACCGATAAAAATAGTTTTTCCTTTATGAACTATCATGTTTAATCCAAACATTATCTCTCCTTTTCTAACATCAACAACTTGTTTGATTTTCTCTAAAGAGGACCCAAAACGTCTGGTATTTCCTGTTACAGCCCCATCTGCATCACCGCAAGCAACCATGCTTGTTGCCCAGACAACTCTATCATTTCTTATCATTCTATCACAATCTCTTTCTAATAAACCTTGTTCTCTTTGTAATTTTTCAAATAAATCTTTTACATACTTTTTTCTTTTTTCTTCATTTTTTGAATTAACAATTTCAATGTCAAAATTTTCACTGTAACCAATTTTTTTTATTTGCTCTTTAATTTTTTTCTCTTTTCCAACTAAAATCGGAATACCTAATTTTGAATTTTTAAATGCAATTGCAGCCTTTAAAGTATTTTCATCTTCACCATCTGCAAAAACAATTTTTTTCTGATTTTTTTTAATAAATGAATTTATACCCTGCATAATAGTTACTGTTGGATCTAGTCTCTGTTTTAATCGTTCTTTATAATCATCAAAATTATCTATATTTTTTCTTGCTACACCACTATCTATTGCTGCTTTTGCTACAGCTGCTGGTATCACACTGATTAATCTAGGATCAAATGTAGATGGAATAATATAATCTTTTCCATAATGTGGCCTTTCACCACCCATGGCCGCGACAACCTCATCTGGAACATCCTCTCTTGCAAGTTTAGCTATCGCATTAGCTGCAGCAACTTTCATTTCTTCATTTATTGTTTTTGATCTAACATCTAAAGCCCCTCTGAAGATATAGGGGAAACCAATTAAATTATTTACTTGATTAGGGTAATCTGATCGTCCAGTTGCAATAATTGCATCAGATCTAACCTGATTAACTTCTTCTGGAGTGATTTCTGGATCAGGGTTTGCACAGGCAAATATAATTGGATTTTTTGCCATTGATTTAACCATCTCTTTTTTCAAAACACCTTTTGCAGACAACCCTAAAAAAACATCTGCACCTTTAACAGCATCCTCTAAATTTCTAGTTTTGGTTTTAACCGCATATCTGGATTTCCATTGATCAATTCCTTCAGTTCTTCCTTCGTAAATCACGCCCTTTCTGTCTAGCATTATTATATTTTCAGATTTTACCCCCGAGTTTATAAATAACTCAGTACAAGCTTGTGCTGAAGCTCCAGCACCATTAACTACAACTTTAATTTTTTTAATTGATTTTCCACAAATATCTAAGGCATTAATTAATGCTGCGGTCGTTATAATTGCTGTCCCATGTTGATCATCATGAAAAACTGGAATATCCAAAATTTCTTTTAATTTCTGTTCAATTATAAAACAATCTGGGGCAGCTATGTCTTCTAAGTTTATTCCACCAAAGCTAGGTGAAAAATTTTTAATTGAATTTATAATTTCATCTGAATTATTACAATCAATCTCTAAATCAATTGAATCGATATCTGCAAATCTTTTAAATAATACAGCCTTTCCTTCCATCACCGGCTTCGATGCAAGAGCACCTAAATTTCCCATCCCTAATATTGCCGAACCATTACTTATTACAGCAACAAGGTTTCCTTTACTTGTATAATCGTAAGCAGCCTCTGGGTCCTCGCTTATTTTTTTAACTGGTGCAGCAACTCCCGGAGAGTATGCTAAAGCAAGATCTCGTTTAGTTATCATATTTTTAGAAGAAATAATCTCAATCTTGCCTGGTTTTTTGTCTTGATGAAAATCTAAAGCTTCTTTATCTGTGTAACGATCAATTTTTGTTTTTTTCATTTGTGATAACAATAAGTCTACAATTGGGGTAAAATTAAGACTAATATGATTTATGAACTTACTTAAGTCAACAGGTACATTTGGTTTTTATACTATCATTAGTAGATTGCTGGGTTATTTAAGAGACATTTTAATAGCAATTTTTCTAGGAACAGGGATGTTGGCGGATGCTTTTTTTGTAGCATTTAGAATTCCAAATACTTTTAGAAGATTATTTGCCGAAGGTACATTTAATGCAGCATTCGTTCCAAGTTATTCTTCAGAAATTATTAAGGGAAAAAAACAATCAAACAAATTTGCTAACGATATTTTTAATCTCCTTTTTTTAGGGTTATTATTTATAACAATAATAATTGAGATTTTTATGCCTGTATTTGTTTCAATTATTGCTCCAGGATTTGTAGGTGATTTAAAAAAAATGGAGGTAGCTATAAGTTTAACTAGAATTAGTTTCCCTTTTTTATTTTTTATTTGCTTAGCTTCTTTTTTTTCTGCAATTCTAAACTCACATAATAAGTTTGCAGTTGCAGCCGCTGCCCCAATAATTTTAAATATTGTCTTAATTTTAGTATTGATTTTTTCTAAATTTTTAGAAGATCAATTAGTTTATTATTTGTCTTATGGTGTTTCTTTTGCTGGTTTTTTACAATTAATATTTTTATATAAATATGTATCAAAATATTATTCCCTTGAATTTAATTTCAAATTCAAGGTAAGTAATAAGGTAAAGTTTTTTTTAAAAAACTTTTACCAAGTATTTTTTCCTCTGGAGTTACCCAAATTAATATTTTAGTAGGCACAATAATTGCATCATTTCAAGCAAGTGCAGTTTCCTATTTATATTATGCAGATAGAATTTATCAAATTAACCTTGCCATAGCTGGTATTGCGATCAGTGTTGTTATTCTTCCACAGTTATCAAAATATATTCAATCTAGAAAAAAGGATAAGATTTTGTATATACAAAATAAAGCACTCGAATTAAGTTTATTTTTAAGTCTCCCAGCAACTATCGCTCTAATTATTGGATCAGAACAAATTATTTCAGCTTTATTTGGTTATGGTTCTTTTAATGAAAATTCAGTCAATAATTCAAGTTTGGCTTTATACTATTTTGCATTAGGTCTTCCTGCATTTGCTTTGATAAAAGTTTTTTCAAGTTTTTTCTTTGCAAATCATGATACCAAAACCCCATTTTATATTTCTTTGATTTCAGTAATTCTTAACATTTTAATTAGTGTTTATTATTTCAGTGAAATTGGCTTTATTATTATTCCAATTGCAACATCTATTTCATCATGGTTTAATTCAATATTATTATTTATATTTTTAAAAAATCGACAATTATTTTATTTTAATCAAAAATTTTTTATCAAGTTTATTAAAATAATTTTTGCATCAATTCTTATGGGTTTATTTTTTAACTTTTTATTAAATTTTTTTCAAAATGAATTAGCATTTAATCAATCATTTAAATCTTTTTATCTAGTTTTATCTGTTATTTTAGGATTATTGTTTTATTTAATTGTGTGTTATTTCATCAAAGCTTTTCAAATCAATGATATTAAATTAAAGTATTAATTTTATGGGTAAAAAAATTTTTTCTGGTGTACAGCCTACAGGTAATCTTCATCTAGGAAATTATTTAGGGGCTATAAAAAATTTTGTAGACTTAAATAATGATAATGATAACGAATGTATTTTTTGTGTTGTTGATCTCCATGCTATTACTGTAAAGCAAGATCCTAAAATATTAAAAAATAATATTAGAGAAACTGTTGCAACCTTTATAGCAAGTGGAATAGATCCAAAAAAAGGTATAATTTTTAATCAATCTAGTGTAGCCGCTCATGCTGAAGGAGCATGGATACTGAGTTGTGTTGCTAGAATGGGTTGGTTGAATAGAATGACCCAATTTAAGGAGAAAGCTGGTAAAGACAAAGAGAAAGCCAGTATTGGTTTATATTCTTATCCGGTTCTTATGGCAGCTGATATTCTCCTTTATGATGCTACGCACGTACCAGTGGGTGACGATCAAAAGCAACATTTGGAATTATGTAGAGACATAGCTCAAAAATTTAATAATGATTTCAAAGTTGATAATTTTCTACGAGTCCCCGAGCCATTAATACAAAACGAATTTTCAAGAATAATGAGTTTAAAAGATGGGTCAAAAAAAATGAGTAAATCTGAATTATCTGATTTAAGTAGAATAAATTTGACAGATGATAGGGATCAAATAATCAATAAAATTAAAAAGGCAAAAACTGATCCTTTACCAATGCCTCAAGATGTAAAGGAACTTAATCACAGGTTAGAGGCAAAAAATCTTTTGGTAATTTATTCAAGCTTAACAAATTCTACTATAGAAAATTCAATTAAAACTTTTATGGGTAAAAATTTTTCAGAATTTAAAGAAAGATTAGCAGCAGAGTTAGCTGATAAAATTGAACCAATTTCAAAAGAGATAAAAAAACTTTTGGAAGATAAAAAATATCTTGATGAAATTCTTCTAGATGGAGTTGAAAAAGCGAATTTAATCGCCAACAAAAAGATTGAGAGAATCAAAGAAATAGTAGGTTTTTAATAAAAATTTATTATCAAGTTTTAATTTTTAAAATATTCACTATATATAAATTATGTTCGTTCAAACAGAAGTAACACCAAATCCAAATTCTTTGAAATTTCTTCCTGGGAAGAAAGTTTCTAATAGTGGGCCTTATGAAATTACAAATAAGGAAGATATTCAAAATGAATTGGTTAGAAACATTTTGTCAATAAATGGTGTTGAGGGTATTTTTTTAGGTCAGGATTTTATTTCAGTAAACAAGAAAGAAAATATTAAATGGGATGAAATAAAACATATAGTTATTTCTTTAATAAATGATTTTTATGCAGATGGTAAAGAGTTTGTAATTGATGAAAATATAAAAGAAGTAGAATCAAATTTAAGTGAAATTGAGGAAAAAATAGTAAAAATTTTAGAGCAAAAAATAAGACCTGCTGTTGCAAGAGATGGAGGAGATATTAGATTTAAAGAATTTAAAGATGGAGTTGTAAAGGTGCAATTACAAGGAAGTTGTTCTGGTTGTCCTAGTTCAACTATGACTTTAAAACAAGGTGTACAAAATCTCTTATGTCATTATTTACCAGAAGTAAAAGAGGTTGTTGCAATACAGTAAAATTTTATGAGAAAATTTAAAAAAAAAGGTTTTATAAAAAACAAGGGTTTTAATATAGTCTCAAGATTTTTCTTAAGTTCTTTTATAGTAATTTCTTTTTTTTATGTAGTGCCTTTAATTATTAATTTTACTGATAATAATTTTAATAATAAGGAATTTACTAATAATTCCAAAAACATTTTAAACAATACTTTAAACAAAGATAAATTAATTGAGGAAGATTTAACAACAGATGCTGATGAGAGAGATTTGTTATATGATATTTTAGAGGAGAATAATTCTGAAATTAATCTAATAAGATATACAACATCCGAAATCGATTCATTGTTTAAAGAAGTAAATTATAATTTAAAAGATGTAAGAGATACGAAATTAGTAAAACCAATAGACATTGGACTTCTTCCGAATGAAATTAAAAGCATATCTAACACTAAAAAAAGAAAAGATATGTTTATTAAAATTATTTTACCTTTAATAGTTAAGGAAAATAATAAAATTAGAGTTGATAGAAAAAGGTTATTCACAATTTTAAATAAAAATAGCAACACTGATATTGAAAAAAAATGGTTAGAAAAAAAATATAAACAATATGGTGTAAGAAAAGATGACTTATCTACTTTAAAAGTAAGAATGGATGAAATACCAGTTTCATTAGCAATAGCTCAAGCCGCTAAAGAAACCGGTTGGGGTACTTCAAGGTTCGCATTAAAAGGAAATGCTTTATTTGGTCAATGGACTTGGTCTGGAGAGGGATTAAAACCTAAAAATGCTGATGAGGGAAAAGATCATAAAGTTATGAAGTTTCATAGCTTACAGCTCTCTGTAAGAGCGTATTTAAGAAATTTAAACACTCACTCTACATACAAAAATTTAAGAAAAGCAAGAACAGAACTTAGAAATCTAAATAAACCTTTAGACAGTTTAGTTCTATCTAAACATTTAGATAAATATGCAGAAACAGGAAACCAATATATAGAGGTTTTACAAAAAATTATTGAACAGAATAATTTAAAGGATTTTGATGAGGCTAGATTACTACCATCAAGCAAAGATTTGGAAAGTTTGATTTAATTTTCTTTTATAGGGAATTGAACACCAAACCATCTCCATTTTCCATTATCATTCAGCGAACAATTAATTCTACCTCTTCTTGGTTTAAATGGCTCTCTAAATTCAATCGTTAAAGAGTTGTCGGTAAAGATTGTTTTCGATTTTTCCCAAACATCTCCCTCATTAGAATAACAATTGATATTAGTTATATTTTTTTGTTCCTTGAAAAATTCAACTTTAAAATTTGGAGGGTTAGTGTTTGTGAGTAGTTGTTTTTCCTCAGGAAGTATTCTTTTATATTCAAGTGGAAAATAATTTATTATTGATTTAAATCTTTTTAACTCTCCGTATTTTTCATTTATGGGAAATCTAGGTAATTCAAATTTGTCTTTATTTAAATCAATTACACCAGAATGCTGACCAAAAGCATATTTGAAATTTTCAGAAATATAATCTTTCATAAACTTAGAGTATTCACCAAATGGATATGAAAATAGACTAGGTACGTAACCAAGTTCTCTTTGGAAAATTTTATTAGCTGTTTCAATATCTAAAATAAAATCATCATTGTTTACATCTATAAGATATTCATGAGTATGGGAATGATGTCCTATATACGCAAAATCATTTCTCTCAACTTCTTTAATTTGCTCCCAAGTCATATAACCTCTTTTTCCTACAGGTTCAGTTGAAACAAATAAAATAAATGGAATTTTATTATCTTTTAGATAAGGCCATGCCTCTGTATAAAAAGATTCAAAAGCATCATCGATAGTCATGAGAATTTCTTTTTTTGACTTTGATTTTTTAAACTGTTCATCAAAATTTTTTGGATTAAGAAAATTAAAATTTGAGTTATTAATAATATTTATATGTTCCCTAAATATATCCATTTTTATGTTAGTTGAAGGGTATTTATTTTCGTTAAAACGGTGATACATTATTGAAAGAATTCCCTCATCATTAGAATAGTATTTGATATTATTTTCATCTGATTTAGAACTGATATTAGAAAATAAAATAATTATGAATAAACTGATAATTGATGTAGCCAGTGAAAAAATTTTTTTAATGATCATTACTAGTAATGATATTTATAATATTACTAAAGAGAATACTAAAATTAATTATGAAAAATTAACTTTGATTATTAATGATTTTTTAAATTTTCATCAATTAAGTTTGAAAGACATTAATAAAATTTATTTAAATAGAGGGCCTGGAAGCTATGCGGGAATCCGAAATTCACTCTCTATAGTTAAAGCATTTAATTTAACTAATAATATTGATTATTATTGTTATAGTATTCAAGATTTTAAAGGTGAAAAAGATATAAAATACGAAAATATCCCTGATTTGTGCGATAAATTTAATGTTAAAAAAAATTTGATTAACCCTATTTATTTAAGTTAGAATTATTTTATGTCAGAAACAATAGAGCAAAAATGTTTAGCAAAAGGTGTTAAACTAACTGATCAAAGGAGAGTAATTGCTCAGGTGATGTCAGAGTCTAGTGATCACCCGGATGTAGATGAGCTTTATAATAGAGTATCTAAAATTGATCCAAAAATAAGTATTGCAACTGTTTATAGAACAGTAAAGTTATTTGAAGAGTCAGGAATTCTTGCTAAGCATGAGTTTAAAGGTGGAAAAGCTAGATATGAAGAGTTAAATGAAGGCCATCACGATCATTTAATTGATGTGAAAACTGGCGAAATTATCGAATTTGTAGATGAAGAAATTGAAAATCTTCAAAAAAAAGTAGCCGAAAAATATGGATATAAATTAGTTGATCATAAGCTAGAACTTTACGGTGTTAAGAAGAAATAATATGTCAACCGAAATTTTAAAGCCATTTGGTCCATCGATTTTAAAAGTAAGTATTCCTGACGAAATTGTTTCAGAAATGAATAAATATGTTGATGAATCAATTCTTGATCAAGAAAAAATAGATAATCTCGATCATGGTAAATATTTAGAAGGAAATGTGCATCGTGAGTTTAGATTAGATGTGGAATTTATGAAAAAAATTAAATGGGCAGAGTTCTTAGCTGACTCCTGTCAAAAGTGGTTATTTGAGGGTCACAGTATTTCTATTAAAAAGTTTGATATAATTGCTTCGTGGATTATTCAACAATATAAAAATGATTACAACCCAATTCATTATCATAGTGGTCAAATATCAGGGGTGGGATATCTAAAAGTACCTAAGAATATGGGAGAAACTATTCAGAGAAGCAAAAAAAACAACCATAACGGAAAATTAGTATTGATAGATGGATCGAAGAAATTTTTATGTAATCCTACTTATGTAATTACACCTAAAAAAGGAGATTTTTATTTTTTTCCAAGCTACATGATGCACACAGTTTATCCTTTTTTAGATTCCTCTGAAGAAAGGAGATCTGTTTCATTTAATGCAAAGATTGATGAAGATGCAGCAAGACTTAGATAAATTAAAAAAAACAAATAAAATAATTATTAAAACATTTGGATGTCAAATGAATGAGTATGACTCAAATAGAATATACGATTTAGTAAAAAAAATTGGTTATGAAAAGACAGAAAAATATGAGGAAGCAAATTGTTATCTTTTAAATACATGTCACATCAGAGATAAAGCAAAAGAAAAAGTCTACTCAGAAATAGGTAGAGTAAAAAAAATTTTTAGATCTAAAAAAAAACCATTAGTAATTATTGCGGGCTGTGTTGCTCAAGCAGAAAATCAAGAGATGCTTAAAAGAGAACCTTACATAGATTTAGTTATTGGTCCTCAAGCTTACCATAAAATTAATGATACAATTTTAAGTTATACTAAAAAAAAGAAAAAGATTGAAGAAACTGAATTTGATGCAGTTTCTAAATTTAAATATTTGAGTAAATTAAAAAATGAAGCTGGAAAAGTTTCATCCTTCTTAACTATTCAGGAAGGATGCGATAAGTTTTGTCATTTTTGCGTAGTTCCATACACACGTGGACCAGAATATTCTCGACCATTTAAACAAGTTTTGGATGAAGCAAAATATTTAGCTGATAATGGTGCAAGAGAAATAGTTTTACTTGGTCAAAATGTGAACGCTTATGATAATCAAGGATATAGATTATCAGATTTGATTTTAAATATTGAAAAATTGTCTGAAATTAAGAGAGTTAGATATACAACATCTCACCCAAAAGATATGACCGAGGATTTAATTGAAGTATATAAAACTTCTGAAAAGTTAATGCCACTTGTGCATTTACCTGTTCAAAGTGGATCTAATAAAATTTTAAAGTTGATGAATAGAAAACATACTATTGAGGAATATTTAAGCACTTTCGATAAATTAAAAGAAATTAACTCAAACATAAAATTTTCAAGTGATTTTATAATCGGTTATCCTGGTGAAGAAGATCAGGATTTTAAGGACACTATTAGGTTAATTGAAAGAGTTAAATTTATTAACTCTTATTCATTTATATTTAGTCCAAGACCTGGAACAGTAGCTGAAAATTTAGACTTAATTGAAAAAAAAATTTCTGTTGAAAGATTAGAAAAAATTCAAACTATTTTATTCGAAAATCAAACTCAAATGAACAAATCATTGAATGGTAAAGTTATTGATGTTTTGGTCGAAAATTTAACCGACGATAAAAGCAAAGCTTTTGGTAGATCTGAGTATATGACATCTGTAATTTTTAATGGTAAAAAGAAAGATGTTGGTAGAATAGTGCAAGTAAAAATTAAGGACAGTAACAGAAATACTTTATTTGGAGAAATTATAGTTAATTCAGACAAGAAGGTTGCATAGAAATTGAGTGGAATAACAAAAAAAAATATCGATCAGTCTTTAAAATTTGTTTATTCAGATAACAATTCTTTAAGTGTTATATTTCATGACAATAACTTGTTAATGGGTGTTGTCGGAGAATTTAATAAGAATTTACAAGAATTGGAAAAAATTACAAATTGTAGCTTATATTCAAGGGGAAATTCAATTTTAATTAAATCAACACCTGAAAAGAATGAAACAATTAAAAATGCTATTCAGTTTTTGGCTAATCAGTTTATTAATAATGGAAGCATAGAGAACAAAGATGTACTTTCATCGGTTGATAACTTTATGATCAACGAAAAAGTAAAAAATAATAACGTTACAGACATTATTAAAACTCCCAAAAAATCTATAATTCCTAGATCTGAAAAACAAAAAAGTTATGTTAGAGCTTTAAGAGAGAGTGATATTATAATTTCTGCAGGACCAGCAGGGACTGGAAAAACTTTTTTAGCAGTAGCAGTAGGGTTGACGATGCTCCTAGAAAAAAAGATTGAGAGAATAATTCTTTCAAGACCGGCTGTAGAAGCAGGTGAACGTTTGGGTTTTTTACCTGGAGATATGAAAGAAAAAGTAGATCCTTATCTTAGACCTTTGTATGACTCTTTATATGATCTCTTTGACTTTGAAAAAATACAGAGAATGATTGAGATTGGAGATATTGAGATTGCACCTTTAGCTTTTATGAGAGGTAGAACTCTTAAAAATTCCTTTGCAATTTTAGATGAAGCACAAAATGCTACAGATACCCAGATTAAAATGTTTTTAACACGTATTGGAGAAAATTCAAAAATAGTAGTTAACGGAGATCCTTCACAAATTGATTTACCAAATAAAAGTATGTCAGGGTTGGTCAGATCAAAAGAGTTACTTGGACATTTAAAGGAAATATCTATAGTTGATTTTGATCACTCAGATGTCGTTAGACATCCACTTGTTTCAAAAATAGTTAAAGCATACTCAAAGAATGATTAGTATTAATGTCTTCTCTGAGGAGAAGGCCTGGTCAAAAAGGATCAAAAATAAGGACATTTTTTTTAAAAAAATATGCAAAGCTTTTCCTAAAAAATATAAATTTTTGAATAAAAAAGTAACCTTTACACTATTACTTTCAAATAATAAGAATATTAAAAAATTAAATAAGGTTTTTAGAAAAAAAAATAAATCTACCGATATTTTATCTTTTCCATTAGATAAAAAAATAAAAATTTCTAAAAATACTTATCTTGGAGATGTTATTATCAGTTATAATCATTTAGACAAACCAAGATCGCAAGATTTAAAATCTTTTAAAAAAAAAGTAACTAAAATATTCATACATGGTTTTCTTCATCTTTTAGGTTTTGATCATAAAAAAAATAAAGATTATTTCAAAATGTTAAAAGAGGAAAAAATAATATTTAAATCTGTACAATCAAAAATAATTTAAATTGAAAAATAAAATTTATACTGAAGTAATTTATTTAATTTTATTAGGAGCCCTTACTTCCTTAAGTTTGACACCATTTAATTATGTTGTAATAAATTTTTTAACTTTTAGTTTATTCTATATATTTTTAATAAAAAAAATTGAGTTTTATAAAAATAAAAGAATATTTTTTCTCTATGGTTGGTTATTTGGGTTTGGTTATTTTGTAAGTAATTTATATTGGATTTCAATATCATTAACTTTCGATCAAAATTTAAAGTTTTTAATACCTTTTACAATAATATTAATACCTGGTTTCTTAGCCTTATTTTATGCTTTAGTTGCTTATTTATTTGTGGTGTTAAATCCAAAAAATAATTTAAGCTCATTTTTTCTTTTCTCTTTAATATTTGGAATAGTAGAATTTGTAAGAGGATCAATACTCACAGGTTTCCCTTGGAATTTAATTGCTTATAGTTTCTCTAATCAAATCGAAATTTTAAACATTACATCAGTCGTAGGCACATACAGCTTTAATCTTTTCTGTATTTCATTATTTACAAGCCCATCAATATTTATTTTAAGAGAGAATAAAAAAGATATTAGTATTTGTGTTGCATTTCTTATAACAACAATATCATTTTATATACTTGGTTCGCAAAATTTAGAAAAATTTAATAATCAACCGGTAAAAAAACTTGATTATAAAATAAGAATTTTAAGTTCAAATATAGGCATAGATAGATTTTATAATAATATTGATCCAATAACTGCAATAGAAGAGCTAATTGAAATCAGCGCTCCTAAAAAAAATGAAAAAATAATTTTTATTTGGCCAGAAGGTATTATTCCAGGTATTTCGCAAGACCAACTAAAAGAATACAAATGGTTATTTGAAAATAAATTCAACGAAAATCATTTATTAGCAATTGGAATTAATAGTAAAGAAGATAAAAATAAAACTATTAAATATTTTAATTCATTATCTATTTTTGACTATGACCTTAATGTAATAAATTCATATAACAAAATTAATCTAGTTCCTTTTGGTGAATTTTTACCTTTTGAAAACTTATTTAAAAGTATCGGTCTAAAAACAATTACTAATGACTATCAATCATATTCAAAAGGTGAAGAAAGGAGCATAATTGATCTTAAGTATAATAAATTATCAATAAAATTATTGCCCCTTATTTGTTATGAGATAATTTATTCAGGTAAAATTTTTACGAACAGTAACTTTGATTATATTTTAAATATTTCTGAAGACGGTTGGTTTGGTAAATCAATTGGTCCAGAGCAACATTTTGCTCATAGTATTTTTAGAGCTATAGAGAGTGGAAAATATGTCTTAAGATCTGCAAATAATGGATCAACAGCAATTATTAACCCAATGGGAGTTATTGAACAAAAAGTTGATTTAAATAATTCTGGTTATATAGACTTAAGTGAATCAAGGAAAATAGAAACGACTCTATTTGCAAAGTTTGGAAATAAAATTTTTGGATTTATAATTTTGTTGTATATTTTTTTAATATTTTCATTTAAGAAACTTAAAAATGAGTAATTTAAAAAATTATCTTTTCACAAGTGAGTCAGTCTCTGAAGGTCATCCAGATAAAGTGTCTGATAGAATTTCAGATATGGTTGTTGACAGTTTTATTTCTGGAGATCCATATTCAAGAGTTGCTTGTGAAACATTAACTACAACGAATAAAGTTGTTTTAGCTGGTGAAGTAAGAGGACCAGAAATTAAAAAAGATGAATTAATTGAAAAAGTAAGAAATTGTATTAAAGATATTGGTTATGACCAAGAAGGATTTACTTGGAAAGAAGCTACAAAAATTGAAAGTCATCTACATTCCCAATCAGCTGATATTGCAATAGGCGTAGATTCATCAGGGAACAAAGATGAAGGAGCAGGAGATCAAGGTATTATGTTTGGTTATGCATGTAATGAAACAGATGTTTTAATGCCAGCACCGATTCATTATTCTCACAAAATTTTGAGATTAATGGCTGAGGATAGAAAATCTGGAAAACTAAAAAACATTGAACCAGACTCAAAAAGTCAAGTAACTTTTGAGTATGTTAACGGAAAACCTTCAAAAGTTAAATCGGTAGTTATATCCTCACAACATTCTTCTGATGTTAACCAAGCTCAAGTTAGAGATTTGTTAAGACCTTACATGTTAAAGTCTATTCCAGAAAATTTTCTTCAGGGTTTTGATGAAAAAGAATTTTATGTAAATCCAACAGGAAATTTTGTAATTGGTGGTCCCGATGGAGATTGTGGTCTTACAGGTAGAAAAATCATCGTCGATACATATGGTGGAGCTGCACCTCATGGTGGTGGAGCTTTTTCGGGAAAAGATCCAACTAAAGTAGATAGATCAGCAGCTTATGCAGCAAGATATATTGCTAAGAATGTTGTATGTTCAAAAATAGCAGAAAAATGTTTAATTCAATTAGCTTATGCAATAGGAGTGTCAAAACCTTTGTCTATATATGTAGATCTATTTGATAATGATTTAGACAAAAATAATTTTGTAGTGGAAAAAATTAAGGAAAATTTTGATTTAAGCCCAAGAGGCATAAGAGAAATGTTGAACTTAAATAAACCTATTTACGAAAAAACATCTGCTTATGGTCATTTTGGTAGATCACCTGAGGAAAATGGTTCATTTTCATGGGAAAAAACTGATAAAACTAATGTTTTTTCCAAATAGTTTCTGTTGAATTAAAAAAAAACTTTACTATATTGCCCTTACATTATTGAACTTTACAAAATGGGCTTTAGCCCATTTTTTTTTGGAACAATTAAAGTTATGTTGAATAAAAGAGCTGATAAACTTGAATTACTTAGAATTGCTGAAGCTGTAGCTTTGGAGAAATCTATTGATAAAGAATTAATTATAACCTCCATGGAAACTGGGATTGCTAAAGCTGCGAAATCAAAATTTGGTCAGGAAAACGAAATTAAAGTTTCTATAAACAGAGATAATGGAGACATTGAGCTATTTAGAAAATTAGTAATTACAGAAAACCCTGAAAACACAAATACAGAAATAAAACTAGAAGATGCAATTAATTTAAATGAGACAAATAAAGACAAGTCTATTGGCGATGAAGTGTTACAACCACTTCCCTCTTTTGATTTTGGACGTATAGCTGCACAAACAGCAAAGCAAGTAATTAGTTTTAATGTAAGAGAAGCAGAGAGAGAGAGACAATTCAATGATTTTATTGATAAAAAAGACTCAATTTTAAGTGGTATTGTTAAAAGGTTGGAATTTGGGAACGTTATTGTTGATTTAGGAAGAACTGAAGCAATTATTCAAAAAAATGAATTGATCCCTCGTGAAAATATTAAAGCAGGTGATCGTATTAAGGCTTATTGTTATGATGTTAGAAGAGAACCAAGAGGACAACAAATATTTCTATCTAGAGCTCATCCTAAATTCATGGAAAAGCTTTTTGTTCAAGAGGTTCCAGAAATTTATGACGGATTGATAGAAATTAAATCATCTTCAAGAGATCCAGGGAGTAGAGCTAAAATATGTGTTAAAGCGGTTGATACGTCTTTAGATCCAGTTGGTGCTTGCGTGGGTATGAGAGGATCAAGAGTTCAGGCAGTTGTAAATGAACTTCAAGGAGAAAAAATTGATATAGTTAATTGGTCAGAAGATCCTGCGATATTAGTTTCTAATGCTTTATCCCCTGCTGAAGTACAAAGAGTTAACGTTGATAGTGAAAGAAAAAAACTTGATGTAATTCTTACAGAGGAAAACTTAAGTAAAGCAATTGGAAGAAGAGGTCAAAACGTAAGACTTGCAACTAAATTATTAAATTACGAAATTAATATAATGACTGATGCAGAGGATTCAGAGAGAAGACAATTAGAATTTAAGGAAAAAACAGAAAACTTTGTTAAAAATTTGGAATTAGACGAAACGTTAGGTCAATTGCTTGTTGCTGAAGGTTTCTCAAACATTGATGATATAAAAGATAGTACAGTTGAAAATTTGATGAAAATTGAGGGAATAGAAGAAGATACAGCAAAAGCTTTAATAGAAAGAGCTAAAGAGTTTTATGAAAAGGATCAAGAAGATATCTCTCAAAGGATTAAAGAACTAGGTCTTGAAGATAATTTGATTAATTTAAAAGGTTTAACACCAGGAATGTTAGTTACACTTGGTGAACAAAAAATTCTAACTTTAGAAGATTTTGCAGACCTAGCATCTGATGAATTAACAGGTGGTTATGATATAGTGAAAGGCGATAGAGTTAAAATCCAAGGATATCTAGAGGATTTTGCTTTATCTAAAGATGAAGCAGATGAGTTAATTATGTCTGCGAGAAATATTGTATATAAAGATTGAGTGATGAGTTATGGAGAAAAAAACAAAACTAACAATTTCAGGCTCAGCCAAAAAATCGATTAAGAATATTGAGATTGCTAAAACGCAAGGTAAAAATTCTGTAGTAATTGAAAAACAAACAGGAAAATTTTCCAATAGAGGCGGATCCTTTAGATCTTCTTTAATTAAGCCAAGATCAACATCAACAACCAATAGAGGCAACTCTTTAAAACCTCCGTTTAATTCAAAGTCTCCCCCTATAATTAATGATTTTGAGAAGAGAAAATTAGCAGAACAAAGAGCCACTAAAAGACTTAAGGGTGATAGTGAAAGCAAAGATAGAAAGACGTTAAAGGCTGGAGCAAAAAAGAGGGAATTAAAATTAACAGTATCTAGAGCATTGAGTGACGAGATTGATGCAAAACAAAGAAGTTTAGCATCTGTGAAGAGAGCAAGACAAAAGGAAATTAAAAACGCAACTAAAGATGAGTCTCAAGAAAATTTAAAACCAATAAAAAGAGATGTGAAAATTCCAGAAGCAATAACAGTAAGAGAGCTTGCAAACAGAATGGCAGAACAATCTAGTAATGTAATTAAACATTTATTTGGTATGGGTGTTACTGTGACTATTAATCAGACATTAGCTGCTGATACTGCAGAATATTTAGTTAAAGAATTTGGTCATAATCCTATTAGGGAAGAAAAAGCAGAAGAAATTATACAAAAAATAAAAGCTTCTAGGACAGAAAATTTAAAAAATAGACCTCCAATAGTTACAGTTATGGGACATGTTGATCATGGTAAAACATCGGTGCTAGATGTTTTGAGAAGTGCGAATGTAGTTTCAGGAGAATTTGGAGGAATAACTCAGCATATTGGAGCTTATCAAATTGAGAGCCAAAAAAATAAGTTAACCTTTATTGATACTCCAGGTCATGCTGCTTTTACAGAAATGAGAGCAAGGGGATCAAAATTGACTGATGTAGTTGTTTTAGTTGTCGCTGCTGATGATGGAGTCAAACCGCAAACAGTCGAGTCTATCAAGCATGCCAAAGCTGCAAATGTTCCAATAGTTGTAGCTATAAATAAATGTGATCTACCAGAGGCAGATCCACAGAAAATAAAAAATCAATTATTAGAGCATGAGTTAATAGCAGAAGATTTATCGGGCGATACTTTAATGGTTGAAATCTCAACTAAAACTAAACAAAATTTAGATAAATTAGTGGAATCAATTATATTACAAGCTGAGATTTTAGATCTTAAAACAGATTATGAATCTAAAGCTACTGGTATAGTTTTAGAATCAAAAATTGATGTCGGTAGAGGTCCTGTTGCCAACATAATTGTTATCTCTGGAACACTTAAAAGAGGCGATTTTTTTGTAAGTGGTTTAAAATGGGGAAAAGTAAGAGCGATTATTAATGACAAAGGTCAGAATATTGACAAAGCCTCGCCTTCGACCCCTGTCGAAATTCTAGGAATAAATGGAGCAGCAAAAGCTGGAGATGATTTTATTGTTCTTGATACAGAAAAAGAAGCTAAGACATTAAGTGAAAATAGAGCTCAAGAGAGTAAGGATGGAAAAAATCCTCTAACTTTTGCAACTCAAGACTCTGCTTTTTCAGATAAATCTACAGAAGAATTAAATTTAATTATTAAATCTGATGTGCATGGATCATCAGAGGCAATTAAAAATGCAATCAGTCAAATTAAACATGATGAGGTTAAACCCAAAATAATTTTGGCGGATATTGGAATGGTTACAGAGACAGACGTTACATTAGCTAAAGCATCAAATGCAGTATTAATAGCTTTCAATGTTAAGCCAAGTAAAGAGGCTAAAAAATTATCAGAAAATGAGAAAATAAAAATATCTTCGTATAATATTATTTATGAAGTTTTAGATTATATTAAGCAAAGAATGTCAGGATTACTAGCACCTGATATCCAGGAGAAAATTACTGGAACAGCACAAGTTTTAGAAATATTTAAGGTATCAGGTGCCGGTAAGGTTGCTGGTTCAAAAATAACAGAGGGTGAAATAACCAGCACCTCAGATGTAAGAATTATTAGGGATGGTACAATTATATTTACAGGAAAAGTCTCAACAATATTTAGGGAAAAGAATCAGGTAAAGCAGGTGAGTGATGGGCAAGAATGCGGAATTACCCTAAGAGATTATATGGATTTTCAAAAAAACGACACTATAGAGGCTTTTAGTGTTACATCTACAGAGAGGTCAATTTAATGGCAGATAGAATAGGTAAACCAGTTTCTCAAAGACAGCTGAGAGTAGGTGAAATGATAAAGCAGTCTTTAAGTATGATTTTTATAAGAAATGAGGCTAAGGTGCCAAATTTAGAAACAAATACTATAACGGTTACTGAAGTTAAAATGAGTCCGGATTTAAAAATTGCCAAAGTATATGTTCTTCCATTAGGAGGGAAAAATGCTGAGGAAACAATTAATGTTTTGAAGGAATATTCATTTTTAATAAGAAAAAATTTATCACAAAAAGTGGTTATGAAATTTTTACCAAAATTACTTTTTAGAAAAGACGAGTCTTTTGAGTATGCGGAAAAAATAGAAAACTTAATAAAACAAACAAATAAATAGAAAGAAAGAGGCATGAACAAAAAAGTACAAGAATTAGCAATGCACGATAAAGATACTGGATCTTCAGAGATACAGATTGCTTTGCTAACTGAGAAAATTGAAACTCTCTCTAAGCATATTAAGCAATTCAAAAAGGATAAACATTCATCTGTTGGATTGTTGAGAGCAGTAAATAGAAGAAAGAAATTGTTAGAATACTTAAAGAAAAATAAAATGGATTCTTACAAAAATGTACTGTCGAAATTGAATTTAAGAAAGTAGAAGTCAAATTAGATAGAACGGAATGGAACGAAACGAACGAAACGAAATGGAAATGAAATGTTTAAAGTATATAAGAAGGAAATTGAAGTAGCAGGAAAGAAGATAAGTTTAGAGACAGGTAAAGTAGCAAGACAGGCAGACGGTGCAATAATCGCAACATGTGGAGAGACAGTCGTACTAGCAACAGTAGTCGGGGCAAAAAAAGTAAATCCTGATATGGATTACTTTCCATTATCTGTAAATTACCAAGAAAAATATTATGCAGCTGGAAAAATTCCAGGTGGGTATTTTAAAAGAGAAGCAAGACCAACTGAAAGTGAAACATTAATCTCTAGATTAATTGATAGACCAATCAGACCTTTGTTTCCTGATGAATTTAAAAATGAAGTACAGTTATTACCAACAGTAATTTCATACGATAAAGAAAATGAGCCAGATATATTATCAATCACTGCATCTTCAGCAGCTTTAGCTATATCAGGAATGCCATTCATGGGACCTGTAGGAGCTTCAAGAGTTGGTTTTATTGATGGTAAATATGTTCTAAATCCATCTAAAGCAGATTTAGAAAAATCAAAATTAGATTTGGTTGTAGCAGGTACAAAAGATGCTGTGCTAATGGTTGAGTCAGAAGCTAATGGTTTAACAGAGGAAGAAATGTTAAACGCAGTTAAATTTGGTCACGAAAGTTTTGTTCCAGTAATTGAGATGATCGAGGAACTTGCAAAAGAATGTAGAAAGCCTGAGTGGACAGTTGACAAAAAAGATTTATCTGAAGTTAAGAAAAAACTTGAGGAAACTTTTACGGAAGATCTTAAGAAAGCTTTTTCAACAAGAGATAAACAAGATAGATCAAATCAAATCTCTGAAATCACTGATAAAGCTAAAAAGCTTTATGAGGAAGATGAAAATTACACTGATCTTGATGTCAACAGTCAGTTAAAAAATCTAGAAAAATCAATTGTCAGATCTGACATTCTAAAAAACAAAAATAGAATTGATGGTAGAGGTTTATCAGATGTAAGACCTATCGAATGTGAAGTGGGTGTTTTGCCAAGAGCACATGGTTCAGCATTGTTTACTAGAGGTGAAACTCAAGCAATAGTAGTTGCAACTTTAGGAACATCTGATGATGAACAGAGAATTGAAAGCTTAGATGGTCTTCAAAGAGAACGATTTATGCTTCACTATAATTTCCCTCCTTTTTCAGTTGGAGAAACTGGAAGAATTGGAACAGGTAGAAGAGAAATTGGTCATGGAAAATTAGCTTGGAGAGCAATCAATTCTTCATTACCAACAAAAGAAGCATTTCCATATACTTTTAGAGTAGTTTCAGAGATTACTGAGTCTAATGGTTCTTCTTCAATGGCTACCGTTTGTGGAACATCTTTAGCATTAATGGATGCTGGAGTACCAATAAAAGAGCCAGTTGCAGGTATTGCAATGGGATTAATTAAAGAAGGTAATGATTTTAGTGTTCTATCAGATATTTTAGGTGATGAAGATCACCTTGGTGACATGGACTTTAAAGTTGCTGGAACTAAAGATGGTATTACCTCTCTTCAAATGGACATCAAAATTACAGGTATTACATTTGAAATTATGGAGCAGGCGTTAAGCCAAGCTAAAGATGGAAGAGTTCACATCTTAGGTGAAATGAATAAAGCATTATCAGCTTCAAGATCTGATGTTGGAAAACACACTCCAAAAATGGAACAAGTCAATGTAGATAAAAAAGACATTGCTGCCGTAATTGGAAAAGGGGGTGCAACAATCAGAGAGATAGTTGAAAAATCAGGTGCGAAAGTAGATGTAAATGACGAAGGTGTGGTAACAGTTGCTGCCCCAGATGAAGAGTCTAGAAACATCGCAATGCAAATGATTAAAGACATTACTGCAAAAGCTGAATTAAATAAAATTTATTCAGGTAAAGTAATGAAGATTATGGAGTTTGGTGCATTTGTTAATTTCTTAGGAAAACAAGATGGACTAGTTCATATCTCAGAACTAGCGGATAAAAGAGTAGCTAAAGTTACTGACGTTGTCAAAGAAGGTGACGAAGTTAAAGTTAAAGTGATTGGTTTCGACAGAGGTAAAGTTAAACTTTCTATGAAACAAGCTGCTGAATAATCTATAAATTAAATTAAAATTTTAAACCCCTGTAATGAGAATTCCGGGGGTTTTTTATATTGAAGATAAATTTATCTTTTTTGAGTATTTTTTATTTGGAACATTTTTAATAACTGCTTGGCCACAACGCATTATTCCTCGTTTTTTATCAAATGTCATTTTGGGTTCACCATATAATTTCCATCCATTCGATAATGCCTCAGTTACTCGATTACAAAATCTTGCTGTATCATCATCAGTAATAAATCTGTATCCTTTCATATATTTTTAACTAAATTTAACTAAACTTTAGGTTATATTTTTAGGATCTGGCATTCCTACCTTATTATATCCAGCATCTACGTAGTGAATTTCACCAGTAACTCCGTTTGCAAGGTCACTTAGTAGATATAATGCTGAATTTCCAACATCATGGATATCTACATTTCTCTTAAGAAAAGAATGGTCTTCATTCCATTTATATAGGAATTTTGCGTCTCCAATTGCAGAGGCAGCCAATGTCTTGATAGGTCCTGCACTTATAGCATTTACTCTCATGCCTTTAGCACCCAAATCTCTAGCTAAATATTTAACACTTGCCTCTAAAGCTGATTTACAAACACCCATTACGTTATAATTTGGAATTGCTTTCGTAGACTCATAAGTTAAAGTTAATAAGCTTCCACCTTGTTTCATTACCTTTGAAACTTCTTTTGCTACTTCAGTAAATGAAAAGCATGAGATTAACATACTTCTTAAAAAGTTTTCTCTGGTTGTATTTAAATATTCACCTGATAACTCTGATTTATCAGAGAAAGCAACTGCATGAACTACAAAATCAATTTCACCCCATTGGGATTTGATATCCTCAAATAATTTTACAACTTCTTCTTTTTTTTCAACATCACAACTAAATGTAATATTTGAATTTAATTTTTCTGCTAAAGGAACTACTCTTTTTTTTAAAGCATCACCTAAATAAGTAAATGCTAACTCAGCTCCAGCCTCTGCAAGTTTTTGAGAAATACCCCAAGCAATAGATCTTTCATTAGCAACACCCATGATTAATCCTTTTTTACCTTTCATCAAACTCATAAACTAAACCTTTTCAAAAATTAAAGCCGCATTAGTTCCACCAAAGCCAAAGCTATTTGACATTACTGTATTTAAAGTTGCTCCTGTTTCGGTTTTCGCAACAATTGGAAATTTTTTAGCATCATCATCTATATCTGTAATATTTGCTGAACCTGTTATGAAATTATTTTTCATCATTATCAAACAATAGATTGCTTCATGCACTGAAGCAGCCCCTAAAGGATGACCCGATAAAGATTTTGTTGAACTTATTTTTGGAATATCTTCTTCAAAAGTTTCCTTAATAGCATTAAGCTCAGTTATATCTCCAACTGGAGTAGATGTTCCATGAGTATTAATATAATCAATTTTATTTTTAGCAGTTGTCATTGCCATTTTCATACATCTAACAGCGCCTTCACCCGATGGCGCTACCATGTCGTATCCATCCGAAGTTGCTCCATAACCAGTTAATTCTGCGTATATTTTAGCTCCTCGTGCTTTAGCATGTTCGTATTCTTCAAGTACTAATACGCCTGCACCACCTGCAATCACAAACCCATCTCTAGTTTTGTCATAAGCTCTAGACGCAGATTGTGGAGTGTCATTATATTTTGATGATAAAGCTGTCATAGCGTCAAACATTGCTGTCATTGCCCAATGAATTTCTTCACTACCACCTGCAAAAACAACATCCTGTTTACCCATTTGAATTAATTCCATAGAATTTCCTATGCAATGTCCACTAGTTGCACAAGCAGAACTCATTGTGTAGTTAGTTCCTTTAATTTTAAATGGTACAGCAAGTGTTGCAGAAGCAGTACTGGCCATAGTTCTTGGAACAATAAAAGGTCCCATTAATTTTGGTGTCTTCGCTCTAGTTTTATCTGCAGCTAAAATTACATTTTCTATAGAAGGTCCACCTGAGCCCATCACAATTCCAGTTTTAAAATTACTTACTTCACTTTCTTCTAGTCCAGAATCTTCAATAGCTTCTTTCATTGCAATATAATTGTAAGCTGAGCCTGAACCCATAAACCTAATTGTTTTTCTATCGATATGATCTTCAAGTTTAATATTTGGTTTACCATGAACATGACTTTTTAAATTATGCTCTTTATATTCTTCTGCGAAAGAGATTCCTGATTTTGAATTTAATAGAGACTGATGAACTTCTTCTTGATTATTTCCTAAACAAGAGATAATACCTAAACCTGAAATAACCACTCTCCTCATTATTTAAATAATCCTACTTTTAAACTTTCTGCTGAATATATTTTTTTATTATCTGCAAGAACAATCCCATTCGCAAGACCAACAGTAGTTCCTCCAGGAGACATAATTTTCTTCATATCTATTTCATATCTAACATTTTTCACACTCTGTAAAACTTCACCTGTAAATTTTACAGTACCCACACCTAAAGCTCTTCCTTTTCCAGGGTTTCCAAGCCAACCTAGAAAAAAACCTACCAGTTGCCACATTGCATCTAAACCTAAACATCCTGGCATAACTGGATCTTTCTTAAAATGACAATCAAAAAACCAAAGATCATTTTTAATATCTAATTCAGCTTTTAAAGAACCTTTATTAAATGTACCATTATTTTCATTGATTTCAGTTATTCTGTCAAACATTAGCATTGGTGGGAGAGGTAATTTTGCATTACCAGGACCAAAAAGATCACCATTTCCACAAGTTATTAGATCATCATAGGAGTATGAGTTTTTTTTCATAATTTGAGCACCCTTAATACTTGATTTAATCTTAATATAATATAATAAAACACTATATTTTTATTCATAGTTTAGAATAATTATAAAAAACAATGCCAAAAAACTGCAATTTTATTGAAAAATTAAGAGAAGTTGGGCTTAGACCCACCAAGCAAAGAATAAAAATGTGTGAAGTTTTGTATAATAGAGAAAAAACTTTCCACTTCACCATTAACGATTTAGTTAAAATGATATCTGAGCAGATGAATCAAAAGATCTCTTTAGCTACAGTTTATAACACTGTTCATGCATTTGAAAAAAAAGGATATTTAAAAGAAATTTCAATCGATAGTCACAAAAGTTATTTTGATACAAACACATCAGCACATCATCATTTTTTTGATGAAGACACGCACGAGTTAATTGATTGTGATGAGAGTGATATAGACAAAATAAATATTAGAAAAAAAATTACAGGAAAAAAAATAAATTCAGTTGAATTGTTGGTTAGAGTTGCGAGTGATAATCAAACTCAAAAATAATTTAATTAAATCATACACTTAAAATCTACATTATAATAATTCTAAACTATTGACATACTGTTAAGATGCATTATATGGTTTGTTAATCATTAAAAAGGAGAAAAAATGTCTTTAAAAGGAAGTAAAACAGAGGAAAATTTAAAGGAAGCGTTTGCTGGTGAAAGTCAAGCAAACAGAAGATATCTTTATTTTGCACAAAAAGCTGACATAGAAGGTTACAATGATGTAGCTGCAGTTTTTAGATCAACAGCCGAAGGTGAAACTGGTCATGCACATGGTCATTTGGAGTATCTAGAAGAAGTTGGCGATCCAGGAACTGGTATGCCAATTGGTGAAACAAAAGCTAACTTGGCTTCTGCAGTACAAGGTGAAACGCATGAATACACTGATATGTACCCAGGTATGGCTAAAACGGCAAGAGAAGAAGGTTTTGAGGAAATTGCTGACTGGTTTGAAACTTTAGCAAAAGCTGAAAAATCACATGCTGGTAAATTCCAAAAAACTTTAGAGTCTATTAGTTAATCAAATTTCTTAGTGGGCGACTAACGCCCACTAAAAACAATTCGAATTTCAAACAACATAATTATATGAGCAAAGAAGGAAGTTTAGGTGCACCTGTACGACATCCCATAGATTTTGAGAGTCCTGATTTTTTAAATCCTGAAAAGTTAGACTCTGAAATGAGAAGAGTGTTTGATATTTGTCATGGATGCAGAAGATGTTTTAATCTATGCGATTCATTTCCTAAACTATTTGACATGATTGATGAGTCCAAAAATGAGGATGTTGAAAGCTTATCTAGTGATCAATTTGCACCTGTTGTTGATGCCTGTACTTTGTGTGATATGTGTTTTATGACTAAATGCCCATATGTTCCACCCCACGATTTTGATCTAGATTTTCCACATTTAATGTTGCGATATAGAACGGCTCAAAAAAAATTAGGTAAATTATCAAGCGTACCAACACAATTAGCTCAAATAGATCGAAACGCTAAAATTGGTATTATGTTCTCAAAAATAGTTAACTGGGCAACAAATATTAAAAATAAATTAATTAGAAAAATCTTAGAACTAATTACTGGAATAGATAAAAGAGTTCAGTTACCAAAATATAACTCAGAAACTTTTTCATATTTTTTTAAAAAAAATAAAGATAACATAAATTATCTAACACCTTCTAAAGATAGAAAAGTAGTTATTTATTCAACTTGTTTTGTAAATTTTAATAAAAAAAATACGGGTGTTGCTGCTTTAAAAGTTTTGAAAAAAAATGGTGTAGATGTTCAAGAAGCTTATCCTGGTTGTTGTGGGATGCCATTTTTAGAGCAAGCAGACCTGCCAAAAGTTGTTGAACAGGCCAAAAAAGTTTCTAAAGATTTAATTGAATGGATTGATAAAGGATATAAAGTAGTAACCTTAACAGCTAGTTGTGGATTGATGTTAAAATTCGAATGGCCCTTGTTATTACCAAACGATGAAAAAATAAAAAAATTATCTTCAAATGTTATGGATATTGATGAGTATGTTGTGGATATTGCAAACAATGAGGGATTAGCTGAAGGATTAAATGAGATTGATGGAGGAGTAACCGTGCATCATGCTTGTCATGCTAGAGCACAGAACATGGGTATCAAAGCAAGAGATATGTTAAAATTGATACCAAACATTAAAATTGATGTAGTCGAAAGATGTGCAGGTCATGGAGGAACTTTTGGAGTAATGAAAGAAACTCATGATTTAGCAAATAAAGTTGGAAGACCTACAGCTAGACAAATAAAAACTAAAAATAATAAGTATATGGCTTCTGATTGTCCTTTAGCTGGTAAACATTTAAAACAGTTAGAAGTTGATACAAACATATCTAATGATGAGGCACTACACCCTATCGAATTGGTGGCAAAAAGCTATAACTTATGATTATGCCTAGAGAAAAAAGAGAAATTCAAAAAGAAGACATCATGCCTTTAGATGTTTATATAGAAAAGAGACGTGAATTAAGAAAAAGTATTGTTGATTATAAAAAAAATAGAAGAGTTGCTTTGGGGCCTTATGCTACTTTTTATTTTGAAAGTTATGAAACAATGTTAGCTCAAGTACAAGAAATGTTATACATTGAAAAAGGTGGTGATGAGCAACTTAAGGATGAGTTAACTGCTTACAATCCTTTAATACCTAACGGCAAAGAACTAACAGCAACTTTAATGTTTGAAATAGATAATCCTATCTCAAGAGCTGCGTTTCTTGGAAAAGTTGGTGGAATAGAAGAAACAGTATTTATGAAAATAAATGGTGAGAAAATTAAAGCAGTTCCTGAAGAAGATGTTGATAGAACTTCTTCTGAAGGAAAAGCTTCATCAGTACAGTTTGTTCATTTTAATTTTACTGATGATCAAATAGAAAAATTTCAATCTAATAGTTCAGAAATTGAGCTTGAAATTGACCATAAAGAGTATTCTCATAGCACAAAATTATCAAAAGAAAATATAGCCTCTTTATCTACAGATTTTAGTTAATTTAGTCCCCAAATATTATCTGTTTTAATCCAACCTTCAAATTCTTCTGATGTAATTTCACACCAATTTTGCTCACATTTTTCTACAATTAATAATCTTCCCTCTTTTATTTGAGCAATTGGTTTAGCAAAAGATGTAGGTTTTTTAAATAAAACTTTATCTTTCGTAGCTATTACAGAATTACTTTTTTTTAATTGAGAGATATGAATCCACCCACTGTTATTTTTTAAATCTATAATTCGCCTGAAATTCTCTTTTTTATCGATTTGTTTTAATGGAAGATTTATTTTTTTATAAACGTATTTAATATCAGATTCAAAACTTGGTCCGTAACGAACGTTTACTTTATTTTTTTTAAGAGAGACAAAAATTTCATTAGCAAACGAAATGTGAGAAAAAAATAATAAAAAAAATACTATATAAATTTTTTTTATTATTTGCATAAGCATTTTTTTCTTTTGCTAATTTTTGCTTTTCTGAAATTTAAATTTAATAGATCGAGAATTAGAATGTATCCATTTAAATTTTGTCCGATATTTAATATTTTTTTTAAAACTTCATTGGCTTGTAACGTACCTATTATTCCTGCAACGGTTCCTAAAATTCCCTCATATTCACAATTTAAAATTTCATCAGATATTGTTTCTTCTTGATAAAAACATCTCAAGCAAGGATCTCTTTTGTTGGTAAAATTAAAAGTAAAAATGTGTCCATCAAACTTACTTATAGCACCAGTAACTAAAAATTTTTTATATTTTAGAGTTAAATCATTTATTAAAAATTTACTTTCAAAGTTATCAGTCCCATCAATAATATAGTCATAATTTTTAATAATTTTTTCAAATGTAGTTTTATTTAATTTTAAATTAAAAATATTTATTTTTGTCTTTGGATTAATTTTATTTAATTTTTTTTTTGCAATCTTTACTTTAGATTGATTTATATCTTTTTCATTATACAGGCCTTGTCTGTGGATATTAGAGAGACTTACGGTATCATGATCTGCAATCCCAAGTGTACCAATACCCGATCTAGTTAAAAATTCTGCTGCTGGGCAACCTAGACCACCCATACCAACTATAAATACTTTTGAAGATAAAATTTTTTTTTGACCTGTTGCACCAATATTTTTTAGAATTATTTGCCTCGAGAATTTCTCTATCTCTTTTTTGTTTAAATTTTTGCTCATTTTCCTGTTGAGCCAAACCCACCTTCTCCTCTAATTGTTTCTGGTAGATCATCAGTTTCCTTAAGATCCATTTTAATTACAGGAGTTAAAATCATTTGTGCTATTCTATCCTTATTATTTATTAAAAAATCACTCTTTCCGTGATTAAAAAGGATTACTTTTATTTCTCCCCTGTAATCACTATCAATAGTTCCAGGTGTATTTAAAACACTAATGTTGTTTTTTGCAGCTAAACCAGATCTTGGTCTTATTTGGATTTCGAAATCACTTGAAAATGCAACAGCAAGCCCAGTTGGTACTAAGCATGATGCGTTTGGTTTAAGATTAATAGGTTCTTTTACTAATGCCATCAAATCCATACCTGATGCACCTTCTGTTTTGTAAGTGGGTAATTCAACCTTAGGGTCTAACTTTTTGATAAGAACTTTTGCCATTAATTTAATTGATCAATTATTCTATCAACTATTTCATCAGAAATTCCAGATTTTTTTTTGTACGAAAGTTTTTCTTTTTTAACGTCTTTGTTTTTATAATGAATTGTTACTTCGTTATAATCAGAATTAAATCCTATATTTTTATTTGATACATCATTAGAAATTATCCAGTCACAACTTTTCTTATTTAATTTTTCCTCTGCATTTTTATCAATCTCATTGGTTTCTGCTGCAAATCCAATGACAAGTTCAGGTCTCATAGAGTTATGGTTAGACACATAATGAAGTATATCTACATTCTTTTCTAAATTTAAGTTTAAGTTCTCTTGTTTTTTAATTTTATTTTCATACTTTTTGCTAATTTTAAAATCAGCTACCGCAGCAGAAAAAATTGCTACATCAACAGGTAAATTTTCTTGAGTAGCAACTAACATTTCATCTGCTGTTTCAACTTTTATAAGATTAATATCTTTAGTTATTTCAAGATTAGTTGGACCCGATATTAATGTTGTATCAAAACCTTTTTTGGATAATGATTTTGCTAATTCATATCCTTGTTTGCCACTTGATTTATTTGTAATAAAACGAACTGGATCTATGTACTCATTAGTTGGACCTGCTGTAACTAATGCTTTAAATTTTTTGTTATTTTTTTGAGTTAAGAAATATTTATCAACTTTTTCAGCAATTACTGATGGGTCTGACATTTTACCCTCTCCATATTCACCACATGCCATATCACCAACCTCTGGACCTATTAGTTTATATCCAAAACCTTTTAATTTTTTTATATTTGTTTTAGTAGTTGGATGCTCCCACATTCTTACATTCATTGCTGGTGCTAAAATAATGTCCTTATCTGATGCCAAAACAACAGTGGATGCTAAATCATCTGTTGTTCCTTGGGCTAGTTTCGAAATTGTATTTGCTGTTGCAGGTGCAATTACAATTATATCTGCCCATCTTGAAAGTGAAATATGATCCATTTCAACCTCATTTTCTAGACTAAATAAATCGCTATAAACTCTACCTTGAGAAAGTGATGTTATTGAAAGCGGAGTTACAAACTCTTTTGCACTTTTTGTAAGAATTGTCTTTATTTCTGCACCATTCTTTTTAAAAAGCCTAATTGTTTCAAGACTTTTATAAGCAGATATTCCTCCACAAATAATAAATAGTATTTTTTTATTTAACAAATTTTTCATCTGCAGAATTAAAATACTATAAGGCCAAAAATTACAAGAAGTAATAAACCAATAATAGATTGATTTCTAAATGCTATCATTTCTGATTTCTTATCATTCAGAGCGGTGTAAGAATTTGAATTTTGTGGAATTTGACCACTAGCTAAAAACGTTAATGCTTGATTTGCTTTATCCATAATTTCAGGAAATTCTGGTAAACGTTTAATCACTTCAGATGTATTTTTTAAAGTTTCATTTAAATTATTAATTGGATCTTTGGTTTCTTTAAGCCAATTTTCTAGTACAGGCTTTGAAGTTGTCCAAATATTTGTGTTTGGATTTAACTTTCTTGCTACACCTTCAACAACAACCATAGTTTTTTGCAACATTAATAATTGAGGTTGAGTTTGCATATTAAACTTTTCTGTTACATCAAACAATTGCTTGAGTAATTTACCTCCTGAAATATCTTTTACTTCTTGACCAAATATAGGCTCACCAATTGATCTCAAAGCTTGAGCTAGATCATCGATTGGCACTTCTTTTGGAACTAATCCGGCCACTAAGTGAACTTCAGCTACTTTACGATAATCTCTTTGAATAAATCCAAATAAAATTTCTGCTAAAAACCTTTTACTAAGTTTGTCTAACCTACCCATAATCCCAAAATCTATAGGTACAATTTGGCCACTATTATCAATAAAAATATTTCCTTGATGCATATCTGCATGAAAAAAACCATCTCTTACAGCATGTCTTAAAAAATGTTGGATAATATCTTCAGCTATTTTATTAGTATCTAAATTTCTTTTCTTTAGTTCCTCAGATTCTCTTATTGAAATTCCATCTATCCAATCTAAAGTCATTACATTTTCACTAGTAAAATTCCAATAAATTTCTGGAACTTTAAATCCAGCATCATTTTTAGTGTTTTCAGCATATTCATTAGCCGCAGCAGCTTCGAATCTTAAATCCATTTCAAGATTAGTTATTTCTTTAAGTAAAAAAACAACTTCAACAAGTTTTAATCTTTTTGTTTTTTTAACAAATGACTCAATAATAAATGCAAATAACATCATTGCATCTATTTCTTCATTGAATATTTTTTTTATACTTGGTCTTAAAATTTTTATTGCTACATCTTTAATTGTTCCATTATCATTTATTTTTGCTTTATGAACTTGTGCAATTGATGCAGCAGCAACTGGTTCACTTAAATCAATTATTGAATTAAATATATCAACTCCAAGATCTTCTTTAATAATTTCTTTTGCTTCATGAATTGAAAAAGGGGGTAATCGATCTTGAAGTTTTTCTAGCTTTAAAGATAATTCTTCTCCGATTATATCTGGTCTAGTAGCAAGAAACTGACCAAGTTTGATGAAAGTTGTACCCATAGATTCTAATGACCTAGATAGTCTTTCACCATCATCCTCAATTAAATTGCTTTGTTTCTTTTTTTCAAATGAAATAGATAAAATTTGGAATAATATTGTTACAGCTAAAGGAGGTTTTTTAAATTTTGATGCAATTTTTAAAATATCCGATTTTGCAATCTTTCTTGCTAATTTAAATAAAGTAATAAGTTTTTTAATCATTAAATTTTCCAACCACTATGAATTGAAACAATACCACCAGAAAGATTTCTATAAGAACATTTATGAAAATTATTTTTTTCCATCAACTCTATTAATTCATCTTGATTAATAAATTGTTCAATACTTTCGATTAAATATTCGTAAGGTTCTTTTTCTCCAACTACAAACTGACCAATAATAGGAATGAGTTTTGAATAATTTTTATATACAAAATCAAGATTTGAATTTTGAATCTTTGAAAATTCAAGACATAGATAGCGTCCACCAGGCTTTAAAACTCTATAGGCTTCTGAAAGTGCTTTATTTAAATTTTTTGTATTTCTTAGCCCAAAGCTAATAGTGTAATAATCAAATGAATTCTCTGTTATTGGTAATTTTTCTGCTGGAGAAATTACCCATTTTACATTTTTGTAATTAGATAATTTTTGCTTTCCTTGACTAACCATTCTTTTATTAGGGTCTACACAAGTAATTTCAGCCTCTTTATTTGTGCTATCTAAAAATAACTTTCCAACATCCCCCGTCCCACACGCAACATCTATTAATTTTCTATTAACTCTCGGATTCATCATATTGATTAAACTTTTTTTCCAATATCTATGTACACCCATAGACATAAAGTCATTCATCAAGTCATATTTGTTGTAGACCTGATTAAACACATTTTCTACAAGTCTTTTTTTATTTTGAAGATTTTGTTGCATAAAAAAATATTTATTGAATATAGTATCAAATGCCAGAATTACCAGAAGTAGAAATTGTTAGACAATCCCTTCATAAAAAGATCAAAAAAAAAAGCATAAAAAAAGTAATAATCAGAAACAGGAATTTAAGGTTTAAAATACCAAGAGATTTTGAAAGTTTTCTTAAAAATAAAAAAATAATTGAAGTTAGTAGATTTTCTAAATATTTGATTATCCATTTTCAAAATGAACATTATTGTTTAATCCATTTAGGAATGTCAGGAACAATTCATATTCTTGATAAGAAAAAGCCTCTAAAATTTACAAATACTAGTTTTTATCATTCACCTTTTTTACCTAAAAAACACAATCATGCAGAGTTTGTATTTGATAGCTTGAAAGTAATTTATAATGATCCAAGACGTTTTGGATTTTTTGAAATAATTAAAAATTATCAAGATCTACAGAGAAGATTTAAATCAATGGGACCTGAACCATTTAGTGACAAATTTAACTTAAATTATGTAGTTAATTATTTTAAGAAAAAAAATAAGGATATAAAAAGTTTCTTACTTGATCAGAGATTTGTTTCTGGAATAGGTAATATTTATGCAAGTGAAATTCTTTTCGCTAGTAAGATAAATCCATTTAAAAAGGCAAAAAGACTTAACAAAAATGAATGTTTAAATATTATTTTAAATTCTAAGAAAATACTTCAACAGGCAATTAATAAGGGAGGTTCAAGTATAAGAGATTTTAAAGATATTTCAGGTAACAAAGGTAACTTTCAAAAAGAGTTTAAAGTTTATCAGCAAGACGGCACTGGTTGTAAGCGTACGCAGTGCAAAGGTATTATAAAAAAAAAAATAACATCAAATAGATCAACTTTTTTTTGTATTTCTTGTCAAAAATAATTAAATATTTAGTTGACCACCTTAAATTCTCAAGTTATACCCCTGCGCAGATGGCAAACACAAAATCAGCAATTAAAAGAATTAGAAGAATTTCTAAACAAACAGTGGTAAATAAAGCCAGAAAGAGCAGGTTTAGAAACGCTCTTAAGAAAATGAACCTTCTAATTGATAATAAAAAGAAAGATGAAGCTCTTAAATTTCTACCAAAGTTAAACTCTGAGTTGATGAAAATTGCAAAAACAGGAATAATAAAAAAACAAAATGCTTCTAGAAATGTTTCTAGAATAACAAAAAAAATTGCTGCAATCTAAACGTTAGTTTAAATTTTCAAACAACTCCTGATATCTACATTATATATTTAAGTTTCGTATTAAGTTACTATATTTAGATTTAGTAAATATTTGGATTATCGTCATTCAATCTATATTTGATTTAATTTAAATTGAATCAATTAATTGATTCAATCTATATTCGATTCAATTTAAAATTTTAAATTTAAGTTTAATTTAGAATTTATTTTTTAAAATATAAATCACAATCATAGATTTTATTTTTTTTTAAATTTCTTTATAAACTTGTTGCAAATTTTTTTTAAATAGTTCTAACTGAGATTTCCCTTTAAGTTATGAATAAAATAACAAATACAAAAAATATTAATAATTTTTCTTCTGAAGGTTTCGAATGGAAGCAAGTACAGAATGAAATGAAAAATAAACTAGGCTTAGAAGTTTATGAGAGCTGGTTAAAAAAGATTTCTTTTGTTGAGGAATTCAATAATTACTTATTATTATCAGTTCCAACAAGATTTATTAGAGATTGGATCACATCAAGGTATTTAGACCAAATATTAAAGATAATTAAGTTATATAAAAAAGACATTATTAGAATTGAGTTCAAAATAGTTGAAAAAGCTCAAGATATCACTTTAAAGGAAAATAATATTAAAGAGATTAATACTAATGAAAATGTTTCATTTATAAAAGACTCTTACCTTCAGTATAATCGAATTGATCCAAATAAAAGATTTGATAATTTTATTACAGGTTCAAGTAACAAATTAGCTTACGAAGCTTCTTTAAAAGTTTCAGAAAATATATCTCATTATAATCCACTTTATATTTATGGTGGTGTTGGAATGGGAAAAACTCACTTATTAAATTCAATAGGTTTAGAGCTTAAAAAAAATAATAAAGTAATGTTTATTTCTGCTGAACGTTTCATGTATCAGTTTGTAAAATCAATTAAATCAAACGACATGGTTAAGTTTAAAGAATATTTTAGAAATACAGATATTTTATTAATCGATGATATCCAGTTTATTAGTGGAAAAGAGGCTATGCAGGAGGAGTTCTTTCATACATTTAATGCATTACTTGATAAGGGATCTCAAATAATAGTATCAGCTGATCGAGCACCAAACAAATTATCAAGGATTCAAGAAAGAATTAAATCAAGATTTTCAGGTGGATTAGTTGTTGATATTCAAAAGCCAGACCTTGAGCTTAGAAAAAAAATAGTTGAAAAAAAAACTGAAGAATTGAATGCTTTGTATTCCGAACAATTACAAGTTTCTAGAGAAATTCAAGACTTTGTAAGTAATGAAATAACTGGAAGTGTAAGGGAATTAGTTGGAGCAATAAACAGAATTGTTTCATTTTCAAGAATCTATAACAACCCCCCAAATCTTGCTGAAACTAAAGTAGTTTTAAAGGATTTATTAAATTTAGCAGAAAATAAGGTTACAATAGATCTAATTCAGACAATTGTTTGTAAGTTTTTCAAAATCAGCAAAAATGAAATGCTATCATCTAGAAGATCAAGATATTTAGTAAGACCTAGGCAAACAGCAATTTATTTAACTAAAATTTTAACTTCTAAATCATTACCTGAAATTGGAAGGGAATTTTCTAACAGAGACCATACAACAATAATTCATTCAGTAAAAACTATTGAAAAGATAAAAGAAAAAAATCCTGAGATGGTTGATAATATAAATAAATTAAAAAACCAAATTTTATATAATAATAAAGAAAATGAAATTTAACGCTAATCAACAGGATCTTCAGCAAGCATTAAATTATTGCCAAGGAGTTATTGAAAAAAGAAGTACTTTACCAATACTTTCTAATATTTTGTTAGATGCAAGCAATTCAAAACTTACTATCACTGCGACTGATCTAGATTTAATATTTATACATCAATTAAATAATGTAGAAATTCTAGAGGAGGGTAAAACAACCACAACTTCCTCAATAATGTATGATATTATAAGAAAGTTTAACTCAGGAAAAAAAATAAATCTTTCTCTAACAGATAAAAGTAAATTGCAAGTAGAGTCTGAAAAATCTATTTTTAATTTGAATTGCATAAGTGCAACAGAGTTTCCACTGACAGACGAAAATTTTAATCAAAATGAATTTATGATTAAATCAAAACAATTATTGAAATTATTGAATAAGTGTAAATTTTCAGTCTCTAATGACGAAACAAGGCATTACCTAAGTGGAATTTATTTTCATCAAACAGAAGTTGAAGATAAAAATTATTTAACAGCAGTTGCAACTGATAGTCATAGAATGTCTATTTCAAAAATTCGATTAGAGGAAAAAATTGATTTTGATCCAATAATTTTACCTAAAAAAACAATTTTTCAACTTTGCTCTTTATTAGATAGCTATGATGGAGATGTGAAAGTTTCAAATGTGAAATCAAAAATAAAATTTGAATTAAATAATAGTATTTTAATTTCAAAACTTATTGATGGGAAATTTCCTAATTACATTCAAGTTATACCTAAAAATAATCAAAAAAAATTAGAAATAGACTTAAAATTATTTTTAAATTCAGTTGATAGAGTAGCATCTGTTTCATTAGATAAAAAAGATGGTGTGAAATTCAATTTATCTAAAGACACTTTAGATCTGTCAGTAAATAATACTAACAGTGGTGATGGTAAAGAAACTTTAACCGTTAAGTTTGATCATGATTTAGAGATAAGTTTTAACTCTAGATATTTGATAGATGTTGCTTCACAATTAGATGGAGATAGAGTTGAAATTTTCTTTAATGATACTGGTTCACCAGCACTGATAAAAGATCCAGGTGATTTTGATAGTATTTTTGTTGTTATGCCTATGAAGGGCTAATTAATTAAATCTAACTCTGAATAAATACTTTTTTCAAGAATTTGAATAAAATTTTCCTTTGTTAACCCAGAAGGAATTGATTTTAGAATAGAGATTGTAATTGTTTTATTAGATTTCTTTTTACCTTTTTTAGGCCACACATATCCAGAGTTAATTGCAACTGGCTGACAAGCAACATTTAGCTGTTCATAAATTCTCGAAGCACCTTTTTTAAAAGGTGGTCTTTCATCTGGAAGAACTCTAGTTCCTTGAGGAAAAATAATTAAAGGTCTATTAGAAGTAGCCATCATTTTTGAAATATCATCGAAAAAACCTAAGTTATCTTTTGTAACTTTGTTTCTTTTTATTGAAATTGATCCTATTTTTTTTAAGTACCAACCAAAAATTGGAATTAACAATAATTCTTTTTTTAGAATAAATACAGGTGAGTTAAAGATAGTTTGTAAATAAAAAGTTTCAAACATTGATTGATGAGATGCTGCTATAAAAAATTTTTTATTATTAACAATATTTTCTTTTCCTTTAATTGAAATTTTTACTGACAGAACAAACCTTAAACAAAAACTGGCCCAATGGCCCATTAATTTACCTCCTATCAAAACTACCTGTTTAGGCAAAAAAAATGATGGTAAAAAAATTATCGAAATAAAAATGATTCCAGTGAAAAACAATATTGAAAATAAAAAGTTTCTTATCATTTTTGTCAAAAGCTAAATTATATCTTTATGCTTTTGTCTTTTTCTTATTACTTTAATTTTTGATCCTTTTATTAATAATTCTATTGGTTTAGGTCTTAAATTATAATTTGAGCTAAGTGACATTCCATAAGCTCCCACATCACATATTGCTATTAAATCTTTTTCATTCAACACTTGAAATTTTTTTAATGTAACAAATTTATCTGTACTCTCACAAATTGGACCTACAAATTCATACGGTTTTTTAGATATTTTGTTGGATTTTGTAACAGGTAAAGTTTTATGAAATGCACCATACAAAGCAGGTCTCATTAAATCATTCATTGCAGCATCTAAAATTATAAATTTTTTACTTCCGCTATCTTTAATATAGATTATTTTTGACACTAATGTCCCGGTATCGCCAATAATTGATCTACCTGGCTCAAATATAATTTTAACTTTATGTTTTCTTAAAAATTTGAGAATAGCTGTGTTGTATTTTTTATAATTAAGTTTTTTATTTTTGTCAGTGTAAGTAATGCCCATACCTCCACCTAAATCTATAAATTCAAATTTATGGTTTGTTTTACTTAGAATTTGACTGACCGCTTTAAGCATTTTTTCATAAGGTCTATGATCTAAAATTTGACTGCCTATATGAACACTTAGACATTTTAAATCAATATTTTTTGAATTTTCGCAATAATTTATAATTTCATAGAATGTATTTTTATTTACACCAAATTTATTTTCTTTTTTCCCAGTGGATATTTGACTCAATGTTTTTGCATCTGTGTTGGGGTTTAGCCTCACACCAATTTTTATTCTTTTATTTTTTGATTTTGCTATTCGATTTATTTCTTTTATTTCACTTAAAGACTCAGCGTTAATAAGCAAAATTTTTTTATCAATAGCAAAGCTGATTTCATTTGTTGTTTTACCAACACCAGAAAATACTATTTTGCTTGGATTAATTCCTGCTTTTAGTGCCATCATCAGTTCTCCTACTGAAACAACATCAGCACCTAATCCAAATTTTTTAATTTCTCTAATTATATTAATATTTGTGTTGGATTTAACCGCAAAGCAGATAAGTGGTGAAAAAGATCTGAAGTTTTTTTTAAAATTATTAATATTTTCTTTTAATTTAGAATAGGAGTAAGAATAAAATGGAGTTCCAAATTTATTTGCAATTTTTTGGAGATTAATTTTTTCTATTGTTAGTGTTTTATTTATGTATTTCATTAAGCTAAGTTAAGTGAAACTTTTTTATTTCTGCTTTTTTATCTGGGTCTACGTATTTAGGATCACCTTTTTTTCCACAAGAAATAACAGCACAAAATAACAATATAATTATGGTAAATTTTTTAATCATTTTTCTCTTTTATATTTCATTATCATTTTTTTAATATTATCAAAAGAAGTTCCACCATAAGATTTTTTCAAATTAATTGAATTTTTTAAATTAAATACTTTTAATACATCTTCTTTAAGTTTGGGTTCAATTTTCTTTAACTCATCTAAAGTTAATTCATTTAACTTCTTTTTTCTTTTTTCAGCCAAATTAACTACAGCAGCAGTTTTTTGGTATGCTTTTCTAAAAGACATTGAGTGATTTTGCACAAGATAATCAGCTAAATCAGTGGCTGTAATATATCCAGAATTAGCAAGTTCTAACATTTTACTCTTATTTGGATTACAATTTTTTAGTATTTCATCGAAAATTTTTAAACAATTATTTAGATTGTCGTTTGATTTAAAAACAATCTCCTTATCGTCTTGCAGATCTTTAAAATAAGACAATGGTAAGCCTTTTAAAATTGTAAGCATCGAAAATAAATTTCCATAAGCGCTTCCCGATTTTCCACGCAAGTACTCTAAAAGATCAGGATTCTTCTTTTGTGGCATTATAGACGATCCGGTAACAACTTTATCAGATAAATTGATCAAGTTAAAAGCATCCGAATTCCAAATAATCAACTCTTCAGCAATTCTAGAAATATGCATAGCACACACAGATGAAGCGTATAAAAAATCTAAAACAAAATCTCTATCTGAAACTGTATCAATAGAATTATTTGTAGGTACTTTAAAACCAAGTTTTTTGGTTGTATAATTTCTATCTATATTAAATGATGTTCCTGCTAAAGCCGCAACACCTAAAGGATTTTCATTTAAACTGTCTAAATTATTAGCAAATCTCTTTTTGTCTCTATTAAACATTTCTACATAAGACATTAAATAATGTGCAAAAGAGATAGCTTGAGCATTTTTAAGATGTGTAAATCCAGGCATAATAGTCTCAACATTTTTTTCAGCTAACTTAATTGTACTCTTAATAACTTTATTAATGTTATTATTTATTTCGTTGATTGATTTTTTCATCCAAATTTTGAAATCAGTAATTACTTGATCATTTCTTGATCTTGCAGTGTGAACGTAACCAGCTTCTTCACCTATAATTTGAAAAAGTCTCTTTTCGATATTGATATGAATATCTTCATATTTTTTATCAAACTCAAATTTATTTTTTGTGATTTCCTTATCAATTTTTGTTAGTCCATAAATAATTTTATTTTTTATTTTAAATGAAATTATTTTTTGTTTAAAAAGCATCTCAACATGAGCAATTGATCCCTGGATGTCTTCTTTATAAAGTCTTTTATCAATATCTATTGAATTACCAACTTTTTGAAATAAACTCGATGTATTTTTTTTAATCCGCGTCGTCCAGATTGCTTGGTTGTTTTTATTTTTTGCCATGATATTTAATTATACCTATTTAACATGAGATTTTTAATAATATTTATTTTTTTGATAACAAATGTCGTAGCTGAAGAACTACCTGGTATTAAAAATATTGTAATCCATAAAATACCTAAAATACATGATAATGTTATTTTTTTAGACAAAAATGATCAAAAAATTAATATCAATGAATACACTGGGTACTTATTGATATTAAATTTTTGGGCGACTTGGTGTGAACCTTGTAAAGAAGAAATGCCATCTTTAGATAAACTCCAAGCTAACCCAGAATTAGATAAAATAAAAATTTTTCCAATTAATATTGGAAAAGAAACTTTAACAAAAGTTAATAAATTTTTTATAGAACTTAACATTAAAAATTTTGAACCTTATTTTGACCCACCTACTACATTAGCAAAAATGTTTAGTTTAAGAGGTGTCCCTACAACAATTCTAATTAATAAAGAGGGTCAAGAATTTGCCAGAATAATAGGTTCAATTGATTTTGAAGATAAAAATTTTGTTAATTGGATAAAAAAATTTAACTAATTTTTAAAAAAGTAAGCAAAGCCAACTAAAGCAATAATAGCAATAAACTGCAAAATAACTCTTAACTGCATTAATTTATTTGAATATTTTTTACTTGTCTCTCCTCCCTTAAAAAGAGTCCCAATACCTAAGATTAAAACTATCCCTACAGCTATCAAAAGGGCTATTGACAAAACTTTTACTAATATTCCTGAAATCATTTTTTTATTTTAGATTGTGTTTTGACATAAAAAACATAATTTATCTACTATGACATTTTGCCTAGATTCCATAATTATTAAACCAGAAAATGGTGTTGAAATTAAAAATGCAATTATTTTACTTCATGGTTATGGAGGTGATGGAAAGGATATTAGCATGCTATCTTTAAACTGGAAGAGATATATGCCTAATACAGTCTTTATTTGTCCAAATGGTCATGAGCCATGTACTATAAATCCCTCCGGTTATCAATGGTTTGATTTAACAAAAGAGGATTCTGATTACATATTAGAACAATCAATTAAGGCTGAAGAAGTTTTAAAAAAATTTATTAATGAAATAAAAAAAGAGTTCAAGTTATCAAATAATCAAATATGTTTAACAGGATTCAGTCAGGGATGCATGATGTCTATAAATGTTGGTCTTACATTGAGAGAAAATTTTTTATGTATAGTTGGTTTTTCTGGAAAGATTATAAATCAGAATGATTTAAAAAATAGAATCAAAAATAAAACTGAAACATTACTTATACATGGTGAAGCTGATCAAATTGTCCCATCAACACATTTACTAGAAGCAAAAGATTTTTTAATCAGGAACAACGTTAAAGTTGATACACTATTAATAAAAAATTGTGATCATCATATTCCTATTGAAGCATCAAGTACAGCTTTAAATTTTATTTTAAATAAAATTTAACATCTCTTATTATTGATAAAATTGTTCAACTAAGTTAAAATTAAATCAATGAATAACTTTATTGAACAAAATGTTTCATTAGAAAAGTGTCCTGCGCTAGTACTTAATGCAGACTATAGACCTTTGAGTTACTACCCTTTATCTTTGTGGTCATGGCAGGATACAGTTAAATCTGTTTTTCTGGACAGAGTTATTATTGTTAGTAATTATGATAGGACTATAAGAAGTCCATCATTTAATATGAAATTACCAAGTGTTATCGCATTAAAGGATTATATTGTTCCTCAAAGCAAACCAAGTTTTACTAGATTTAATGTGTTTTTAAGAGATAAATTTTCCTGCCAATATTGTGGAAGCAATGAAGAGTTAACTTTTGATCATCTATTACCTAGATCAAAAGGAGGTGAAACTAATTGGGATAATGTTGTAACAGCTTGTTCTGCATGCAATGTAAAAAAGGGTGGAAAACTATTAAAGCATTCAGGGATGAAGCTGCATCAGTACCCTTATCGACCATCAACAGAGGATCTACACAAAAATGGTAAAAATTTTCCACCAAATTTTTTACATAAAAGCTGGATGGATTACCTATATTGGGATGTAGAACTAGAATCTTAAATTTTCTCAGAAATATTTATTGCAATTTTTGATCCAGTTTTAATAATTTTATCTAATATAGAGTAAGGACCTTCTTTTGTTGCACCCTTTTCATAAGCAATATCTTTATGACTTAATTCATCTTCTCTAAATTTAATTATTTTTTTTTTAAGTTTTGGTTCACTTTTATCAAGTTGTTTTATTTGGTTTAAATAATGCTCATCTATAACTTCCTCAACAGAGGCAGTGCAAAGCATAGCTGCTTTCTTTCCAAGCAAAGTTGAACCAAACCCTAATCCTACACCTAATAAATCCCATAAGGGTAAAAATTTTGTTGGTTTTATATTTCTTTTTTTAATTTCTTCTTCAAAATAATCAGAATGTTCTTTTTCATGAACTTTCATTTCCTCAATTGTTTTTTTTAAAGCTTCATCTTTAACTAATGTGTTTAGAGCTAGCAACTGTCCTTCATAAATTTTAACAGCACCACGTTCTCCAGCATGATCAACTCTAATGAATTCTTCTATTTTCTTTTTATTTATTATTGTCATAACTTAAATAAGTTTTTGTTGTAAAATAAACTATTAATATTGATATTATAATATTGTAGCTTGTAAGCGATAATCCTAAAATTTTAAATGTAACATCTTTGCAACTTACATTTTTTTCTTGCAATTGTTTCAATATGTCCTCTTTTGTGAGTAAATTGGAGCCATTTTTTAAATCGCAAACTAATGATTCTTCAATATAACCTTGCTCAATACCTAAATGATATAGAGATAAAATAGTAGCGGCTAAAAAAATTAAAATAAGAGAAAGAATAAAATATTTTTCTAGATTTATAAATTTATAATTTAATACAATAATTATTAATGCTAATAGATATGGAATTCTTTCAAGTATACACAAGTTGCAAGGTTGATGACCTAGAATATATTCAATAAAAAATGCTGAAGCTAAAGCAATGATGCTAATTATAAAAATTAATTTTAATGTTATTGTTTTGCTAATCTCAACCATTAAATTTTAAAAATAAATAAATAATAATAAATATTATAACTATAATAATTCCAATTGTGGTGAACCATTTTGATCCATGTTTTTCTATGAACTCTGTAAACAACTTCCCAAATTTATAAGATAAATAAGCAACTATAAAAAATCTCAGGCTTCTTGAAATTAAGCTAACAATTATAAAAATAGGAAGATTAAAAGCAATTAAACCACTTGAAATCGTAAAGGCTTTATAGGGCAATGGTGTAAAGCCAGCTAAAAAAAGAATACTCAGCCAAGCGAGGAATCCACTCCCTTGAGACATGCTTAATTTTAAATTTTCAACTTTATCTTGATAACCATAAAATTCGATTACATACATTGCTAAATCAAAAAATAAATAACCTATCAAATATCCAAAAATCCCTCCAAGAACTGAAAATATTGATGCTATTAAAAATATTTTCAAATATCCCTTTTTTTTAGCAATTACCATTGGAATTATCATTGCATCTGGAGGTATAGGGAAAAAAGAACTTTCAATAAAAGATACAAGCCCTAAATAAAATTTTGAACTTTTATGCGCAGCTAATTCTAAACATTTTTTGTAAAGTGTTTGAAACATTTTTTGGTTTTAATATAAATTCAGTTCTTATACTATTAAATATAATTTAATTGAATACCAAGGGCGAATGGCGGAACTGGTAGACGCGCACGACTCAAAATCGTGTTTCGCAAGAAGTGAGAGTTCGATTCTCTCTTCGCCCACCAAAAAACTATGAATATAGATAATTTAAATAATTTGATAGAATTATTTACTAATCAAGCAAATAAACAAAATAAAAGAGATATTTTTTTAGAATGGCTAAACCCAAGTAATAAAAAAACATACACCTGGGAACAAACTGAAAAAAATATTTTAAAATTATCAAAAGTTATTAAGAAAAATATAGAAGAAGGCGATAGATGTCTTTTAGTTTCTGAGAATAGACCTGAGTGGTTCGTTTCTGATTTAGCTATTATGTTAGCTGGTGGTATTACAGTTCCAGCATATACAACTTATATAGAAGATGATTACAAGTATTTGATAGAAGATTGTGAACCTAGCTTAGTTATTGTTTCAAATAATGAGATGCTAAAAAAATTAAATAATTCAATTAATGAAAAAGACTTTATTAAAAAAGTTATAACTTTAGATGAAATATCTAAGGTAACAAAAAATTTAAGTTTAAATAATAAAGAAAAATATTTAGACTATAATTCTATTTTAAGCAATAATTCATTAGTAAAGGATAAAATTGAAAATAATAAATTAAAAAGAAATTCTCCTGCATGTATTATTTATACTTCTGGTACTGGAGGTAATCCTAAAGGAGTAGTTTTAAGTCATGGTGGAATTTTGAATAATGTCGTTGGATCGTGTGAAATTACAAAACCATTATTTAATTCAAGACCAGTATTTTTAACTTGGCTTCCGCTTTCTCATTCTTATGAGCACTGTCTTCAATTTGTACAGATAGCAGTAGGAGCTAGAGTATTCTATGCTGAAAAAATTGAAAAACTTCTAGAAAATATATCTGAAGCAAAGCCTACAATTATGGCAGCTGTCCCAAGGTTTTACCAAAACCTTTACAATAAAATAAACATGAATTTTAAAAAACAGTCAGGTTTTAAAGCAAAATTAATTGAAGCAACTCTTCGTCTGGGAAGAAAAAAACTATTAAATCAAAAAATGACTTTTTATGAAAAATTGCTCGATTTTATAGTTGATAAATTAGTTAGAAAGAAAATAAAAAAACAGTTCGGTGGAAATTTAAAAGCTTTCGTTTCAGGTGGTGGTGCTTTAGATAAAGAAATAGGTGAATTTTTAAATTCTATAGGATTACCGACACTTCAGGGATATGGCTTAACAGAAACATCACCAGTAGTAAGTTGCAATCCAATACATAAAATTAAAGTGGAAACTGTAGGACCTCCATTTAAAGGAAATGAAGTTAAAATTGCAGAAGACGGAGAAATATTAGTTAAAGGCGAAAATGTAATGTTAGGATATTGGAATAAAAAAGAAGAAACTGAGAAAGTAATTATAAATGGATGGCTACATACCGGTGATATTGGAGAAATAGATCCGGATGATGGTTATTTAAAAATTACTGATAGAAAAAAAGATATTATAGTAAGTGCTGGAGGAGATAATATTTCACCAGCCAAAATTGAAAATATGATTACAAATGAGCCTGAGATAGATCAATGCATGGTTTATGGTGATAAAAAAAATTATTTAGTAGCTTTAATTGTGCCTAATAAAGATTTTTTAAACGAAAAAGAAAAAATAAATAAAGTAATTGAAAAAATAAATACAAAATTAACTTTATTAGAAAAGATAAAAAGAATTCAATTAATAGATGAAAATTTTTCTATTGAAAATGGTTTAATGACACCAACAATGAAAGTAAAAAGAAAAAAAGTTACTGAAAAATATAAAAATCAGCTAGAAAATCTTTATTAAATTAATTAAATAAAATTGTTTATTAACCGCATAAACATTAACTAAATTAATAAAAAAAAGTTTTATAAAAAATAAAAAATTTAAAATAATTTTTATAAAATTTAACTTTTAATTAAAGAATTGACATAACTTATATAAAAAAATAAAAATATGTTAACAACGAATCAATTTGATTCGTTTAACTAAAACAGGGAGCTAAAGATGCCTAAGAAAAGAAAAAAAGCGGCAAAGAAAACTAAGAAAAAAGCTAAGAAAAAAGCTAAGAAAAAAGCAAAAAAAAGAAGAAGAAAATAGTAACTTAGTATTCTTTACAAAAAACGCTTCTCATTACAATTTGTGTGAGAGGCGTTTTTTTTATTCGTCAATAGGCTCGTCTGAATCTGAAATTGTATCTTCTACAGGGAGTTCACTTGTAGGAGCTTTGGATAAAGTAGTTGTTTGAGCTTGAGTACCTAAATTTCTTTTAAGTGCTTTATCTAATTTCTTTTGTGTATCCTCTTTTGATAAATTCAAAATAATTTCGAACTCTGATAAAATTCTATCATACGCTTTTTCAAATAATTGTCTTTCACTGTAGGATTGATCTACCATTAGATCATCCCCTTTATTCAAGTCTCTAACAACTTCAGCTAGCTCATATATTTTACCAGAAGATATTTTTGCTTCATATTCCTGTGCCCTTCTACTCCACATAGATCTTTTAATTTTTGGTTTGCTTTTTAGTATTGATATACATTTTGCTACTTGGTTTGTAGTGGCTAATGGTCTTAAATGAGATTGCTTATTGACTGGTACCATACCATTCGCTTTATCTTTTTCAAATTTAATTACATAAGTTTCTACATCGATACCGCCTATATTGATTTTCTTAAATTCTGTGATTTGTCCAACTCCATGTTTAGGATAAACAACGTGGTCCTTTAATTTATATTCTCTTTTTTCAGTTTCTTGCTTTTTAACTTTTTTAATTTCTGGTTTAACTTCATTTGCTTTTGAAATTCTCAAATTATCCAACTTTGACTCCTTAGGAGTTTCTGTAGACTTAGTAGACTTTTTTATTTTGTTTGACTTTATAGGAATTTTTTTTGAGACTTTTTTAATCTTTTTTGAGACTTTCTTAATTTTTTTCACCTTATTTGTTTTTTTTAATTTTACAGCTTTCTTTTTTACAACTTTTTTTTTCACTTTATTGCTAGTTTTTCCTTTAAAGATTTTCTTTAAAATATTTTTCGTACTTATCTTTTTCATTTTTAAATTTTTCATGATCCGCTGGTGGATCTTTTCTTTCACTAATGTTTGGCCAGATATCTGAATATTTTTTATTAATTTCTAACCATTTTTCACTACCAGGCTCTGTGTCTGCTTTAATGGCATCAACCGGGCACTCTGGCTCGCAAACGCCACAATCTATACACTCATCAGGTTTAATTACAAGCATATTTTTGCCTTCATAAAAGCAATCAACTGGACAGACATCAACACAGTCTGTTAATTTGCACTTAATGCAATTGTCGTTAACGATATATGTCATTTTGAATTTCGTTTAATTTTTTCCTTAATATCGCCCATAGTTTTATTGTCAATATAAAGCAGACCTGCAAGTCGTCTCATTAAATTTGCCTCATAAATATCTGCATTTTTATTTGAATAAATTATAGACCACAAAGACTCCACTATTTTTAATTTATCTTCTTCAGATAAATTTTTTACCTCTTTTGTAAAATCTAATATTTGATTTGAACTTTCCTCGATCTTTTTTGCTTCTTTAATTGTCTCAGAAATATTTTCTTTTTCTAAACCAAGTTCTTCAAGTGTTTTTTCGATAATTTTTTCTTCTTCTTCTGTATAGTTTTCATCTATTTTGGCAGCATGAATCAATAAAGCACAAATTTTAGTATGAAAATGAATATTTTTAGTTTCTTTTTTTTTAAAAAACATATTTAACTTAAATTTAAATTCTTCAATATTTTAAACGGATTTTCATTTGAGATTTTCTTTGTAGGAATTTTTTTAAATTTATTATTGGGACTATATTTAAAAAATATTTCATTTTCTTTCTCAAATATTTTATAATTCATTTTTTGAAGTAATTTTTTGAAATTATCTTTACTACATCCTAAAAGATTTAACATTTCTGGAACTAATTTTATTTCAGAATTTTCTTTTGAACTAGAATTTATTATTAAGACAAATAATCTCTCTAAAATATCAATTCTTACAAAAAAATTATCAAATCTTTCAAATCCACACAAAAGCATAAAGTTTTTACTTTTTATTTGTTCATCATCCAAAAAATTTAAACCGAATGTAGGTGGTTTTAAATTATGAAATTTTTGATGAAAATTTTTCCATAATAGTGTTCTCAAAGATACTGCTTCTGGCTTAATTAATTTATAAAGGAAAACATGATATCTTCCGAACTTTACTCCCAAATCTCTAAGAATTTTTCTGTCATTTTGTTCTAAGTTTTTTAGATATTCAGAAACTTGGTCTCTTTTTAATACCCCATTATTTTCATAAAGTTGGTAAGCTAGTGCTTTGATTGATGAATTATTTTCTTTTATATTTTTTAGATCAATTAAACTTTTAAGAACATTATTTATTTTTGTATGTATCCATTTATTAATATAATCATTTAATTTTCGTTTAGTGCTTTGCTCAAAAATATCATCGACGATTAAATCAAAATTAGGATTCAAATAATCATTTCCTGTTGTTAATTTTGCAATTGGAAAATCATTCCAGTAAATTTTAAAATCATCATTCAAATTTATTAGTCCTGTATCAATTATTGATTGAACCCGTTTTTCTAATTCTGGACCAATAGTTTGTCTGGCAGCTTTCTTTAATGATTTAATATCAGTTTCCAAAGCACCTTTTTTTAGATCTAGCTCTAATTTTAGTCCTTTTATTTTCCCAATAAATTGATCGTCAATTTTAACGTCGTTGTTTTGTAAAATTTCAGTTTTAAATTCCATATCTTGTTTTAAACCCCTAACGAGTACACTTGCTCTTTTGTCAATAAAAGTTTTGGTAAGTTCTTCATGTAATCTGTCTGAAAGTCTATCTTCTAAGTGTTTAGTTTTTTCAATCCAATAATTTTGATTTTCTACCCAATTATTTTTATTCGAAACATATGACCAAGTTCTGACATTTGCAATTCTATTTGATAAAGAATCTACATTACCATCTAATTTATCTAGTTTCATGAGCTGTAATCTCATATAATCTTCAGAAATTACCCCTTTTTTGCTAGTTAAAAATTTAAATACATTTTCAATAACCTCAAAATGATTTCCGTAAGTTTTTTTTACAAAATCAGGTATTTGGCAACATTCCCATAAAAGCATTAAAGTTTTTTTTCCAAATCCGATATTTAAAATTCTTTGATCTCTTAAAAAATATTTAAGTGCTTTTTCGTCCTCACATTCATTAATTTTTCTTAGCCATTCCACCTGAGGTTTTTCTTCTAAACTTTTGATTAAACTACTTGGGTTATTGAAATTAAGACTTGAATTTCTCCAAAACAAAGTTCTAATTTCCTCAAATTTATGATTTTCTAATAATTCAACCTCCTCTGGAGATATTTCTTTACAATCACCAGTAATACCGAAACTTCCATCATTAAGGTATCGACCAGCTCTACCTGCTATTTGACCTATTTCAGATAGATTTAATCTTCTTAATTTTTTTCCATCAAATTTTTTAATATTTGAAAAATAAACAAAATCTAAATCCATATTTATTCCCATTCCAATTGCATCTGTTGCAACTAAAAAATCGACATCACCAGATTGATATAATTCAACTTGGGCATTTCTTGTTTTAGGACTTAGTGATCCCATTACAATAGCAGCACCACCCTTTTGTCTTCTTATTAACTCAGCAATGGCATAAACCTCTTCTGCTGAAAATGCAATGATTGCTGTCTTTCTGTCAATTCTTGATATTTTTTTATGACCAGTGTAGGAAAGTTTAGATAGTCTTTCTTTATTTATAAATTCAATATCTCCATCTAATTTTGAGATAATATTTCTAATGGTACTCGAACCCATTAGCATTGTAAGTTTTTCTCCCCTGATGTTTAAAAGTCTATCGGTAAAAATATGACCTCTTTCATGATCAGAGCACATCTGAATTTCATCCACACCAACAAACTCTAGATGTTTATCAATTGGCATAGACTCAACTGTGCATAAAAAATATTTTGCGTTAGATGGAATTATTTTTTCTTCTCCAGTTATAAGTGCAACTTTATCTAAACTTATTTTCTTTATTACTTTGTCATATACTTCTCTTGCTAATAATCTAAGTGGAAATCCAATCATACCACTTTCAAATGATAGCATTGTTTCAATAGCAAGATGTGTTTTGCCTGTGTTAGTAGGACCTAGAACAGCTGTAATTTTACTTTTAGTCATTTCTATCTTTTGTGCTTCTTTTTTTTTACCTACCAGATATTGTTACTGCTAAAGAACAAAAATAGACTAAAACATGACCGAATCGGAGGGTAAAAAGTTCTCATTTTCTTTTTAATTTATGGGAGATTATCATAAGATTAATATTTAATTAAAGTTTAATCTAACTATTTGAGGAGACAAAATGATAAAAAATTTATTAAAATCTCTTGCAGTTTTATTGGTTATTTCAAGTTCATTTATTGGAAAAGCTATTTCAAATGAATTAACTTTTTTTACTATAGGGACTGGAGGAACTGCTTATACTTATTATCCTGTAGGTGGAATGATAGCTAATGCAATTTCAAAACCTCCTGGATCAAGGGAATGCGGAAAAGGAGGAAGTTGTGGAGTTGATGGTTTAATTGCATCTGCCGTTTCTTCTAGAGGTTCAGTTGACAATGTAAACGCTATTATATCAGGTTTAAGAAATTCTGGGTTTGCACAATCAGATGTTGCTTATTGGGCTTATACTGGAACTGGAACAATGGAAGGTAAGGAACCTGCAAAAGAATTAAGAACCATTGCGGCCTTATTTCAGGAACATATCCATTTAGTAGCTTTAAAAAAAAGTAATATTAATTCAGTAAAAGATTTAAAAGGTAAAAGGGTATCTTTAGATGAGCCAGGTTCTGGAACATATGTAGATGCTAAATTAATTCTAGAGTCAAATGGATTAAGTACTAATGATGTTAAAGCAGAAGCTTTAAAAGGAAAAGCAGCAACTGACGCTTTAAGAAATGGTAAAGTTGATGCTATTTTTGTTGTCGCTGGTTATCCAACTGGTGCAATAGTTGAGCTCGCATCTGCAGTTGATATTAAATTAATACCTATCGATGGCTCTGGAGCAAAAGCTTTAACTTCTAAATATGGTTTCTTTTCTGAAAGTCCAATACCATCAGGAACTTACGAGGGTGTTGATGCAGTTAATACTGTAGCTGTTGGTGCTCAATGGTTTACATCAGCAAAAGAAGATACTGATTTAATATATAAAATAACAAAAGCTTTGTGGAATAAGGAGTCTAGAAAGCTAATGGATGTAGGTCATGCAAAAGGAAAAACAATTACACCTGATACAGCGCTGTCAGGAGTCGGTGTACCACTACATCCTGGTGCAGAAAAGTTCTATAAAGAAGCAGGACTTTTAAAATAATAAATAAAAATATACTGCCCTAGATCTCTTTTGATCTAGGGCATTTTTTATGTCTAAATTTGATATTTCACAAAAAAAAATCTTTGATTTACAAAAAAAATATGAGGTTAAAACTAATGAGAGGGAACTTAAATTTTTTTTAAAATCTTTTGCTTTTTCAGTTTTAGCATTAATGTCTATATATCATTTTTATGCTTCTGGTTTTGGAACAATTAGAGAAATTTTGCACAGAGGAATACATATATCATTTGTTGTAGGTTTAGTTTTTATTTTTTATAGTTGGAAAAAAATTGATGATAATCAAAAAAATTTTAAAGTACCTTATATTGATATAATCCTATCAATTTTAGTTCTTGTTTCAGCTCTTTATTTACCATTGCTGCCTCCAGAAGTTTTAGCATCAAGAGTTGGTAACCCAGAAAATATAGAAATTATAATGGGATCTTTTTTGATTGTATTAACACTAGAAGCAGCAAGAAGATCAATAGGTTTTACCTTACCTTTTATTTGTGTTCTTTTTATTTTATTTGCTATTTTTGGACCATATTTTCCAGGTGCTTTAAAACATGGGGGCACTAGTTGGATCGGTTTTGTGAATCATATTTATATAACTAATCAAGGGATATATGGGATTGCTGTTGGAGTTATGGCTCAATATGTTTTTTTATTTATATTATTTGGTGTGCTTGCAACAAGAATAGGATTGGGTCAGCTTTTTATTGATTTAGCAATGGTTATAGCTGGAAAATACTCTGGAGGGCCTGCAAAAGTCGCAATTTTTTCATCAGCTTTTTTAGGAACTATTTCTGGGTCCTCTATTGCGAACACCGTTACCACCGGGTCTTTAACTATTCCAGCAATGAAAAAAGTTGGCTATCCACCACATTTTTCTGGAGCTGTAGAAGCTACAGCTTCTACAGGTGGCCAAATTACACCTCCAATACTTGGAGCTGCAGCATTTATAATGGTAGAATATTTAGAAGTTCCACTAAGAGATATTTTAGCGGCTGCTCTAATTCCTGCTCTACTTCATTATTTTGGGATATTTATTATGGTTCACCTGGAAGCTAAAAAATTAGGTCTAAGAGGGTTAACAAATGAAGAAGTTCCTAAATTTTTATCAGTAGTTAAAGATAACTGGTTGTCCTTAGCACCATTAATACTTTTGGTTTATTTAATTTTAATTGGTCGAACACCTGACTATGCTGCAGTAATTTCAATTATAGCATGTGTATTAATCGGTTTTATAAAAAAAACAAATAGGCTTACTATTAAAGATCTTATTAAGTGTTTATCTCAAGGAGCAAGAAATACTTTAGCTGTTGGAGCTGCGGCTGCAGCAATTGGAATTATTGTTGGTGTTGTAACATTAACTGGTGTTGGATTCAGATTAGGATTTGTTGTAATTCAAACAGCGGGCGACATAGGAAGTTTTTTTCTTAATTTTGTTCCCTTTGATTTATTTACGATTGAGGATTTGACACTTTTTTTTTCACTTTTATTAATTGCATTCTCTTGTATTTTTATGGGCACTGGTGTTCCAACAACTGCAACTTATATAATTTTAGTAGCAGTCGCCGCGCCAGCATTAACACAATTAAATATTGAACCGATTGTTTCTCATTTCTTTGTTTTTTATTATGGTGTTTTAGCAGACATAACTCCCCCAGTAGCACTAGCTGCTTATGCTGCTGCTGGAATAGCAGGTTCTAACCCTTTTAAAACAGGAAATACTGCTTTTAGATTAGGAATTGCTAAAGCACTAGTTCCATTTGTTTTTGTTTACTCACCATCTTTATTATTGGTAGCTCAAGGTTTTGACATATACATTTTTTTTCAAACTTTAATCTCTGCAATGATAGGAATAGGATTGATAGGAATAAGTTTTTCTGGTTATTTTTTAAAAAATGTACCAATTTATCAACGTTGGTATTTGGGTGTAAATTCCTTGTTTTTTATTGCTCCAGGAATTGAGAGTTCTATTTTAGGATTATTTTTGATATCTCCAGTACTTTTTTTACAACTAAAAAAATAGTTTGTTTATCCTCCAGGTCCTAAATTAGAAGGTTTTATTTTAATAACTTTCCATACTCCAGATGCAGAAGTAATTATTTTATCGTTACATTTTAGTTCGCAAAATAAAAAGACAAGAGTATTTGTTTTTTTTAAAATTTTTGTATGTCCAATAATTTCATCTCCAACTTTTGAAGCACCTATAAATTTTATATCTAAAGAAATAGTTACACATGGAGCATTTCCTGCAGCTCTATGTGCAGCTGTTCCCGCTCCTGCATCTATTAATGCAGATAAATAGCCCCCATGAGTTATTCCAGCGGCATTTAAATGATTCTCATTAATAATAGATTTAAACTCGTATTCGCTCTCTGAAATAGTCTTAAATAAAACACCTCCATTGTGTTTCATAAAACCAGGTTTAATACTAATTTGTTCAAATTCTTTATTCATAATTTTTTACAATACAAAAGTTAAAAATATCAAAAAAATTAAAATAATTATAAAAAAATAAATTACAGATTTTTGTAAAGATGCTTTTAAAAACCAATCAAACATTTTCATTTCCTTTTTGGTGGACCGCCCAGAACTCGAATCTGGAATCTCCCGGTTCGTAGCCGAGCGCCTTATCCAATTTGGCCAGCGGTCCTCACATTGCTATTCTAAATATACCATAGTTACTGCATTTTTTGATTTTATTAACAAATTTTGTTAAATAAAAATACAGCTTTGCACAAAAAGGCTAATTATTGTGCTAAAATAACATTAAACATACTTTTATTTGGGTATATAAACCCTTTTTAAAAAATGAGTGAAAAAATACTTGTACCTGACATTGGTGATTTTGAAAATGTTGAGGTTATAGAGATACTTGTAAAACCTGGTGATCAAATTAAAGAAAATGATCCAATAGTTACAATTGAAAGTGACAAATCAAGTGTTGAAATTCCTTCTACTGTTTCTGGAAAAGTAGATAATGTGACAGTTAAAGTTGGTGATAAAGTTTCCAAAGGAGATTTATTGCTCAATCTTACATCATCATCAAAAACATCGTCTGAAAGCATTCTTCCAAAAGATACAGAAAAAATAATTAAACAAGCTGAAGAAGCAATAGCTGAAAAAAAAGACGAAAAAAAAATTATTAGAGAAACAGTATTAGAGAAAAAACAATCTACAATTCAAGTTGTTAATGGTTCTGATATCGATCCACTTGAAACTCAAGATTGGTTAGAGTCTTTATCTGCAGTTATTTCGAAAGATGGAAATCACAGAGCGCATTTTTTAATAAAAGAATTAATTAATAAAGCTTATCGTGATGGAGCAAATATTCCCTATACTCAAAATACTCCATACATTAATACAATACCTCCTGAGGCTGAAGTAAAGTCTAGTGGTGATCAAAATATTGAAAGAAGAATTAGATCATTAATTAGATGGAATGCAGCCGCAATGGTGGTACGTGCAAATAAAAAATATCCTGAGCTTGGTGGACATATTGGTACATTTGCCTCTGCTGCAACATTATATGATGTTGGGATGAATCATTTTTGGAGAGCAAAAAATAATAAATTTGGTGGGGATTTAATTTATTTTCAAGGACATAGTGCTCCAGGAATGTATGCAAGAGCTTTCTTAGAAGGTAGATTAAATGAAAAACAGTTAGATAGTTTCAGACAAGAGGTAAAACCTGGAGGTTTATCTTCATATCCACATCCATGGCTTATGCCAAATTTTTGGCAGTTCCCTACTGTATCCATGGGTTTAGGTCCTATGCTTGCCATATATCAAGCTAGGTACATGAAATATTTAATAAATAGAGGTTTGATTAAAGATGAAGGAAGAAAAATATGGGCTTTTTTAGGTGATGGAGAAATGGATGAACCAGAGTCGATGGGAGCAATTGGGCTGGCTGCGAGAGAAAATTTAGATAATTTAATTTTTGTAATTAATTGTAATCTTCAAAGATTGGATGGTCCAGTTAGAGGTAATGGAAAAATTATTCAAGAACTTGAAGGAAGTTTTAGAGGAGCTGGCTGGAATGTAATAAAGGTAATTTGGGGATCGTATTGGGATTCATTGATAGCTAACGACAAAACTGGTCAATTAGTAAAAATTATGAATGAGACAGTAGATGGAGAGTATCAAGCAATGAAAGCAAGAGATGGTGCTTATGTAAGAGAAAAGTTTTTTGGAAAATCTCCTGAAACATTAGAATTAGTTTCAAGCATGTCTGATAAAGATATATGGCGACTCAATAGAGGTGGACATGATCCTCATAAAGTTTTTGCTGCATATGATAAAGCAACCAAAAATCAAGGAAGTCCAACAGTAATTATCACTAAAACTATTAAAGGTTATGGAATGGGAAAATCCGGTGAAAGCGTGAATACTACTCACCAAACTAAAAAATTAGATGTTGATGACTTGATGTATTATAGAGATAGATTTGACGTTCCTTTAACAGATAAACAAGTAAAAAATATTGAATATTTCAAGCCAGATGAAAAATCACCTGAAATAAAATACATTAAAGAAAGAAGAATTAAATTAGGTGGATTTTTACCTGAACGATCTACTTTTGCAAAACCAATAAAAGCACCAACCAAAGATATTTTTGATTTTATGAAAGTATCAACTGGTGAAAAAGAAATGTCCACCACAATGGCGCTTGTGAGAATGCTAACTAATTTATTAAGAGATAAAAATATATCTCCTAGATTAGTTCCAATTATTCCTGATGAAGCCAGAACTTTTGGAATGGAAGGTTTTTTTCAAAAAATTGGAATTTATGCACATGAGGGGCAAAAATATGAACCTGAAGATGCAGCTCAATTAAGTTCTTATAGAGAAGATAAAAGTGGTCAAGTTTTAGAGGAGGGTATCAATGAAGCAGGTGCTATGTCTTCATGGATTGCTGCTGCCACTGCATATACTAATCATGATATCGAAATGATCCCAATTTATATTTTTTATTCAATGTTTGGTTTTCAAAGAATAGGAGATTTAGCTTGGGCAGCTGGGGATAGTCAGGCTAGAGGATTTTTGGTAGGCGCAACAGCTGGAAGAACAACATTAGCTGGAGAAGGCTTACAACACCAGGATGGGCATAGTCATTTAATTGCATCAACTATTCCAAATTGTGTAACTTATGATCCTACATTTCATTATGAATTAGCGGTAATTTTTCGAGAAGGTTTAAGAAGAATGCACGAGAAAAATGAGAATGTTTTTTATTATATTACAACAATGAATGAAAATTACTCACATCCAGAAATGCCAAAAGATAAAAATTGTGAGGAAGGCATTTTAAAGGGTATGTATAAAATAAAAGAATTTAATAAATACAAAAAAACTAAAATCCAACTTTTAGGATCAGGAACCATCTTAAGGGAAATGATTTCTGCTGCAGAGATTTTACAAAATGATTATCAAATTGACAGCGAGATATGGAGTGTAACAAGTTTTAATGAATTAAGAAAAGATGGAATGGAAGTAGAAAGATATAATCTTTTGAACCCAGATAAAGAACCTAAAAAATCTCATGTTGAGCAATGTCTGGGTCAAACAGAAGGTCCAATTATGGCTGCATCTGATTATATGAGAATGAATTCTGATCAAATCAGACCTTATACTAATAAAAGTTTTTATTCATTAGGAGCGGATGGTTTTGGAAGAAGTGATACAAGAAAAAATTTAAGAAAATTTTTTGAGGTAGATAAAGAACATTTGGTTGCTTACGGTTTAAGTATTTTGGCAAAAGAACAGCTTATAACTTCTAAATATGCAAAAGATGCAATGAAGAAGTATAATATTGATAGTAATAAACCAATGCCAACAAAGTTATAAATGTCAGAAACTGAGATTAAAGTACCTAATATTGGAGATTTTAAAGATGTTGAGGTCATTGAGGTATTAGTTTCTGAAGGTCAATCAATTAAAAAAAACGATACTCTAATAACAATTGAAAGTGATAAATCTAGCGTAGAAATACCATCAAATTTAGAAGGTAAAATTAAAAATTTAAAAATTAAAGTAGGAGACAAAGTTTCTGAGGGCGACTTAATTTTAACTATAGAGAGTTCCGCTGAAATGAAAAAGGAAGAGGTTAAAGAAAAACCAGAAATTGAAAAAAAGTCAAAAAATATTGAGGAAATAAAACCTGAAATTCAAGAAAAAACTTTTTCTAAAAATAATATTTCAAATATTTCATCTGCAAGTCCAAAAGCTAGAAAATTTGCAAGAGAACTTGGTGTAGATATTAATCAAGTTGTGGGAAGTCAGAAAGATGGCAGGGTTGTTGAAGATGATATTAAAAAATTTGTTTCATCTAATTCAAAAAACAACGTTGTAGTAAAAGATAGTAAACAAGATAAAATTAAAAACGAATTTGAACATTCTGATTTTGGTGAAATAGAAATTAAAGACATACCAAGAGTAAAAAAATTATCATCAAAATATCTTACAAATTCATGGACAACAATTCCTCATGTTACAAATCACGATGAAGCCGACATAACTGAGATGGAAAGTTTTAGAAGTTCATTAACAGATATGTATACTGGTGAAAAAATTAAAATTACACCTCTAGCATTTATAATAAAGGCTTTAGTTGCATCTCTTAAGAAATTTCCTAGTTTTAATTCTTCTATCGACGAAATTGAGACTGGAAAAATGACTTTAAAAAAATATTACCATATTGGGATAGCAGTTGACACACCAAATGGATTAATGGTTCCAAAAATAAGAAATGCAAATAACAAAAAAATTTCTCTCATAAGTAAAGAATTAAAAGAGGTAAGTGAACTTTGTAGAAATTTAAAAATTGATAAAAAAGAATTGTTTGGCGGCTCGATGACGATTACGAGTTTAGGTGGTATAGGAGGTTCATTTTTTACCCCTATAATTAATTATCCTGAAGTTGCTATATTAGGAGTAGGAAGATCAGAAAAAAAACAAATTTTTATGAATGGTAGGTTTCAAACCAGGACTATGCTTCCAATTTCTTTATCTTACGATCACAGAATTATTGACGGTGCAGAAGCAGCTAGGTTTAATAATGATCTAAAAGAAAACTTAGGCAAAAATTTTGCTTATAAACTAGCTGTCTAGTTAAAAATGAGTAAATCCATATCATTATTTAGTGCCTTATTGTGCACTTTCATTTGGGGAACAACTTTTATTGCTCAAGACACAGGCATGGATAATATTGGCCCTTTTACATTTAATGCTGTGAGGTTTTTTGTTGGTTTTTTAGCCATAACTCCACTTTTGATTTTATTTGAATTAAAAAATTTTAAATCAGAATTTAAATTAGATAAAAAAACTTTCATAATTTATTCATTGTTAATTGGAATTTCTTTATTCTTAGGTTCAGCACTACAACAAGTTGCTTTGCTTTATACAGATGTTGCAAATGCTGCTTTTTTTACAATTTTTTATGTGCCAATGGTACCGATTATCATTTTTTTGTTTGGCAAAAAAACAATGCATTGGAGTGTATGGCCTTCTGTAGTTCTATGTTTAATTGGAGGATATTTATTAACAAATTTTCATGATGCAACAGTAAGATTAGGAGATACTTTAGTTGTTCTAGGAGCTTTATTTTGGAGTACTCATATTATTTTTACTGGGATCATTATAACCAAATACAATCTTCCACTTACCTTAGGAGCTGCACAGACTTTAATTGTGGCCATTTTTTCATTTATAATTGGAATTATTTATGAAGAATTTATTTTAAGTAATATTTTAATGGAAATTTATTCAATTTTATATGCAGGTATATTATCTGGTGGATTCGCATTTGTATTACAAATTTATGCCCAGCGTAATATTACTCCAGCGCCTGCAGCTATAATTTTTTCTCTTGAAGGTGTATTTGCGACTATAGCTGCTTGGTTTATTTTAAATCAAATTCTAGATGTTAATAATTTACTTGGATGTTTTTTTATTCTATGTGGAGTTCTCTTATCTCAATTACTCCCTTTAATTAAGAGGAAATATACTTAATAAACTAAACTAAATAAAATCAAAGCAACTATTATTCTATAAATTACAAACGCATTCATTGAAAATTTGTTTATATAAATTAAAAAGAATTTAACTGTTAAAAAAGAAAAAATAAAAGAGGATATAATTGCGATAACAACTAAGTAATTAAACTGAATTGATTGTTCCAACATATCTTTCAAGCTTAAGACACTAGCCCCAGCTAATGCTGGGATTGAAAGTAAAAAAGATATCTTACTTGAATCTACTCTATTAAATTTTAAAATTCTCGCAGCTGTTATAGTAATTCCTGCCCTACTCACTCCGGGTACAAGAGAGAAAATTTGGAAAACACCTATAAATATTATTGACTGAAAATTTAAATTTGAAGAAATTTTTTTATCAAATCGATTTTTGTCTGAGATGTATAAAATAATTGCGAATATTAAAGTAGTCCAAGCAATGACTTCTAAATTTCTTAACTGATAAATTAAATTTGTACTATAAAGTATGTATCCAACAATTATTAATGGAATAGATCCTAATACAATTAAATTTAAAATTCTTTTATTTTTTCTGATATCAAACAATTCATCTTTAAAAAAATAAATTATAGCTATTAGTGAACCTAGATGGAGGCTGATATCAATAAGCAAAGAACTAGATTTAAATTCATATAAAGTAGAAACCAAAATTAAATGAGCAGAAGAACTAATAGGAAGAAATTCAGATATTCCTTGAATTGCGGAGAGAATTAAAACTTCTATAATATTTTGAAACATTGTTTCTTCGTAACTTATAAAGTATTTATTTAAAACAATTCGATTTAAGCATAATAGCTATGCAAAAATTAAAAATGTGTTAATTGGCGGTAATAATTTATAAATTAAGGTCAATATATATGACCTATTTTATGCTTTATATACATAAATCAGGGTATATTTTGCCAAAACTTAAATAATATTATGCCAGATAAAATGCTCAAATTTGTTAAAATAGGTCAACAAACTCCACCTAAAAGAGAAGTTGATACGAGAAAGAAAGATTTTAACGAAATTTATGACGAGTATATCAATGAAAAAGCCAAAGAACAGTCAAGTAGGTGTTCGCAATGTGGAGTACCCTTTTGCCAAGTTCATTGTCCTTTAAGTAACAACATTCCAGATTGGCTTAAACTAACAGCAGAGGGAAGATTAAAAGAGGCGTATGAATTATCCCAAAGTACAAACAATATGCCCGAAGTGTGTGGCCGAATTTGCCCCCAAGATAGATTATGCGAGGGAAATTGTGTAATTGAACAGTCTGGTCATGGAACAGTAACTATTGGATCAGTAGAAAAATATATTACAGATAATGCTTGGGCTGAAGGCTGGGTAAAACCAATTAAGGTAACGAATGAAAAAAATCAAAGCATAGGAATTATAGGAGCGGGTCCTGCTGGTTTAGCTGCTGCAGAACAATTAAGAAAAAATGGATATAAAATCACTGTCTACGATAGATATGATAGAGCAGGAGGATTACTAATTTATGGAATTCCAAATTTTAAATTAGAAAAAGAAATTGTAGAGCGAAGAACAAAACTCTTAGAGGATGGAGGAATTGAATTTGTTCAAAATTTTGAAGTTGGTAAAGATGCAAGCCTAGACCAATTGAGAAAAAAACACGATGCAATTTTAATTGCTACAGGAGTTTATAAAGCAAGAGAAGTAAACTTACCTGGAAATGATCTTGATAATATTTTTCCTGCAATGGATTTTTTAACAGCATCTAATAAAAAAGGTCTAGGAGATGATGTTGAGTTGTTTGATAAAGGAATTTTAAATGCAGAAGGTAAAGATGTTGTTGTAATTGGTGGAGGTGACACAGCAATGGATTGTGTAAGAACTTCTATAAGACAGAAGGCAAAATCTGTTAAATGTTTGTATAGAAGGGATAAAGAAAATATGCCAGGATCTGCTAGAGAAGTTGCAAATGCAGAAGAAGAAGGTGTTGAGTTTGTTTGGTTATCAAGTCCTAAAGAATTTAAAGGTAAAAATAAAGTAGAAAAAATAATTGTAGATCAAATTAAATTAGGTGATCCAGACGAGACAGGAAGAAGAAAGCCACAAGTACAAGAAGGTTCAAGTTACGAAACAAAAGCAGATTTGGTTATCAAAGCACTAGGTTTTGATCCTGAGGATTTACCAAATTTGTTCGATAGTAGCGAATTACAAGTAACAAAGTGGGGAACTATTAAAACAGATTTTGATACTATGGAAACAAATATAAAAGGAGTGTTCGCTGCTGGTGATATAGTTAGAGGAGCTTCATTAGTTGTTTGGGCGATAAAAGATGGAAGAGATGCAGCAGCTTCAATTAAAACTTATCTAGAGAGTAAATCTAAAGTGGAAAAAAAAGTGGCTTAATGGAAAATTATAAAAAGAACCTTCACCTTTTAAAAGAAAATAATGTTTATTCAGAAGACATGGAGCATGATGCTTGTGGTGTTGGTATAATTGCATCAACTGAAGGTAAAAAATCTCGTAAGGTTGTAGAGTATGGTATTGAGGCTTTAAAAGCAGTTTGGCATAGAGGCGCTGTAGATGCCGATGGGAAAACTGGTGATGGAGCTGGGATTCATGTTGAAATACCAAAAGATTTCTTCATTGAAAAGATAGAAGTGACAGGACACACACATGACAATTCTGAAATATGTGTGGGCATGATATTTCTACCTCGGAATGATTACGCAGCACAAGAAAGCTGCAAAACTATTGTTGAAAGTGAATTAACAAAAAATGATTTTAGTATTTATGGCTGGAGACAAGTTCCAGTTAATCCAAAAGTTTTAGGAGAAAAGGCATTCCAAACAATGCCTGAAATTATCCAAGTATTGTTTAAACCTTATGATCCAGAATTAACAAATAAAGATTTAGAAAGAAAAATTTATGAAACTAGAAGAAAGATAGAAAATGAAGCTTTTAGAAAGTCTTTAAACAATTTTTATATTTGTTCATTGAGTTCTAAATCTATCATTTACAAGGGGATGTTTTTAGCTGAAGCTATCTCAGATTTCTACCTTGATTTAAAAGATGAGAGATTTGTTTCGAGGTTTGCTATTTTTCATCAAAGATTTTCAACAAACACAGCACCTAGCTGGAATTTAGCTCAACCCTTTAGAGCTATAGCACATAATGGAGAAATTAATACTTATAGAGGAAATAAAAATTGGATGAAGGTTCATGAACAAGAGATGAACAGTCCCCTTTTTGACGATGTTGAAAACTTAAAACCTGTTATACAACAGGGAGCATCAGACTCTGCTGCATTAGATAATGTTTTTGAATTATTAAATATATCTGGTCAGCCTGCTCCTTTAGCAAAGCTTATGTTAGTTCCAGATGCATGGTCTAAAAAAAATAAAACTTTACCAAAAGATCACCAACAATTATTTAATTTTCTAAACAGTACTATGGAGCCATGGGATGGACCGGCAGCAATTGCTGGAACTGATAATGAGTGGGTTATAGCTGCAAATGATAGAAATGGATTAAGACCTTTAAGATATGCAATAACAAAAGACAAATTATTATTCGCAGGTTCTGAAACAGGGATGATCGAATTAAATGAAAAAAGAATTTTGTCAAAGGGAAGATTGGGTCCTGGGGAAATAATTGGAGTTAGAATAGAAAAAGGAAAAGTATTTACTAACAAGCAAATAAAAGATTATTTAGCTAAAGAATATAAACACTTTAATTCACAAATTATAGACTTAGATGATAAGTTAATTATTTCAGATGAAAAAAATTATTTTTTGGGAGATGATTTAAGAAGAAGACAATATACTTTTGGAATAAGTTTAGAAGACCTTGAACTCATACTGCATCCTATGGCAGAAGATGCTAAAGAAGCGATCGGATCCATGGGGGATGATACACCATTGGCCGTTTTGTCAGATAGGTATAGACCGTTATACCATTTTTTTAGACAGAATTTTAGCCAAGTGACAAACCCACCAATAGACTCTTTAAGAGAAAACAAGGTTATGAGTTTGAAAACAAGATTTGGAAATCTTGGAAATATTTTAAATTTTGACAATTTAACAAAGCAAAATATTTATGTTTTAAATAGTCCAATATTATCAAATTCCCAGTTTGAAAAATTTATAAATTTTTTTGGCAATAATTCATCTATAATTGATTGCACTTTTTCTGAGGAAGAAACTTTATTTGATTCAATTAAAAAAATTCAAAAAGAAGCTGAAATTGCAGTAAGACAGGGAGTTACTCAATTGATTTTAAGTGACAAAGAGCTTTCTAACTCAAAACTTCCAATACCAATGCTTTTGGCAGTTGGATCAATTAATTCATTCCTTATTGAGAAAAAACTTAGAGGATATGTATCAATCAATGTTCAATCTGGAGAGGCCTTAGATACGCACTCTTTTGCAACCTTAATAGGAGTTGGAGCAACTACAGTCAATCCATATTTAGCATTTGATAGTTTATTTCAGCGTCATGAAAAGAAATTATTTGGTCAATTTAGCTTTGATGAATGTGTGGAGAGATACATAAAATCAGTAAACGCAGGTCTATTAAAAATTATGTCTAAGATGGGTATTTCAGTTCTAAGTTCTTACAGAGGTGGATGCAACTTTGAAACTGTAGGTTTAAGCAGAACAATTGTTGCAGATTATTTTCCAGGAGTTGTTTCTAAAATTTCAGGTATTGGGCTTACAGGTATAGAGAAGAAAATTCGAGAAATACATAAAGAGGCATTTGAAAGTTCTGAAACTATTTTGCCGATAGGTGGTATATACAGATATCGTAAAAATGGTGAAACACATCAATATCAGGGAAAATTAATTCATTTACTTCAAAGCGCTGTTGGATCTAATTCCTATGATGCTTATAAAAGATATGCAGATGGTATTTATAGTTTACCACCAATAAACCTTAGAGATTTAATTGACTTTAGAGAAAAAAAATTAAGTGGACCAATAGATATTTCCGAGGTTGAACCAATAGAAAATATTTTAAAAAGATTTGGAAGTGGGAGCATGTCTCATGGAGCTTTATCGAAAGAGGCACATGAAACTTTGGCAACTGGTATGAATCGGATCAAAGGTGCTTCATGTAGTGGGGAGGGCGGTGAAGATGCAAGTAGATTTAAAATTTTAGATAATGGAGATAGTGCAAACTCAAGAGTTAAACAAATAGCTTCTGCAAGATTTGGAGTTACAGTTAATTATCTTAATAATTGTAATGAGATAGAAATTAAAATCGCACAAGGTGCTAAGCCTGGTGAGGGAGGTCAGCTACCAGGATTTAAAGTTACAGAGGAGATTGCAAAACTCAGACATTCAACTCCTGGAGTTACTTTAATATCACCACCACCACATCATGATATTTATTCAATCGAAGATCTTGCACAACTAATTTATGATTTGAAACAGATAAATCCTAAAGCGAGAATTGGAGTTAAGCTTGTTGCTTCCTCTGGAGTAGGAACAATTGCAGCAGGTGTAGCTAAAGCAAAAGCAGATATAATATTAATTTCAGGACATAATGGCGGAACAGGAGCAACACCGCAAACTAGTGTTAAGTATGTTGGAATACCATGGGAAATGGGTTTGACAGAAGCAAACCAAGTATTAACTTTAAATAATCTTAGACATAAAGTTACATTAAGAACAGATGGCGGAATTAAAACTGGAAGAGATGTGGTGATAGCTGCAATGATGGGTGCTGAAGAATATGGTGTTGCTACTACAGCATTAGTTGCAATGGGGTGTATAATGGTAAGGCAGTGCCATTCAAACACGTGTCCTGTAGGCGTTTGTACTCAAGATGAAAAGCTAAGAGAAAAATTTACTGGAACTCCAGAAAAAGTAGTTAATTTGTTCACATTTATAGCTAGTGAAGTAAGAGAAATATTAGCAGATTTAGGTTTTAAATCATTAAATGAAGTTATTGGTAGGACAGACTTATTAAAACAGGTAAGCAAGGGTTCTCCAAATTTAGACGATTTAGATTTAAATCCTTTATTTGTTCAAGCTGATACTGGAAATAATCCAAGGTATTGTGAGGATCATGAAATAAATAGTGTACCGGATACTCTTGACCAACAAATTTGGCCAGAAATTGAAAAAACTTTAAATAATTCTGAAAAAATTGAGAAAGAATATCAAATTAAAAATACTCACAGAGCAGTAGGAACAAGAATTTCTCATCATTTATATAAAAAATATGGTTATGAAAAACTTGATGAAAACTTTTTAGTTTTAAATTTCAAAGGATCAGCAGGTCAATCATTTGGTGCATTTTCTTCTAAAGGTTTAAAACTTGTATTAAAGGGAGATGCTAATGATTATGTTGGCAAAGGTTTATCAGGAGCTATTATTTCAATAAAATTACCTGAAGAGAGTAATTTAGTTTCAAACGAGAATACAATTTTAGGAAATACTGTTCTTTACGGAGCTACTTCAGGAAAACTTTTTGCTGCTGGCCAAGCTGGTGAAAGATTTTCTGTAAGAAATTCTGGTGCAGTTACTGTAATTGAAGGATGCGATTCTAATGGATGTGAATATATGACTGGTGGAACTGTAGTAATCTTAGGGGATGTTGGTGATAATTTTGCAGCTGGTATGACAGGTGGAATGGCCTTTATATATGATAAATCTCAACAATTTGAAAAGAAAGTAAATCCAGAGTCTGTAGTTTGGCAAAATATAGAGACAGATTATTGGAAAGAATATTTAAAAAATTTAGTCAGTGAGCACTTTAAAGAAACTGAGTCTCAATTATCGAAAAAAATAATTGAAAACTTTGAAGATGAAGTAAATAATTTTGTTCAGGTGTGTCCTAAAGAAATGTTGGATAAATTAAAAAATCCAATTACTTTAAAAAAAGATATAAAAAAAGTTAGTTAAATTAATAATTTAAGCTCCTTTAAAATTATATTTAACCATTTTTCATTTGATAAACTGTGATCACCCTTTTTTATAATATTTAATTTTTTCTGAGCTTTTGGAAATAATCTTAAAACTTTTCTTGAATATGAGACAGGAACTGCCTCATCTTTTTCACCATGTACCATTGTTACTTTAATATTTGAATTTATTTTCTTATTTAAGACTTTGTTTTTTCTTCCATCTTTTATCAATTGTAGAGAAATTGGATATTCATAATTGCCATGTTTTAATTGATAAATACCCTTGTTTATTGTTTCCTCTTTCATTTTTTTAGTAAATTTTTTCCACATTAAATTTTCTAAAAATTCAGGAGCAGCCCCTATTCCTAAAAATCCTTTAATTTGTTTTTTGAAAATTTTGAATTGATTGAGCGAAATCCATGCGCCCATACTTGAACCAATTAGCACAAATTCTTTTTTTTTAACATTTTTTTTTATTAAAATTGATGTCTCTTTACTCCATTTTGAAATATTTCCATTTACAAATTTTCCAGAAGATTTCCCATGACCAGAGTATTCTAGTGCTAAAAAACTTATTTTATTTTTTTTAGCAAATTTCAAAAATGCATTTGGTTTTTTTCCTTCAAGATCTGACATAAAGCCATGCAAAAAAACTATAAAAGATCTATTTTTAAAAGTTTTAGAAATATATCTAATTTTCTTTGTATTTGATATTTGGTGAAATCTGAAATTTGCCATAATCATTTATAAGTTTTGTCTATTAATATATAATCATATCAAATGAAATCTGATTTAAAAGTATTACAAGTAATTCCAAAATTAGGTTATGGAGGAGCTGAAACAGGTTGTTATGATATTGCACATTATTTACCAGAAAATAATTGTAAATCATTTATTGTAACAAGTGGGGGTGAATTACTTAAATTTGTAGATAGAAAAAAAGTTAAAATATTTAGACTTCCAGTGCAAAGCAAAAATCCTTTACTAATTTTAATTAATGCCTTTATCTTAATTGGAATAATTTTAATTTGTAACATTTCTATTGTTCACGCGAGAAGTAGAGCACCAGCTTGGTCATGTTTGTTAGCAACAAAAATCACAGGACGAAAATTTGTAACTACATTTCATGGAACATACAATTTTAATAGCAATATAAAAAAAATTTATAATTCAGTAATGACTAGAGCAGATTTAATAATTGCAGGATCTAATTTTATTTTTTCCCATATTAAAATAAATTATTCAAAATATTTAAATGAGAAAAAAAAATTAATGGTTATTTTTAGAGGAATAAACATCGACTACTTTGACCCGACAACCAAAATTGAAATTGATGAAAAAAAATTATTAAAAAAATGGGATATTGAAAAAGATAAAAAAATTATACTTTTACCTGGTAGATTAACTTCCTGGAAAGGACAGGAGGTTTTTATAGAGGCAATTAATTTAGTTAATATAGAACTGGGTTATGAAGCTTTTTATGCTGTTATTCTAGGTAGTGATCAAGGTAGAGATTTATATAAGAAAAAATTAATAAGACTTTCGGAGCAATACAGATTGTCTAAACAAATAAGATTTATAGATCATTGTAAAGATATGGCATTAGCTTATAAAGTTTCTGATATTATAGTTTCAGCTTCAACCGAACCAGAGGCTTTTGGTAGAGTTGCTGTTGAAGCACAATCTATGGAAAAACCAATTATAGCAAGTAATATTGGAGGTTCCAATGAAACAATAATTGATGAAAAAACTGGTTTTTTATACGAAGCAGGAAATGCCAAATCATTAAGTGATAAAATATTAAGAACTCTTAACATGGATGAAACTCTATTAAAATCAATTGGTAATGAAGGAAGAAAAAACATAGTTCAAAAGTTTAATGTTGAAAAAATGTGCTTTTCTACTTATTCAGAGTATAAGAGATTATTAAATTAAATGCCGAGAATAACATTACCCGACGGAAACAGTATTGATTTTGCTAATAAAGTTACAGGACTGGAAATAGCTGAAAAAATTAGTAAATCATTAGCCAAACAAGCCATGGTCATAAGTGTTGATGGTGAGCTTAAAGATCTTGATTTTTTTATTGAAAATGATTGTTCTGTAAAAATTTTTACTTCAAAAAATCCTGAGGGCTTGGAAACTATAAGGCATGATACAGCTCATATTTTAGCTATGGCCGTTCAAGAATTGTTTCCTGGCACACAAGTTACAATTGGACCCGTGATAGAAAATGGATTTTATTACGACTTTGCTAGAAAAGAACCATTTACAGAGGATGATTTAGTAAAAATTGAAAATAAAATGAAAGAGATTGTTGATAGGAATGAAATAACAAAAAGAGAAGTTTGGGATAGAAAAAAAGCAATTAGCCATTTTAAAAAAAAAGGAGAAATTTATAAAGCTGAACTGATTGAAGCGATACCGGAAAGCGAAGATGTATCAATTTATTTTCATGGAGAATGGCATGATCTATGTAGAGGACCACATCTTTCCTCTACAGGTAAAATAGGAAAATATTTTAAACTTACAAAAGTGTCAGGAGCATATTGGAGAGGAGACTCTAATAATGAAATGTTGCAACGAATATATGGAACGAGTTGGGCAACTCAAAAAGATCTAGATCAATATTTGAAAAGAATAGAAGAAGCGGAAAAAAGAGATCATAGAAAATTGGGTAAAGAAATGGATTTATTTCATTTTAGAGAAGAAAGCCCTGGATCAGTATTTTGGCATGAAAGAGGATGGGGTTTATTCCAAAAGCTTATTAACTACATGAGAAGCAGACAAGATGCTGCTGGTTATAAAGAGGTAAATACTCCAGAGGTACTAGATAGACAACTATGGGAAAAATCTGGGCATTGGGAAAAGTATGGAGAAAACATGTATACTTCTGAAACTCCAGATGAGAAAGTTTTTGCAATAAAACCGATGAATTGTCCTGGACATATCCAGGTATTTAATCAAGGTTTAAAAAGTTACAGAGATCTTCCTTTACGTTTTGCCGAATTTGGAAAAGTTCACCGTTATGAGCCATCAGGCGCTTTACATGGGTTATTAAGAGTAAGAGCATTTACTCAAGATGATGCCCATATTTTTTGCACTGAAGATCAAATTACTAGTGAATGTTTAATTGTTACAAATTTAATATTAGATATTTACAAAGACCTTGGTTTTGAAAATGTAATTTTAAAATATGCAGACAGGCCAGAAGTAAGAGTTGGTGATGATTTAGTATGGGACAAAGCAGAAGCCTCTTTGCTTGAAGCTGTTAAAGCTTCTAAATTAGAATATACAATTAATAAAGGTGAGGGAGCATTTTATGGTCCCAAAATTGAATTTGTTTTACGAGATGCTATTGGCAGAGATTGGCAATGTGGAACTTTACAAGTAGATTTAAATTTACCTGGAAGATTAGATGCCTCTTATGTTGATAAGGATGGAACTAAAAAAGTTCCTGTTATGTTGCATAGAGCATTATTTGGTTCTCTAGAGAGATTTATTGGAATTTTAATTGAAAACTATGCAGGTAAGTTTCCATTTTGGATATCGCCTTTACAAACCATGGTTATACCTATTTCAGAGGAATTTAATGACTATGCAGTCGAGGTTTCAAATAAAATTAAAAATTCAGGTATAAGTTCTGCAGTAGATTTAAAAAATCATAATTTAAATTATAAAATTAGAGATCATTCTTTAGCAAAAGTACCCCTTTTAATAATTTGTGGTAAAAAAGAAGTTGACTCCAATTCAGTAACGATTAGAAGATTAGACTCTAATAAACAAGAAAATATGGGTATAGATCAATTCTTAAAAACATTCTCTGCTTTAAATAAAGCATCATCAAACTAAGTGGCAGATTTCAAACAAAATTATTTTCAAAGAAGAACAAAAGATAGAGGTCCAAGATCTAATAATAGAATTTCTTCTCCCGATGTTCAGGTTATATCAAGTGATGGAGAAAATCTTGGAGCAATGAACACTAATGAAGCTATTTCCATGGCAAAAAATCAAGGTTTAGATTTAATCGAAATAGCTCCTAACGCAAATCCTCCTGTATGTAAAATAATGGATATGGGTAAATATAAGTATGATGCTCAGAAAAAAGCAAATCTTGCAAAGAAAAAACAAAAAATTGTTTCTTTAAAAGAAATTAAAATGAGACCTGTTACGGAAACTCATGATTATGAGTTTAAAGTCAAAAATGCTAAAAAATTTATAGCTAAAGGAGATAAGGTCAAATTCACTATAAGATTTAAAGGTAGAGAGCTTCAACATTCTCATCTAGGAAATGAACTAATGGGCAAAATCAAAGAAGATATGAAGGATATAGGTAAGGTAGAATTGCATCCCAAGTTTGATGGTAAGCAAATGATAATGGTAATTCAGCCTTTATAAGCCTTAATAGAGGTTGTAAAGTTATATCTTTCTTTGTATAAGTCCGCAGAATTATGCCAAAAATTAAAACAAAAAGCTCAGCAAAAAAAAGATTTAAAATATCTGCTAAAGGTAAAGTTATTTCTGCTCAAGCAGGTAAAAGACATGGCATGATTAAAAGAACGAATTCACAAATAAGAAAACTAAGAGGCACAACAACATTATCTAAACAAGATGGTAAAATTGTTAAGTCGTACATGCCTTACAGTTTAAGAGGTTAATAATGGCAAGAGTTAAAAGAGGTGTAACTAGTAAAGCTAAACATAAAAAAGTTTTAAAAGCTGTAAAGGGTCAATGGGGTAGAAGAAAAAATACCATTAGAGTTGCTAAGCAAGCTATGGAAAAATCAATGCAATACGCTTATCGCGACAGAAGAAATAAAAAAAGAGATTTTAAATCTTTATGGATACAGAGAATCAATGCTGGAGTTAGAGCTGAAGGCTTGACTTATTCAAAATTTATCAACGGATTAAATAAATGTGGTATTGCAATAGATAGAAAAATTCTTGCTGAAATTGCTTATGATAGCCCAGAAGCATTCAAAACAATTGTACAAAAAGCTCAATCAGCTTTAAATTAATCTTCGCTATTGTTTTTATTTCTTAAGGAAATAATCTACTAATATGTCAGAGATAAAAAATATTAGGGATCAGTTTATATCAAAGCTTGAAAATGATTTGAGCGTTGATCAAATAAATGAAATTAAAACTGAACTCTTTGGTAAAAATGGTTTAATTTCAACAAAATTTAAAACAATAGGATCAATTCCAGAGACCGATAAAAAAAAATTTGCATCAGATTTAAATCAGGTCAAAGGTGAACTTCAGAATTTAATAACTTCTAAAATTAGCGAAATAGAAGGAAAAAAAATAAACGAAAAATTAGAAAAAGAAAAAGTTGATATAACTTTGCCCGAAAGACCATTCGTTAGAGGAAAAGTTCATCCAGTATCACAAACTATTGATGAAATTTCATCTATTTTTTCTGAAATAGGATTTAGTGTTGAGGAAGGCCCTGATGTTGAAAATGAATATAACAACTTTACTGCTCTTAATACACCTGACAATCATCCAGCAAGAGATATGCATGATACATTTTACTTAGATGAAAACAAAGAGGTTTTGTTGAGAACCCATACTTCACCAGTTCAAATCAGAACTATGATAAAAGACAAACCTCCATTTAAGATCATTGCTCCTGGCAGAACTTATAGATCTGATAGTGATCAAACACACGCACCAATGTTTCATCAAGTCGAAGGTTTGCACATTGATACAAATATTAATATGGGGCATTTGAAAGGATGCTTGAATTATTTCATCAAAGAATTTTTTGAAGTTGAAAAAATTAAAATGAGATTTAGACCAAGTCATTTTCCATTCACAGAACCATCTGCTGAAGTAGATATTGGTTATGAAATAAAAGATGACAAAATAATTATTGGAGAAGGAGATAAGTGGCTTGAAATTTTAGGTTGTGGCATGGTACATCCAAATGTCTTAAGAAATGTAAAAGTAGATCCTTCAAAATATCAAGGGTATGCTTTTGGCATAGGTATAGATCGGTTAGCAATGCTTAAATATGGTATTAATGATTTAAGAGCATTTTTTGATTGTGACTACAGATGGTTAAATCATTTTGGTTTTGATCCACTTGATGTTCCTTCAAATTACAGAGGTTTAAGCAGATGAAGATAACATATGATTGGTTAAAAGATCATTTAAAAATAAGTGCTAAAGAAGATAAACTTCTTGAGAAACTAACAGACATCGGTCTTGAGGTCGAGAATATAGAAAACTTATCTGAGGGATTAGATTTATTTAAGGTAGCAAAAATTTTAAAAACAGAAAAACATCCTAATGCAGATAGACTTAAAGTTTGTGATGTTGATGTTGGTAACAAAGAAATTAAAAAAGTTGTTTGTGGAGCTGCAAATGCAAGAGAGGGCCTTCTTACTGTGTATGCACCACCAGGTGCAATAATCCCAAAAAATAAAACCAAACTTGTTGTTGTTAAAATTAGAGACGTTACATCTTATGGAATGCTCTGTTCCGAATCTGAATTGAACTTATCAGATGAAAGTGATGGGATTACTGAGCTGTCGTCATCCAAATATGCAAAAAATATTGGAAAAAGTTATTTTTCTAATTCAAGCTCTAATCTTATCGATTTATCAATTACACCAAATAGACCAGATTGTCTTGGTGTCCGGGGTATAGCGAGAGATTTATCAGCTGCAGGTTTTGGAAACTTAAAACCAGAAAAAAATAAAAAAATTAAATCTAATAAAAAACAGACCTTAAAAGTAAAAATAACAAAAGAAAAAAAGCAAGGCTGTTTATCTTTTGGTAGCTGCTTGATAACTAACGTCAAAAATACAGAAAGTCCTCAGTGGTTGAAAGATAAATTAATTTCTATAGGCCAAAAACCAATATCTGCAATTGTAGATATTACAAATTATGTCATGATTGATATTAATCGACCTTTGCACGCTTACGATGCTGACAAAATCGATAAGAGAATAATTGTTAGAAATTCGAAATCAGGAGAAGAATTTACTGCTCTAGATAATAAAAATTACAAACTAGATGATGGAATGTGTGTAATAAGTGATTACAAAGGTGTATTAGGACTAGGAGGAATTATTGGAGGAATAAGATCTGGTACGGAATTAGATACAAAAAATGTTTTTTTAGAGTCGGCTTATTTTGATCCAAGATCAATTAGAAAAACTGCCAAA
>CABZXO010000001.1 GCA_902529645.1 uncultured Pelagibacteraceae bacterium | reverse complement strand
TGGCTACGCAATGCTCGCACAAAAATTAATAAAGTGGATAACTGCTAATCCAAAAACAATTAATACAATTTCTGCGAGTGTTTTAGTAATTATTGCAGTAATAATTGTTGTAACTCAACAATATTAATTAGATTTGGCCTTTATTGCCACTTGCATAAAATAAAATTTCTTTATTTAATCATTATATAATTAATTAATTAAAGAGGAAATAAAATGAGATTAAATAGAATAATTTTAAGTTTTGTTTCTGCATTAGTAATTTTATTTTCAACTTCTGTTGCATCTTTTGCAAAAGTAGTTGGTGACAAAATTATCTTAGGTGCTGCGATTTCCTTAACTGGTAAATACTCATCTAATGGTGTTCATACTCAAAATGGTTATAACATGGCCGTTGATAGAATTAACAGCATGGGTGGTGTCAAAGTTGGTGGAAAGACTTATAAGTTTGATATTATTTATTATGATGATGAATCAAACCCTAAGAGAGCTGCACAGCTTGCAGAAAGATTAATATCACAAGATGGTGTTGAGTTTATGCTTGGCCCTTACAGTTCTGGTTTAACTAAAGCGATTGCTCCAGTGACTGAAAAATATGGTGTTCCAATGGTTGAAGCAAATGGTGCATCTAGATCTTTGTTTACAAAAGGTTACAAATATCTATTCGCAGTATTAGCCCCAGCTAATTTGTATCTTGATGTTGCTATTGATTTAGCAGTTGAAAAGAATAATGGAAAACCAGTGACAGTTGCAATGGCATTTGAACAAGATGCGTTTTCTCAAGATGTTAGATTGGGAGTTTTAGATGCAATTAAAAGAACTGGCTCAAAAAAAGTAATTGATGATAAATTACCAAAAGAGTTAAATGATATGGCTGCAACATTAGTTAAAGTCAAACAAATGAAGCCAGATGTTCTTGTTGTATCAGGTCATACAAAAGGTGCACTTACTGCAATAAGACAAATTGCTGAAATGAAGGTAGATGTTCCAATGTTAGCTATGACTCACTGTGATGCTGCTAAGCTATCAAAACAGCATGGCAAAAACTCACAGTACGCATTATGTGCTTCTCAATGGCACAAAACATTAACATATAAAGATAATTTCTTTAAAGATGGAATGACTTATGCGGCTGACTTTGAAAAAGAGTTTGGATATGATCCACCTTATCAATCTGCAGAATCTTCTGCTGCGTTGTTAGTATTTAAAGATGCTTTTGAGAGAGCAAATTCGTTTGATCAAAAGAAAGTAAGAGACGCTCTTGCAGCTACTAACATGCAAACATTCTATGGAAATATTAAATTTGCACCTGGTGGTCAAAATGTTGACAAACCTATGGTACTTTTCCAAGTAATGTGTGATGACTCAGGAAAATGTGAGAACAAAGTTGTTGCGCCAACTAAATGGGCATCAGCTAAGTTAATACATCCTGTTCCTAAGTGGTCAGAAAGATAAAATAAAAAAATTAAAGCCCCCTAGTATTAGGGGGTTTTTTTTTATATAACCCAAATACTTTTATGGATTTCATGGTTTTCCAATATCCGATGATAACGGTCCAAGCTTGCTTGGATGGAATCCTTCTTGGAATTTTATTTGCATTGATCGCGTACGGGATGGCTCTTCAATGGGGAGTAATGAATATAATTAATATTGCGCAAGGAGATCTTGTTATTCTGGGAGGATATATTGCATATTTTATGTATCTTTATGGAATTCACCCAGCATGGGGTGTGATTGTTGCACCAGTAATAATGTATTTCCTAGGTGTTCTAATTTACAAATTAGTTATTAATAAAGTAGTAGATAGAGACTTGTTTATCTCCATATTAGCAACTTTTGGAATAAGCATTCTATTCATGCAATTAATGAATTTTGCATTTGGCGCTGACGTTGTCCTTGCAAACTCAGATTATGGAACAACGATGTTGTTTAACAATAATGTGGTGTTACCTAACTCAAAATTGTTTTCAGCTTTTATAAGTATTTTATTCGCAATATGTCTAGTAATTTACATGAAAAAATCTAAGCTTGGACGTGCAATTAGAGCTACTGCTCAAAATGCTAGAGCTGCTAAAATTTTAGGTGTAGATACAGAAAAAGTTTATGCAGCAACATTTGGAATTAATGCTGCTCTCTGCGGCGTTGCTGGAGCTTTAATTTCAATAACATTTACAATTCACCCTTACATGGGATTACCATATACAATTCGATCATTTATGATTGTTATTGTTGCGGGCCTAGGAAATTTACCAGGAGTTGCAATGTCTGGTATGGGTCTTGGTGTATTTGAAGAATTTGCAGACTATATTCTAGGAACAGAATTTAGAATTGGCTCTGTATTTTTACTATTAGTATTAATTTTAGTTTACAGACGATTTAAACTTTCTAGAAAAAGAGAGTACTTAAAGTGAAAAAAGTTGAAATTACAGATGATATTGGAAAAATAATTAAAGTTGATATCGAAAAATTTAAAAAACATATAGATGAATATCATTTAAACGGATCAAGCGTACATGAAGAAAATGGACATTATTTTACAGTTGACCAAAAATTTAGAGATAAAATAAACAGCTTATATGAACAAGAATAGTTTAATTTTATATTCTGGTATTTTGATTTTTGGATTAGCAGCGCCATTCCTTTTTCCAGCTTTTAAAGTTCAGTTATCAATACTATGCGTTTTGATAGTTCTCGCTACTACTTGGAATATACAAGGTGGTGAGATGGGTTATAATTCGTTTGGAAATATTTTGTTCTATGGTCTCGGGATGTATCTTTGTGCATCGGTTCAAGTTGGGATGTTCTTTCCGTTAGCAGAATGGACAGAGAGTGGTGGTGAAAAAACATTTGTTCATACTCCTGCTCAATTTTTTCAAGGAATGGCTGTTGGGTTAGTTGTTGCAGCTATAGTTCCAACCATTATCGCTGGTTTAATTGGATATTCAATTTTAGGTCTAAGAGGACATTACTTCGCAATCTGCACATTGGGTTTAGGAGTGGCTGCAGGTGAAATTTCTGGAGGAATAGAAGTTATTGGTGCAGGTCAAGGATTTACAACACCCCCATTTCCAGATGTTGGGAGTTTAGAAGCAAGAGGAGAGTTTTTTTATTTCTTAAGTTTCTTTACTTTAATTCTGACATTTATTGCAGTGCGTTCAATTTATTCTACGAGATTTAAATTAATACTTAATGCTATCAGAGACAATGAGGATAAAGCTGAAGCAATGGGTATTGAAACAATGAAATATAAAATTATTGGTTGGATGATCTCAGCTTTCTTTTGTGGATTAGCCGGTGGAATAATGGGTGGATTGGTTGGCTATATAGACTCTACAGATGTTGCTTTTGATGGAAGAGAGATGGGTGTATTCATGGTATTGATGGCAATACTTGGAGGAAAAGGAACGCTTTGGGGTCCGATTATAGGCGCAACTATATTCCATATATTTAAAGAAGGTTTTTGGACATTCTTTTTAGGTTGGCAGTATGTTGCTCTAGGAGTTTTGATTGTAGTAATTGTAATTTATTTCCCAGAAGGAATTATGGGATGGTTAAGAGAAAAATATCCAGAACGTTTCGGTGAAGTAGTTGATGAAAAAGATCGTAAAGCACAGGTAGAACTTAAATGAGTATTTTAGAAGTAAGCAATGTAAGTAAATCTTTTGGTGGTGTTAAAGCTAACGTTGATATTTCAATGAATGTTGAAAAAGGTAAGATAGTTGGATTAATTGGGCCAAATGGTTCCGGCAAAACTACATTGTTTAATTCAATTGTAGGGACTTACCCAATAGATAATGGATCTATTAAATTTAATGGAAAAGAAGTCTCTGAGTTACCAGTCCCTGTAATTGCTAAGTTAGGATTGTTGAGAACTTTTCAGCAAACAAGAATTTATGGAAAACTTAATTGTATAGAAAATATGCTTATTAGTCATAAAGGGAGTGATGCAAATTTAATGAAAATATTTTCTAAAATTCCAAAAGAATTAACTGAAAAAGCAGAAAATCTATTAAATTTTGTAGGATTATATCAAAAAAGAAAGCTAAGAGCTGGAGATTTATCCTTTGGTCAGCAAAAATTACTAGAGCTTGCTATGGCATTAATGAATGAACCAGAGATGTTATTACTAGATGAACCCACAGCTGGAATTAATCCGACACTGATAAATGGTATTATTGATAGATTAATTAAAGTTAACCAAGATTTTGGGATTACTCTTTTGGTTATTGAACACAATATGAGAGTGATTATGCAATTAGCAGAAAATATTTTTTGTTTAGCTCATGGTAAAATGTTAGCTAATGGATCGCCAGACGAAATTAAAAACGATAAACGTGTTATTGACGCGTATTTAGGAGCACAATAATGGCTAATCAATATGAGGTATTAGGAAAAGCTCCAACACCAGATGATTTAAAAAAATTATCGCCAAACGAGGTTCATTTAACTATTAAAAATTTAAACGCAGGTTATGGAAAAATGGAAATTTTGCATAACTTTAATTTATTTGTAAACCAAGCTCAGTCTTTATGTTTAATTGGTCCTAATGGTGCGGGCAAATCAACAATTCTTCACTCAATATATGGTTTTACAAATATTTTTTCTGGTCAAATTGAACTTGAGGGAAAAGAAATTACAAATCTTACTCCAGCAGAAAAATTAAAGTCAGTCGGTATAGCTTATATATTGCAAGATAACTCTGTATTTCCAGATATGACAGTAGAAGAAAACCTATTAATGGGAGGATATATAAAAGAAAAAACAGATGAGTCATATGAAGAGGCTGAAAGAATTTTTGAAAAGTATGAAAGGTTAAGAAATAGAAGAAACCAACCAGCAAAAGTTTTATCTGGTGGGGAGAGAAGATTGCTAGAAATATCTAGAGCATTAGTTATGAAACCTTCAGTACTTTTAGTAGACGAACCGTCAATTGGACTTGAACCCAGATATATTGAGATGGTTTTTGAAATATTAAGAGATCTTCAGCAAAATGAAAAAAAAACAATCATTCTAGTAGAACAAAATGCCAAAAAAGGATTGGAGTTTGCGGATATAGGATACGTTTTAGTATCAGGGCAAACTGCAATTGCAGGTAAAGGAGACGATTTACTCCAAAATCCTGATGTTGGTAGACTGTTCCTAGGTGGATAATGATTAATAAAAATTTTTTCTTTAAAGGATATAGATCTATATTTACTCATGATAGTCCAGCTATAGCTCTTACTTGTTGCTTTATAGCAATTGGTGCTCTCTTTAAAAATTTAGGTTTTAATATTCAGGAAAGTATTTTTTCAACTGTTTTAACTTATGCTTTGCCAGGTTCATTGGTAATGGCAGAGTCAATGTTGATTGGAGCATCTTTATTAAATATTTTTCTAGCAGTTTGGTTTGTAAATGCTCGACTTTATCCAATGGCTGTATCTTTATTTCCATTAATGATGCACAAATCTCAACCTAGGTGGAAGTATTACTTTTCTTGTCATTTTATTGCTGTATCAGCGTGGTTAATCATGAAAAGCAATTATAAGAAAATTCCAAAAGAATATAGGATTGATTATTGGATTGGAATTGGAAGTGCAACAATAAGTGTATCTGTCATTGGAACATTTATAGGTTTTTATTTTTCAGAGTACATGAATAAAGATATGATGATCGGATTGGCAATTCTTAATCCTATATATTTTTTATGCATGATGGTCGGAGCATCAAAAACTATACAAGTTACATTATCTGTCTTACTTGGAATAATTTTAGGGCCAATTATTTATTTATTTTCACCTGAGTGGTCAATTCTATTAGCAGGTGTAATCGGTGGAACTATAGCCTATTTAGTTGGAGAGTATAATGTCAGCTAATATCGTTTATGCAATTTTAGTTACATCTCTTGCTACATTTTTATCTAGATTTTTAGGTGCTCTTACCTCTCAAGGTATTAAGGAAACATCAAAACTTTTTAAGTGGTTTAATTGTTTAGCTTATGCAACTTTAGCGGCATTAATAGCAAGAACCATAATTTTTCCTGCAGGCGTGTTAATAGAATCTAGTTATTACAGTAGATCAATTGTTGTATTTTTATCCTTGTTTGTTTTTTTTATTTCTAAGAAAAACTTTGTTTATCCTACAATTTTCTCTGCTATTTGTATGGCAATAATTAACAATTATATCTGATTAAATTGATTTATAAAATAAGGTAAAATAAAACTTAGAATGCAAAAAATTACAGGCATAAACATTCAAAAACACGATAAATCAAATAGGATTATAAAAATTAGTTTAGAAAATGATATAATAGATAAATTAATTTTCCCGTTTAATAAATTTGATTTAACAGCATTAGAGCTAAAACCATTTACAAGATTTACTTTAGCTAAAAGTTTAGATGATTTAACAAATAATAAATTAAGCGAATTAATGAACTCAATTATTAGAGATAGATCTACAGGTTGCTTTATTATTGGACCAAAAAATATAACTGCGAAAATTAATGATACATTTTTAGTTAAGTTATCAACTGCAATAGCTCATCTAATTGGTATACCTAATCATGATGCCATGGCAGGAAAATATTATGCTCGTTTTCATGTTAAACATGAAGATAGTAGCGACTCTTATTTAAGAAAGGCTTATAGGAATATGGACCTTCATACAGATGGGACATATGTGAAAGATGTAACTGATTGGTTAATTATGACAAAAATTGATGAGCAAAATGTTGAAGGTGGCGAAACAGCTATGTTACACCTTGATGACTGGGAGCATTGTGATGATTTATATAATGATCCAGTTGGAAGACAAAATTTTGTTTGGGGGTCACCAAAAAGTAAAAATATTGATTACAAGGTAGAGCACCCAGTCTTTTCAACTGATAAAGAGGGAAGACCAACGATATCTTATATAGATCAATTTCCAGAACCTCAAAATATGGATCAAGGGAATTTTTTACAAAGATTGTCTGACGGATTAGAGGAAAGTAAAAATAAAATAATTACAAAATTACCTGTTGGATTCTCTGTGATAGCAAATAATTATTTCTGGCTTCATGGAAGAAAACCTTTCAAAGAAAACAAGGAATTAAGTAGAGAATTACTAAGAATTAGAGGTTCTTTTTTTGTTAATTAATTCAATATAATCAATATAAAGTATCCAAAATTATGAATTTAGGTTTTATTGGTACTGGAAAAATTGCAGCTTCAGTGATTACTGGAATATGTAAATCAAAAATTTCTTATAAGAAAATTATCATTTCTCCAAGAAATAAAAAAATAGCTCTTGGTTTAAAAAGAAAGTTTAAAAAAATAGTTATTGCTAAAAATAATCAACAAATTGTAGATCAATCTAATTGGGTATTTTTATCTGTTACACCTACTGTTGGTGAAAAAATTATTAAAGATTTAAAATTTAAATCGACCCAAACGGTTGTTAGTTTTATTTCGACAATTACTTTATCTCAATTAAAAAAAGTAATTAAAGTAAAAGCAAAAATTGTAAGAGCAATACCTTTGCCTCCAATATCATTAAAAAAAGGCCCTGTACCTATTTGTCCTCCTAATTCAAAAGTAAAAGCATTTTTTAATAATTTGGGAACAACTGTAGAAATTAAAAATGAAAAATCTTCAATAAATTTTTGGTCAACATCTGGAATGATGGCACCATTTTATGAGGTGTTAAGAGTTATGACTGATTGGTTGGTAAAAAGAGGGGTAAAAAGAAATAATGCTCAAAAATATATTACTTCTTTATTTTTAGCTTTATCTGAAGATGCTGCAGTAAATTCAAAAGAAAATTTAAAGAATTTTGTAAAAGAGTCTCAAACGCCAAAAGGTTTAAATGAACAAGGTGTTAAAGAATTAACTAAAGCTGGATTTTATAGATCTCTAGAAAGAACATTAAATAGTATTCACAAAAGACTAAATAAATAAATCAAATGTCTGAAAATATTTTAGAGATTAATAATTTAAGTAAATATTTTGGTGGATTAGCTGCAGTTTCAAATTGTTCAATAAAAGTTAAAAGAGGAACTATCACTGGTATCATTGGGCCTAATGGATCTGGTAAAACAACTTTATTTAATTTAATTGCTGGAAACTTAAAATCCTCTGGTGGTAATGTTGTTTTTGATGATGAAAATATTACTGATGTTCCATCTTATGAATTATTTTCTAAAGGGTTGTTAAGAACATTTCAAATTGCACATGAGTTTTCAAATTTATCTGTTTTAGAAAATTTAATGATGGTTCCTGGAAATCAATCTGGAGAAAAAATAATGACAGCATTATTTAAACCAGGTTTGGTTGCACAAGAAGAGTCTGTGGTTAAAGAGAAAGCGAAAGAAGTTGTTGAATTTTTAAATTTAGAACATTTATCAAATGAGCTTGCTGGAAATCTTTCAGGTGGACAAAAGAAATTATTAGAACTTGGAAGAACCATGATGGTTGATGCAAAATTAGTATTATTAGATGAAGTAGGGGCTGGAGTTAATAGAACTTTGTTAAAAGATCTTGGAACTGCAATAGAAAAACTAAACAAAGAAAAAGGTTATACTTTTTGTATGATTGAACATGATATGGATTTTATTGGAAGATTGTGTGATCCAGTGATTGTGATGGCTGAGGGATCAGTATTATTTGAAGGAAGTGTTGAAGAAGCAAAAAAAGATGAGAAAGTTATCGAAAGTTATCTTGGAAGAGGATCAAAATTAAAGGATACAAATTAATGGCATATTTTGAAGGAATAGAAATGACAGGTGGTTATGGTAATGGTCCTGACATTATTAGTTCGTGTTCAGTAGATGTTAATAAAGGTGAAATAGTTTCTATTTTAGGTCCTAATGGAGCTGGTAAATCAACTGCCATGAAAGCAATGTTGGGCTTGCTGAATTTAAAGTCCGGATCAGTAAAGATTGATGGTAAGGATATTTCAAAATTATCTCCTCAAGATCGAGTTAAGCAAGGCATCTCTTTTGTCCCTCAGACTAAAAATGTTTTTGCAGGTATGACTGTTGAAGAAAATTTAGAAATGGGAGCATTTCTTGTTGAGGATGAAATAAAAAATATAATTGAGGAAATTTATGAATTGTTCCCAATTTTAAGAGAGAAAAGAAATCAAATGGTTGGTGAACTTTCTGGAGGTCAAAGACAACAAGTAGCTTTAGGTCGAGCTTTAATGATTAAACCCACTGTTTTAATGTTAGACGAGCCAACTGCCGGTGTATCACCAATTGTGATGGACGAATTATTTGATCATATTGTAAAAGTAAAAAGAACAAACGTTGCTATCTTAATGGTAGAACAAAATGCAAAACAAGCCTTAAGCATTTCAGATAGAGGCTATGTACTAGTGACTGGAGAAAATCGTTATTCAGGAACTGGAAAAGAATTATTAGACGATCCAAGAGTAAGAAGCTCTTTTTTGGGAGGGTAATATGGATTTTGTAAATGCAATAATTCTTTTATTAAATTATATTTTTATTCCTGCATTAACTTATGGTTCTCAGTTAGCACTGGGTGCAATATTTGTAACACTTATCTATGGAATTTTACGATTTGCAAACTTTGCAACTGGTGACATGATGTCATTTGGAACCATGATGACAATTTTGTTTACATGGTATTTTCAATCTTTAGGTGTTTCTTTGGGTGTTTTACCTACTGCTTTGTTAGCTATTCCATTTGGAATTATTTTTATGATTCTCTATATGCTTTTAATTGATAAATTTGTCTTCAAATATTATAGAAATCAAAAAAGTCCTCCTGTCCAGTTTGCAATGGTAAGTATAGGTGTAATGTTTGTAACACAAGCAGTGGTAAGAATTATTATCGGACCAGGTGACAGAAGATTTTTTGATGGAGAAAAATTTATTATTAAAGCTCGTGAATTTAAAGAGATGACAGGTCTAAACGAGGGACTTGCTTTAAAATCAACTCAAGTAATAACTATTTTTGTGACAATAGTTTTAGTCTCATTATTATTTTGGTTTTTAAATAGAACCAAAACTGGAAAAAGTATGAAAGCTTATTCTGATAATGAAGATCTTGCTTTGTTGTCAGGTATTGATCCCAAAAAAATAGTTTTAGTTACTTGGGTAATTGCTGGTATCTTAGCAACTATTGGTGGTGCGTTGTATGGTTTAGATAAAAGTTTTAAACCATTTACTTATTTTAATAATATGCTTCCTATTTTTGCTGCAGCAATTGTTGGAGGAATTGGAAATCCATTTGGAGCTTTTTTAGGCGGATATGTAATTGCTTTTTCTGAAATATTGCTCACTTACGCATATAAAAAATTCTTTATGTATATTTTACCAGAAAGTATGGAGCCAAATAGTTTAGTTCAGTTACTATCTACAGATTACAAGTTTGCAGTCTCGTTCTCTATTCTTGTAATTGTTTTAATTTATCGACCATCGGGAATATTTAAGGGGAAAGTATTGTGAGAAAAAATCTAAATGTAATTGCAGCTTACAGCATCATGATGGTGCTCATTCTAATGGTTGGGATATTTCAGTCTTGGAATATTGCTTTATCAATATTTAATCTTTGTTTGATTTCTGCAGTCATGACAATGGGTGCTAATATTCAATGGGGGTACGCCGGTTTAATTAATTTTGGAATTATGGGTTATACAGCTTTAGGTGGCTTAGCTGCAGTATTGATATCTGTCGATCCTGTCCAAGAAGCTTGGAGGGCAGGAGGTTTCGACATTCTAATGTCATTATGGCTGATAGTAGTAATGGTATTAGTTATAAGGTTTATTTTAAAAAGATTTGAAAAATCAAAAATCAGAACATACAGCATAGCTGCAATAATAATTTCAGGTATTTTACTTATTAGATTTTCTGCAGAGCCAGGCATAGAAGCTATTGAAGCAGTTGATCCTGCTAAAACTGGTTTCCTAGGAGGATTTGGATTACCAATTATATTTTCTTGGATAGTTGGAGCTCTATTTGCAGGGGGTTTAGCATTTATAGTTGGAAAAGTTGCACTTGGTCTTAGAGCAGATTATTTAGCTATTGCTACTCTTCTTATTTCCGAAATTGTTATTGCAATCATTAAACACGAAGATTGGCTCACAAGAGGAGTTAAAAATGTTATTGGATTAAAAAGACCTGCACCTTATGAAGTAGATCTTCAAACAACTGATTGGTTTATAAACTTAGTTGAAAAGTTTAATGCAGGAAAATTAAGTGTAATTGAGAATTTAGCTGATAGACAAGCTGCTTTAAACCAACTTGTTATTGAAGGTTCATCAGTATTTGTAAAACTGTGTTATTCAGGATTATTCTTAGTTGTAGTAATTATTCTTTTAATTTTAACTCAAAAAGCTCTTTATTCTCCCTGGGGAAGAATGATGAGAGCAATAAGAGATAATGAGGAGGCTGCAAATGCAATGGGTAAAAATGTTGTTAAGCAACATTTATTAATTTTTATTTTAGGTTCAGCTATAGTTGGAATTGCTGGTGCTATGTTGGTTACACAAGATGGTCTATTTACCCCAGGAAGTTATAGGCCTATGAGATATACGTTCTTAATTTGGGTGATGGTAATTGTCGGAGGAAGTGGAAATAACTTTGGGGCAATTTTAGGAGGATTTGTTGTCTGGTTCTTATGGATTGAAGCTGCACCAATATCATTATTCTTAATAAACTTTTTCACTGCGGGAATTCCTGAAACAAATGCACTTAAAGCTCATTTAATTGAAAGCGTTCCTTATTTCAGATTTTTACTGATGGGATTAGGATTGTTGTTTATAATGAGGTATAGACCTAAAGGTATACTTCCTGAAAAAATAGAAATAAAGTAAACGTAATGAAATATATTATATTAGGTGCTGCTGCTGCTTGGGCTTTGTATATGGCTGATAAGTATTTATTCTTTTAATGAATAAAAATCTTTCGTTACTTATATTAAGTCAGATTTTTGCTTTTACAGCTGCACCGGTCACCGTTTTTTTAAGTGGTATAATTGGTTCAAAATTTAGTCCAATAAAATCTTTAGCTACTCTCCCAATGGCTTTGTCTGTTCTTGGAATTGCGTTATTTGCTTTTTTTGCTGCAAAGTTAATGAGTATAATTGGACGAAAATTAGGTTTTATTTTTGCATCAATAGGTACATGCTTTGCATCTCTTTTAACTGCATATTCTATAATTATAGAAAGTTTTATCTTATATAATTTAGGATGCTTTTTAATTGGCGGAGGAATAGCTTTCAGCCATCAATATCGTTTTGCAGCAGTCGAGGTTGTAGATAAGGATTATGCACCAAAAGCAATTTCTATCATTTTGTTAGCAGGAATAGGTTCGGCCTTTATTGGTCCAAACATTGCAAATATTTTAAAAGGACTTATCTCAAATCATATGTATGCAGGTTCTTATTTTGCACTTGCAATTTTATCTATTTCATCAACAATATTTTTAATTTTTTATCAGGAACCAAAAACGATATCTAGTAATCAATATAAAACAGGAAGAAGTTTTTTTGAGCTTATTTCTCAACCTAGATTTCTACAGGCGCTCTTAGCTTCAGCTTTTGCTTATGCTGTAATGACTTTTTTAATGACAGCAACTCCTATAAGTATGCATTTGATGGAGAAAATAAGTTTATCCAAGACTGGATTTGTTATTCAGCTTCATATAGCAGCCATGTTTTTACCTTCACTAGTTACAGGAAATTTAATTAAAAGGTTTGGTCATAGTAAAATTATGTATGTGGGGGTTTTATTATTTTTAGTCACAATTATTACCAGTTTATTTGAACAGAATTATATTAATTATATGGTTGCACTTATTTTTCTGGGGCTAGGGTGGAACTTTCTATTCATTTCAGGAACAAGCTTACTTGTTTTGTGTTACAGGGAAGAGGAAAAATTTAGAGCTCAAGGGTATAATGATTTAATTGTTTATTCTATACAAGCAATAGCCAGTTTGTCTGCTGGAGTATTTCTTAGCTTAACTAGCTGGAAAACTATGAATTTAATCTGTTTGACTTTTCTAATTATCATAGCTCTATCTACGATAAGAGCTGATTTAAAAAAAAACCCCAGTAATTAAATTACTGGGGTTTTTTGAATTAAGATAAAAAATTATCTTTGTTTTTTAGTTTTGAATTTTCCGCCTTTAACTTCTTGTTCTAAGAAAGAACCTTCAGCTTCACCAACACTAGTAAAAGTTACTCCAGTAGCACCTTCGTAATTAATCTTTTTACCTTTTGCTAGTAAGTCTAAACCTTTCTTAAGTTCACCTGGATAAATTTTAGTTCCAGGAGCATTAGCAACATCCATTACATTTTTTGCAATTGATGCTCTGTCAGCAGAGTTACCTGCTTGCATAGCAAGAACAATTAAAGCAGCTGCATCGTAAGATTCACCTGTGTAAGGACCAGAAGCTTCTACACCTCCAGCTTTTGCAACTTCAGCAAATATACCTGCACCTTTACCAGTAGAACCTGGTAATGATCCAAATGATTTACTTAAATCTTTTCCGAATGCATCAACTAAAGATTGACCAATCATACCATCTGATAAAATAAATCTATCAAAGGCACCAGAGTCTAAAGAAGCTTGAATAATTCCTTTTCCTCCTTGGTCAAGATAACCAATAACTGCTACAGCATCACCACCAGCAGAAGCAAGAGTTGCTACTTCAGATGAGTAATCTGCTTTTCCATCTTCGTGAGCAGTTACAGTTGTAACTTTAATACCATGAGCTTCAACTGCTGCTTTGTAAACGTCAGCTAAACCTTTACCATAGTCATTGTTAGTATAAGTGATTGCAACACTTTTTACTTTTCTGTCTTTAGTTATATCAGCTAAAATTTGACCACCCCTAGCATCTGATGGAGCAGTTCTAAAGAAATACCCTTTGTCATCTAGAGTTGTTAATCCTGGAGAAGTAGCTGAAGGTGAAATCATTACTACACCATTTGGTACAGCAACGTTAGTTGCAATAGCACCAGTTACACCTGAACAGTCTGCTCCCATAATTGCAGCTACACCACCTGAAATTAAACCTTCAGCTGCTGCTGTTGCCGCTGCCGAGTCAACACAAGTTGAGTCTGCTCTTACTGGCTCAATTTTTTTTCCACCTAATAGTGATCCTGAGTCAGAAGCTTCTTTAAATGCAAGCTCTGCAGATGCCGCCATTGCTGGAGTTAGAGATTCAATAGGACCAGTGAATCCTAAGATGATCCCCATTTTAATCGAATGTCCGTCTGCCATTACATTTGAACCAAAACTTGAAACAAACATAAATACAGCGATAAATAGTTTTCTCATTATCTTCCTCTTTATTGTTAACAATTTATAAAAACCAATTTAAGTATGAATATTATTAATATTCAATGACAAAATTATCCTATTTTAAACAGTTAATTGACGCTGATAATTATCTGATTGAGAAGGGGTCCAAAGAAGGTTCGTCTGATGTATAGAACCAAGTTGTTTTTACTCTTGTATAGTCTTTAATTGAGTCAATTCCTGCTTCTTTACCATATCCACTATCCTTAATACCTCCAAATGGAGCTGAGGGTGAAATTAATCTATAAGTATTTACAAATGTTATTCCTGCTCGGATAGCATTAGATACCCTCATGCCTCTTGCAAGATCACTAGTGTAAACACCTGAAGAAAGACCATATTGGTTGTCGTTCATTAATTCTATTACTTCTTTTTCAGTATCAAATTTCATCACTGACAAAACAGGTCCGAAAAGTTCATTCTCAGCAGCTGGTAAATTATGATTTTCACATTCAATAATTGTTGGAGGAAAATAATAACCTTCATTTGAAAAAGGATGTCTTTTACCACCACATTTAATTTTTCCACCTTGTTCAACAGTCAATTTAATATTTTTTTCTATTACTTCTAATTGTTTGAAGTTACTTAGTGGACCCATTTCAGTATCAGAGTCCATTGGAGCACCTATTTTAATTTTTTCTGCCCTTGATGCTAACTTATCTAAAAACTCGTTATAAATTCCTTTTTGTAAGTACAATCTTGAACCTGCTATACAACTTTGACCACTTGCTCCAAATATTCCAGCAGTTATTCCATTAATTGCATTTTCCTGTTTAGCATCATCAAAAACAGCTACAGGACTTTTCCCACCTAATTCTAAACTTACTTCAGATAAATTTTCTGCAGAGTTTCTAATAATATGCCTTGCAGTTTCAGGACCTCCTGTAAAAGCTACTTTCTCAACTAAGTTGTGAGTAGTTAAAGCTTTACCACATGGATCCCCAAAACCAGAAACTACATTTACAACACCTTTTGGTATTCCAGTTTCTTCAACTAACTTTACAAACTCAAACATAGTTGCTGGTGCTAGTTCAGAACATTTAATTACTACTGTATTACCCATAGCTAAAGCAGGAGCAACTTTCGTTGCAGTTAAAAACATTTGAGAATTCCAAGGAATGATAGCTGCAATAACACCTATTGGAATTCTTGTTGTGATCGCTTGAATATTTGGTTTATCTATTGGAAGAACTGTTCCTTCAACTTTATCAGCTAAACCTGCATAGTAATCATAATATTCTGCAATGTATTTTGCTTGTTGATAAGTTTCTCTGTACAGTTTTCCTGTATCAATTGTTTCAATTTTTCCTAATAAATCAGAATTTTCTCTTAGCTTATTTCCAATGGCTCTTAAATATTTTGCTCTATCTCTTGCTAGCATCTTTGGCCATTCACCTTCAAAAGCTTTTTGTGCAGCTTTTACAGCTCTATCTACATCATTTGCGCTAGCTTCAGGAACTACAGCCCATGGCTTATTATTTTCTGGATTTAAAGTTTCAAAAGTTTTTTTTGTATCAGAGTCTACCCACTGACCATCTATAAACATTTGATATTTTTTTAATTCAGGCATTATTTATATGTTTCATTATTGCATTATTTACTTCGTCTGCATATTCAATAGTGCATAGATGTTTTCCATTTTTGATTTCAACATATGTTGAATTTTGTATATCTTTGTATAAATTTTTCGACATATCAGGTGTAGATCCTGGATCATCTGATCCAGTTATTATTAAAGTATTTGTTTTTATATTTTTTATATTTTCAAGATTGTCCTTATAGTTTGCAAACACCTCATAAGATTTAATAAAATTTTCTTGATCAATTCCTTTCTTATTAAGAGTTTTAATAAACTCATCATATAACTCAGGATTTTGCTTAAGGTATTTATCTGAAAACCACCTCTTCATAGCCATTTGAGATATTGGCATATTTTTTTTTGCTAAATTCACTCTATCGATTACATTTTGTCTTTCTTCTACTGTCCTTTGGTATGTAGTGGATATTAGAGTTAAGGAATTTAAATAATTTTCATATTTTGAGGCAAATTCAATTGCAATCAAAGATCCTATAGAAAAGCCAATTAAATTAAATTTCTCTATCTTTAGGTTATTTACTAAATTTGATAATTGATCAGTAAAATTTTCCATTGTTAATTCTTGCGAATTAAAAGGTGTTTTTCCATGTCCCAAAAGATCGTAAGTTATAAATGAATTGTCCTTAAAAAATTCAATTTGTGGTTTCCACATTTGCTGATTTAAACCAACGCCATGAATAAAAATTATAGGTAAAGAATTCTTGTTATTAAAATAATAATGATTTTGATCTTTATCAAAATTATAAGACATCAATTAGTTATCAATGCCCATCTCTTTCATGTCTTGATATCTATCACCCGTTCTTGCATGAGCTCGTCCAGTTGGAGCACCTCCAATTGCAACAACTATTTCATCCTCGTTTGGTGCATCATGAATTGTAAATTCATGTGTTAGATAAAAAGGTCTTAATCCAGCATCAGTTTTATGCATCATTGGAATTGATATTTTTGCACCTGCCGGACCTCTGGTATTTGTAAAACTTAAATAAGAAGTTCCACCAACGGCATCTCTAAATTTATTTCCAAATCTTAAAGTATGAATAAATGCCGATGCATGCTCTATTTCACCATTTAATCCAACCATTGCAGCTTTTCCATAAGCTAAAATTTTTTCACCTGATCCAATTTCTTTAGTTAATTCTGGCACCAATAGATCCCCTAATTGAGGTGCAAGATCTAATATTTCTGGTTTCAAATCTTCAACAAAACCTTTTCTCGCCCAGGGATTTTCTATAACAGCTGCAACCGAAACTAGTAGAACAGGCTCTTTTGCTTTTTTTCCCCCTTCAATAAAAGTTTTATCTACAAATTTTGTAAATTTCCTCAGTTTTAGATCCATTTACTAACTTGCTCTTTGAATGTTTGTGTTTATTGATTTTATATGTGGAATAACTTCTTCTGTAAATAATTTGATACTTCTCATACAATCTTCATGTTTAATACCTGGAAAGTTAGACCATACTTGTAAATTTTGAAGATTTAATTCTTGCTGAAGTTCTTTTATTTTTTCTATTACAAACTCAGGTGTTCCAAATAAAAGATTTCTTTTATGAAGAAATTCATAATTTAATAAATCTAGCTTATTTTTTGTCTCTGGTAATTTTTCATCTGGGTCCATATGATTTCCTAAACCTCTCCAATGACAAACCCATCTCATATAATTTACAATATGTTCTCCAGCCATTTTTTCAGCCTCTTCCATAGTTTCCGCAACAAACATATCTCTAACCAAACTAATACCTTCACCCAGTGGTACATCTCTATTTTCAGCTTTAGATTTTGCCTCTTTATAAATTTCAAATCTTTTTTTCAAAGCTTTTACAGTTGGTATCCACATAATTGTATTAAGTCCATTTTCTGCCGCCCACTGAATTGATCTTTCTCCATCAACCACTTGAGAAATTGGTGGGAAGGGTTTTTGATAAGGTTTTGGTAAAACAGATATTTGTTTTAATTCATTTGTTTTTAAATCTACAACATTTTCTTTAGGGGGACTCATATCGTGCTGCCAAATAAAATTTGGTGAGGGATAAGTATAGAATTCACCTTGGTGAGAAAAGAAGTCCTCTGACCATGCTTTTTTCATTATGTCTAACGTTTCAGAAAATAATCTAAAATTTTTTGCTTGGTCTTTTAAGTCAGCCTCTTTATTCATGTTAATAGCTTCTCTTCCATAAACTCCTCTTCCAATACCAACTTCAACTCTTCCTTTTGACATTTGGTCAAGGGTTGCAATATCTTCCGCAAGTCTTATGGGATTGTGAAATGTAATTACGTTGCAAGCTTGTCCTAAACGAATATTTTTAGTTCTTGCAGCAGCATCAGTACACATCATTAGTGGATTGGTGCAAGACTCCATTCCTTCATGATTAAAATGATGTTCGGTATACCAAATAGAATTCCAATTATTTTGATCACAATATTCAGTGATTTCTCTAGCTTCGTCTAGAAGTTGGGCATAAGGTTTTTTATCCCAATTAGTAGTATTACAAAAATATCCAAAGTTCATAAAGCCTCCTTTAAAAATTAATTTAAAGACGACCGATCCCACTTTCGTAAATTTTTGAATTTAACGACGAGTTATGTATCGCTTTATATTTAAACTTTATAATTACTAACGTTGATATTCAATAAATTTCTTTAAAGATTTCTTGAGAAATTTTTCATAAATTTCGCCATTATTTTCAGATTTATTATCATTCAAAAATGATAGGTTCATTTTGAAATCATAGGAAGGTTCAAAGAAAAAAGGAACGGAGAGCCTCTTACTTTTATTCCACAAAACCCTATGATTAGTTGCTTTAAATTTACCTTTGCTTAAATATTCTAAAGCTCTTCCAGTATTTACTACAAGAGCCTTATTATTAAATGGTACATCATACCATCTTTTGTTTTTTCTATTTTGTACTTGTAATCCACCTTTTCTATCTTGATAAAGAACTGTAAATATTCCACTATCAACATGAGTTTCACATCCAAGCGCAACCCCATCTTGTTTTGATATTTCTACTGGTTTCGTTTGATTTGGATAATAATTAAATCTTAATGTGCTTAATGTTTTTAATCTTGAAAAAGCTACACTAGAAATATCAGGATTTTTTTTATAAGCTTTTATCAAACTTTTAAATAATGTTTCACTTAATCTAAAAATATTATCATAATAATTATTTAAAATATTAATTGAGTTTTTATTAAAACACATACCTAGATTAATAAACTCAATGTATTGATTTTTAAGATTTGAAGAATATTCTTTAGTTACTTTTAAATCACCTATATCCAGACCTTCTTTTCCGTTAACATCATTAGGAAAATATCCTCTGTATAAATTTTTATTTTTTTTATTCCATTTTTTAGGTGCTAATTTTCTTTTTGTTCCGTCTGGTAAATTAAAAAATTTGTTTCCAACTTCACATGTTCTTTTTATTTCTTTTAGATTAATTCCATGTCCCATAATTTGAAAAAATCCTACATTAAAACAAGCTTTTTCGATTTCTTTAATTGTTTTCAATGCGTTTTGAGTTTCAAAATTGTTTTTAACCAATGATGAAATATTAATTGTTGGTATATAGTTCTTGTTCATCTTCTAACAGGTGTTTCTGTTGCAATATATTGATCTCTAGCTTTTTCTCTTATGTAAATATAAATTCCAGCTGCTATTATACATGCAACACCAATAAATGTTCTAACAGAGGGTATTTCATTGAATAAGAAATAACCTGGGACCATAGACATTATAATTAAAGAATATTCAAATAATGATACAACCGATGGTGAAGCAACAATGTATGCAGTAAAAATACAAACAAAGGCAATTGAGGCGGCAAAACCGAAAAATAAAATAAATTTCCAAGTATATTCAATGTTTGAAAACCATTCTCTAAATATAAACTGAGTAGTGGGATCAAAATTAGAATCATTAAGTTGACCGTTACCCATAAAGATAAAGATAATTCCACAAAGTATTAATGCTATTAGATAAAAATAAAAGAGTTGAGTATTAACATCATCTTTATCAGAAGTGTACTTGGTTATTGTCATTGAAGCCGCATAAAAAAAAGCGCATAGAACAGGCAATAAACTTTTGTAATCAAAATCAGAAAAGTTTGGATCTAAAACAATAAACACACCAATAAAACCAAACAGGATTGCAGACCATCTTCTAATTCCAATAAACTCTTTTAAAAAAAACTTAGCAAAAATTGATACAAAAAATGGACATGAAAAAAATAAAGCATTTGCAGTAGCTAAAGGCATATAGGTTAGAGAGATAAAAAATGCTGAAAAGGCTAAAAAGTGAAGAATTACCCTTAAAATTGTAAAAAAAGGATAAAAAGTTTTTAACGTAACTTTTTGACGTTTAAATTTGATGTAACCAAAAAGTAATAATGCAGCAACAAAATACCTTCCAAAAAAGATTTCATATAATGAAGCTTTTTCAAAAATAAATTTGATTAAAGAATCCTGCATTGCAAACATTGTCATCGCTGCAATTACTAAAAGAATTCCTTTTGAGTTGTTATCACTACTCATTTATGCTCTATATCAAAAAAGAATATATTTTTAAATTTATTAAATTTATGTCATATTTAATTTATGATGTCTGAAGAAGATAAAATAATGATGGAAACCCTTTATTGGTGGGGTATTCCAACTTTATTTAGATGTAAAAACGATCCAGATCCAAAAAATTGCGACATTGCATTAGTAGGTGTACCTCATAGCACTGGAAATGGAACAACAGAAAGAGATCAGCATTTAGGTCCGCGAGCAGTAAGAAACATTTCAGCAATGTTGAAACGTTCTCATTTTGATTACAAAATTGATCCTTGGAAAGATAATAAAATTCACGATTTAGGAGATGTTCCATTTCCCGAAGCTAATGATAATGAAAAATGTATAGAGAGAATTTCATCTTTTTATGATCTTATAGAACAAGCTGAAAAGCCAGTAGTTTCAATTGGTGGAGATCATTCAGTAACTGGAGGAATTGTTCAAAGTTTAGCTAAAAAAAATTCAAAATTAACTAAAGGAAAAAAAATAACATTTCTTCATTTTGATGCTCATACAGATTGCTTTGAAAAATTAGATCATTTTTTGGGCGCAAAAAAATCTGCAGCACATTGGGCCTCTTATTTAGTAAAACAAGGAAATGTAGATCCACATACAAGTACACAGATAGGTATAAGAGGAAATCCTAGAACGCTAGATTGGTTACAAGCAAGTTATGATATTGGATATCAAGTGATAACCATGGATGAATATAGGAAGTGGGGACATGAAAAATGTATAAAAATGATTTTAGATAGATTAGGTGATAATCCTATTTACGTTACATTTGATTTAGATTGTTTAGATCCAACAGTTGCCCCTGGAGTAGCAAATATTGAGCCTGCCTATAAAGGATTTAATATGGATGAGGTACGAAAACTGATTCAGTGTTTAAAAGGTAAAAATGTAATTGGTGGAGATGTTGCATGTTTAATGCCAACAAAAGATAGCCCAAATCAAATTACAGCAATGGTTGCAGCATCTATCATGTTTGAAATTATTTGTTTAATTTCAGTTTATCGAAATAAATAAATTTAATTTAAATAACTCAGTTAGATATTTAATTATTTCTTTAATTTAGAGGATAATTGGAGTCCATCTATAGAAAATTTAGATTTATTTTCTTTTATAAAATGATCCATTAGTTTTATTTTTTCCTCTTCGAATTCAGTGACCTTTCGTTTGCTTAAATCAATATAAAGAGATATCCATTCCATAGATGCAGAAATTTTGTTAGTTTGTTTTGAAATCATTTCCATTTTTAAATGCAATCTTTTTTTATCGTGATCAAAATAAATAAGATTGACATCTACCTTTTCGCCTTCTCTGATTTCATTTAAATATTTAGTATTGGTTTCAACCACCATAGTACTTCTAGCTAAGTTTTTTGCAGCAGTTCCACCCATTTTAAATCTTTCAAGTGCAACTTCCCAAGCCTGATCAAATACTAAAACATAGTAAGCCATGTTCATATGATTATTGTAGTCAACCCACTCTTTTTTAACTTCAAAAGTTTTTAGTAACACTTTAAGATCTTATTAATGAAGATTGCAATTCTTGATTTGAAATGTATCCCTTTACATTTCCACTTTTGTCGATCACTTCACAGTTAGAGTCTGAGCATACAATTTTAGGTAAAAAATCTTCAATAAACTCTTCCTCATTTACTTTTATTAGTTTTGATTTATCGATATTTTTTGCTTGCTCAGCCGTTTTCATTATAATTTTTGCTTTGATAACTTTTGCTCTATTAACATCTTTTACAAAAGCTTTAACATAATCATCAGCTGGGTTCATGATAATTTCCTCAGGAGTTCCGACTTGAACTAATTTACCAGAATTTAATATCCCGATATGGTCTCCCAATCTTAATGATTCATCCAAATCATGTGTAATAAATACAATTGTTTTTTTTAATTCTGCTTGAAGATCAATTAGTTGTTTTTGCATGTCACTTCTTATTAACGGGTCTAGAGCGCTAAATGCTTCATCCATCAACATTATGTCTGTATCTGTCGCTAATGCTCTTGCCAAACCAACACGTTGCTGCATTCCTCCTGACAATTGATTTGGGTATTGATTTTCAAAACCATTTAGACCAACTGCATCAATTTTTTCCATAGAAATTTTATTTCTTTCCTCTTCAGATTTTCCTTGCATTTCTAATCCATAACCCACATTTTGTATCACTGTTTTATGTGGGAAAAGCCCAAATCTTTGGAAAACCATACTCATTTTATGTCGTCTGAATTCAATAAGTTTTTCTTTATTCAGTGACATTACATTAGTGCCTTCAACTAAAATTTCACCATCGGTTGGGTCAATCAATCTATTTAAATGTCGAATGAGTGTTGATTTCCCTGATCCCGATAGGCCCATACATACAAAGGTCTCGCCTTCTTCTATTTTAAGAGAAACATTATCTAGACCAACTGTGTGACCAGTCTTTTCTAAAATTTCATCTTTTGTTGCGCCATCTTTTAACATTGGCAGTACAGAACTAGGCTTGTTTCCAAAAATTTTGTATACATTGTTGATTTCAATTTTTGACATGATGTAATGTTCTAACAGTTACAACGAACATATGTAAAACAAATATTATACAACTTCTAATTGTTTTGCGAAATAACAGTTGTATTTATTTGCTTTTACCTAATTTTTAAATAAATATTTTATTTATGGCACAAACAGATAAAGATGTGCGACTAGATTTGTCCGCTCTCTATAGAATTTTACATATGTACGGTATGACTGATCTTGCAAATCAATGCGCAGGTGCAAGATCTGTTGAAGATAAGAATTGTTCTTTTGTTCACCCGTATGGAATGTTTTATGAAGAAATCACAGCTTCATCTCTAGTTAAAATTGATCAATATGGAAAAAAATTAGATTCAGAGGGACCTTGGTTGAACGATGGGTGCATTAATCTTGCTCAATGGATTTTTAATAAAAGAAATGATGTAAACTTTTATGTACACGGACATGCCAATGATGTAATGGCAGTTGGTGGCACTAAAGAGGGTTTAATGTATCTTTCACAGGCTGCAGTTTATTTAAATCATCTTGTTGGATATATTGATTATGAATTTGTTGAAGACAAAGAATTTGGGACCAAATTTGAAAACCTAATTAGCAAACATGATATTCTGATTACAAGAAACCATGGATATTACACAGTTGGAAAAACTGCTGCACAAGCATTTTTCAGAGCTTATTATCTAGAGCAAGCATGTTCAGTTCAAGTAAAAAATCTTGCTATGGGTTTAAACAAACATGAAATAGACAAACAAAAAGCTGCATATTTCTGGGAAAATATGAGTGACTCTGATGATTATAATTATGATGGAAAAACAGAGTGGGCTGCTTTATTAAGAAAACTTGATAGAGAGCATTCAAATTATAAAAATTAATGGAACAAAATTTTACTATTAAAAATATAAAAAAAAATTCTACAAACTTAGAGGTTGACTGGAGCGATGGAAAAAAAAGTAAATTTAATTATTTATGGCTAAGAGACAATTGTCCAACTGCACATGATAAAGACTCTCGTCATAGAATGTTTAATATTTTAAAAGTATCAAACAATATTAACCCAAAAAAATTTGAAATAAATAACGAAGGTAAGCTTGAAATTGAATGGAGTGAAGGTGATCATGTTAGTTATTATGACCAAAATTGGTTGAGAGAAAACTGCTATACAATAAAAAATAATTTAAAATATAAATCACCATATCAACTTTGGGATAACTCTTTACAAAATGACTTGAAATTAATTGAGATTGAACATGACGAAATTATGAGTTCAGATGAAGGGCTTGTCAGATGGTTAGAACTCTTACATCATACTGGAATTGCTATAGTGAAAAATGCACCAACTGAAAATAATTCTGGATTTAAAATTTTAAACAGAATTAGCCATACTAGAGAAACTTTTTTTAAAACACCATTTGAAGTAATAAACATTCCTAAACCAAATAATTCTGCTTACACAGCGCAAGCTTTAAGAAATCATATGGATTTACCATGGTTTGAAACACCACCTGGATATCAATTTCTTCATTGTTTAGTAAATTCTGCAACAGGAGGAGATTCATCCGCTGTAGATGGCTTTGCTGTAGCGGATTATTTGAGAAAAAATGAGAAAGAAATATTTGATACGTTAGTAAACGTTCATTTAAAATTTAGAGACATGGATTATACCCAAGAGTCTGTTAGAAGTTATTATGCACCCGCAATATCTCTAACCAAAGATAGCGATTACCATGATATTCGTTTTAGTGTAGCAACTATGGATGCTCTAGACTGTCATCCTGATTTAATGGATAAAGTTTATAAAGCTCATCACCGATTTGGAAATTTGCTTCATGACGATCAATTCCAAATTAAATTTAGATTAGGACCAGGTGATATTTTTTCTTTTAATAATAGAAGATTATTACACGGTAGAACTGAATATGATCCAAACTCAGGACATAGACATTTGCAAGGTTATTATATGGATCGAGATGAAATTGTTGGAAGACTAAGATATTTAAAAAACTTGCTTAATTCCAACCAGTAACATTTTTTACCTCCAGGTATTCTTCAAGACCCCAAACACCACCTTCTCTTCCATTTCCTGACTGCCTATAACCACCAAATGGAGTTCCAGCATCTGCTCCATTTCCATTAATATAAACACATCCAGATCTTAATTTTTTAGCAACACGATGTGCTTTTGCTCTATCCTCAGTTTGCAAATAATTTCCAAGACCGTAAGAAGTATCATTTACAATTTTGACTGCCTCATCCTCAGTTTCAAATGGAATTATAGATAATACAGGTCCAAAAATTTCTTCTTTAGCAATTCTCATTTCATTAGTTACATCTGTAAATATAGTTGGTTTGATAAAGTATCCTTTGTTTAAACCGTTTGGTAACTCAGGTCCACCTGCTGCAAGAGTTGCACCTTCAGAAATTCCACTTTCAATAAGATTTATAATTTTATCATATTGAATTTTAGAAATTACTGGTCCTATATGATTTCCTTTTTTTGAAGCTTGATCTACTTTAATATTGTTTGCTTCATCTACTGCTTCTTTAACAGCTCTTTCATAAATTGATTTCTCAACCAGCATTCTTGTTGGTGCATCACAAGATTGACCCGAATTACTCATTACATTTCTAATACCATCTCTTACTGCATCTTTATAACTATCAGCAAAAATAATGTTTCCACCTTTACCACCTAATTCCAGACAAACTCTTTTGATTGTTTCTGCAGCGTTTTTTGAAATTAATTTTCCTGCTCTTGTTGAACCTGTGAAAGAAACCATATCAATATCTGGGTGGCATGAAATATCAGTCCCTACTCCTGCACCATCGCCATTTACTAAATTAAATACTCCTTTTGGAAAACCTACTTCATCAATCATTTCTGCAAATAACATTCCTGAAATAGGAGCTATCTCCGATGGTTTTAAAATCATTGTACATCCAGTTGCGAATGCAGGAACAACTTTTAAAGCAATCTGATTGATTGGCCAATTCCATGGTGTGATTAATCCACAAACTCCAATTGGCTCATAATAGATATGATTATTTGATTTATTATTAAAATGTTCATCAAATTTAAAATTTTTTAATCTTAAAATAAAATCATCTAAATGGTCTCTACCTGAAGCCGTTTGTACATCTGTTGCCCAATCCATTGGTGCACCCATTTCAAGAGAAATAGCTTCAGCCATTTCATTAAATCTTTTTTTATAAACTGATAATAATTTTTCAAGTAAACTGAGCCTTTCCTCCTTGCTTGTTTCTTTCCAGCTTTCAAAAGCCTTTTTTGCTGATTTAACAGCTAAATCCGTGTCTTCTGTTGAACCTAAAGAAATAATAGCAAAAGGGTCTTCATTGCATGGATTAATGACTTCAAAATCATTTTTTTTTATTGGATCAACCCATTGACCATTAATGTAAAATTTTCTTTTATCTAACATTTTTTATCTTAACACATTAGTTAAATTTCATATCCATTTTCCTCTGGTTCACTATCAATTAACTCCTCAGGAAAACTATTAGCTCTAAAATTAATATTATTTAAATCCTCCATCCTTTTTACAATCATTGAAGACCAAGCTCTAGAACCATATTTTTTTTGACCATCTTTAAAAATTTCAACTATGTGTGGAGAAATTTCTAAAGGAGCATTTAGTTTTTTTGCAAGATTATCAAAGAGACCCGTATCCTTTAAAACTAAATCCATAGTAAAATTAATATTATAAGATCCATTTAATATAACCTGACTTTCAGTTTCATGCACAAATGAGTTACCAGAAGAAATAGCAATTCCTTTATAAGTTTTCGCTAAATCCAAATTAGATTTTTTTGCTACAGTCCAAGCTTCACCTAATGCAACTAAATGAACAGAAGCTAGATAATTTGTAATTACTTTTAATACACTTGCTGTACCAAGCTCACCAGTGTGCAATATTTTTCTTCCCATTACAGTTAATGCAGGTAGAATTTTTTCAAATGCTTTTCTTTCCCCACCAACAAATATAGCAATATTACCTGTTGCTGCTCTATGACATCCGCCACTAACAGGTCCATCCATTGGTATAGCTTTTTTTTCTATTACTTTTTTTCCAATTCTTTTAACTTCATTTTCGTCTGTGGTACTCATTTCTAACCAAACTTTATTCTCAGACAATCCATTTATGATTCCATCATCAGCCTCCATTACTTCAGCAGATACCTCAGGGGAAGGAAGAGACGTAATTATCAAATCAGTTTTTTCTGCTAATTCTTTTGGTGATTTTGCTACCTTAGCACCTAAGTCTTTTAGCGGATTTGTTAAATTTTCGTCTATATCTCTTACTGTAAGATCAAAGTTATTTCTTAATAAACTTCCAGCAAGTTTTCCTCCAACATTACCTAAACCGATAAATCCAATTTTCATTTTATTTCCCCTTCTTTTTTGTTTTTTGTAAATACAATTAAAATCACACCAACTATGATAATTGCACCACCTATAAATAATTCTGCCGTTGGTTTTTCACCTAAAAGAAATATAGCGGCTAGTAAACCTGTTGGGGGTATACCCATTGTAACAATAGGAAGCACTTTATAAAGTGGGTTGTTTTTTAAAACATAATAGAAACAACCGTATGTAATTGGCTGCATGATGAAACCAATATAAATAGCAATAATCCAATGATCAAATTTTGCATTTGTTAGATAATTAATTGTATTTCCATCAATTATTGCTGATAGCATTACTAATGTTGGTCCAGAGAATAATGCTAACCAAGCAACTAAAGCTAAAGGATTTATTTCTTTACTTAATGGTTTAACCATCACTTGTCCAAGAGCCCATATAGCAGAGCCTAAAATTGTAAGTCCAATTCCAATAAACTTTCCATCTAAGTTAGGAGATCCAGTTAAAATATAAACACCAACAAATGCAACAGATATACCTATTAAAGCTCTGATAGTTGGTTTTTCCTTAAGCATGAAGTAAGCAAAAATAACTCCAAACGGAACTTCCATCTGAACTAAAAGAACTGCTGAAGATGCATCAATTAAATCTAAACCGGTATATGTAATACTATATTGCAACGTATTAGCTACTAATGATGCAGCAAAAATTCTTTTTAAATATCCTTTTGGAATTGGAAACCACCAAATTAACAATGAAGCAGCAAATGAAAATCTGATTCCCATTAAAAGAATAGGAGGGAAAGACTCAAAAGCTGGTTTAGCTATAACAAAACCAAAGCCTAAAAAAATAGGCACCAAGGATGCTATGAAAGTATCTTTTATATTCATACCTATTTTTTATATTAATGATTATTAAAGAACTTCTGATATATTCACCTTTTAAAATATGAATTCAACAAAAATAGATCCTAAATACATTAGCAAATCTAATCCAAGAATTGGTCTTATTGCGCTTGCAAGCGATTTTATGATTGAAAGAGATTTTATAAACGTCATTAAGGATAGAGAAGTCGATTTCTTTGTAAATCGTATCGAATGCTATAATCCACTAACAAAAGAAAATTTGATTAAAATGTCAAACAAAGTTACCGAGGTAACAAAAGATATATTACCTGATCAGAATATCGATTGTGTTGTTTATGGTTGTACATCTGGAACAATAGCTGTCGGTTATGAATCAATTGAAAAAAAAGTAAAAGCTGCAAAGCCCATGGCGGAAGTTACAACTCCAAGTACTGCTGCAATTAAAGCTTTAAAGAAATTAAATATAAATAAAATATGTCTATTTACACCATATAGCAAAAAACTTAACGATGAAGTTTTAGAATATTTTAAAGAAGAAGGATTTGAAGTTACATCAAATTCTTACTTTGATATAGAAGCTGATTATGATATTGGAAAAGTTGATCAAAATTATTTATATAATGTTCTATCTGAAATAGATTTGAACGGGGCAGAGGCACTCTTTGTTTCTTGTACCGCATTACCAGTATTGCCAATAATTGATAAGTTAGAGAAAAAATTAAATACTACAGTTTTGTCTAGCAACCAGGCTTTAATTTGGGATACCCTTGTTAAAATAAATAAAAATAATTCTGTCGAAGGATTTGGTAAATTATTTAAAGAAAATTAATGCTTTTCACAAAAGAAGAATACAAGCAAAGATTAAAAAATGTTAAAAAAATGATGCAAGAAAAAGGCATCGAACTTTTAATCTCACATGACACTAACAATATGAATTATCTAACAGGTTATGATGCTTGGTCTTTTTATTATGCACAATGTGCAATTGTTCATATAGATGCAGATGAACCTTTATGTTTTGTAAGGGCTCAAGATGCAGGTGGTGCATATATTAAAACTTATTTAAAGGATGAGAATATTTTAGTTTATGATGAAAATTATATTCACACATGGCCAAAACATCCTTATGATAATTTGGTAGAGATTATAAAAGAAAGAAAATGGGATAATTTATGCATTGGTCTGGAGATGGATGCGCATTACTTTACTGCATTTTGTTATGAAAAAATAAAGCAGGGATTACCTAAAGCAAAAATCAAAGATAGTGATCGTCTAGTTAATTGGGCTAGACTAGTAAAATCAGATGCCGAAATAGGTTTTATGAAATCTGCTGCAAAAATTTCTGAAAAAGGAATGAAAACTGCAATGGAGGTTATTAAACCAGGTGTCAGACAGTGCGATGCAGTCGGTGAAATTCAAAAAACTTTATTTTATGGAACAGACGAATTTGGAGGTGAATATTCTAGTATTGCAACTTTACTTCCGACAGGAAAAGGTACTTCAGCTTCACATTTGACAGCAACACAAGATAAATTTGTAGAAGGTGAGGCTACAATTATTGAATTATCTGGTGTTTATAAGAGATATCATGCTCCAATGGCGAGAACAGTTTTGTTAGGAAAGCCTAATCAATTAAAGATCGATACAATGAATAAAACAATCGAGGCTTTAAATGCAGGCATAAGTCAAATCAAACCTGGGAATACAGCAGATGATGTTGCCCAAGCTTTTTGGAAAATTCTAGATAAGTATGGAATAGAAAAAAAATCTCGAACAGGTTATTCAATAGGAATTGGTTATCCTCCGGATTGGGGCGAACACACCCTTAATATTTATAAGGGAGATATGACAGTTTTAGAACCTAATGTTTGCTTTCATATGATAGCAGTGATGCAGTTCGGTGATTGGGGTGTTGAAGCATCTGAAGCTATAAGAGTTACAGAGAATGGATCAGAATTGTTCTGTAATTTTCCAAAAGAGCTTCATATAAAGAGTTAATTAGCTATTGAAATCTATTTACACAAATGTTTTATATTCATCTTTATGTCTAAAAATCCAGAGTTTGTTAAATTTGATAAAGTAGATAAAAGTTATGATGGTAAGGTTCTTGTCGTCAAAGATCTTCAATTAGATATTGCAGAAGGTGAATTCATAACTATGCTTGGTCCATCTGGTTCAGGTAAGACAACTTGTTTAATGATGTTAGCTGGTTTTGAAACCCCAACTCACGGTGAAATATTATTAGATGGAAATATAATTTCGAATATCCCTCCACATAAAAGAGGGATCGGAATGGTTTTCCAAAACTATGCATTGTTCCCACATATGACTGTTTATGAAAATTTAGCTTTTCCTTTGAGAGTAAGAAAAGTTGAAAAAGATGAAATTGATAAAAAAGTTGATAAAGCATTGTCGATGGTTTCTTTAAATGGTTTTGAAACCAGAATGCCAGCTCAACTTTCAGGTGGTCAACAACAAAGGGTTGCTGTTGCAAGAGCTTTAGTATTTGATCCAGCAGTCGTATTAATGGATGAACCTCTAGGAGCATTAGATAAAAATTTAAGAGAAAGCATGCAATATGAAATTAAACATATTCATGAAAGCATAGGTGTAACAGTTGTATATGTAACTCATGATCAAAGTGAGGCATTAACTATGTCAAATAGAATTGCAGTATTTAATGATGGAAAAGTTCAACAACTTTCAAATCCAGCTGAACTTTATGAGAAGCCAGTAAATTCCTTTGTTGCTGAGTTCATTGGTGAAAATAATACCTTCAATGGGGAAGTAGTTGATATTGCAAAAGACAAGTGCAAAGTTAAATTAGAAAATTCAGAAATACTTGCCAATCCGATTTCTGTAAAATCTAAAGGTGAAAAAACAACTGTTTCTTTAAGACCTGAACGGGCATTAATAAATCCAACTGATAAGATGGATAATATGTTTACTGGAAAGATTGAGGAAGTAATTTATCACGGAGATCACACAAGGGTTAGATTAAATCTTTTAGGAAGCTCCGAGTTTATTCTTAAAGTCCCTAATAGTACTTCTAATTTAGAATTAAAAGTTAGTGAAGACATAAATATTGGATGGAACAGTACTGATGCAAGAGCATTAGACCCAAAATAATTACATTATAAAGTATATATATCTAATATACATTTTAATGACAAAATCAGCTGTTGACTTCACTTTAGCTATTTGTTGTAATTTTACTTATATAAATTAATTTATATCAACGTTTAAACGGAGGAATAATGAGAAAAATAAGTAAATTATTACTTGCTCTCTCTTTTGTTGTGTCTCTAACTTCTTCAGCCTTTGCTGTTACAGTAGCATCATGGGGTGGAGCTTACACAGAGTCTCAAAAGCTTGGGTATGGTGATCCTACTGCTAAAGCACTTGGAATAGAAATCAACTGGGTTGACTATTCTGGTGGTTTATCAGAGATCAAAGCACAAAAAGAAGCAGGTGCTATAACTTGGGATATCATAGACTTATTTGCATTCGATACTATTAACGGATGTGATGAAGGTTTATTTGTTAAATTTGATTTTGACAAAGACTTCCCAGCTGCACCAGATGGAACTCCTGCTAGTGAAGATTTTTTCACAGGGATGCCTAGTGAATGCGCCGTAGGTAACATCTTATATTCTTGGAACTATGCTTTTGATACAAGAGCTTTTGGTGGTAAAGAGCCTACAACAATAAAAGACTTTTTTGACACTAAAAATTTTCCAGGTAAAAGAGCTATTTACACAAGTGCTTTAACAAACTTAGAAATCGCTTTAGCCGCTGACGGTGTTAAAATGGGTAAAGGTGGTGAGAGACTTTACAGATTCTTAGAAAAAGATGGTGGAGTTGATAGAGCTATGAATAAAATTAAAGATCTTTGTACAGATCCAAATGGTGGATGTGTATTCTGGTCTGCAGGTGCTCAACCGCCAGAATTATTAGTTGCTGGTGAAGTTGTTATGGCAACTGGTTGGAACGGAAGATTCTTTAATGCTGAAATAGGTGAAGGCGCTCCAATTAAACAAGTGTGGGATGGACAAGGTCTTGATTATGAATATTTTGCACTTGTTAAAGGTGGACCAGATGAAGCAAATGCTAAAAAAGCTTTAGCTATGATGACTAATACAGAAATGTTAGCTGGTAGTGCGAAGTACATTGCATATGCTCCATGGAGAAAATCTTCTCTTGAGATCATCAAAGCTGGTGAGCCATGGTACAAAGATGGCAAAACTGAAATGATGCCTCAAATGCCAACTGCTCCTGACAACACTAAGAGTTATTTCTTAGTTGATCCTTTCTATTGGGCTGATAATGGAACAGAGATTGGTGAAAAATGGGAAGCAATGAAAGCAGGCCTATAATTTCAGTTTTAAACACTGAATTTATATAATATATTTAGGGCGGTTATAACTAACCGCCCTATTTTTTTATGAGCTCTGAAATAAAACAAATATTAACAACTGATGGAATTCCATTAGAAGTCAGTTTAAAAAAAGCTGAGAAGAAAAATAAAATTAAAGCCTTTCTTCTTGTAGCTCCACTACTTTTATTTTTAATTATTACCTATGTTTTTCCAATCGGAGAAATGTTTAGCAGAAGTATAGACGACAAAATGATAACAAATATGCTTCCAAAAACTTTTAAAGAAATGGAAAAGTGGGACGGTCAAGAGCTACCCCCTGAAGAAGTATTTACAGCTTTTTATTATGATTTTAAGGTTCTTGTTGAAAAGCAAGAACATGGAAAACTTGGTCAAAGATTAAATAAAGAAAAAAATGGTTTTAATTCAATAACTAAAAAACTTTTTAGACAAGTAAAAAGAAAAAAAATTGATGAAAGCATAAGTATTAAAGAACAAATAATGAAAGTTCACAAAAGATGGAGAACAGTTGAATATTGGCAAGCTATAAAAAGAACAGCTCCACCTTATACAATGTCTAAGTATTTAAAAGGAATGGATATGTACTACGCTGCAGATGGGAGTATTACACAAGTAGACGAGGATAGAAGAATTCATAGAATTCTATGGCTTAGAACCCTTGAAATTGCTTTTTTTGTTACGCTTTTTTGTTTTTTAATGGGTTATCCAATTGCTCATTTGCTTGCAACCTTACCTATGAAATATTCAAATCTTTTAATGATATGTGTGCTTTTGCCCTTTTGGACATCATTATTAGTAAGAACTGCTAGTTGGATGATTTTATTACAACAACAAGGAGTCGTTAACGATTTCTTTGTTATGATAGGTCTTGTTGCAGACGATAATAGGCCTGAGATGATGTACAATAAAGTAGGGACTTATGTTGCTATGACGCAAATATTGCTGCCTTTTATGGTTCTTCCACTTTACAGTGTTATGAAAACTATATCTCCTAGCTTAATGAGAGCTGGAAAATCATTAGGAGGGACTCCTTTTGTTGCCTTTTATAAAGTTTATTTTCCATTAACTATCCCAGGAATTGGAGCAGGTTGTTTGTTGGTGTTTATTTTAGCAATAGGTTATTACATAACCCCAGCATTGGTTGGTGGTGCTTCGGGAACTTTAATAAGTAATCAAATCGCATTCCATATGAAACAAACTTTAGACTGGAGCTTTGCTTCCGCAATGGGATTAATGTTGCTGAGTGGAGTTTTAGTTATTTACTGGATTTATAATAAATTGGTTGGAGTTGACAATATCAAATTAGGATAATTATGGCATTACCAAGTTATACAGAAACAAGATATAGAATTTGGCATTATATTTATATTACAATTTGTACTTTTGTATTTTTCTTTTTGATTGCACCTTTGTTTGTAATTTTCCCATTATCATTTAATGCAGAAGAGTTTTTAGTATTTTCAGAGGGAATGAAAAATCTTGATCCAGATGCATTTTCTCTAAGATGGTATAAGGATATGATTTATGGAACCAAAAATCCATGGGGATTAGCTGCAAAGAATAGTTTTATAATTGCTATTTTTGCAACAATCGGTTCAATAATTTTAGGAACATTAGCTGCTTTAGGATTAAGTAGCAGGCACATGCCATACAAAGGTATAATAATGGCTACTTTGATTTCACCAATGATTGTTCCTTTAATTATTTCAGGTGTTGCGATTTTCTTTTTCATGGCAAAAGTTGGTTTAGCAGCAACACATGCAGGAATAGTTTTAGCTCATATAATATTAGGAACTCCATTTGTTGTAATAACAGTAACAGCAACTCTTTCTGGTTTTGACCACAGTGTTACAAGAGCAGCAGCTAGTTTAGGTAGTAATCCTGTTAATACTTTTATGAAAGTAACACTACCTCTAATATTACCTGGAGTTATATCCGGAGGCTTGTTTGCATTTGTTACATCTTTTGACGAAGTTGTTGTTGTACTGTTTTTAGCTGGTTTAGAAAATACAACTATTCCAATACAAATGTGGACAGGTTTAAGAGAACAATTAAGTCCAACAATTCTTGCTGTTGCAACATGTTTAATTATTCTTTCAACTTTGATTTTAATTAGTGCAGAATTATTAAGAAGAAGATCTGAGAGACTAAGAGGAATTAATAGATAAAATTAAACTGCTTCTATTACTGTTGCAATTCCCATTCCTAAACCAATGCATTGAGTAGCAAGTGCAAATTTTTTATTCTCTCTTTTTAATAGTTGTGCAGCTTTTCCTGTTATTCGTGCACCTGTTGCACCTAAAGGATGCCCTAAAGCAATTGCTCCACCATCTAAGTTTACTTTTTCAACATCAATATCTAAATCTTTGATACAAGCCAGCGATTGAGATGCAAAAGCTTCATTAAGCTCAACAATATCTATTTCCTCAATTGAAAGTTTCGCTCTTTCCAAAGCTTTTTTAGTGGCTGAAATTGGACCTAATCCCATATAATTTGGATCACAACCCTCAACAGCAGTAGATTTTATCCTACCAAGAATTTCTAAGCCATTTTCTTTAGCAAAATTTTCTTCACATATAAGAGTTGCAGCAGCTCCATCAGTTAAGGGAGATGAAGTTGCAGCTGTTACAGTTCCATTTTGATCAAAAGCTAATTTTAAACTATTTAATTTTTCCATTGTGCTATTAGGCCTGATATTTTCATCAGTTTCATAATCACCTATTTTAGTTATCTCGGTAATAAATTTCCCTTTTTGCTGTGCCTCATTTGCTTTTCGATGACTTTCTAATGAGAACTGTTGTTGCTCTGTTCTTGAAATATTATATTTTTTTGCAACATTCTCTGCAGTAATACCCATTGATAAATATAAATGTGGATTTTGTTTATTCTCATCTGAGTAAGGATAAGGTAAAGCATCGAAGCCAGTTTCAACTCTTGTCATGCTTTCTACGCCTCCACAAATGAATGCTTTGCCAGAACCCATTGCTATTTTTCCTGCAGCAATATGAATTGCTTCCATAGAAGATCCACACCATCTATCTACAGACATTCCTGGCACTCTTATTTCTAAGTCTGATAAAAAAGTTACCAATCTTCCAATATTAAAACACTGCTCACCAACCTGAAATGCACATCCTATAACAACATCTTCAATTTCTTTTGGATTAATTTTTGATTGTGACACAAGGTTTTTGATTACGTCAGCTAGAAGATTAACAGGTTTTACTTCAATTAATTTCCCTTTATTAGCCATTGCAAAAGGTGATCTGGAGTAACCAGCTATTACTGAATTGTACATTTTTCTCTTTAATATTATTTTAATTTATATAGCTTACCAATTTAATTAATCAGGAAATTTGTCTTATTTCAAGTTTTTGATTAATTCTATAAAAGTTTGCTAATTATGGATATAAAAAAAGTAGTTGTTATCGGATCTGGTACGATGGGTAGTGGAATTGCAGCACACCTTTGTAATGCCAATGTACCAGTAACTCTTCTAGATTTAACAACAGAAATATCAGAAAAAGCTAGAGATAGAATTCATAAATCAAGACCCCCGTTACTTTTAGATAAAAGTAAAATTGAAAATATTAAAGTTGGGAACATTAATGATAATTTTGATGTAGTAAAAGAAGCTGATTGGGTTGTTGAAGCTGTTGTTGAAAGAATTGATATAAAACACAATATTTATGAAAAAATATTTAAGAATAGAAAACAGGGAGCAATTGTTTCATCAAACACATCATCTATCCCAATAAAAGTTTTGTCAGAAAAATTAACTGAAGAAGAAAAAAAAGATTTTTGCATAACTCATTTCTTTAATCCGGTTAGATACATGGGATTGTTAGAAATTGTTAAGAATGAGAATAATAATTTAAATAAAATTAATTCTCTTAAAAAATTCTGTGAAATTGAATTAGGTAAAGGGGCTATTGTTTGTAACGATACACCTGGTTTCTTGGGAAATAGAATAGGGGTTTATGCAATGCAGGTAGCAATGACTGAAGCATTCAAGATGAAACTATCAATTGAAGAAGCAGATGCAGTGTTTGGAAGACCAATGGGTATACCTAAAACTGGAGTTTTTGGCTTATATGACCTAATTGGAATTGATTTGATGGCTGATGTTTTAAAAAGTTTTATTAAAGAGCTTTCTGAAAATGATGAATTTCAAATAGTTGCAAAAGAAATTCCATTAGTAAAAAAATTAATTGATACTGGTTACACTGGACGTAAAGGAAAAGGTGGTTTTTATAGAATGAATAAAAGTGGAAACCAAAAAATATTAGAAGCTATTAATTTAGAAACAGGTGAATATACAACCTCCAAAAAAATAGATTTAGGAGTTGAGACTGTAGATATAAATAATTTAATTAATCGAAAAGATAAATATGGAGAATATGCTTGGGAAGTAATTTCTAAAATAATAAAATATGCGTCTTCTCTAGTTCCAGGGATTACAGATAAGTTTAACGATATAGATGAAGCAATGAGACTTGGTTTTAATTGGGCAATGGGCCCTTTTGAAATGTTAAAATCAATTGGGGTAGAAAATTTTTTTTCAAGAATAGATAATTTTGAAAACAATAAATTTTTAGAAAATTTGTTGAAATCAAAAGATGAAAACTTTTACGGAGAAAGACAACTTTACACTGATATTGAAACACTAGGAAAAATTAGACCAGCAGCAATAAAAGTAGATAAAAATAATTCTGCTGAAATTCACCGTTTTAAGGATTTTAATATTGTTGAATTTACCACAAAAGCTTGTGCACTAGATTACGACTCGATGGATGCATTAAAAAATGCAACTGATAAACCACTTATTGTTATGAATGAAAGTATGCAATTTTCTGCAGGTGTGAATTTAAGTTATACGATGAATTTTGCAGATAAAGGTGATTTCAAATCTATTGAAAAATTTATTAAATATTTTCAAGATACTTGCAAAACATTAAAATATTCTAAGCACCCTGTAGTCTCTGCGCCTTCTGGTCTCACATTGGGTGGTGGTTTTGAAGTTTTAGTTCAAAGTAACTTTGTTGCATCACACACAAATATTGTGGTTGGTCTTGTAGAGACAATTGTTGGATTAGTGCCTGCTGGAGGTGGATGCAAAGAAATGCTTTGGAGATGGTCACAAACTGATGAAGCAAAATCTGATCCTGATTATGCTCCTCTGAAAGTATTTGATATTATTGGATACGCAAAAACTGCAACCTCACCTGTAGAAGCAGAGCCTTTAAAATATTTAAAACCTGAAGATAAAAAAATCATGAATAGAAACAGTCTTTTTGAAGAAGCGAGAAAACTTATCCATAAAAATAATGATTTTGTTCCTCCAGAAGAGTGTAAATTTAATCTATCTGGCAAACCTTTGAAAGAGAAAATGATTAAAGTTTTAGACAAATTATATAATGAAAAAATTATTTTAGATCACGGAATGCATGTTGGAACAGAACTAGCAAATGTTTTAAGTGGTGGTGATACAAATTTAGATAAAACTTTATCAGAAGATGATCTTTACAAATTAGAGCTAGATTCTTTTATGAGATTGATAGAAACTAGACAAACTCAGAATAGAATTAAACACACTCTTTCAACTGGAAAACCTTTAGTTAATTAGTCTCCAGCATTCTAAAAGTATTTATATAATCGGGCCTTAGTACATATATTGCTTTATTCCCTGTTTTTATTTTCTTAATAATATCTAGGCCATACTTCACTTTTCCAATTGGAGTATATTCTCCTTGATAAATTGGGATTTCTTTTAAGGTTATAAAAAACTCACTATCTTCAGAGTCAAATTCTGTTGACCTTGCAAAACCAATACTTCCCTCAGTAAATTCAAAATCATCACTAAGTTCCGATTTTAATAATCCCAATCCAGATTTTCCACTTCCAATTTTTGAGTAATCTAAATACTCAATGTTTCCAAATTCTATATCACCAGCTTGCACTAAAGTATTTTCAACAACTTTATAGAAGGCAGAACCATCATACATTTTTTTTTCAATTAGAGTTTTGAATCTTTCAACAGCTTTTGGAGATAATTCTGGGTATAGCTCAATAATTATATTTCCACATTCTAAATTCATCACAGCAATATTATCTGGGTTTTCAAAGTTTAATTTTTTTAAATCTTTTTTTTCTACAAACAAACATTTATTTTTTAATAAAAAAAAAGATGAAAAAGCCGAAACAGCTAAAATAATTAAAAAAATAAATAAAATTTTTTCTGATTTTGAAGCTTTAATTGTTTTAATCATAAAATATTTTCATCGATTTTAAATATATTGGTCTTAATAAAATTAACCTTATTGTTTAATATAAAGTCTTTTTTTATTTTCTCTTCAATTAAATTTTTATTAACCATTAAAAAAGAAAAGATTTCAGCCATATCTTCTGATGGAATTGATTTTGAATATTCTGTTAAAAAACCATTTGTGTTTTCATATAAATCTAAATTTAATCTATCAGAACAAGTGGAGCATTTAGAGTATTCAAAATCAGAATTATTAAATAAAGAAAATTTTTGATCATTAAAATTATCTTCATAACTATTTTGAATCATATGAAAAATTTCATGATGGATCATTCTTTCAAAATATTTTTCATTAAAGTTTATGTCTAATATTAAGGATCTATTTTTATTATCTGATATTCCGCCAGTATTAATATTCGAAATAAATAAACCTTCACAAAATACAATATATTTTAAATTTATTTTCTTTAGGAATTTAGAATTGTATCTTTTTATATTTCTTTCAATAACTGGAAATTTTGTATTAAGATTTTCTTTATCTGTTTTGTTGCAAGTAATATTGTCATCTACTCCTATTTTAAAATCTCTTTTTGCATTTAGATAACGGATATTATTCTCATTTTTTAGCTTGTGGATTTCTAAGTTTGGAATTTTTATTATATTATATATTTCATCAGCATTTACATGGAAAAACTGAAATAATATGATGAATAAAAATATAACTTTCATTAATTTATTATAGACGAATTAGATTAGATAATATTATCTTAGATTATTGAAAAATGACAAAAGAAAGAAATAAAAATCCTATTCAACCAGTAAGTGGAACAAAAGTACCTCGGTATGCTGGTCCAGGCACTTTTGCTAGATTGCCTGAATTAAGAGATGTTGAAAGTTGCGATGTAGCGATTGTAGGTGTTCCGTTTGATGCCGGAACCAGTTATAGACCTGGGGCGAGATTTGGCCCTCAGAGTATCCGACAAGCATCAAGACATTTAAGAACAAATTATCATCCAAGTTATGATGTAGAGCCATTTAAAATTCAACAGGTAGCTGATGCTGGAGATATTTCTTGTAATCCATTTAGTATTGATGAAGCAATTAAACAAATAGAAGAGGGGGCAACTAATTTATTAAATAAAGTAGGTGGAATAATTAGTTTAGGTGGTGATCATACAATTGCAGTACCATTGTTAAGAGCGATTAATAAAAAAAACAATGGACCAGTTTCTCTAGTTCATTTTGATGCTCATTTAGATACTTGGGATACTTATTTCGGCGCTCCATATACACATGGAACTCCTTTTAGAAGAGCAAGAGAAGAAGGTTTGTTTTTAGATGATGCTTCAATGCATGTGGGAATTAGAGGGCCTCTTTACAGTAGAGATGATATAAAAAATGATGAAAGTTTTGGTTTTAAAATAATTCACTGTGATGAATTTCAAACTGAAGGAACAGAAAAAATTGTTGAAAGGATTAGAAAGAGAGTAGGAGATAATCCTCTTTATTTATCTATAGATATTGATGTGTTAGATCCTGCATTTGCACCTGGTACAGGTACACCAGAAATTGCAGGAATGACAACCAGAGAAATGGTAAATGTTTTAAGAGGGTTGTCTGGATTAAATTTAGTTTCTGCTGATGTTGTTGAAGTTTCACCCGCATACGATCATGCAGAAGTTACTTCTCTTGCAGCCGCAACAATAGTTTACGAATTAACAAATTTATTTGCAAAATCATAAGGAAAGGATAATTTTAAATCATGTTAGATAAAAAAAATTTTTATATTAATGGAGCATGGGTTAAACCAAATAGTGACAAAGAAATAAAAGTAATCGATCCAGCTACTGAGGAAAATTGTGCTGTAATTACTTTAGCAAATAAATCAGATGTTGATTTAGCAGTTAATGCAGCAAAAGATGCTTACGAGTCTTGGGCCTTTTCCTCTAAAGAAGAAAGAATTACACTATTAGAAAAACTTTACGAAAATTATAAGAAAAGATGGAATGATATTGCAGAAGCTATAACTCTTGAAATGGGCGCTCCAAAAGATTTTGCAACAAAATTACAAGCAGGTACAGGAGCAAGTCATATTAAATCATTTATTAGATATTTAAAAAAATTTGAATTTGAAAAACCATTGGGAGAGCATGCTCCTAATCAAAGATTAATTTATGAACCAAAAGGTGTTTGTGCATTAATAACACCATGGAATTGGCCGATGAACCAAGTTTGTTTAAAAGTAATGCCAGCAATAGCCGCAGGTTGCACAATGGTTTTAAAGCCATCAGAATTAGCACCTCTCTCATCAATGATACTTGCTGAAATTATTGATGAAATAAAATTCCCAAAAGGTGTGTTCAATTTAGTTAATGGTGATGGAGCAACAACAGGTGATGCTCTTACAAGTCATCCAGATATTAATATGATTTCTTTTACAGGATCAACAAGAGCAGGAGCTTTGATTTCACAAAATGCTGCTAAAGATTTTAAAAGAGTAAGCTTAGAATTAGGTGGAAAGGGAGCAAATATAATTTTTAAAGATGCTGATCCAGCAGCTATTGAAAGAGGTGCTTTAAGATGTTTTAGAAATTCTGGACAATCTTGTAATGCACCAACAAGAATGTTGGTTGAAAAATCAATGTATGATGAAGCTATTGGGAGATTAAAAAAGTATACAGAAAACTTTGAAATTGGTGATCCTAAAAAAGAAGGAGAGCATATAGGTCCAGTTGTTTCAGAAACCCAATACAATAAAATTCAAACTTTAATTCAAAAAGGGATTGATGAAGGTGCAAAATTAGTTGCTGGAGGAACTGGTAAACCTGATGGACTAGATAAAGGTTATTTTGTTAAACCAACTGTTTTTGCAGATGTTAATAATGAGATGGATGTTGCAAGAACTGAAATTTTTGGACCTGTCTTATCCGTTATCCCGTTTGAAACAGAAGAAGAGGCAATAAAAATTGCAAATGATACTTCTTATGGATTAACGAACTACATCCAAACTCAAGACTCAGAAAAAGTACAACGAGTTGCAAGAAAATTAAGATCTGGAATGGTGGATGTTAATGGAGCTGGTATTGCTGTTGATGCGCCTTTTGGTGGTTTTAAACATTCTGGAATAGGTAGAGAAGCAGGTGAACACGGCCTAGAGGAATTTTTAGAGGTAAAAGCCATAGGTGGTTGGAGTTAATTAACTGATTTATCTTTTACACCTTCTAAAAACTTAAGGCATTTTTTCATTTCATTTAATTCTATGAACTCGTCAATTTTGTGAGCTTGTTCTATTGATCCAGGTCCGCAAACAACTGTACTGATACCTAATTCTTGAAATAAACCAGCTTCTGTTCCAAAAGAAACTACTTCTCTAGAATTATCACCAGTTATATTTGATACAAATTCACATGCCTCAGACTCATCTAATCTGTTAAAACCAATGACTTCACCTATCACTTCTTTTTTAATATATGAATCTGGAAATACTTTTTTCATTTCTGGTAGTAGTACCTCATTTGCATATTTATCAATTTCATTCGTAACAAATTCCCCATCTTCTTTTACAACTGGTCTTGTTTCCCATTCAACACTACATTTATCTGCAATGACATTATGGGCAATACCACCCTTAATACCACCAATAGATAAAGTTGAATGTGGAGGGTCAAAAATACTATCTTTTTGAACTCTTTTTTTTAATTCTTCTCTTATTTCTAAAAGTTTTCCAACATATCTAGTAGCATATTCAACTGCATTCACTCCTAAATGTGGTTTAGAACTATGTCCTGCAAGTCCTCCAATGTGAACTGTGTATTCATTCATACCTTTATGGGCGTCAATAATTTTCATTTTAGTTGGTTCACCAATTATACAAATTCCATTTTTGATTTCTCTTTTTTTTAATTCATCTATTAATAAAGGGGCTCCAATACATGCGGTCTCTTCATCAAATGTGTAACAGAAATGTAAGTCTCTATCTAAATTGCTTTCTTTGAAGATAGGTGCATAAGCAAGTGTACATGCAATAAAACCTTTCATATCACATGAGCCTCTTCCATATAATTTGTCATTTTTAATAGTTGCAACGAATGGATCACTGCTCCAACCTTTAGATACGGGAACCACATCAGTGTGACCAGATAATATAATTGGTTTTTTTATGCTTTGATTTTTTGCTTTTAGAGTTCCAAAAAGATTTACTCTTTTTTTATCATCATCATAAACTTTGAAAGTATCTATTCCGATGTTATTTAAAATTTTTTCACAATAATCAATTAAATTAATGTTATCTTGACCTGAGATAGTTTTAAATGCGATTAAGTCAGTTAAAATCTTGATTGATTTTTCATATAAATTGTTATCTATACTCATAAACTTAAAACACTATATTATATTATGATTAAAGAGCAAATTACCTATAATGATTTTGATAAAGTAGATATTAGAATTGGTACTGTAATTTCTGTAAAAAAAAATGAAAAAGCGAGAAAGCCATCTTTAGTGGTTGAAGTTGATTTTGGAAGCGAAATTGGTATTAAACAATCTTCGGCTCAAATTACACATTATTATAATGAGGAGAATTTAAAAGGAAAACAGGTTATTGCTGTTTGTAATTTTCCTGAAAAAAATATTGCTGGAATAGTTTCTCAAGTATTGGTTTTAGGAGCAATTGATGCCGATGGCAAAGTTACACTTGTTCATCCTTCTCAAAAAGCAGAAAACGGATTACCGATTGCTTAATAATGCATCCTGAAATTCTTTCTATAACTTTATTTGGAATTGTTGCAGCATTTACTCCTGGACCAAATAATTTCGTTGCTTTCTATTCTGGTTTCAATTTTGGTATTCTTAGAACACTGCCACATATAATTGGTGTAACTTTAGGATTTCCATTTTTGTTACTATGTTTAGCTCTAGGGTTGATAAATATTTTTAAACTTTATCCTTTAATTCAAGAGGTATTGAAATATTTAGGAACTCTATTTTTAATTTATTTAGCATACAAAATTTCTTTTTCAGGACCTTCTGATCAGGAAAATAAAAACAAAAATCCAATTAAGTTTCATGAAACTTTTATTTTTCAATTCTTAAATCCTAAAGGCGTTATTGCATCAATTATTCTTGTTTCAACTTATATTAATCCAGGAGAAACCTTTTTAAGTTATACGACTCAAATTATCATTATGGCCTTAATTGTTTCAGTGACCAGTATAACTCTGTGGACCTTCTTGGGTAAATTTTTCAGGAAATTTGCGACAAATCAGAAATTTATTAATTACTTTAATTATGCTATGTCACTGCTTCTTTTAACAAGCATAATAACTTTTTATTTATAATATGACCCCAGGTAACAAAAATTCTTTTAATTCACTTAAAAAAATCACAGTCAATGACAAGGAGTATAATTATTACTCATTAAATGAAGCAGAAAAAAATGGACTTGAAGGAATAGATAAACTTCCAAAATCTCTTAAAGTTTTACTAGAAAATTTATTAAGATACGAAGACGACTTAAGTGTAACAAAATCTCAAATAGAGGCGATTAAAAACTGGCTAAAGACAAAAAAATCTAAAACTGAAATTGCATATAGACCAGCAAGAGTTTTGCTTCAAGATTATACAGGAATACCTGCGGTTGCAGATTTAGCTGCAATGAGAGAAGCAGTTAAAGAAAAAAATAAAGATCCAAATACAATAAATCCACTGTCTGCAGTTGATCTTGTAATTGATCACTCTGTGCAAGTCGACCAATCTGCAAAAGCAGATTCTTTTGAAAAAAATGTCGATATAGAATTTGAAAGAAATGGTGAAAGATATTCTTTTTTAAAATGGGGACAGCAGGCATTTGATAATTTTAGAATAGTTCCTCCAGGAACAGGAATTTGTCACCAAGTTAATCTGGAATATTTGTCAAAAGTTGTTTGGTCAGAAGAATTTAAAGGTGAAAAATATCTTTTTCCAGATACTTTAGTTGGAACGGATAGTCATACAACAATGGTAAATGGTTTATCTGTTTTAGGATGGGGTGTTGGAGGAATTGAAGCTGAAGCAGGAATGTTAGGTCAACCAATTTCCATGTTAATACCAGAAGTCATTGGTTTTGAAATGAAGAACAAAATGCCAGAAGGAACTACTGCAACTGATTTAGTATTAACTGTTGTTAAAATGTTAAGAGATAAAGGAGTGGTTGGTAAGTTTGTTGAGTTTTATGGAGAGGGTTTAAAAAACTTAACACTAGCGGATAGAGCAACAATTGCAAACATGGCACCAGAATATGGTGCTACTTGTGGTTTTTTTCCTATCGATGAAGAAACATTAAAGTATTTGAAATTTTCTGGAAGAGATGAACAAACAGTTGATATCGTAGAAAATTATGCGAAGGAACAAGGTTTATGGGCGAGTAACGAAATAGAATTTACTGACATTATATCTTTAGATATGTCCACAGTCGTACCAACTATTTCAGGACCTAAAAGACCTCAAGACAAAGTTCTGTTAACAGATGCACCTAGTTCGTTTCAAAAAGTATTGCAGGAAGCTACAAATAAAAATGAAAAGTCAATTTCGAAAGTATCAAATACAGATTACGAAATTAAAGATGGCTCAATATTAATTGCTGCAATAACTTCTTGTACTAACACTTCTAATCCAAATGTTTTAATAGGGGCTGGACTATTAGCTAAAAAAGCTATTGAAAAAGGTTTGCAGGTTAAACCCTGGGTAAAAACCTCTTTAGCACCTGGATCTCAAGTAGTTACAGACTATTTGGCAAAAGCTGGATTAAATATTTATTTAGATCAGCTTGGCTTTAATTTAGTTGGGTATGGCTGTACTACTTGCATTGGAAATTCAGGACCACTTCCAGAGAATATTGTAGAAGCTATCCAAAAAGAAAATATTTATGCTGTTTCAGTTTTATCTGGAAATAGAAATTTTGAGGGAAGAATTTCTCCACATATAAAAGCTAACTATTTGGCTTCACCTCCACTTGTTGTTGCATACGCAATAGCTGGGCATATGGAAGTTGATTTGTACAAAGATCCATTGGGAAAAGATAAAGAAGGAAAAGATGTATTTTTAAAAGATATTTGGCCTTCAAATAAAGAGATAGAAGAAACTTTAAAAGACTCACTTAATGCTGATATGTTTATACAAAGATACTCAAATGTTTCAGAGGGCCCAACTCAATGGCAAAAAATTAAAACTGATAAAAGCAGCATCTATAATTGGGATGAGGGATCAACATATGTAAAAAAACCTCCGTTTTTTGACTCGTTACCAAATAAACCAGAAGGATTTAAAGAAATTAAGGACGCAAGACCATTATTAATTTTAGGTGATATGGTTACAACTGATCATATATCGCCAGCTGGCAGTATTCAAAAAGATAGTCCAACTGGTGAATATTTCATTGAACACCAAATTTTACCTAAAGATTATAATTCATATGGTTCAAGAAGGGGTAACCATGAAGTTATGATGCGAGGAACTTTTGCAAATATAAGAATTAGAAACGAAATGGCTCCAGGTACAGAAGGTGGTTTTACAAAGTTATACCCAGAAGAAAAAGTTCTTCCTGTCTATGATGCAGTTGTTGAATATAAAAAAAGAGGAACAGATTTAGTTGTAATTGGTGGAAAAGAGTATGGAACCGGATCATCTAGAGATTGGGCGGCTAAAGGAACAAAATTACTTGGGATAAAAGCAGTAATTGCTGAGAGTTTTGAAAGAATCCACAGATCTAATTTAATTGGAATGGGAATATTGCCTTTACAGTTTATTAAAAATGTTAATAGAAAAAATCTTAATTTAATTGGTTCTGAATTGATTAGCATTATGGATTTAGAGAAAGGCATCAATCCCTCTGATGAGGTAATAATTGAAATCAAATATGCATCAGGTGAAATAAAGAAAGTTAAATGTCTATGCAGAATTGATACAAAAAACGAATTAGAGTATTATAAGAACGGAGGTATTCTGCAATACGTTTTAAGAAATATGATTTAGTTATGGAAGAAGATTTATCAATTATAAATACCAATACAAGAAACGAAAAAATTAAAAATTTTTTTATAAATAATAAAAATAAAATAATATTATGTATAATTATTTTAATTATAATTATAGCAGGTGTATTTAGTTACGATAAATATTTGTTGAATAAAAAAAAAGAGATCTCAGATAGTTTTAATTCAATAATCATTGATTATTCAGAAAAAACAAAAGAAAAGACAACTAGTAGTCTGATTGAAATTATTAACAAGAAAGACCCAACATATTCACCTTTGTCACTTTATTTTATCATTGATAATAATCTTGTAAGCGATCAGTCTAAAATCAATTCACTATTTGATGTATTGATAAATGATATTTCATTAGATAGTGAGATTAGTAACTTAATTATATACAAGAAGGCACTATACAATGCAGATAATACTCAAGAAAGTGATCTTCTAAAAATTTTAAATCCACTTATAAATTCAAAAAGTGTTTGGAAGTCACATTCTTTATATTTGATGGGAGAATATTTCTATGCAAATAATCAATATCAAAAAGCTAAAGAATTTTTTAATCAGATAATAGCTTTAGAAAATTCAAATCCAGATATAAGGCTTCAAGCAGAGAAAAGATTGAACAGAGATTTGAGTGAATAAATTAGTTTTTATTTTCATAGGATTGTTTTTTCTTAACAACTGTTCATTTAACGAAAACTCTAGAATTTGGAAAGATGAAGAAAATATATTAGAAACTGATAAAAAAATAACGAAAGTTTTTAAAGAAGAAAATGTAAATGTCTCCGAATTTAATCGAGATTTAAAATTTGATTTATCATCAATAAAAACAAATAATGAAAAAAATTTTAATCAAAATAACCTCGGTTTACAAAATTATAAAGGTGAATTAAAAAGGATTGGTAGCTTTAAATTTTCAAAGTTAGAGCAACTTAATCAATTGGATTCTGAACCGATTTTTTTAAAAAATGGAATTATATTTTTTGATAAAAAGGGTTCAATTGTAAGATATAACAACAATTATAAAGTTATTTGGAAAAAAAATTATTATTCTAAAGCTGAAAAAAAATTAAAACCAAAGCTCAATTTTTTAGTTGAGGGTCAAAATCTTTTAGTAGCAGATAGTATAGCAAAATATTATTCTGTGAATATTAGTACTGGAGAGCTAAATTGGTCGAAAAATAATGAGTATCCGTTTAATTCGAATATTAAAAATTATAAAGATAAAATTTTGGTTATTGATTATAAAAATACTCTGAGATGCTACAAAATCAAAGATGGTTCTGAATGTTGGAGTTTACAAACAGAGGATTCATTTACAATTTCAAATATTAAATATTCTTTAATTATTTTAGACGATGATGTTATCTTTAGTAATTCTATTGGGGATATTACAGCAGTAGATATTGAAACTGGTTTAATTAAATGGCAACTACCTACACAGAGTAGCTCAATAATAAATGAAGCTTATAATTTTAAGAATTCTAAACTAGTATCAGATGGAAATTCAATATTCTTTTCAAACAATAAAAACCAGTTTTATTCAATTGATTTAAAAACAGGTATTACTAATTGGAAAAATGAAGTTAATTCTAATATAAGACCTATTATAGTTGGCAATCTAATTTTCACGATTTCTAATGAAGGTTATTTTTATTTAATTGATAAAAACAAAGGCAATATACTTCGAATTACAGATCTATTTCTGAATTATAAAGCTAAAAAAAGAAAAAATATTAATCCCATCGGATTTGTAATAGGCGATAAAAATTTATTTTTGACTAATTCAGATGGTAAAATGATTATAGCTGGTATTGAAGATGGAAAATTTACTAAAATTGAAAAAGTTTCTGGCGGCTTAGTTTCTGAACCATTTATATTTAACAACAGTTTATATGTAGTAAGAAATGGTTCAATTGTACAATATAATTAAACATGTTCCTAAAATTCTTAGAAAAAATTGGCAGAAAAAAAGTTGTATTAGATAGAGGTCCCTCTCACCCAAAGTTTAATGAGGCAAAACCGTGGATGAACCGTTACTATGTTTTGATTAGGCACCGTCCTAAATGGTTTCCGTTCAATATATTAATTCATGAGATGTTAGCAGATGATCATGGAGAAGGAGTTCATAATCATACATTCCCTTATATTACCATAATTTTAAGAGGGGGTTATTGGGAAACATTAAGCACAGGCAAGTTTTGGCGTCCACCAGGGTATATTGGTTTTAGATCAGCGAATAATTTACATAGAGTAGATTTAGAACCAGGAACCAAACCATTAACTTTATTTATCTCAGGTCCATTTGGGCTGAGGAAAGGACCAAGATCAGAGTATGGTATTGACTTTAAAACCAAAAAAAATTGATGCCAAAAAAATTTGAAAAAGAATTCATATCTTATTGTGAAAATCAAAATTTAGAAGTTAATCCCGATCAAATCAAAGTTATTAAAAAATTAGAAAATTACCATAATAGGAATTACAAATCATTTTTTTCAAAATTATTTTCCAAAAAAAAAACTAAAAAAGGATTTTATTTATATGGTGGTGTAGGGGTTGGTAAAACAATGATTTTAACCTTCTTTTATGATCATCTTGAAGAAAAAAAATTAAAAAAGCATTTTAATGAATTTATGTTAGGTTTTCATGATTTTGTTCATGAGCAAAAGGAAAAAAATGAAGAAAATGTAATCAATCAATTTGTTAAAAATTTAAAATCAAAAGCTTCATTAGTTTATTTCGATGAGTTCCAAGTAACAAACATTGTTGATGCAATGATTTTAGGAAAACTATTTGAACAAATATTTAAAGAAGATATTAAAATTATTCTTACTTCAAATACTAAAATTTCAGAACTTTATAAAGAAGGTCTTCAACGTGAACAATTTATACCTTTTATAAAAATAATGGAAGATCAATCCATCGAGTATGAATTAAAAATTGAGGATGATTATAGGAAATCTAATAATAATAAAAATCAAAGATATTTTTTTCCACTTAATCAAGAAACTAATTTTAAGATTAATAAATTCTTTAGAACCATAACAAAAGATAAAAAACAATCTTCAATAACAATTAATGTTAGGGGAAGAGAATTTAAAATAGAAAACTTTTATGAGGGAATTGTTAGATGTGACTTTAATCAACTTTGTGATCAAAATTTAGGAGCGGAAGATTATTTAGAAATAGTTAAAAACTGTAAATTTATGGTAATAGATCAAATACCTCAATTTAATGATGTAAATTCAAATCAACAACAACGTTTTATCACTTTGTTAGATGTAATTTATGATAAAAATATTTCATTAGCAGTTACATCTGATATAAATTTAGATAAATTTACCTCTTCAAGATTGTTAAAAAAACCATTTAAACGAACCATTAGTCGTTTGTATGAGCTTACATCGAAGGAGTATAATTAATGAAACAAGAATTTTACAATCTTCAAATAAAGACTAATGGTCAAAAGTTATATGAATTTACTGATGACACAATTAATTGGATTGGTCAAAATAACTTTAAAAATGGTATTCTTAATTTAAGTATTCAGCACACGAGTGCCTCTTTAATTGTACAAGAAAATGCAGATCCAGATGTACAAACAGATCTAATAAATTATTTTGATAAATTAGCTCCTATGGATAACAAACTGTATGTTCATAGTACGGAGGGAAAAGATGATATGCCTGCACATATTAAATCTACTTTAACAAATAATCAAATTTCTCTAAGTGTGAAAGATAGTGAATTGTTGCTTGGAACTTGGCAGGGCATATATTTATTTGAACACAGGTTAGAGACTCAAAAAAGAACTATAATTCATCATTTTGTTGGAGAATAAAATTATATTTATTTTTTCTTCAAAGATTGAAACGCTTCAAGAGCTGCAGCTCTAGCTTTTTCATGAACAACAATAGGGTTCGGGTAATCTTTGCCAATAATTGTTTTTATAGCTTCTTGATACTTTAATTCCATTTCCCATGGTTTATGAATAAATTTTTTTGGTACATTTTTAAGTTCAGGAACCCATTTTTTTACATAATTGCCTTCTTTATCAAATTTTTCTCCCTGAAGTATTGGATTGAATATTCTAAAATAAGGTGCTGCATCTGCACCACAGCCAGCAACCCATTGCCATTGAGCAACATTATTTGCCTTATTAAAATCTAGTAGACAATTTCTAAAATGCTTTTCACCTTCAGTCCAATTAATTCTCAAATGTTTAACAAGAAAGGAACCAACCACCATTCGAATTCTGTTATGCATCCATCCAGTTTCGTATAGTTCTCTCATCCCAGCATCTACAATAGGGTAACCTGTTATTCCCGATTTCCATGCTTTTAAAAACTTTTCGTTTTTGACCCAAGGAAATTTATCAAACTCTTTTCTGTAGTTGCCTTCCAAAAATTCAGGAAAATAATTAATTAAACTATGTGAAAATTCACGCCAACCTAATTCATTGATATATTTTCTATAACCAATTCCTTTAGATTTAATCTGATTACACTTTTGCCAAATTGTACTTACGTGAATTTGACCATGTTTGATATAAGGAGATATTTTTGATGTACCTTCAATTGAAGGATAGTCTCTAGCTGTTCCATAATCTTTGATTTTTTTTTCAATTAAATTTTTAAGAACTTTTTTCGACTCATTTTCAGAAACCTTCCAATATTTCTCAAATTTTTTATACCAATTTTTTTTAGGTAAAATATTTTTAGGTTCAATACTATTTTTAAAAAAAGAAATTAATTTAATCTTTTTTTTAACTACATAATTTTTACTTGGCGGTAGACCAAGATATTTCTCTTCGGCATTTCTCCAGAATGGACTGAATACTTTAAAAGGTGTACCATCATTTTTAGTTACTTCTTGAAACTCATTAAGAATATTTCCTTTAAAATATTTGAACTCAACTTCATTTTTTATAAAAACGTCTCTTATTGTTTTACCTTTAGCAATTACATCTGGTTCATATACTTTATTCCAATAAACAGAAATATTATCTTTTTTTTTAATTTTTGATAATACTTCGAGCTCGTCTCCCTCTAATATTTGAAGATTAATTTTGTATTTAAATAATTGTGATTTAAATTCCTCCAAAGATTTATATAGCCACCATTTTTGTGCTTCTCGTTTATTATCAAAATCGGTTTTATTATAAATAAATAATGCAATAACATTATCGTGATTTTGACTTGCAAAAGATAGTGCAGGATTATGTTCAATTCTAAAATCTTCCCTAATCCAAAATATTGCAATTTTTTTCATTTAAGTTTATCTTCTGCCTTTAGATAGCAGTTGTTTGTAAAGTTTTACATCTGCATTACCTTCGCATCCTATTACTAAAACATTTGAATTTTCGTTAAGTTCTATAAGTTTTTTAGTCTTAATATTATTACAAACGCCTACCAGGCTTATAATTCCAGGTGCGGAACACTCACCACCAATTATTGAATTTTTGCTAAGTTTTTTGTCTTTCAACATCGCTACAGTTCTAGCAATATTTCGATCACTTACAGACACACAACAGTTGCTTGCTTTTTTTAATATTTGCCAAGGAATATATGACATTTCATTACATGACATACCACCCATGATGCTCTCCTTTTTAATTTTAATTTTTTTTAATTTATTGTGTTTTAAGCTTTGAAGAACACAATCAGCTCTATCAGGCTCAACGATTATTATCTTTGGAATTCTTTTAAAATATTTTGCAACACCAGCAACTACACCAGCAGCCATACCACCAACACCAGCTTGTAAAAAAATATGTGTTATATATTGATTTGTTTGTTTAGAAATTTCTCTAATCATTATGGAATACCCTGCCATGGTAAGTTGAGGGACTAGTTTGTAATCTTTTGTTGAAACATCTTGCACAATTTTCCAATTATTTTTTTTTGATAATTTCTTACACTTGTTGAGTGAATTTTCATAATCTCCTTTAACTCTTATTACTTCAGCACCAAATTTTTTTATTTCTTTAACTCTTGTGTTGCTAACGTATTGACTAACAAAGATTTTACATTTTAACCCCAACCTTTTTGCACCCCACGCGACAGATCTTCCATGGTTCCCAGCAGTTGCTGAGGAAATGATTATATTTTTTTTTCCTTTAGATATTTTTTCAACAGCATAAGCCCCACCCAAAGCTTTAAATGATTTTAAATGAAATCTTTTAGATTCATCCTTATAAAAAATATTATTTAGTTTTAAATTTTTTTGTAATTTATCAAGTTTTAATAGTGGAGTTGCTTTATAATTTTTCCAACTAGAAATTGATTTAAAAGCGTTTGATAATTGTAATGAAGTGACAAATCTTAAAACATAATTTCTTTTAAAACTAAAATTATTATTTTTTAAAGATTTTGTAAGTGTCCAATTCTTAATATTTTTTAAACTCCTCACTTTAACAGTCTAAAGTATTTTGTCTTTCCCAATGAGTTACAGGTTTGGACTTATCGAAGTTTTCTTTATTATCAAATTCATTAATTTCAGATTTTCTAAGTTTTATATAACTATTGATTGTATTTTTTCCAAAAGCGACATTCATTTCCTTATTATTTTTTAATAGCTCAAGTGACTCTTTTAATTCATTTGGTAGTTTCGGCAAGTCAGGGTACTTCTTGTAATCTGTGTACATGTTACAATTTAAAGGTTTACCTGGATTGATTTTATATTTTAATCCATTCAACCCTGCTGCTAACACACTTGCTTGTAATAAATATGGGTTTGCAGATCCATCCATCAACCTTAATTCAAACCTTCCAGGATCTGGAATTCTTATCATATGAGTTCTGTTATTTCCTGTATAAGATATACTACTTGGTGACCAAGATGCTCCAGACTTGGTTGGTGGTGCATTAATTCTTCGATAGCTATTAATTGTTGGATTAAAAAAAGCGGATAATGAAGAAGCATTTTTAATTACCCCTCCTAAAAAATTATAAGCCATTTTACTTAATCCAAGTTTGTCTGATTTGTCTAAAAATTTATTTTTTTTCCCATCCCAAACTGATATATGGGCATGACAGCCATTACCTGTCAGGTTTTCAAATGGCTTAGGCATAAAGGTTGCTCTTAAACCATGTTTTTCAGCTATAGTTTTTACCATATATTTAAAAAAAGTATGTCTATCTGCCGTTTTAAGACAATCATCATAGTCCCAATTCATCTCAAATTGACCATTAGCGTCCTCATGATCATTCTGATAAGGACCCCATCCCATCTCAATCATGCAATCACAAATCTCTTTAATTAAATCATATCGTCTCATTAACGCTGATTGGTCGTAACAAGGTTTAGATTGGGTGTCTCTAGGATCTGCAATTGAGTTTCCATCTTGTGAGATTAAAAAGTATTCACATTCAACGCCTGATTTCATTGTTAAATTTTGTTTTTTTAATTTCTTTATTTGATTTTTTAACATTACTCTTGGGGAAGCTTCTACAGGTTTACCGTCCATCCATAAATCAGATGCAAGCCATCCTACTTCTTTATTCCAAGGTAATTGAATTAGACTATCTGGGTCTGGAATACCAAACATATCACTATCTGCAGGAGACATATCTAGCCATGCTGCAAAACCAGCAAATCCTGCTCCAGTAGTTTGCATTTCTTTAATAGCATGAACTGGAACTAGTTTTGATCTAAGCACACCAAAAAGATCAACAAAACTTATTAAGAAGTATTTTATTTTTTTTTGTTTTGCTATTTTAAACAAGTTTTTAGCCATTTCTAAGGCTACCACAATTATTTGAAAAATGAAAAGATAGATTCTTTATAATAAACAAAATTTACTACAATTATCAAGATAATTGCAAGCATTACTCCATACTTTGCTTTTGGAAAAGCTACACCTCTCATTTTGCTTGGTCTTAGTTGATCGTTTTTGTCTTCACTCATTTAAATCATTAAAAAAGGGCGCTACAATTTTGTAGCGCCCAAATTTTATTTTACCATTCAGTAATATTACTTTTATGGTCGTTAGCACTGTGTCTTTTTCTGGATAATGCGTTCAGCTCATCACTTTCAGATTTGCTTGTAATTACAGTCCATCCTATCCACACAGCAATTAACACAAGAACTAGTATAAATTCACTAGATCCAGCCCCAGGATAAACCGATCCGCCAACTTCTTCAGCTGGTTTATTAAGATGATCTATCCAGTTTGATACTGTTGCCATATTTTTCTCCTTTACCTGGTTGCTGATGAAACTGCTTTTTCATCTTCTTTAGCACTTTCCATCATTTCATAGTCAAGTCCAGCTATTTCAACTTCTCGCGGGATTCTTAATTTACCCATACCATTAAGAACTTTAGCGATGATATAGCCAGGTATTAATCCTAAAACAAAGAACATTATTATTGCTCCAATAAACTGTCCTAATGGATTAATTGTTGCATAAGTTGTTCCATCAAACATAGCTCCAACACTGTAACCAGATGAAGGATAACCGTTTAAGACGAATCCACAAATTACAAGACCTACAAAACCAGCATAACCATGTACAGCTACTGCTCCAACAGCATCATCAATTTTGAACTTTCGTTCAACCCAGTAATGAAGTTTGTAAGCAATAACAACTCCGATCATACCAATAACTAATGCTTGAATGGGATGATATAAGTCGTTTCCTGCAGATGCACATATAATGCCAGCTAGTCCGCTTGAGTAGGTCCAGAAAGGATCACCTTTAGCAATAACATATCCGGCTAATAAACCTCCTGACAATGACATCAAAAAGTTCATTGTAATTCCACTTAAAGTAGTGGGTGTTAAATAGATATTAGTTGCTGTCCAGAATGATATTCCTTCCATTCCATACTCTGGGCCAAGATCATATATTGGAACGTTACAAGCCGCATAAAATCCCCAAAATCCAGTGTAAATTAAGAACAATCCAATTGTTACTAGCCAAGGATTTCTTGGACCAATGTTTCTTGGTTCACCACTTGATGAAAATTTTCCAATTCTTGGACCTAATACCATAAGCACACCTAAAGCAAATCCACCAGCAATGGCGTGAATTACACCCGATGCATATGCATCATGATAACCTAAGATTTTAAGCATCCAACCATCAAAGTGCCATCCCCATGACGCATCTATTGACCAGAAAACAGATCCTATTGCAATTGCTAAAACTCCAAATGCAAAAGTTGTTATTCTTTCAATAACTGCACCAGAAACTATAGACGCTGCGGTCCATGAAAATAAAAGGAATGCTGCCCAGAACACACCCATTATATGGTCGTTAAGATTGATTGCCATAAGAGCATTTGTAGGATTAGCAAGATCATTTCCTCCAAATCCTCCACCTAGTACAAGCCCTGTACTTTCTGTCATTATTGACGGAGCTAATCCAGGTCCAGTTGGAAAAGCCCAATAAATCCACCAACCAAACAAAAACCAAGTTACTGTTACCAATGGTATCAGCATTGTGTTTTTCATAAGAGTATGTTGATGGTGTTTGTATCTTGAAGCTCCGACCTCATACATACAGAAACCAACGTGAATTAAAAACATTAGTACTACTGTTGTCCAGTAGTAAAATTCTGTAAATATCGTGGTAAGAGCACCTAACTGATCAGTCATATTCTCTCTCCATATTTGTTTATTTAAAGCCTATTAAATTTTATGAGTCGTTACAAATATAAAGAGATCAAAAAAATCTAGTTATGAACACTAGATTTACAAAAATAATCAACTGTTGATTGTAATATTAAAACTTTAAGTAAGCTTTTTTCAAATCAACAAGGGGATGTTTTGGAGACATTTGAAACTTAACCAAAAGTTCTCTTGCAATCATATCTCTATCTTGTTGGTTGTTAGGTAGCTTTATTGAACTTGGAATAGTAACCCAACCATTTGCATTTCTACAGAAAACTGCAGGTCTATCCTCTTCATAACCCATATGCACATCCTCCAGCCAATTAAGATCATCCCATCCCATTGCCTCAATGTATTTTTTTAGAAAAGGAGTGATTTTGCTATAATCAGGCAAAAGGTTAACGTCATATCTGTAACCAATAGACTGACCAATCATTTTTTCTCTAGCCGTCTCCTTTTTTTTACCTAGTTGACCTTTGACCTCTTTTGCTTTTGATACCTTTTTGTTTTTTTTCTTTGGCATAGTTATTTCTATATTTTATGATAATTATCAACACCAACAGTGTAGTTAGTTCCAGCCAGTGGAACTTTAGCTAATGCTGATGCTTCTGATGTTAAAGCAGCTAAGTCTTCTGGCTCTAAAGAATGAATATTAGTTTTACCACAAGCTCTCGCTAGAAGCTGAGCCTCTAAAGTCATTGAGTGAAGATAATTATATACTCTTAATGCTGCATCATCAGGGTTTAATCTTGCTCTTAATTTAGGATCTTGAGTAGCAACACCAACTGGGCAACGTCCTGTATGGCAGTGATAACATTCACCTGCTTTTACACCCATCTCCTTTTCAAAGTCAGCTTCTGGGATGTCCTTATTACAATTCAATGCAATCATTGATCCAGTACCAATGGCGATTGCATCAGCTCCTAGAGCTAAAGCCTTAGCCATGTCTGCACCATCTCTTACTCCACCAGCATAAATTAATGTTACTTTTCCAGTTTTACCAACATCGTCGATCGCTCTTCTCGCTTCTCTAATTGCAGCTATACCTGGAATTCCAGTGTTTGCAGCAGCGATATGTGGACCAGCTCCAGTAGAACCTTCCATTCCATCTAAGTAAATAGAGTCAGGATCGCATTTTGCAGCCATACGCACGTCATCATAAACTTTAGATGCACCTAATTTTAATTGTATTGGCACTTTATTTTTTGTTAATTGTCTAAGCTCTTCTACTTTTAAAGCTAAATCATCTGGACCTAACCAGTCAGGGTGTCTAGCTGGAGATCTTTGGTCAATACCAGATGGTAATGATCTCATCTCTGCAACTTGGTCAGTAACTTTTTGACCCATTAAATGTCCACCCATTCCAACTTTTTGACCTTGTCCAATAAATACCTCAATACCATCGGCCAATTGTGCGTGATGTGGGTTAAAACCATATCTTGATTGAATACATTGGTAATACCATTTTTCAGAATATCTTCTTTCATCAGGTATCATTCCACCTTCACCTGAACATGTAGCACTACCTGCCATAGTTGCTCCTCTTGCTAAAGCAGTTTTTGCTTCGTAAGATAGAGCACCAAAACTCATTCCCGTAATATAAACTGGAATATCTAACTCAATTGGATTTTCACATCTAGGACCTATTACAGTCTTTGTTTCACATTTCTCTCTATAACCTTCAATTACAAACCTAGTTAGTGTTCCAGGTAAGAAAACTAAATCATCAAAAGTAGGAATTTTTTTCATTAATGCCATTCCACGCATTCTGTATCTTCCTAATTGAGCTTTTATATGAATGTCGTCTATTACTTCAGGAGTGAAGATAGCATTATGTCCTAACAAACTTTTATTTCTTTTACCTTCTTCGTGTGCGTGGACATCTGCTTTCCCACCAACACCTTTTCCATTTTTTTTAATTTTTTTACTTTTTTTCTTAGGCATTAAATTGCTCCCTTCTTCTCTGTAGGTTCCAAATTATCATAATTCCAAAGTTTTTTACCTGCTACAATTTTTTTCATTTTACTTACATCAAAATTTTCACCAATCTCAGCAACCTTTAATTTTCTTTTAAGCCAATCTTGGTCACTTGATGTTAATTCCGAATCTACAGCATCACTACCATACGAGCCAATTTCTCCACCTACGAAAATTGTCCCATCATACATAGAGTCACCCAAGTTAATTCCAACATCTCCTAGGATAATTATTCTCCCTCTTTGCATCATAAAACCTGTGAATGCACCTGCATCTCCACCAATAATGATAGTTCCACCTTTCATGTCAATTCCAGTTCTGGCACCAACACTACCTTTACAAATTAAATCTCCACCTCTAATTGCCGCACCAAAACATGATCCAGCATTTTTTTCAATTACCACTTTACCAGCCATTAAGTTTTCTGCACATGACCATCCAACTCTTCCGTTAATTCTGACTATTGGACCATCACAAGAACCCATTCCAAAGTATCCCAAACTTCCTTCAAAAATTAAATTCAGTTTATTTAAAATACCAACTCCAAGACTGTGTTTACCTTGTGGGTTTTTAATAACTATAGTTCCATACCCTTGGCTCATTAAGTTATCAATTTCTTTATTAGCTTCAGGAGCTGTCATGTTTTTAACATCAAGCTCAGTTCTTTTATTAAAATCTACATCGTAAGTACCAAAGTAATAAAAGTTTTCTGCTTCATCAGGATTAAAGAATTTTTGTTGAGTTCTTCCTGTTAATACCTCAGTGTGCATACCCATCGATTGGGCTTTTGATTTTTTCGACACAGTTTTTAGATTTGCCATACTTTCACCTCCCCATCAAATGGATCATATGTATCAATTTCTTGTGGTAATACAGACCTAATTGCAATTTCTTCTGATCCCATTGCTACTAAATCATCAGATTCATACAAAACCAAAGGTTTTGCAGCCATTGTATCTTTAGCCATACCTAATGAGTCTTTAGTTGCAACAAAGTATGTGAAAACCCCATCAAGACCAATTAACGACTCTTTCATTCCTTCTTCTAAAGTTGCTCCATGTCTCATTTTTTCTGCAATATAAACTGCAATTAATTCTGAGTCACATTCAGACATAAATCTCATTCCTTTGTTTTCTAAAACTCTTCTGTTATTCCAATAGTTAGTTAATTGTCCATTATGAACTACAGATACATCACTAAATGGATAGCCCCAGAAAGGGTGAGCAGACTTAATATCTACACCTGACTCAGTTGCCATTCTAGCATGACCGATTGCATGTGTTCCAACTACCTTATCTAAGCTATATCTGTCACAGACCATTTTAGCATTTCCAAGATCTTTAATTACCTCTAAAGATTTTCCCATAGATAGAATTTCAACACCTGGAATACTTTCAATTCTTTGTGAAAAGTCTAACAAATCTTTTGTATCATAATCAATCTCATATCTTAGAGAGTAAGGAAGAGTTCTCTCTTCTTTAACTACTTTAGCTCCCATCTCAACTAGAGTTTCATCTACAATTTTTTTTCTTTCATCATAAACAGACACATCTTCCATAACCGATGAACTTCCTTCTCCTACGTTTTCTCCAACTTTAAAACGCATAATGAAGTTTTTTCCGTCTGTATCTCCATATAAAGCATATCCTGTAGAATCTTCTCCTCTATGTTTTAATGCTTGGAGCATTCCTTGTAGTTCGCTTCCAACATTTGAGGATTTTCCTCTATGAATTAAACCTGCTATTCCACACATATATTTATACCCTTTCTCTCTGTTTCTGTGACCTAAGGTAGACAATCAAGATAAGTATCCAGATCCCATTGTGTTGTTGCACCAAGAAATCTTTCCCACTCATCATTTTTATACCAATGGAAAACTTTATACATTTCATCTGGCATTGCAGATTTGATTACTTCATCCTCTGCCAGTCTATCCAAAGCTTCACCTAAACTTAATGGAAGTTTTTTAACATCTTTACCAGCTTTTTGAGCTTCATAAATATTTCTAGATTCTGGGGCTGCTGGTTTCATTTTCTTACTTATACCCTCATCGCAAGCTTTTAATAAAGCAGCACCTAATAAGTAAGGATTGTGCATCGAGTCTACTGATCTATACTCAAATCTTCCTGGTGCAGAAACTCTTAGACCACAAGTTCTGTTTTGATATCCCCAATCAGCGTAAACTGGAGCCCAAAATCCTTGATCCCATAATCTTCTATAAGAGTTTACTGTTGAAGATCCAAGAGCTGTTAATGCTGGTAAGTGTTTCATGATACCTGCAATCGATTGTAAACCAATTTTACCTGGTAATTGCATATCCTTAGTATCAGGCATAAAAGTATTAGTTCCACCTTCAACATAACTAAATACTTCTTCAACACCCGGAAGTGTTTTGTTTCCAAGTTTGTTTAGTTTAATTTTTCCACCTTTCCATAAAGACATATTTGTGTGACAACCACTTGCAGAAACACCCATAAATGGTTTTGTCATAAAGCAAGCTATTAAATTATGTTCTCTTGCAACTTGAGCACAAATTTGTCTGTAGGTTGATAATCTATCTGCGTTCCTTAAAACGTTATCATAGGTCCAATTTAATTCTAATTGACCTGGCGCATCTTCATGGTCTCCTTGAATCATATCAAGACCCATTGCTTTTGCGTACTCAATAACCTTCATAAATACTGGTCTTAATGACTCAAATTGATCAATGTGATAACAGAATGGTTTAGAAAAACCTTTACCTGTAGGTGTTCCATCCTCATTTTTTGTTAACCACATCATTTCAGGCTCAGTACCAACTCTTAATTCTAGACCATGTTTTTTCTTAAATTCATCCATGAAAATTCTTAGATTTCCTCTGCAGTCTGAAGTTAAATGACCACCTGGATTTTTTCTTTCTTCTCTGTTTCTAAAACAAGTTACAAATACTCTTCCAACTCTTTTATCCCATGGTAATTGAACAAAAGTTTCAGGATCAGGTATTCCAACAAGTTCCATAGCTTCCGGTCCATATCCAATGTAATTATTATGACGATCTAAGAACAAGTTTGCTGTAGCACCGTAAACTAATTGAAATCCTTTTTCAGCTGTTCTTTCCCAGTGATCTGCAGGTATACCTTTACCAACAACTCTACCTGTTACAGAAATGAATTGATAATAAATATAAGTGATGCCAAGTTCATTAATTTTTTCTCTAACTTTTTTAACTAATTTCGCTCTACCTGGCTGGTTAACGTGTTTCTCTAGATCTGTCATTTTCACCCCTCAATGAATTTAATTTATTCAAACGTAGCTGAAAAATTTATTTGTGTCTAGGCATAGAGTCTAGCTCCAAGGAAACGGACTGTTCGAAGTAGGGTGAAGTTCACCCTTCTCGTAACGGTTGAATCTAAATGGTTTTAATAAATCACTTTCAGTACCAAGAATTTCTTTTGCAACAAGTTCTCCGACCCCAATCATTTTATAACCATGATTGGCATCTGCAATCATGTAAACGTTTTCAAAAAATCTATCAAAGATTGGAAATGAGTCTGGTGTCATACATCCAAGTCCGCCCGATGGTCCTTTTCTATATAAATCAGATTTACCCTCAAATCTTTTTTGACAATGCGCTAAAGCTGAACACCACATTTCACTGAATGCGTCTGTTGTTTGATATTCAGGTGACTCAATTCCATAAGGATCAACATTAACTTGATCAAAATGTTTTTTAACTATGTAAGGAGAAGTTCCCCCTTGTACACCTAAACCTTCAATATCAGGTTTGTAATAAATTCCCCATATTTTATCTGTTAATAATTTTTTTGTTTTGTCTGAATATAACGGAGCAGTCGAGTCTACATGAACTACAGGAGGTTGTTTTCCATCATTTGTTTTTAGAAAATCTGGCTCAACACCAATAACACCTTCTTGTAGCATCCAGTATGTCCACATATCTGTTACATGCATTTTACCGTCTTTGCCTTTAATGTTAGCCGTTTTAGGTAACTCTAACATATTCCAAAAATCTCTCGCCCATGGACCTGCACCGATAACTACCTGTTCGCACTCAATTGTACCTTTGTCTGTCTCCACTCCTGTAACAGCTTTACTGTTACTTCCTCTTTTAAAACCTGTTACTTTTACACCTTTCATAACCTGAACACCGTTTGATGTAGATTTACTTTCAAGTGCTTTAATTGAATCTTTGTTAAACGCGTATCCACCTTTTTTTTCATGAAGTATTGAAGTGATGCCTTGTGCTTGCCAATCATCAAAAATACCTTTCATATAATTCGAACAATCTTTTTCACCTTCAATAAATACCGACTCATATCCGATTGCTTTTTGTTGCTCATAAATGCTTGCAACATCTTCGTGCATTACTTCAGGAGAAATTTGTAAGTAGCCAACAGGATTATATTTAAATGCTTTAGGATCACTCTCCCAAACTGAAACCGAGTGAGCCATAAGCTCTCTCATTGCCGGTTGAAAATAATTATTTCTTACAACACCACAAGCAATTCCGCTTGCACCAGCTGCGGTATCTTTTTTCTCTAATACAATTATTTCACCAGGATTTTTATATGTTTCAGAAAGTTTCCAAGCAGTACTAAGACCGTGAATTCCACCACCGATGATAACTACTTTTGCTTTCGAAGGTAATGTCGTCATAATAAAACATTATTTTTTGGTAAGGGTAATTAATATAATTATTTATAGAACTAAAAATTATATATAAAAAATAGATACTTAAATTTTTATTAAAAAATGGCTAATAACTTATGTTTTTTAAAGTTACCAAATAATCATTAAATTCTTTTATAAATGATTCACTTGGCATTATATTTTTTATTCTCTGGTCTGCTGAAGTTTTTTCAAGTCTAAAGAATCCTTTTTCACAAGCTTCTGTAATTATTAAAGCTGATTTAGGTCGAGAGGTTTTAAAAAGTTTTGTTTTTAATTCTTCAACTGATAATTTTTTACCTTCTTTATATGCAGACATTACTAGCAACATCATATGGTAATGGGATGGTGATTTTCTAAAAAAATAGTTACTTGATGTATGAGATTGCCTCATTTGATCTTCCCAAAAATCTAAGAGCGTTTTCTTTTCTTTTGGCATAGCTATTAAGCTTTTACTCTCGATTTAGTTGGATCATAAAAAGGAAAACCAACTACTTTTGCCCCAATTCTTTTTTGATGACCGTCAATTTTACCAATCTCTACATCGGTACCGATCTCAGAGTATTGAACGTCTATTCTACAAAGTGCAATATTTTTATTTAAAGTAGATGACAAGCATCCACTTGTAACTATACCAATTTGAGATCTGCCTATATGAACACAGTCTCCATGACCAGCTATTTCTTTGCCAGCAAGTTCCAATCCTACTAATTTTTTTTGAGGGTTTGCCTTTCTTTTTACTAATTCCTCTTTACCAATGAAATCTTCCTCTTTTGTTTTCAATGGAACAGCAAAACCTATGCCAGCTTCAAAGGGATCTTGTTCACCGTCAAACTCAGCACCAAATAAAATTAAACCTGCTTCAATTCTAAGTTTATCTAGAGCTGCAAACCCAGCTGGAATAAGTCCATCATCTTTACCCGCTTCCATTAATTTATCCCAAACTTCTGGCGCGTGTTTTGGATGACACCATATCTCGTACCCTAACTCACCAGTATAACCAGTTCTCGAAACAATTAATGGTATACCTTGAAGTTCTTCTATTCTACAAATTGTAAATCTAAACCAGCCCAACTCATCTATCGAAGGCTGTGTTGGTGGTGTAAAGATTATTTTTTTTAAAATTTCTCTACTTTTTGGACCTTGCAAAGATACATTACTAATTTGGTCAGTAGAGTTTTTAACAATAGCATTAAAATTCTTTTTTTTTGCAATTTCTTTAAGCCATTCACCACCATACTCATCTCCACATATCCACCTAAAACCTGTTTCGCTTAATTTTAAAAGAGTTCCATCATCAAACATCATTCCATTTTCGTAACACATTGCAGAATATACAACCTGTCCAACAGAAAGTTTTTTTATATTCCTTGTAAGAGTGTAGTTCATCAACTCTTCAGCATCAGGACCAATTATTTCAAATTTTCTTAGTGATGATAGATCAATTAATACAGCATCATTTCTGCAAGCATTGTACTCATTAACTAATCCATGTTTAGTGTAATCATTTGGAAGCCAAAAGCCTCTAGCATCAACAAAGTTTCTAGTTAATTTTGAAGTTTTTTCATAAAACCCAGAATTTCTAGTTAGTTTATTTTCAGAGTCTGTTTTCATTCTATAACCAAATGATTTTCTAAATTCTTTATTTTTGTCATAAGTTCTAACAAATATATTAGTAGGATTCCATGAATTACACGGATCTATATCACTTGGACATGCAGTTGTTCCTATTGTTAAATCTTTTAAAGCTTTAAACATTACATAGTCACCAGGTCTTGAATAAGATTCATCAGAAATAACAGAATTTAATCCTCCAGCAGAAGTGTTAAAAAATAAATTAATTGCATGCCAACCTTTTTGTTTCTGAACACCATATTTTGACATACTTTCAGTTAAATTATCTGAACAATTTGGATGACCAAAATATCCTGCGTCTTCATAATATTTAGATGTACATGCTAGATTAAAAGTATCGTGTTTACCTACAGTATCTCTTATAACTTCAACAAGAGGCTCATGGTCTGTATCATAAAATTTAGAGTGTAATCCAGGTCCAGGAAAAGTATTTCCCATAAATGTTCTGGTCGTTTGCCAGTCTAATCCTTTTTCAATCCCTTTTTCTAATTTTTTTGTATCAAATGCTACGAAGTCAGAACACTGTCTTCCAGTTGGACTAATTACCTGAATATAATCTCCTTCTTTTACCTGGTAAGATATAGATGTTTCTTTTTTTATGTTTTCTTCATACAGAGGTTCAAATACAGGATCTGGTATTACATTTAGTTCTTTATCATTTATGATTTTAAATCTCTTGATAAAAATCGTTAAATCACTTGGAGGATTTTGATTTGTTATATCCATATCATCGCCAGGTGCAGCAAAAATAGCAAAACATTTATCTTTAGATTTAAATTTCATGCTTTCTCCCGCTTTAGTATCGGGATCAAATATGATTGAAGATTTAGAGTCTGAGATATTTAAGTTTCTTTTACTTAATTGATAATTTGTTGCTAATATCGTTTCATCTTTACCATTAAGAATATTTTTAATGAAATTTTTTTTATTGTTTGATTTTAAATTTAAAATTCCAACATCAGATTTACCATCTTTGTTAAAACAAAGTATTTCACAAATTTGATTACCCTCATTGTTAATAATTTCTAATTCATCATCAGGAAAAATTTGAAAAGCAGTAAGAGCACCACCATTAACAACATGTCTTTCAACTCCAGGTGGTAAAATATTTAAACCAGGGTATTTAATATCTTTACTTGTTCCTAACATTTTAATTTTTAAATATTGTTATATTTTTTATCATCATTTTTATTGTTTAAATATATATATATTTTTTAGAACTAATAATTCTTTACCTTCCTATTCGTTTTGTCATAGACTATTAAATATTAATATTAATAGAGGGGTATACATGAAAAAAATAATATCTTTACTATCTGCTCTAGTGATTTCTGTTGTAAGTTTTGCGGGAATTTCTAACGCTGATAGCAAGAAGCCTATCGTTATCCCAACTCATAACTGGTCAAGTCAAATTGTAATGGCTTATGTTATTGGTGGGATTTTCGAAAGTATGGGCAATAACGTTAAATACGTTAACGCTGACTCACAAGCAGTTTATGAGTCAATTAGAATTGGAGATGTAACTATATCTCACGAGGTATGGGAATCTGCATTTGGTAAATCTTTTACTACTGCTTTAGATAAAGGTGGTTTATTAGATTGGGGTGATCATGAAGCAAGAACTCTTGAGGATATGGGATATCCAAACTGGGTTACTGAAAAAGGATTATGCCCAGGTTTACCAGACTGGACAGCCTTAAAAAATCCAGATTGTGCTAAAAACTTTACAACACCTGATTCACCAGATGGAAAAGGTAGAATGTTGGAAGGTCCACAAACTTGGCATGGTGACTTAATTCCACAAAGGGTTGATGCACTAGGTTTAGGTGATTTATGGTGGGTTAAATTTGCTGGAAGTGCTGATGCACTTTGGGCAGAATTAGCAGCAGCTGAAAAAGAAGGAAGAGGAACAATCATTTTCAACTGGACACCTAACTTTACGGATGGTGCTGGTTTCACATTTATTGATTTCCCTCCATACACAGCTGGTTGCAGACCAGAAGATGGTGGAGATGGTAAATGTGGTTCTCCTGATGGATACTTGAAAAAAGCGGTTCATGAGGATTTTCCAAAAACTCATCCTAAAGCAGCAGCAACATTTAAGAAAATGTCTTTCTCTACAAGTCAAATTGGTGCAATGGCAGCTTTAGTTGACGTTGACAAAATGACTCACGAAGATGCAGCTAAAAAATGGTTAGCTGATAACGAGTCAGTTTGGAAAGCATTTACTAAATAAGGATTAAAGTTAAAAATTTAAAATCTCCCCCAACATGTTGGGGGGGATTTTTTTTTATATGATTTTGTGTAAAATAAATTCATGAAAAAATTTCTACTTTTTATATTATTAAGCTTTTTAATAAGTTCTTCTGTATTTGCCCGAAGCACCGGTTGCAAAGAGGGTAATTGTGATAATGGTTATGGTAAGTGGGTTTACACTGATAAAACCACCTATGAAGGGGAGTGGGTTTCAACAAAAAAACAAGGACAAGGTGTAGAGACTTGGCCAAACGGATATATTTATAAAGGTGAATTTAAAAATAGTGTTTGGAGTGGAATTGGAACGTTAATATTTCCTGACGGCTCTACTTATGAAGGGGAGTGGGCTAATGGTTTTATGAATGGTCAAGGAACATTTACTTGGGCTGATGGAAAACAAAAAACAGGTATTTGGAAGAACGGTAAGTTACAAGAATAATGTCTAAAGAAAATTATATTAATAAAATAAAAGATTTACCTGAGTCTTTGAGACAATTTATTGGTCTTATATCTATTACTCTAATAATAATTTTATCTTTTAGTATTTTAAATGGAATTTTTGGACAAGGTGATGATTTAGTAAAAAGAATGAAGTTAGAAGAAGAAAGAATTGCCGAAGAAAAAAAACTAAGTGAGTTAATATCTAAACTACCCTCTGGAATATTGGTCTCATTTGATGGAACTGATCACTACAAATTAACAGATGAAGTATATGAGCAGGTTTGTAAAGCTACAAAACTAATTCCTCAAAGAGCAATAATGGGTGCTAATTTCTTAAATTTTAGAGCACATGAGCTTTATACAATTAATGGAAATAAAATTGATGAGACTTTTGTCAAATGGGATGAAGAAAAAAACAAATGTTTTGCGGGTTTTACAGTTAGTGGAAACAATGTAGGTGTTGATGAAAGTATTACTATAAGTGGAGAAGCTTTAAGTTTTTTAAGTACTGGAATTGATACTAGAGTTTATTTTATTAAAAATTTTTAATGAGGAAAGGCAACAATTATTAACATTTTAATTTTATAGAATTTAATATAACTTTAAAACAATTTATGTCTGAGACTGTAATCAAATGCGAGTCGGTTTATAAAATTTTTGGAGAAAATGCCAAAAAGATGCTTGAAGAATCTAATGGCAATGTAGATGCAAAAACCTTTCAGGAAAGAGGATGTATTGTTGGAGTAAATAATGCTTCTTTTGAAGTTGCAAAAGGAGAAATGTTGGTAGTAATGGGTTTATCTGGTTCTGGTAAATCAACACTTCTTAGATGTATTTCAAGATTAACGGATGCTACTGGTGGAAAAATTTTTATCGAAGGTCAAGACTTATTAGAATTAAATAATAAAGAGCTTATTGAGCTTAGAAGAAATAAAATGGGAATGGTTTTTCAAAGCTTTGCTTTGTTACCTCATAAAACAGTTGTTGAAAATATTGCTTTTCCGCTTCAAATAAAAGGCACTAATACTGAAGAGAGTATTAGTAGAGCAATGGAAATGGTAAAACTAGTTGGACTAGATGGAAGAGAGAATTATTTTCCAAGAGAACTTTCAGGTGGACAACAACAGAGGGTAGGAATCGCAAGGTCATTAGCAGTAGAGCCTGATATATGGTTTTTAGATGAACCTTTTTCTGCATTAGATCCATTGATTAGAAAAGAAATGCAAGATGAGTTTTTAAGACTTCAGGAAAAATTACAGAAAACCATCATGTTCATCACTCATGATTTTGATGAGGCATTAAAGTTAGCTGATCGAATAGCAATTATGAAAGATGGTATAATTGAACAATTAGATACACCGGCCAATATCGTGCTAAATCCAGCAACTGAATATGTAAGAAAGTTTACTGAAGAAGTACCGAGAGAGAAGGTTTTGATTATTGAGGATGTAATGGATGCTTCAAGTAAAGATAATTTAGGAGATTTAAAAGTATCAAAAGATGAAATTATAGAAAATGTTGCAGAAAAAATACTTACTCAAGAAAAATTAGTAGGAGTAGTTGACTCAAATAATAATATTGTAGGATCAATTAAACCTTCAAAAATAATAGATACAGTTTTTGGAGGAAGAAAAAACGGTAGTTAAAATATGGAGTATTTAAAAAAATATCCAAAATTATTTCAATGGTTATTTTTATTAATTGTATTTTTTGCTTTATGTTTTGCAATTGATGTTCCTGAAACTTATAAATTTATAAGAGGCCAGGCTGAATTTGTTAAAGATCCAAACCAAAGTGTTTACTTTTTTCTAGGTAAAGAGGTTAGGTATTATGCCTTTGATGTATTTTGGAGATTGCCTCCACTTCTAGGATGGCTGCCTATTTGGATAAACGACTCTTTATTTTTCTTAATGAATGAATGGATGCCAATGGAGTTTTGGAACGAAGATACTCAAGAATTTAAAACTCGACCATTATTATTAGAGATAAGTAGAAATTTAACTTCATTTATGACTTTTTTAATTGAATTAATTAGGGAAATTTTACTTGGAGGTTTAGAAACTATTGTTGCATTTACAAGTTGGGATTTTATTGATGCTTATCCATGGTTAGAGTTGCCAGGTTTACCTTGGACCATTGTTGCAGCTGGAGCAGCTCTACTATCTTATAAATTAAGTGGAAAAGGATTGGCTTTGTTTGCAGGTTTAACAATGATCTATATTTCTATATTTGGTCAATGGAAACCATCAATGCAAACGCTTTCTTTTATACTTGTTGCAGCTCCACTTTCATTTATTTTTGGTTTAGGCCTAGGTATTGCAGCTTACAAAAGTAAACGTGTTGAAAAAGCATTGTACCCAATTCTTCTAGTAATGCAGACTATGCCACAATACGCTGTATTAGTTCCTGCACTTGTTTTATTTGGAGTAGGTGATCACGCTGCTGTAATTATTACTATGGTTGTTGCGGTTCCACCAATGATATTATTAACAATATTAGGTTTAAGAGCTATACCACCAGAAGTTATTGAAGCTGGAAGAATGAGTGGCTGTACCAATTGGCAATTAATGTTCAAGGTACTAATTCCAACAGCAAGAAGAGATATTTTAATTGGAGTTAACCAAGTTATTATGGTTTGTTTTTCAATGGCAGTTATATCTGCGTTCATTGGCGCGAAAGGATTAGGATTTAATTTGTTGTTAGCACTTAATCAGCTCAATATAGGGCTGGCACTTGAGGCTGGTTTATGTATTAGTTTAATTGCAATTTTACTTGATAAAATGTCTTTGGCATGGGCAAATAAACAAACAGATTATTTTGGTAATCTGACATTTTTCCAAAGAAATAAAAACGCAATATTTTTTGCAGCTTCATTCGTAATTGGAATAATTCTTGCATACGTTGGGACTTTTATTTTCAAAGGTACTTTTAATTACTTGTTTGAAATTCCTCATAATAAAGGAATATCAACAGCAGATTTTTGGAATAAAGGAGTTGATTGGATTTTTGATACTTTCTTTGTGTATATTAAAGCATTCAATACATGGTTAATTCAAGATGTGCTTCAGCCGATGAGAGCTTTATATTTAAGAATGCCTGCAGTAGCTACATTGGTATTAGCAGTTGGTGCAGGATATTTAATTGGAGGAGTTCGATCAGCATTAGTTGTTGCTGCTTTGACTTTATTTATAGCATTAAGTCCATGGTGGGATAGAGCACTAGTAACGTTATACATGGCAACTTTTGGTGTAGTTATTTCTTGTTTAATAGGATTTACAGTTGGAACATTATGTTTTCAAAACAAAAAATCTGCAGCATTTATGCTAGGTGTTTGCGATATATTTCAAACATTCCCATCATTTGTATATTTAATTCCTGTAATGATGCTTTTTGGAATAACAGATACATCTGTTTTAATTGCTGTAATTGTCTATGCAACAATTCCTGCAACTAGATATACAATAGAAGGACTTAGAAGTGTTCCTGTTGGCTTACATGAAGCTGCAACAATGTCTGGTGTAAACAAATTTCAAAGATTAACAAAAATTGAGTTTCCATTAGCATTTCCACATATGATGCTTGGTTTAAATCAAACAATAGTTTTTGCTTTATTTATGGTGATAATTGGAGCTTTCATTGGAACAGAAGATCTTGGTCAATACATTTTAAAAGCACTTTCAGATAAAAATGGAGCAGGAATTGGTTTAACTCTCGGTATCTGTGTTGCGTTTATAGGATTGATTTTTGATAATTTGATTAGAACTTGGGTTGGAAAAAGAAAAAAACATCTTGGCATAGCTTAGTATTTTGAAAAAATTTATTGTCTCCATTGATCAAGGAACGACCTCGTCAAGAGTTGTTTTGTTTGACATTAAAGGGAACATTAAATTTATTTCTCAATATGAATTTAAACAATACTTTCCTAGAAATGTATGGGTAGAACATAATCCAAATGAAATTTGGTCGACAACACTTAAAGCATTAAAGCAAGTAATTAAAAAAGCTAAAAGTTTAAAAGGTAATATACTTACTATTGGAATTACAAATCAAAGGGAAACTACAATTTTGTGGAATAAAAAAACTGGAAAACCCATTTATAATGCGATCGTATGGCAAGATAGAAGAACCCAGGAATATTGTAAATCTCTAAAGAATAAAAATTATGAAAATACTTTTAGAAAAAAAACAGGGTTGTTTATAGATCCTTATTTTTCTGCCACTAAAATAAAATGGATTTTAGATAATGTTAAAGTTTCAAAAAAATTACTAAAAACTAATAATTTATTGTTTGGTACGGTGGATACCTTCTTGATCTGGAAGTTAACCAAAGGTAAACAGCATTTAACCGAAGCTACCAACGCAAGTAGAACAATGTTGTTTAATATCAATAACAATAAATGGGATAATGAAATTTTACAGAAATTAAAAATTCCAAGGAGTATCTTGCCTGAGGTAAAAAATTCTGCAGATAATTTTGGAAAAACAGATAAGAGAGTTACAGGAAAAGAAATACCAATTTCAGCTGTTTTAGGAGATCAACAAGCAGCAGCTGTAGGACAAGCTTGTTTTGAAAAAGGATCTATAAAAAGTACTTATGGTACTGGTGCTTTTGTAATAATGAACACTGGATTAAAAAAAATAAATTCAAAAAATAAGTTATTAACTACAATTTGTTACCGATTGAATAATAAGACTACGTATGCTCTTGAAGGATCTATTTTCATAGCTGGAGCAGGCGTACAATGGTTAAGGGATAAAATTAAATTAATAAACAATGCTTATGAAACTGAAAAAATAGCTAAATCAACAAAAAGCAATAATGAAGTTTATGTTGTCCCAGCTTTTAGTGGAATAGGCGCACCTTATTGGAGACCTGACGCCAGAGGTTTAATAACAGGACTTACAAGAGATAGTGATTGGAAAACTTTAGTGAGAGCAACCGTCGAGTCTGTTGCTTATCAAAGTTATGACTTATTTTACTCAATGAATAAAGATGGTTTAAAGCCTAGAATAGTTAAAATTGATGGGGGAATGGTAGCTAATAATTGGTTCTCACAATTTTTAGCAGATGTAATTAATTTAAAAGTAATTCGACCTAAAGTCTTAGAAACTACTGCTTTAGGAGCAGCTTTGTTTGCAGGTTATCAAGTAGGAGAATTCAAATCATTAAATCAAATTAAAAATACATGGAAAAAAGATACAGCTTTTAAGCCGAAAATTAATAAAAAACTAAGAAATCATATATTGCATGGTTGGAAGCAAGCAATTAAAAAAACCTTAGCATAAAGATAAAATGAAAAAAATATTAATTGTTGGTGCTGGAGCTATGGGAGCTGCTTTCTCGATACCATTGTTAGATAATGGTCACTTGGTTACATTAACAGAGCCATATAATTTTAAATTATTACAAAAATTAAACTTAAAAAAAAAAATTCACCCATCATTAAATATAAATTTACCACAAAAATTAAAAATAAATAAATTTTCAAGCGACATCCTAAATCAGAAATGGGACTTAATTGTAATTGCTGTGAGTTCTATTGGAATAGAATTAATTGGAAAAAGTCTTTCAAAAATTAAAAATAAATCGCCTATTTTAGTAATAACAAAAGGTCTTAAATTAGATGGTAGGAATTTAATTTCAATGTCTAGCCTATTAAAAAAATATAATAAAAATTTAAATATTTCAGTTTTGAAAGGCCCGTGTTTAGCAAAAGAATTAGCTAAAAAAGTTAAAAGTTTCACTGTTGTTGCGAACAAAAATATTAATACTGCAAAAAAAATTGGAAAATTAATTTCAACAAATTATTATCAAACTGAGTTTAGTAGAGATGTTAATGGAGTTGAATTTTTATCTGCTATAAAAAATATTTATTCAATGATCATTGGAGCTGGACAATGGCATAATACATCATCGGCTTTATTCCGAAAATCAATTGATGAAATGAAATATCTTGCAAATTATTTTAAAGGAAAAAAAGAAACTGTTTATGGTCTGGCAGGTTTAGGAGATTTATACGTGAGTGCAATGGGAGGAAGAAATAGTAAAATGGGAGAATATCTTGGAAAAGGCTATACTTTTACCCGGGCAAAGAAAAAGTTTATGAAAAATGATACAGTGGAAGGTGCTGATTTAGCAACAGAAATTGCTCCTTTTGTATTTAAAAAAATTAATAAACGAAAAGTTCCGTTAATGATCTCTTTATTAGAGGCAATTGTTAAAAACAAAAAATTAAAAATTAAATATTAATTTTCTATTTATTTAAAAAAGTTTTCATAGAGTCATCCATCGCTTTTTCCCAAGGTGTGTGATGAATTGGTGCAACTGATCCAGTCACAGGAGATGAAAATGATTTATTTCTATAAGTTAGAATATCCTCTACTTTATGATGTTCCCATTCTTTGAAATGTTTCCTAATTAATTCAAAATCAATTTTAGGATAATCGGACATATCATGAAGTTCTTTGGTATACTCCGTTTGAAAATCAATCATTTGATCAGGATTTTCTAATTTTTCTTCCATTGAAACCCACTTATTAATGTCTTTATCTATTTCATCATTACTAGGCATTTTGATTTTCCCCATTATCACATCTCTTGCATACCAACCTTGACAATCAAACATATTAAATGTGTGAAACTGATCCTGCATACCTAAATATAAAAGTTTATGATTATCTTGCCACACAACTCCTTTGTAAAGTTTTGGTGGATATAATCTGTTATGTGTTTTTAATTTTAAGCTTTCATCTAAAAATGGGAAATGATGCAAATATCCTGTACACAAAATAACTACGTCAGCATTTTGTTCAGTTCCATCTTTAAATATGGCTTTTTTACCTACTAACCTGTCTAAGTAATGAACTTCTTTCATACCTTTTGGCCATTTGAAACCCATTGGGTTATGCCTGTAACCGATTGTTACACTTTTAGCACCATACTTATTACATTGTAGAGCCACATCTTCTGCAGAATAACTGCTCCCTAAAACAATTACATCTTTTCCTCTAAATTCTTCAGCATCTCTAAAATCATGTGAGTGCATTATTCTTCCTGGAAAAGAATTCATTCCTTCATACTCAGGAATAAAAGGTACGGAAAAATGACCCGTCGAGACTACCACATAATCAAACTTTTCATTTAAAATTTTATTATTTACTTTGTCCTGGTAGCTAATTTCAAACTTATCATTTTTATAAACAGTATTTGTAACTCTTGTATTAAATTTAATCTTACTTTTTATATTTCCTTTGCTCACTCTTCCTAAAATGTAATCTTGCAGCACCTCTCTTGGAGGGAAAGAGGGAATTGGTTTTCCAAAATGTTCATCAAAAGAATAATCAGCAAATTCTAAACACTCTTTAGGTCCATTAGACCATAAGTATCTGTACATACTGTTAGGCACAGGATCTCCGTATTGATCCGAACCAGTTCTCCAGTTGTAGTTCCATAAACCACCCCAACTTTCTTGTTTTTCAAAGCAAACTATTTCTGGAATTTTTTCTCCTTTATTTTCTAAATGCTCAAATGCTCTTAAAATTGAAAGTCCACATGGACCAGCACCTATGATTGCTACTTTTGACATAGAATTTTTCCTATCATTAATAAATTTATATATATATCTTACTAACAATTTTTAAAAAAATAAAATTATATTTTGTTATGGGTATCAATTGGAATTATCCAACCACTATGTGGATAGGAGAAAATAGAATTGAAGATTTATCTTTAGCCTGCAAAGAGTTAAATATTTCAAATCCATTATTTGTAACAGACAAAGATTTAATTAACTTAGATTTAATAAAAAATATAATATTAAGATTAAAAAAAAGTTTTCAAAATTTAGCTAGTTTTTCTAACTTTACGGGAAATCCAATTGGAGAAAATGTGGAAGAAGGCGTTAAAGTTTATAATACCTCGAATTGTGATGGTGTAATAGCTTTAGGAGGTGGAAGTGGTTTAGATGTTGGAAAAGCTATAGCATTTATGTCTAATCAATCTCGACCGTTATGGGATTTTGAAGATATTAGTGATTACTGGACAAGAGCTGATAGTTCTAAAATTTCAAAAATCATTGCAGTTCCAACCACTGCAGGAACAGGATCCGAAACTGGTAGAGCATCTGCAATAATAAATAAAGAAACAGGTGCAAAAAAAATTATTTTTCACCCAAAAATGTTACCTTCGATTGTGATTTTAGATCCTTTACTTACATTAGATTTATCTCCAAGATTAACAGCAGCGACCGGAATGGATGCACTTGCACATAATTTAGAAGCGTTTTGTGCACAAGGATATCATCCAATGGCTGATGGTATGGCAATAGAAGGAATGAAACTAATTAAAAATTCATTAATTAAAGCATTCACAAATGGAAAAGATGTTAAGGCTAGAATGGATTTACTTTCTGCTGCTTCAATGGGCTCGACTGCATTTCAGAAGGGACTGGGGGCAATTCACTCATTGAGCCACCCTGTAAATGGTAAATTCAATGTTCACCATGGCTTATCAAATGCAATATTTATGCCTTATGTTTTAACATTTAATAAACCTTCAATTGAAAATAAAATAATTTCGATTTGTGATTATCTTAATTTAAATAAAAATTTTGATAGTTTTTTAAAGTGGATTTTAGAATTAAGAAATAATTTAAATATTCCACATAAATTGTCAGATGTAATGGATTGTAATAATATTGATCTAGATGAACTTTCCTTAATGGCATTTAAAGACCCATCAACAGAAGGAAATCCCAAAAAATTAAGTCAAAATGATCTAAAAGAAATGTATATAAAAAGTATTTCTGGAGAATTATTTTTATGAAAAAAATATTGATAGTAGAAGGAAACTTACGAGAAGAAAATCAAAGTTTTTCTGAGGCGGGAATTCAAACACATACAGAAAGCCTTAAAGATAGTTTGGCTTATTTCACAGATAAATTAGAAACTCACGTGGTTAATCCTTCCTCAGATGAAAATATTGACAAAAATATTGATTCACTTGAAAGCTATGATGGCCTTATTTGGGGTGGAAGTAGCTTAAATATTTATAACAATACTCCAGAAATAAAAAGACAAATTGAATTTATGAAAGAGTGTCAGAAAAAAATTAAAAAAATTCTAGCAATATGTTGGGGTATGCAAGTAGCTGTGACAGCAGCAGGAGGGGAGGTAAAAAAAGCAACAAAAGGATCTCATAGAGGGATTGCCTCAAATATAGAAATTAATGAAATTGGTTTAAACCATCCACTTTATAAAAATAAAAATAAAAAATTTAATACACCAGCATTTAATTTTGATGAAGTTGTAAAAATGCCAGAAAATTCAACCTTGTTAGCTTCAAATTCAATAAACAACGTTCAAGGGATAAATTTCAAAGTTGGTAACTGTAATATATGGGGCCTTCAATACCACCCTGAGATTACTTATAATAAAATGATCAATTTAATTATTTTCAGAAAAAAAAGACTTTTAGAAAAAGGTGCATTTAAAGATGAGAATGAGATAGAGAGTCACATTAAACACATAGAAACTGAGAATAATAAATTAGATAAAGTTTCTAGAATGAGAGAATTAGAGAACTGGTTAGACTATCTAAATTTAGAATAAACCTTCTATTTCACCTTTGTCATTTAATTTTATTGAGTCAGCCGCAGGAACTCTTGGAAGTCCTGGCATTGTCATAATTTCTCCACACACAACAACGATAAATTCTGCACCAGAAGAAAGTCTTACCTCTCTTACAGGTAAAACATGACCTGTGGGTGCACCTTTTAAATTTGGGTCTGTTGAAAAACTGTATTGAGTTTTTGCAATACAAACAGGTAACTTACCGTAACCTTTTTCTTCAAATTCTTTAAGTTGTTGTCTTACTTTTGTATCTGCGACTACTTCTGAGGCGCTATAGATTTCTTGTGCAATTTTTTCTATTTTTTTGAATAATGGCAGATCATCCTCATATAAAAATTTAAATGTATCTTTTTTATCTTCACAAATTTCTGTAACATTTTTAGCAAGATCAATTGTTCCTTCGCTTCCATTAGACCAATGCGTACATTTAGAAGCTTTCACACCTTGGGTTTCACAAAAATCTAATAAAGTTTTCATTTCATCATCTGTATCAGTAATAAAATGATTTACAGCTACAGTAACAGGTAATCCAAATTTTCTAATATTGTTTATATGTCTACGTAAATTTACCAATCCATCTTTCAAAGCGGTTACATTTTCTTTTTTTAAATCTTCTTTATTAACTCCTCCGTGCATTTTAAGGGCTCTAATAGTTACTACAATAACTACACAGTCTGGTTTGAGTCCTGATTTTCTACATTTAATATTTAAAAATTTTTCAGCTCCTAAATCTGCTCCAAATCCTGCCTCTGTTACGACATAGTCAGATAATTTTAGACCTGCTTTCGTTGCAATAACTGAATTACATCCATGTGCTATATTTGCAAAAGGTCCCCCGTGAATTATAGCTGGATTATTTTCCAAAGTTTGAGTTACATTTGGTCTTATTGCTTCTTTAAGCAAAACAGTCATTGGACCTTGTGCATTTAAATCTTTTGCATAAATTGATTGTTTATCTCTTGTATATCCAATCGTGATATTGCCAATTCTATTTTCTAAGTCTTTTAAGTCTGTAGCTAAACAAAAAATTGCCATTAATTCAGATGCAACAGTGATATCAAAACTATCTTGTCTTGGATAACCATTTGCCACTCCTCCAAGATCAACAATTACTGATCTTAAGGATCTATCGTTCATATCCATTACTCTTCTCCAAACAACTCTTCTTACGTCGATGTTAAGTTTGTTCCCCCAATAGATATGATTATCAATTAAAGCAGATAATAAGTTATGCGCAGATGTAATAGCATGAAAATCACCTGTAAAATGAAGATTGATTTGTTCCATCGGTACCACCTGGGCATAACCACCACCAGCAGCTCCACCCTTCATTCCAAATGATGGACCTAAACTTGGTTCCCTTAAGCAAACAATAGATTTTTTTCCAATTTTATTTAAACCGTCATTTAAACCAACAGAAGTTGTAGTTTTACCCTCACCAGCTGGAGTAGGAGTGATTGCTGTAACTAAAATTAATTTGCCATTTTCTTTTTTAAGGGTATTCAAATATTCCAAATTTATTTTGGCTATGTGTCTTCCCATTGGGCTAAACGCAAAATTTTCATCGGGGACACCAACCTTTGAAAGAATATCCTTTATTGGCTGCATCTTAGCTTCTCTAGCTATTTGGATGTCAGATTTAATTTCGGCCATAAATAATCAAATAAATTAAAAGTTTTTTATCTGTGACTTCTTATCCTTTTTTGAGATATTTGGAAACTTCTAAAAAATATATATAAAAAAAATAAGCACTATTTAAATTGATTGTTATAAAATTATATAAATGCAAAAATATTCTATATTTAATTTGGTTAAAAACGCTTTCTCAAACCATGAAAATTGGGATTTAGCCTGGAAAGATCCAACACCTAAGGAAGAATACGATGTTGTAATTATTGGTGGTGGAGGCCATGGATTAGCTACAGCCTATTATCTTGCTAAAGAACATAACATTACAAAAGTTGCAATCATTGAGAAAGGATGGATTGGTGGAGGAAATGTAGGACGTAACACTACAATTATTAGATCCAATTACATGCATGACGAAAATGGTTTGTTCAGTGAGTTTGGGATGGATTTATGGAGAAAGATGAGTCAGGATTTAAACTACAATGTAATGTTTTCTCCAAGAGGAATAATTAATCTTGCGCATTCTGATGCACAAATGAATGCATACGCGAGAAGAGGAAATTCTATGAGATTAAATGGAATAGATGCTGTTCTTTTAAATAGAGATCAAGTTAAAGAAATTATTCCAATGGCTGATTTTTCTGAAAACGTAAGGTTTCCAATTTTTGGTGGTTTGATGCAACCAAGTGCGGGCACAGCAAGACATGATGCTGTTGCATGGGGTTATGCACGTCAAGCAGATTCCATGGGTGTTGATATAATTCAAAATTGTGAGGTGATAGGTTTCGATGTTTCTGCTGGTAAAATAAAAGGAATAAGAACTTCACGAGGAAATATCAAAGCAAAAAAAGTAGGTTTATGTGTTGCCGGAAGCACAAATATATTAGCTGAAAAATTAAATATGACTTTACCAATTGAAACTCATTTGCTTCAAGCATGTGTTTCTGAACCAGTTAAACCAGTTTTAGATAGTGTAGTTACTTTTGGGGCGGGACACTTTTATGTAAGTCAATCAGACAAAGGCGAGATGGTAATGGGTGGTGATCTTGACGGGTACAATAGTTATGCCCAAAGAGGAAATCTACCGACATTGCAACATGTGTTAACAGAAGGAATAGCAATGATGCCGTTTTTAAGTAAATTAAAAATGCTTAGAACATGGGGTGGTATTATGGATATGTCAATGGATGGATCACCTATAATTGATAAAACACACATTGAAGGTTTGTATTTAAATTGTGGATGGTGTTATGGAGGGTTTAAAGCCACACCCGCTTCGGGCTGGACATTTGCTCATACTATTGCACAAGACAGAGTTCATGAGTTAAACGCTGGTTATAGTTTAAATAGATTTAGTACAGGTAATCTTATTGATGAAAAAGGACTTGGTACCAAAACTTGGATATCATAAATGCTTTATATAAATTGCCCACATTGTGGAATGAGATCTCAAAATGAATTTTCATACGGTGGAGACGCGAGCGTTAAAAGACCTGAGCTAAATAAAGAAGTTTCTGATCAAGAATGGGATGATTTTGTTTATAATAGAAAAAGTTTAAGAGGAAAGCATTTAGAACTGTGGCAACATGTTTCTGGATGTAGACAATGGATAAAGGTTGAGAGAGATACTGCAACCCATGAAATATTTAGAACTTTTAAAGCCGATGAGGAAGTTGCTTAATGACCCAAGCTTTTAGAATTGAAAATGGGGGGTTAATAAATAGGGAAAAAAAATTATCCTTCAAATTTAATGGCAAAACATACTTTGGTTATGAAGGGGATACATTGGCATCAGCTTTATTAGCGAATGGAGTTCATTTAGTAGGAAGAAGTTTTAAATATCACAGACCCAGAGGTTTTTTTGGGGCAGGTGTAGATGAACCTTATGCAGTTGTTCAACTTTATAGAAATGGTGAAACAGAACCTAATATTAAAGCAACAGAGCAGGAACTATTTGAGGGTTTAGAGGCAAAAAGTGTTAATTGTTGGCCAAGTGTTAATTTTGACATAGGTGCAATCAATAATTTTTTGAGAATTTTTTTACCAGCAGGTTTTTATTACAAAACTTTTATGTGGCCAAAAAGTTTTTGGTATCGAATTTATGAGCCTTTCATAAGAAAAGCAGCTGGTTTAGGTGTAGCTTCAACTAAACACGATAATGAAAGATATGAACATAAATATGAATACTGTGATTTATTAATTGCAGGTTCAGGTCCTTCAGGTTTAGCTGGTGCATATGCAGCAGCAAAAAATGGAGCTAAAGTAATTTTAGCTGAAGATAAACCAAGATTTGGTGGATCTTTATTAACTAGTGATGTCAATATTGGCAATCAATCGGGAAAAGATTGGGCTGATGGCATAGTTGCTGAGTTAAAAACAATGCCCAATGTTGTTGTAAAAAATAGATCTCAAATTTTTGGATACTATGATCACAACATGCTTGTGATGTCGGAAAAAGTTAGTGATCATTTACCATCAACTAAAAAATATCACCCTAACAAAAGGTTATGGTATATTCGAGCAAAAGAAGTTTTGATTTCCTCAGGATCAATTGAAAGACCAATAGTTTTTGGAAATAATGATACACCAGGGGTAATGCTTTCTTCAGCCGCTAAAGAATATTTAAAAGTATATGGTGTTTTAGTTGGAAGAAAACCATTGGTATTTACAAATAATGATAGTGGATACGAAACAGCAATAGAATTTAAAAAACATGGAGTAGATCCAGTCGTTTTAGACTCAAGAGAAAATCCTGTGTCAGAAATAATTGATGAGGCAAAAAATTTAGGAATTAATATTAAAAATTCATATGTTGTTGTTGCAGCACAAGGATACAAAAAAGTAAAATCGGCAGATATCGCAAGTATTTCTGAAAACAAAAAACAACTTGGCAAAATAGAAAATGTACAATGTGATTGTATTTGCGTTTCAGGTTTTTGGACACCAACTATTCATTTAGCCTCACAATCAGGAAATAAAACAAAGTTTAAAGAGGAAATTGATGCATTTGTTCCAGGACAATCAAAACAAAATGAAATTACTTTAGGTGCAGCTAATGGAGTATTTTCACTAGAGGAAACTTTAAAAACGTCATTTACAGCAGGAAGTGAATTATCAAAAAAAATTACTGAAAATGACAACAAGATAGCTATTCCAAATGTTGTTGAGAAAAAATCTTCTCAGCATGATAAGTTTTGGTGTGTTCCATTACCAAAAGGTAAAAATTATAAAAGATTTTTAGATTTTCAAAACGATGTAGCAGTGTCTGATATAGAAATAGCTTTAAGAGAAGGGTATCGATCAATTGAACACGTTAAAAGGTATACCACTCTAGGAATGGCAACAGACCAAGGAAAAACAAGTAATTTAAATGGATTACAATTAGTATCCGAAATTGAAAACAAAGTTGTTCCTGCAGTAGGCCATACGACTTTTAGGCCTCCATATACTCCTGTTTCTATTGGAGCAATAGTAGGAAGAGAAGTTGGAAAACATTCAAAACCAACAAGAAAATCTCCAATGCATTCATGGCATGAAAAAAATAATGCAGTGTTTGTTGATGCAGGTGTCTGGTTAAGACCCAGGTATTATAGAAGAGGAAATGAAAATTTATTTGAGGGATCAAAAAGAGAAGCAAAAAATGTAAGAACAAATGTAGGTGTTTGCGATGTAACTACATTAGGTAAAATAGATATTAAAGGACCAGATGCAGCTGAGTTATTAAATAGAGTTTATACAAATGCATGGTTGAAGCTACCAGTTGGTAAAGCTAGATATGGTGTAATGTTAAGAGAAGATGGAATTGTAATGGATGACGGAACAACTACAAGAATTTCTGAAAATCATTATCATATGACTACAACAACAGCTCAAGCAGCAAACGTTCTTTCGCATTTAGAATATTATTTGCAACTCGTTTGGCCTGAATTAAATGTGAATGTAGTTTCAACTACGGAACAGTGGGCTGGAGCAGCTATAGCTGGACCTAAATCTCGAGATTTATTACAAAAATTATTTCCAAACTCTGATGTATCAAATGAAGGCTTACCTTTTATGGGCTATATGGAGGGAGATTTATTTGGTGTAAAAGCAAGAATATATAGAATTTCGTTTTCAGGCGAGCTTGCTTATGAGGTAAATGTTGAGTCTGATTATGGAAATTTTATGTGGGAAAAAATAATTGAGGTTGGTGAAGAATTTAATATTCAACCATATGGAACTGAAGCATTATCAACTCTTAGAATTGAAATGGGACATGTTGCAGGATCAGAACTTGATGGTAGAACAATTCCATTCGATAACGCCTTAGAAGGTCTTGTTAGTAAAAAGAAAGATTTTATTGGAAAAAGATCATTACAAAGATCTGCATTTATAGCTGAAGATAGACAAAGAATAGTAGGCGTAGTTCCATTAGATAAACAAACAAGTATACCAGAAGGCTCTCACTTAGTTAAAGATGATAAAGCACCGTTACCAAATCCAAAATTAGGTCATATCTCTGCATCTTGTTGGAGTGTTGAATATGACAATCCTTTTTCTTTAGCAATTTTGAAAGATGGAAAAAATATGATAGGTCAAAAGCTTTTTGCGATGTCACCACTTAAAAATAAAGTGATACCAGTTGAGATAGTTTCATCACATTATGTAGATCCGAAGGGTGAAAGAGTAAGATCATGACATTAATTTCAGCTTTATCAAATGTTCATGTAAAAGGTCAATTTGGAGATTATGAGGGTAAAAATGAAAATGATTTATTAAAAATATCTGAAACAAAAAATTTATTAATTGTTCAAATAGTTCAGTACAAAAAATCTTTAGTTTCATTCGAGAGTGTTGATATTGATGGTTTAAAATTAAAAAATGAACCTTTAACAGTAGTGTTTAATGGAACTACAAGGATTATGTGGAATGGACCAAAAAACTGGTTTTTAGTCTCAACAAAAAAAGATTTACTTAAAGAGATTTTAGATAATTTTAAAGAAAAAGACTTTGCTGTTACTGATTTATCACACTCTAGGGCAATCATAGAAATTGAAGGAAAAGATACAATAGAAGTTTTGAAAAAAGGATGTCCATTTAATTTTAATACATTAGAAAAAAATAATTCAATAAATTCAACTTACAATGGAATAGCTTTTACAGTTGATAAGCTAGATGATAATCCAAATAAAGTGAGATTATTTTCTTTAAGAAGTTTTGGGGAATCCTTGTATCACTCGATTACAGACGCATCTCTAGAGTTTGGCTTTAAAACTTTATAAGATCATCAATATTTTTAATCTCTTGTTGCAATATAAACTCCTATAGAGGTGATTATAAATCCTATACAATCTAATATAGTTAAATTTTCATTTAAAAAAAGCCAGGCCATAAAAGCAGATGTTGCTGGAATTAAAAAAAATATAGAAACTGTTTTGCTTGCAGAGTTGTTTTGTATTAAATACATCAATATTGTAAATGCCCCAAATGATACCAAAAATATTTGATGGCTCATTGTAATTATAAATGTTTGTGAAAAATCGATATATGGATCAACAAAAAAAATAATTATTAACAAATGAAATGTACAACCACCAATAGCTTGATTCATATTACTTACAGATAAAGGCAAGTTGTTACTTAATTTTTTTTGCCATAAAGTAGAGAATGTAATAGCTAATAATGCTATTATTGTTGCAATCAATCCGTTTGTTGGTATTTTGGAACCAACATCAAAACCCAATACAAGTCCTGCACCAGCAAATCCTAATAAAACACCAATCCATTGTTTTGTAGATACTTTTTCATTTAAAATGGGACCACTCAATGCATTTGTGAGAATTGGTTGAAGGGTTACAATTAATGCAGCTATTGCTGTAGGCATGCCTATTGAAATTGAGTAAAAGACACCACCAAGATAAAAACCATGAAATAAAATACCACTTAAAAAAGATTCAAAAAAATTTCTTTTACTGACTAAAATTTTTTGTTTTGAATAAATAGAAAATAAAAAAAAACCTAAAGCAACTATAGCAAATCTAAATGCTAGGGCAGCAAATGGATCACTGTTATCTATAATAGGTTTTGTTGTTATAAAAGCTGAGGACCAAAGTAAAATAAAAATAAATGGAAAAATTTTTACCATTTTTTTTATAAATTAAGTTTTATAAGATTCTCTTGATCGGTTTCTTTGCACCACATTTCATAGCTTTCACAAACTCTCCATAAATGATCAAAAGCTCGTTGTGAAATTTCTAGTGGAAAATGACTTTTCGTATAATAAAGTTTGGGTATTTTCATTAAAAATTTTACCATCGAGTCTTTTTGAAGTTCTAAAAGTCTCAAAGTCTCTTCCTTGACCTTTTTTCTGGTAATTGAGTCAATAAACTTATTTTTCTTAAGTTCTAAAAACCACTTATCATGAAATTCTCCAGAACTTAAAATATCATATTCTTTAGTAGTCATAAAGATTTCAAATGCTTGTATATTATTAATTTCAGGATTTTGTTTTTTTATTTTTATTATATTTGAATAAACAAATTCAGCAGCTCTTAACATATATGGCTTATCAGTCTTATCGGACATAGACTATTTTTTATATTTAACCATAGCAGAACGCGCTAAAATCAAGTTAGGATCTAAGAATATTTTTGAGGATTTAACATTTTTAAATGATTTAAATGCAAAAATTGCAATAGGTAGCTCTGTACAACCTAAAATTATTTTTTTGCATTTCATTTTAATTAAAGAATCAATAGCAGGTTTAATTGTTCTTGCTGCAGATCTTACATTACCCATTTTAACTAATTTAATAGATTTATTAACTGACAATTTTTGTATTTTTTGAGATGGCACTATTAATTGATAGTTTTTATTAAAAAATTTTTTATAAACTCCAGTTTTAAGAGTACCTTCAGTCGCTAAGAGACCAACTTTGGAGTTTTTCTTACATTTTTTTTTCGTAAATTTGAAAACCTCTTTTGGCATATTGATTATTGGAATATTGATCCTGTTTTGCAAATCATCGAACCAATAATGAGCCGTATTACAAGGTATTACTATAAATTTACATTTATTCTTTTCTAGAAGTTTACAACCTTTGAGCAAGCTCTTTAGAACTTTGTTATATTTTTCTCTACTTGTTTTATTAGTTGATTTGTTTAAAAGATTTTTAGTTTGTAAGCCTATTGACTCAGGTCTTCCGGGAATATTTGATTTATTATAAAGTAAAAATAATGGGTACTCTTGATCAATTTTTCCTCTATTTAGAACCGCAAGCTTGTTACAAAAATCAAGTCCAGCTTGAGTTCCCATTCCACCTAAAATTCCAATCATATTCTGATAAATTTATTAATTTAATAATTCTATTCTATAATTAATAATTGTGTTTAAAGGTTGTTATTAAATAATATTGGCTGAATATTAAATTCGTTATTACAAATAAAATTTTCAGCCAATAGGAAGTGTGAGATTATGCAGTTTTTAAGTTAACTGCTGAAGGACCTTTAGGACCATCTTCAACATCGAAAGTCAAAGCTTGACCCTCATCTAAACCGTTCATACCAGCATCTCTTACTGCTGAAACATGTACAAACACATCTTTTTCTTTGTCTTCTCTTTCAATAAAACCAAAACCTTTGGTTGGATTGAACCACTTTACTTTTCCTTGTAGACTCATATTTATCTTCTTACTTTTGGTTATGTTTAATTATTACTTAAAATAAGTAATACTGGCTTTCTTTAGATTTTATTGGGTTTTGTCAACAAAATAGATCAACTATTAAAAAAATTTTTTAAATATCCTCAATAAGCTTAGTTAAATAAACAGAATTGATGTCTTCTTTGTAGTGTGCAAAAGGTTCGCACACGGTAAAACCAGTTTTTTTGAAAAGTTTTCTTGCTGGTTTAAAAAAATCACCAGATCCTGTTTCGATACTTAGTCTTTTTATTTTAAGCTTTTTAGCCTCATTAATTAAATGATTGATTACATTAATCCCTTGACCTTGATTTCGAAAATTATCGTGAATTCTTATAGATTTAAATTCTCCATGTTCTTTATCTAAAAATTTTAAGGCTCCACAACCTATAAGTTTTTCATCATACCATAAACTCCAAAATTTAATTGATGATACTTTTAAACCAGGAATATCTAGGACGTGAGCACTTCCCTCTGGTGAGGCAGCTCTAAGCTCAACAAAATGTTTGGTTAGAAGCTCATTAACTTCTGGATTATCAAAATTACCTTCTATTGATTTTAACATTTATACTAAAGTAGTAATATGACCCATTTTCCTTTTTTCTTTTATATCTTTTTTTAAATAATCAAAGAAAAATTCGTTATCATTAAACTTTTGAATATTTCTGTAATGAGTAATTTGATCGCCAAGCAAATTCATCATTTTAGCGTTAGATATTTTTTTTAAAGGGATTTGTTCTAAACCACATACAGCTCTAATATGATTTTCAAATTGACTCACATTAAAAGCATTTATTGTTAGATGTCCTGAATTATGTACTCTTGGAGCAATCTCATTAACATAAAGATTATCATTTCTATCAATAAAAAATTCTACACACAAAGTTCCAACATATTTAAGTTCTTCAGCTATTAGCATTGCCCAATCTTTAGATTGATTAAAAATTTTTTCATTAATTTCAGCAGGTATTTTTGAATATTTTAAAATTTGATCTTCGTGAGTGTTTTCTATTGGTTCATAAATTTCATATTTATTATTACTAAACCTTGTAATTATAATTGAAATCTCTTTTTTTAATTTCACAAGTTTTTCAAGAATATACCCTTTCGAAAAATCAATATTCAATGAATTAAGTTCATCGCCTGAATTAATTGGATATTGACCTTTACCATCATAACCAAGTGTTGTTGTTTTTAATATTCCTGGCAAAAAATCTTCCAAAGCATCTATGTCAGATCTTTTTTCAATAGAAACATATCTTGTTGTTCTAATATTTAATTTATTTACAAAATCTTTTTCAGCTAATCGATGTTGAATTAATCTGTTAACTGAAGGTTTTGGTAAAACGGATTTAAATTTATTTATTTCATTTAAAGTTTCAAATGGAATATTTTCAAATTCATAAGTGACCAAATCAACCTGATTTATAAATTCTGATATTTTTTCTTTATTATCATAAGTTCCAGTAAAAAATTTATTACAAAAATTTTGTGCTGGTGCATCTATGTCATCACAAAAAACAACAGTTTTAACATTTAATTTTTTAGCTGCTATTGCAAGCATACTTCCAAGTTGACCACCCCCAATGATACCAAGAGTAATTTCAGACATTTTATTCTGGAGATTTCTTTACAGATTTAGTTTGCGATGTTCTAAAATTTTTAAGTTTTTTTCGAACATTTGAATTATTATTAGCAATTACTGCTGCCGCTAATAAAGCAGCATTAATGGCGCCATCCTCTCCTATAGCAAGTGTTCCTACAGGAATTCCTTTAGGCATTTGTGCAATTGATAACAAACTATCCAAACCTTTAAGTTTTTTACTTTCAACAGGAACGCCAAGAACTGGTACATGTGTAAGTGCTGATACCATACCTGGAAGATGAGCAGATCCTCCAGCACCTGCAATAATTACTCCTATATTATTTTGTTCAACTTTTGCAGCATATTCATACATTCTTTGTGGTGTTCTGTGAGCAGATATGATTTTTGTTTCAAACGAAACTCCAATTTTTTTTAATATTTTTTCGGCCAGCTTCATTACTTTATAGTCAGATTGACTTCCCATTATGATTGAAACTTTTAATTTACTATTTTTTTTCATGAAAATTGATCAATCTGTTTATTTCAAAATTAACTTAAAATTTCAATAAAATTAATAGTATTTAAAATACATATTGATTAGAGTTAAGCATAATATGAATTATAAAATTGATAATCTTCAATATTGCAATTGGTCTAGAAAAATCTTTGAGATTAATAGATCTGCTGGATTAGATGCCATCCATGCTACCATTGTTTACCATGAAGATTTTGATGAATTACAACTCGAAATAAAAAAATGGGAAAAATTGTTTAATGAAAACTCTGATTTAATTTTCCTTGGTAAGAATTTTCAAGATATTGATAAAGCTAATAAAGAAAACAAAACTGCAATATTTTTTGGTTTTCAAAACTCTTCACCAATTGAAGACGATATAAATCTTGTTGAAAAGGTTCATGAATTAGGATGTAGATTTATGCAGTTGACCTATAACAATCAATCTTTACTTGCAACAGGCTGTTATGAAAAAGTAGATAGTGGAGTTACAAATTTTGGACGTGAGGTTATAAGAGAGATGAATAGAGTTGGTCTTGTGGTTGATATGTCACATTCTGCAGAAAAAAGTACTATAGATGCAATTGAGTTTAGTGAAAAACCAATTGCAATTACTCATGCCAATCCTTCTTTTTGGCATCCAGCTAAAAGAAACAAATCTTCAGATTTGTTAAAAATTTTGAGTGATAGTGGTGGTATGTTGGGTTTATCATTATACCCTCATCACTTAAAAGACAATACAAATTGTTCTCTAGATAGTTTTTGTGAAATGGTGGCAAAAACAGCTGAAATAATGGATGTAAAAAAAATAGGAATAGGATCAGATCTTTGTTTGGATCATCCAGATACTGTTGTTGAATGGATGAGAAATGGCTCTTGGTCTAAAAATAAAAATTATGGTGAAGGTTCGAAAAATAAACCAGGTTTTCCAAAACAACCTGATTGGTTTCTTGATGCAAGAGGGTTTTCAAATATTGAAAAAGGACTTAAAAAAGCGGGTTTTTCAGATACCGAGACACATGGAATACTTGGAAATAACTGGTACAATTTCTATAAATCAATTTAATTATGAAAGTTGAATTAAGAGACCCAAATAAGATAATGAAATTATCAAGGCTAGGATCTTTTCATCAGTCAAAATTATCTTTTTTAAGAAGTTTTCTTAATGAGTTTAAAGAGTGGGAATATAAAAGAGATTTATTTAATTTAAATGAAAATGGTTTTGGAGAAGCTGTTTATTCATTTAAAAAAAATAAAAGAATTTATTCTTTAGTTTGTTTTGCAAATGAAATCAAAGATGAAGAAAGATCAGATAGAGTTATTGCAACAAAATGGGATGCAGCTTTTACATTACATGATGGAGTTCCTACAAAAAAAGACATTGAAAGATTAAAAAATGAAGTTCCAAAACAAGAAGTTGGTAGACTTTCTTATAAAGAATTAACTTTATCTAGAGCAAACAAATCAATAAGAATTTATAATCACGTAGTTGAAAGTTTGAGCAAAGGTCAGCAACCAGATTTAAACTTATTATCAAAAGTAGGCTATTTATATAGGACTACAGCAGTATATGGCTCGGGTAAATTTGGTCTTGCAGATCGATTTAGAATTAAAAATCGTGAAGAAATTAATGGTCCATTCAGATTAGAAATGATGTTGGTATATTTGGTAAGACAATTTACTTTTGATCAAGTTAATCATGTTGCTTATCATAAAAATCCAAAGAAAGCCGTTAAGCTAGATAGTAAAATTTGTAAAAACTTGGGAATAGGTAATTCTACAGGTTTGGGTATGGCTCCATTTATAGTCAATCACCCAACTTTATTAAATAATTGGATTTTAAGTAGAGAAAAAGCACTTAAGAAAATTAGAGAAATAAAAGATGTAGAAAGTCAAGATAGTGATTTGTTTTATGACTGTGTGAAAAAATCTTTAAAAAATATTACAAGCTGGAATACTGATAGTGAATATCAGCAAACAAAAATTACATCATTACTAAAAGATGTTGAAAAATTTTTAAACTTTATAAACAAAGATTTTAATTTTGAGGTCGAATATCCTTTTAACAAAATATATAAATGGTTGGAGGATAATACTTGCGAGGAATGTATTGAGTATATTGTTTCAATAATGATGGAACCTTATAATAATATTGTAAATCCTTTGGTAAAAGAAATGAGCTCAGATGAAGAAAAATATTTTAATATTCCAACTCAAAGAAAAGTTGAAGAATTGCGTAATATTATCGAAGCAAAGTATCCAAACATTTTAGATATAAATTTTGAAGAAAAAGAGAATAATAAAAACTTTTGGTTTATTTCAAAAAATAAAGAGGAACCTAGATTAGCAGATCGTTTTGAAGAGTATGGATCAGAACTAGAACAACCTTTAGCAATAGCAAGAGATATAAAAAAACTTTATGACAAATTATTAGTCTCAAAAAATAGTTTAACTATTGCTGAGTTTTTAGCATCAAATTCTGACTTAAGACATGTTGTAAGGAGAGCGTTTATTGTAGAAAAATTTCCTTATTCAGAAATACAAGATAATACAATTGGTAAAGATTTAATGCCAATTGATATGCTAAGATTAAAATTATCTTTTTTTGGAGCATTAAAATTTGATCCACGATCTGACAAATGGTTAAGAATTTGCATGTTCCAAGGAGCTCCACTTCCAAATGAGTTAAAAGGTTACGACGAGCAGTGGGTATATAAAACTAATATTTAATAATGAAATCACTGAGTGAAATTGAAACTACAGTAAAAAGAGCATCTAAAGCAGCAGGATATTCGTGGGGAGTTTCAGAAGAAACAGGAAAAAGTATAAGATTGTTAGAGCTATTTAGTTTACCGGGTATTAAGCACCTTAATGAATATTTTAATCAAAAAAACAAAAGCAAATTTGAAAATTTAAATTTAATTAGTGAAAATAACTCTTCATCAAATAATCCTTACTGTCCAATTACTTTAGGTGTAAGTTTTTTAGATCAAATAAATGTTTTAGAAAATTTAAAAAAAATTGAATTCAAAAATATCGCTTATCCAATAATTTTTATTTCCTTCATAAGTCGTTCATCAGAAATTATTGGAAAAAAAATTAATGTAAAAATAGATGAAAAAAAAATGTTACTAAATCTAAATGTAAATATTTTTTCAAATTTTATTGATCAAGAATTTCCAAAGATAGCGAATACAATTGAGGTCAATCTACTTGAAAATGAAGATAACTTTACAGAAGATGAATGGAATAATTTATATAAGTTATCAGAAGAAACTTTTGTTGAAGAGAGTGACAGTTTAAAAGAGGGAGCGGCAGGTGCTGGTTTGACTGATAATGATTGATAAAATTGATGAAAAAAATCTAAAGGTAGATATTGAAGAATTAAACAATATTTGTGATGAATGCAAAGAGGAAGACGAAAGTGTCACTCAAAATTTAATTCTTACCGGGTTTAAATTATGTAAATCTTGTAGAGTATCCAAGACTATTTTTCCACTTTAACTAATTTGACTAACTGGAAGCATATTCATTCTGCTCATTACAAATGAAATAGATAAAAATGCAATAATTAAAAAAGATAAAAGTACAATTCCAAAAGATTTAAAATTAGATTTTAAACTCAATATTTGTTTAGTCGAAATTATTAAACCTGCAAAAATCCAAAATTGGGTAAGAAAAATTATTGGTATCATTAATTCTGGTGTGACTGCAAAAAATCTTAATAAACCTGGAGCATGTGCAAAACCAACTGCTGTTAAAACTTTTTTGAATGAAACCTTAGTTTGCTTATCAGGAAATAATTTAACTCCAATTACAAAAATAAAAATTGTCCATATAAGCCAAGTAACTATTGCAGTTAAACCAGACATTGCGATAGCTGTTTTAATAATCGTATTAGCCGCTACTGCCCCGGCAATACCATCTAGGATCATTATAATCCCAGCAAAGTATACTGACGCTTCTCCAAAATTTTTATTATCTGAATAAAGGGTTTTGTCTAATTTTATTGACTTAAAAATTATATTTAAAAATTCAGCAAACATTAATTTTTTTTATTTTTATTTTTTTGAGCCCTATAAGAAACAATTAATGGAAATATTATTAAAGCAATAGCAATGATAATGCAAATTGCTATTAGAAAACTTTTGGTCATTAGAATTGAATAGGGGGGGGGGGCTAAAATTAGCTCCCCCTTCATAAACTTTAGCCTTTTACAACTTCTCTTGTATTTGCGTTGAAAGACTCTTTGAATGGAATATCCACAACTACAGCATCTACAGGTGTTCCTGCAGTATCCGAGTATTTTTCTGGAAGATGAACTTTAAATTTAGTTCCAACTTTATTTTTTGGAAATCCATTTGGGTTTAAAGTTCCATCAAATGGAACATATCCCATAGCAATATTGGTTTTCTTTTCTGGATGCCACCATGGTGAAGTAAGAAATCCAACTGGATCTCCACCACTTTCTGGTGATACTAACCAAAAGTCAGGCGCATAATCGTCAATTGGTTTGCCACCTAACTCCATTCCAACTAACTGAAGTTTATATGGTTTTTTTCCAGCTTTTATATCTGCTCCCATTTTCTCCAAAGCAGCTTTACCAACATAATCAGCTTTTTTATTCCATTCACCTTTACCAGATAATGAAACTTGATAACCTAAATTACATTGAAACGGATTATGTTGTTGATCCATGTCTTGTCCCCAAGAAAGAATACCCGCTTGTATTCTTCTATGGTGTGCAGGTGCAATAACCATCAAGTTATGTTTTTTTCCTGCATCTAAAACTGCATTCCACATATCTTCAGCATATAAAGTTGCATTTCTTAAATATATCTCATAACCAGCCTCTCCTGAAAAACCAGATTGAGAAATTACACAACTTCTTCCTCCAACGGTTGCTTCTGCTAATCCATAGAATGGCATATTATCAAAATCAACTTGGTCTCCACAAAGATCTTGCATTAAAGCTTTTGATTTAGGACCTTGAATTTGTACAGGACATGCATCTATTTCCTCAATTGTACAATTAAATTTTCCATCTGCATTCACACCTTGTAGATACATTCCAATATCAGAGTCTGATAACGAAAACCAAAATTCATCTTTTGAAATTCTCAAAAGAATTGGATCGTTTAATACTCCTCCGTAAGCATTACACAATATTACATATCTTGCTCTCATAGGAGAAATTTTAGTTGCATCTCTAGTTATCACGTAGTCTGTAAATTTTTCTGCATCTGGACCTTTAACTCTTATTTGTCTTTCAACAGCAACGTTCCACATTGTTACATGGTTTACGATTGCATCGTACTCAACCATTGCTCCACCATCTTCAGGTTTTACGTAACCTCTTGGGTGATAAATTCGATTGTATACAGTTGCTCTCCAACAACCTGCCTGCATTGATAAATGCCAATAAGGTGACTTTCTTACCCTTGTTGAAATTAATAATTCAACTTTAGTTGGCCCACTTTGTCTTAAATTGTATGGTACTTCTCTATCAGACTGATCAACAGAAGTAACATGTTGTACTTTAGTATAGTCAAATTCTTTAGACATAACTATTCTCCTTCAACCACTTGTTAGTTTCCTTCAAGCCGCCGAATGTATAAATGTGGAAGTTATCAGTATGCGATTTAACTTTCCCAATTAAATCATTAGGGTCTTTAGGTTTCAATAAATCTAATGCCTTAGTAAAATTAGATTTAAGAAAGTTAATGGAATTTTTTGCCCCTACAATATTAGCAAATTTAATTAAGCTAGATATTTTTAACGGCCCAGTAATTCCCACATGCACTGGTACGCTTTGGTTAGAAATAAAATCTATAATAGGCTGAGGATCTAGTAACCACTGTGTTACAATATAATCAGCGTAAGGCTTTTTATCTATCATAGCTTTTTCTAAATCTGAGTCGGATATATCAGGACTCCCCTCGGGATGTCCAGCAATTCCTATTTTCATTTTTTCAAAATAACCCGTCTCTAAAAGTTGGAAAGAACTTTCAAATTTACCTGCTGGTTCTCTTCCACCTCCAATAATTAAGGCTTGCTTAACGCCTCCATCTTTGCATCTAGAAACATAATCTCTAAGTTCTTTTTCATCATGCATTGATCTAGCAGGAAAATGAGGCACAGGGTTAAATCCTTTTTTTACAAGCTCTACAGCTTTATCAGCAGTTTCTCTGTAATCACCTCCAGGTAGCATTGTAATGTAAATATCAGACAACGCTGGTACTTTATCAACCTCTGTTTTAGGACCTATTTCCAATGAAAAATTCATATTGGAGATCTTTATTTATTTTGAAATATGAGTCTAGAAAATTCGATGCATCAAAGTATCAACTATTTTATCTGACCTCTATGCTTTTGGATCCTTCTTCCATATTCTTGAGTGACTCTATCAAAGACAATTGCGAGAGCAACTATTGCCAATCCATTCATCATTCCAAGAGCTAAATATTGGTTAGAAACAGCTCTTAATATCGGTACACCAAGGCCTTTTACGCCTATCATAGAAGCAATAACTACCATAGCTAAAGCCATCATTATGGTTTGATTTACACCAGCAAAAACGGTTGGTAAAGCAAGTGGGATTTGAACAGATTTTAATTTTTGCGCTGTGGTTGCTCCAAAGGCTTCACTAGCTTCCAAAGTCTCTTTGTCCACCTCTCTAATACCTAGATTAGTTAATCTAATTATTGGAGGAACTGCATATACACAAACAGCAATTAATCCTGGAACTTTTCCAATTCCTAACAACATCAAAATTGGGATCAAATAAACAAAGCTAGGAATTGTTTGCATCATATCCAATACAGGAAGTATTGCCTTTTCAGCTCTAGAAGATCTAGCCATTACTATACCTATTGGGATACCAACAACAATACAAATGATTGTACATACAGTAATAATTGCAACTGTTGCCATGCAATCTTCCCACATTCCAAAATAACCAATTAATAAAAAAGCAATTGCACTTCCCACAACTAATTTCCAACTTCTTGAACCCAACCAGGCTAATCCACAAATTATTCCAATAATAATTATCCATGGTGTGGATAATAATAATTTTTCTAATGATACTAAAAAAAATAATAATGGGTCAAAAAATGCTTCTATGCTGTCCCCATATTCTTTTGAAAAATTTCTAAAAGCTAAGTCAATACCTTTTCTCAGCTCCATTTGGGATCTTCTTCCCAGTTCTGGAAATTCAGTAAAAAATTCCATAAATATTATTTTTACGAGCCTATATTAAATAGGCTCGTAAATTAAAGTTAATTATAAACTTTTTTTGATTTTTTTTGCAGCATCAGAAGATACCCACTTAGTCCAAACATCTTCATGCTTAATTAAAAACTCAACTGCAGCATCAGAACCTTTTGCTTGATTGTCAGCCATATAAACTAACATTCCATTCATTACTGTGCCTGGAAAAGTTCTACTTTCAACATATTTTAAAACATCTTTTCCACCAGTTTTAGCAAAGTTAGCACTTACGATTGAGTTCACCTCAGATTTTGTCCAAGCTGTTGGTTTAGGATTTGCACAATCTTGTTCTGCAAGAGTGATACAATTGTCCCAATTATCTCTACCTGCGAAAGGAACACCAAAATCAACAGGCTGTAAATTATATTTTCCAACCATTGATGTAGGGTTCCAATAATATCCAAACCACGGCTCACCAGAATCTGACGCTTTAGCAATTGAACCATCTAAACCTGCAGCTGAACCTGGATCAATAAGCTTCCAACCTTTTTTTTCCATTTCAAATGCTCTGTACAAATTTGCATTAGCTAATTGACATCCCCAACCTGCTGGACATCCCATGAAAGCACCTTTTGATGGGTCCTCTTTATCTGGAAACAAATCTGGACGTTCTAAAATTTGAACAGCTGTCATTCCTTTAAGTTCTGGATGTTTTTCTAAAGCTGCTGGATTTAACCACCAACCTTCTCCAAGACCTGTAATTGGAGCTTTATTTGCAATAATTAATCTTTTTTCACTTACCGCTTTTTTTAAAGGAGTATAAACCGCATTCGCCCATTGCTCAGGGTTCATGTCAGGTGTTCCTTTATCATTCATTGAAGTAAATGTAGGCATAGTAGCACCAGGTACTAATTCTACGTCACATCCATATCCTTCCTCTAGAATGATTTTATCAACGTTTGCCATTAACTCGGCAGATGCCCAGTTTTGTTCGGCTATAACTAATTTTCCACAAGCATTTGCAAAAGAAGTCATGCCGAATGCTAAAAGCGCGGAAAATAGAATTGTTTTTAATTTTTTCATCATATCTCCGTTAGTTAATTTTTGATTCAACACTACAACATATCAATGAAAAGATTGCAAATATCTTTCAACCGTTAGTTGAAGTCAAATTGTCTTTAAATGCCATTTATTAAGAGATAAAGTTTGAGAATGAAATTTTCTGCAAATTTTTTTTTCAAAGAATTTGTTTATATTTTAAATTGTAAAACTGTATTTCAACAAATCATTATAAGAGAATCGTAAAATTTAGCTTTAATTAATTCCAACTAAAACAAGGAGGTTTAATAAAAGTTGAAATGAAAAAGTTATCTCAAATACTCGATTTAAAAAAATTAAAAGTAGTAAATAAAAATATTTATAAAGCTCATGGTTTACCAAATGAGTGCTATACTGATTTAGATTATTTATCTATTGAGAGAAAAAAAATTTTTGAAAATAAATGGGTAGTAATTGGTGTTGGCAGTTCTATACCAAATATTGGAGATGCTAAACCATTTGATCTGCTAGGAATTCCATTAATTATATTGAGAGATAAAAATAATAAAATAAAAGTTTTTCATAATGTATGTAGTCATAGAGGATACAAAATTCTTAAAGAAAAATGTAAAATTAAGAATGTAATAAGATGTCCTTATCACTCTTGGTCCTACGATATGAGTGGCAAGTTAATAGCCACACCTCATATTGGTGGAATGAATAAACATAATTGTAATAAATTTGGTAAATCAAAAAGTGGGCTTAAGGAGGTTAGATCTCATGTTTGGTTAGATTTAATTTTTGTTAATTTAAATAATAATGAAATTGATTTTGAAAAATATATTAAACCTTTAAGTGATAGATGGAAAAAATTCTGGCCAATTAAAGATAGAGATTTAATCGTTTATTCAAAAGATTATGGTTATTTTAATTTAAATGCTAAATGCAATTGGAAATTTGCAATAGAAAATTATTGTGAAAGTTATCATCTACCCTGGGTTCATCCTGGATTAAACTCTTACTCAAAAATTGATGATCATTATCATATTCAAGGATTACCTAATCGTTTTGCTGGACAAGGCACAATGGTTTATAATCCAATGTTTAAAAGTAACTTAAAATTTCCAACATTCCCAAACTGGCCAAAAGATCAAGAGCATATTGCTGAATATGTTGCTCTTTTCCCAAACGTAATGCTTGGGATTCATAAAGACCATTTTTACGCCTACTGGTTAGAACCAGTAAATAATGAGTATACAAAAGAACATATGGAAATTTTTTATGTTGGTAACGAAGCGGCAAATTCGAAAAAATTTAAATCACTTAGAAAACAAAACTTTGAACTTTGGAAAGGAGTTCAAAGTGAAGATTTAAATATAATTGAGGGAATGCAAGATGGGAGAAAATCACCATCTTATAATGGGGGAAACTTTTCACCTGTGATGGATAATCCCACCCATCATTTCCATAAATGGGTTGCAAACAATATAATGAAATGAAAGGATAAATTATGAAAAAAGATCTTATTACTAGATTAAATGAAGGCCCAATAATGTGTGCTGAAGGATATCTTTTTGCAATGGAAAGAAGAGGATATTTATCAGCAGGCCCATTTGTTCCAGAAGTAGTTTTAGAACATCCGGAAGTAGTAACTCAGTTACATAGAGAATTTATTAGAGCGGGATCTGATGTTGTTCAAGCATTTACTTATTACGGTCATAGAGAAAAGCTCAGAATAATTGGTAAAGAACATTTGTTAGAACCAATGCAAAAAGGTGCTCTTAAAATTGCAAAAGATGCTGCTGCTGAGTTTAAAGATTTAGATCTTATGGTTTGCGGAGACGTTGCTAATACAAATGTATTTGATCCAGGGGATCCTAATACTCACAAACAATGTCAACAAATGTATGAAGAACAAGTAGCTTGGGCAAAAGAAGCTGGTGTTGATTTTGTAATAGCAGAAACAATAAATTGGACAGAAGAAATGAAAATAGCATTAAAAGCAATTAAGGATGCAGGACTTATTGCAGTTTGTAATTTTGCAATTCCTAGAGGGGATAAAACTAGAGAAGGTCATACTACTGAAGATGCGTGCAAAATGATGGAAGATTTAGGTGCAGATGTAGTTGGTTTAAATTGTTACAGAGGACCTGAAATGACAATGAAATTATTAAAAAAGGTTAGAGAAAAAGTTTCATGTCATGTTGCTGGACTTCCAGTACCTTATAGAACAACAGAGGAAGAACCCGGTTTCTTAAATATCACTGATCATGGTTGCGACTGTATTCCAGGTGGAAATGCATTCCCAGTAGCTTTAGATAATTTGTTTTGTAACAGATTTGAAATGGCAGAGTTCGCAAAAGATTGTGTAAAAAATAAAATAAATTTTATTGGTATATGTTGTGGAGCAGAAGCACATCACGTAAGAGAAATGTCAGTTGCAATTGGTAAAAAACCAATTTCAATGAAATATATGCCAGACATGAGCAAACATTTCCATCATGGTACAGATAAATCTCTTAAAAAAGTAAATAAGGAGATCAAATACTAATAATAAATATGAAGAGAAAAACTTTTTTTGACTCTAGAGACAAATATTTATCATTTGTAAACTCAACTAATGAAAAATCAAAAATTGCTTTTTATTTATTTAAAAAAATAGAAAAAATCAGTACTCGGTCACCAATTTTTAACGTTTTAGACGCGGGTACTGGAGAGGGAACAATTATATCTACTTTTTTGTCAGGTCTGCATAAATATTTGCCAAATAAACCTATATTTGTTGTAGGTAAAGAAATAAGTATCGATGATATTAATGTGCTTCTAAGTTTTTTAGGGGATAGATTTGCTGAACATAAAACTTTAATTTTTAATATTACCAATTGTAGCTATAAAGATATAAATAATTCTACATCTGACAATATAAAATTTGAAAAATTAGAATTAGTTGGAAAAAAAGGTATTGATTTTACTAAGATCTTAATGAGTTTAAGTCCTTATATTAGAAAAAATTGGAAATTATCTTTTAATAAAAAAAATGGTTCAATTAAACCCAAGTCAAAAATTTTTTTGACTATTTACAGAAAAGATCAAAAAAAAAAATTAAAAGACTTTATACCTAGAAATATAAGTGAAATTCCAAAAAAATATGATTTTATTATTGCATCTCAATGTTTTAAGCTTCGTTCTCCTTTAACTCAGACTGTAAAAAATGTTATTAAACCTCTTTTATCTTTGTTAAATTTTAAGGGAAAAATGTTCCTTATATACTCATCAGGAAAGGATTTTACAGGATCATTTCTCAAATATTACTATCCAAGGAATGGTTTTTATAAAAATTCAGAACCTAAAAAATTAATATCTCAAATAAAAAAAAATATAGAAAAAGATAAATTTAAAATAAAAATAGAAAAACTAAAATATACCTTCAATAATTTATCTATCAATTTGAAGGAATTCTCACTAAATAATATTTTTTCTGTCTGGAATGCAATTAACTATGTGGGACAAGTTTCTGAAATAGAGCAAAAAAAAGTTTCATTTAGTAAAAAAAATATAAATATTCTTCAAAAGAGATTATCCAAATTAAAAAATATTTATTTTGAAGACAATATTTTAAATTTTGAAAAAGAAAGGTTATAAATAATTTTATGGAGAAAAATGCTAAAGTTGTAATCATAGGTGGTGGTGTGGTGGGTTGTTCTATTCTTTACCATTTATCTAAATTTGGATTAAAGGATTGCATTTTACTTGAGAGAAACGAACTTACCTCAGGATCGTCTTGGCACGCAGCGGGAAATGTTCACGTGATTTCATCTGATCCAAATATTTCTCGGATGATGGCTTACACAATAGGATTATATAAAGAGATTGAAAAAGAGTCAGGTCATTCTGTAGGCTTTAAACCTAGTGGAGGTTTTTATTTAGCTTCAAATGAAGTGTGGGCTGATTATCTAAAGAGAGAAAGATCAAAAGCAAGATACATGGGACTTGACCAAGAATTTATTTCTCTAGAGGAAGTTAAAAAGAAAAATCCTCTAATTGATCCATCTAGATATTTGTTAGCCTTATGGGATCCTATCGATGGTGAAGTTGATCCTTCAGGAGTTACTTACGCTTTTGCAAAAGCTGCAAAAGTTCATGGTGGAAAATATTACACTCACACTGTCGTAAAAGATACTAAACAAAAAGAAGATGGAACTTGGGATGTCTTTACCGAAAAAGGAAATATAAATGCTGAAATAGTAATAAATGCAGGTGGTCTGTGGGCAAGAGAAGTTGGACAATTAGCTGGACTTAATCTTCCTGTTCAACCAATGGAGCATCATTATTTAATCACTGAACCTATTCCAGAAATTGAAGCAATGGGTGACCAAAGATTACCAATTGGAACAGATTTTGAGGGAAATATTTACTTTAGACAAGAAGGAAAAGGAATGTTGCTTGGAACTTATGAGCCAAAATCAACTCCTTGGAAAGTTGAAGGCACACCAATGAATTTTGGTCATGAGTTACTTGAGCCAAAGTTAGATAACATTGAAGATAGATTGGCAATTGGGTTTGAGAGAATGCCAGCATTAGAGCGGGCAGGAATAAAAAATATAGTTAATGGACCTTTTACTTTTGGTCCAGATGGAAGCCCTCTTATTGGTCCAGTACCAGGAATGAAAAATTATTGGGTTGCTGTTGGTGTTATGGCTGGATTTTGCCAAGGGGGTGGTGTTGGAAAGTGTATAGCAGAATGGATTATTGACGGAGAACCATCAATAGATGTTTGGGCAATGGATGTTGCAAGATTTGGAGATTACGCATCACCTCAATATGGAACAATAAAATCCTCAGAAAATTATGAGCGAAGATTTATTATGACTTTTCCAAACGAAACTTTACCAAAGGGAAGAAAACAAAAAACTACTGCGTTGTATGATCGTTTTGTAAATCAAGGTGCTGTTATGGGAGATAGTTTTGGATTGGAAAATGTTTTGTGGTTTGCAAACAATAAAGAAGATGCACACGAAGAGCCTACTATTAAAAGATCGAGATCACACGACTATGTTTCAAAAGAAGTTATTAATGTAAGAGAAAATGTTGGTTTAATCGAGGTTGCTAACTTTTCAAAGCATGAGTTCAAAGGACCAGATGCTAGAAAATTTTTAGATCATATAATGGCTGGAAGACTCCCAAAACCTGGAAGAATATCTTTATCACCAATGTTATCATACAGAGGAAAATTATGTGGTGATCTAACTGTGACATGTTTAGATGAAAATGAATTTATGGTATTTGGCTCTGGCGCTGCTCAAGAAATGCATAGACGTTGGTTTGAAAGTCACTTAGATAAATTTAATTTAAATTATAAAAATAGATCTGATGAATTCCATGGATTATCAATTGCAGGACCTAATTCAAGAAAGGTTTTAGAAAAAATAGTAAGAGATGATGTTTCAAATGAAAAATTTAAATTTAGAGATTCTAGATGGATGTTTGTTGGAGGAGTTCCAGCAATAATAAATAGAATTTCATTTACTGGCGAACTCGGATATGAAATTTATGTAGCACCTCACTATCAATTAAAACTTTACGAAGAATTAATGGAAGCTGGAAAAGAATTTAATATCAAACCCTTTGGCGGAAGAGCATTAATGTCAATGAGGTTAGAGAAAAATTGGGGGGCTTGGACATTAGATTATAGACCAGATTTTACAGCAAAAGAGACAGGTTTAGATGCTTTTATTAATTGGGATAAAGAGTTTATTGGTAAAGAAAGTGCACAAAAGGAAAATTCTTCAAATAAACTCATACCATTAATTGTTGAAACAAATGATATTGATGTAACAAATAATGAAGCTGTTATGAATGGAGATCAAAGTATAGGTTACGTTACTTCAGGTGGTTTTGCTCATTTTGTAAATAAAAGTGTGGCGTTTACTTTTGTTGATCAAAAAAACATTAATTCTGAAAATAAAATTCAAGTAGAGATAAATGGAGATTTATTTAATTGCTCAATTATTAAAGAACCACTTTATGATCCAAGTGGTCAAAAAATGAGAAGCTAATGGCACAAAAAGATGTAGGAAACAAAATTCCAATTTATAAACTTAAAACTACTGATGAAGTTATGAGGTACTACGATGAGTGGGGAGAAAAAGATAAGTATAATAAAGATATGGTTGATTGGAACTATACAGGCCCAAAGGAAACCGTAGCAACTTTCAAGAAGCACGAAGATAATAAAGACACACTAATCTTTGATGCAGGCTGTGGAACAGGTCTAGTTGGAGTTGAATTAAAAAAATATGGGTTCGAAAATTTTCATGGAGCCGATTTATCTCAAACTTTATTAGATACTGTACCAAAAGACCTTTATCAAAAATTAGTAAAGGTTGATTTAAATAAACCAATAGAGGTTGAGGACAACTTTTATGGTGGAGTTATGTGTGTAGGAACATTTACTTTTGGGCATGTAAAACCAAATGCATTAGATGAATTTATAAGAATAACAAAACTAGGTGGTTTAATTTGCTTCACGATTAATGAAGGAATTCATGAAGAGTATGGTTTTGATAAAAAAATTGATATACTAAAAGATAGCAAGAAGTGGGAAGAAGTAGAATTTTTTAAATCCGACTATATTGCAAGCAAAGATGTCAACGCATGGTTAGGATTATATAGGGTATTATGAGATTTAGTAGAAAAATAGCTCCCGAGATAAAACCAAGACAAAATTTTATTACTAAAAAAAGATTAAGAGAAGACGAGATTGATTTTGATAAATTAAGATCATATCGTTTAGACAGGGTTAGAAAAGAATTAGTAAAAAATAATTTAGAAGCTTGTATTCTATTTGATCCAGTGAATGTTCGTTATGCTTTAGATACTGTGAACATGAGTGTCTATAATATGCATAATTTAACAAGATATTGTTTTGTACCGGTCAATGGACCAACTATTCTTTATGAGTATTTTAATTGTGAAATACTATCGAAGCATTTAAATCTAATTGATGAAATAAGACCAGCAATTACATGGGATTATTTTAGCAATGGAGATCAAGCAGACAATCAATTATTAAAATGGATAAATGAAGTTAAAGATTTATCAAAAAATTATTTTAAAACTAAAAAAATTGCAATCGATGTTTTAAATGGTCCTGCGGTTACAGCTTTAAATAAAGAAGGAATTGAAGTTGTAGATGCAAAATTGATTTTAGAACAAGCAAGAGTAATAAAATCGCCTGATGAATTGACTTGTATGAAAGCAGCAATAGAAGTTGCAGAAAAAGGTGTATCAAAAATGAGATCAGATCTTAAGGCAGGTATGACTGAGGATGAATTGTGGTCAATTTTACATAAAACAAATATTGAAAATGGTGGTGAATGGATTGAGTGTAGGATTTTATCATCTGGTGAAAGAACAAACCCATGGATGCAAGAGAGTAGTAATAAAGTTATGCAACAAGGAGAAATTGTTGCTTTTGATACAGATATGGTTGGTCCCTATGGATACTGTGCTGACATATCAAGAGCCTTTGTAGTTGGACATAAATTTCATGATGAGCAAAAAAAACTATATTCAATGGCTAGAAATCAAATTGATCATAATTTTAGATTAATAAAACCAGGAATGAGTTTTAAAGAATTTATAAAAAAATCTTGGGTTTTGCCTGATGAGTATTATGGAAATAGGTATTCATGTATGGTTCATGGAATTGGGTTGTGTGATGAGTGGCCTCAAATAAGATATCCAACTGATGGTGGAGAAGAAGGTGGAACTTTTGAGAAGAACATGACAATTACACTTGAGAGTTATATCGGTAAAGTTGGTGGTAAAGAAGGTGTAAAACTTGAGCAACAGTATCTTGTAGGTGAAAATGGACTTGAATTAATGTCCCATCACCCTTTAGAAGACATTTAATGAAAATTATTTTAGTTATGGGTTTACCTGGAGCTGGTAAAACAACTCTTGCAGATGAAATGGCTCCACTATTAAATGCTAAAAGACTGAATGCAGACGAGGTAAGAAAAGCCGCAAACGATTGGGATTTTTCAGAAGAAGGAAGGGTAAGACAAGCAAAAAGAATGGCTGAAGCAGCTTTAAAATTAAAAGCTGAGGGACATTATGTAATTGCAGATTTTATTGCACCAACCCCTGAAGCAAGAAGCTTGTTTCCAGCAGATTTTATAGTGTGGGTCGATACAATTAAAAAAGGAAGATTTGAAGATACTAACCAAATGTTTGTTAGTCCTAAGAATTTTGATTTTCACGTAACAACTCAGGATGCAAAAAATTGGGCACCAAAAATAATAGAGGAGATAAAAAATGACACACCAATGGGATAACAAAAAACCAACAGCACAAATGCTAGGAAGATGGCAACCATTTCACGATGGGCATTATACTTTGTTTAAAGAAATTATTAAAAAAACTGGACAAGTTTGTATTCAAATCAGAGATGTGCAAGGTGTGGATGATAATCCTTTTGATTTTGAAACAGTAAAAAAAAACATTGAAGACAGATTAAATCCTGAATTTGAAGGACAATTTAAAATTATGTTAGTACCTAATATTACAAATATTTGTTATGGTAGAGGAGTTGGATATAAGATTGAGGAAATAGTTTTGGATGAAGAAACTCAAAAAATATCAGCTACTAAGATAAGAGCGAAAATGAGAGAAGAGGGAAAGTTAAAATAAAATTAAATGAACGATAGACTTAAGACTATTGTAGATTTAGAAAAATATCCAATACACGATTTAAATTCACCAATAATTAAAAATCTAATTAAAAAATGCAAAGAGGAACTGGATCAATATAGTTGTTCAAAAATTCCAAATTTTATTTTACCTAAATCACTTTCGGTAATGAATTCTGAGTTAGAAAAACAATTAGACGAAGTATATATGTCTAAAGAGAGTATAAATGCTTACTTGTATGCAAAGGATGATCCTTCATTACCAAAAGATCATCCAAAAAGAACTTTTATGAATAGATACAATGGATATTTGAACTCAGATTGTTTTCCAAAAGATTCTGAGATGAAATATCTATACGAAACTGAAGAACTTTTAAAATTTGTATCTGCTTGTTTAGGTATTTCTCCTATTTACAGATGGGCAGATCCTTTAGCATGTCATGCATACAATGTTATGAAACCAGATGGAGTACTCCCATGGCATTTTGATAGTTGTGAATTTACACTAAGTTTAATGATACAAAAACCTGAGAAGGGAGGAGTATTTGAATACTGTCCAAATATTAGAGAACCAGGAAATGAAAATTTCGAGGAAGTTCAAAAAGTTATAGCAGGAGATAGAACTAGAGTAAGACAATTGAAATTAGAGCCAGGAGATTTACAAATATTTAAAGGCAGATTTACTTTGCATAGGGTAACAAAAGTTGAAGGCAAAAAATCAAGATTTATGTGTATTCCGGCTTATGTTTTAGATCCATTGAGAGTAAACACTCCAGAACATTCCAAAGCTATTTATGGTAAAGTTTTACCAATTCATATAGAAAGAAATCAGGCTAGATCCGATGGATTAACTGATTAAATGAATAGTAACATTAAAATTAAAAAAATTAACAATGAAGTTTCATCAATTATTATTGATGAACCAAAAACTTATAACTCTTTATCATTCAAAAACCTTTCAGATTTATTAAAGGTATTAAAAAAATTAGATGCTGATAAAAAAGTTAAAGTAATTATATTAGAGGGTGCTGGTAAAGGATTTAGTGCAGGTCATAATTTAAAAGAAGTTAGAAGCCTTAAAAAGAGAGATAAATATTTAAAATTATTTAATCTTTGTTCAAAAGTAATGCTTCAAATTGTTGAAGGTAGAAAACCTGTAATTGCTAAAGTTCATGGAGCTGCATTTGCAGCAGGCTGTCAATTAGTTGCAAGTTGTGATTTGGCATATAGCACAAAAGATGCATTGTTCGCTACTCCAGGTGTAAATATCGGTTTATTTTGTAGTACACCAATGGTTGCTGTGAGCAGAAAAATAAATCGTAAACCAATGATGAAAATGTTGTTAACAGGAGAACCTATCAAAGCTAATTATGCAAAAGAAATTGGATTAATAAATGATTTTTTTTCAAAGTCAAAATTAAATAAAGAAGTGCTAAAGATAGCAAACAAAATTGCTTCAAAATCTAATTTGACAATTAAAATTGGAAAACAAGCTTTTTACAAACAATTAGAAATGCCTTTAAATAAAGCTTATGCTTATACAAGTAAAATGATGACCCTTAACATGATGGCAATGGATGCTAAAGAAGGAATTTCTGCCTTTTTAGAAAAAAGAAAACCAAATTGGAAAAATAAATAGTGATAAAAAATATTTTAATAGTAGTTTTTATTATTATTGGTGCATTAGTAATTTATAATTTTAAAGATCATAATCAAAAAAGAGCGATCGAGGCATGTGTAGCTGGAACTAAAACATTGGAAAAACCAATGACTGCTTCTGAAGCAAGAATATTTTGTGAGAAACAGATTAAAAATAATTAATGAGTGATATTAAGGAAATTCTCTCAAAATATAATACTATTGCTATGGTAGGAGTAAGTAATGATCCCACTAAAGCATCAACTATTGTAATGAAATATATGCAAGAATATGGATATAAAGTTTATCCAATAAACCCCAGAGCCAAGGGTCAAAAAATTTTAGGGCAAGAGGTTTTTGCTAAAATATCAGATATTAAAGATAAGATTGATATCGTAGATGTTTTTAGACCATCTAAAGAAGTCTATGCTATAGCAGAAGATACAGTTAAAATTGGGGCTAAAGTTTTATGGTTACAGCTAGGTATACGAGACGAAAAGGCAAAAGATTTGATGGAAAAAAATGATATTAAGTATGTTGAAAACAAATGTACTAAAATGGAATATCAAAAGTATTTTCTGAAAGTTAGACAGGCGTTTCCAGTTTTGAGTGACTAATGAACAAAGTAATTAAGTTTTTAGATAGTACTTTTTTAGACTTGGGTCGACAATTTAAGTGGACTTACTTACCACCATTAATGGTTTATATGGCTGCAGGTATATCTGGTTTAACGGGTATAGTTGGTACATTCTTTGTAAAAGATTATTTAAATCTTTCAGCAGCATTTCTTGCTGGATTAGGGTTTTGGGCAGGTATTCCTTGGGCCTTAAAAATGCCATTAGGTCATCTAGTAGATCTTATTTGGGAAAGAAAAAATTATATGGTCTACCTTGGAGCGTCATTAATAGCTCTTAGTTTACTGATTATGTACGGGTTAATTATTCATACTGAAGATATGTCCCAGATATTTTCGGTAGAGACGTGGTTTGTAATAAGTGTAATTTTAGCTCCAGTTGGCTATGTGGTTCAGGACGTGGTCGCTGATGCTATGACTGTAGAGGCTGTTCCTTTAGTTGACGAGATAGGAAATGATTATTCCAAGGATCAAATAAAAGTAATGCATACAACAATGCAAACTCTTGGAAGGTTTGCGATTATTGGTGGTACAGTACTTGTAGCATTGGTAAATGTAATTTTGTTCAGAGACGTAGAGAGTTTAGAACAGACTGAAAAGATAAATTTATACGGAACTATTTATATCTATGCACTGATAATACCTTTAGTTTCTATATTAGGTGTAATTTTAGCAAACTATTTAAGATATAAAAAAATACAAACTTTAAAATCTAAAGGCCTTGAATTTAAAGAGGAAAGAGGTAGCGAGAAAACAAAAATAAACTGGTGGATATTAGGAGGGAGTTTAGTTTTCGTTATTTTCACATTGTCTATTGGTTCCTTTAAAGTGCCTTTTGCACAAGAAATTGTATTTATAGGTTCAGTAATAATTATTTTGTTTTTAATGTTTAAGCTTATTAAAGAATTACCTCAAGAATTAAGATTAACTATTGTAGGCACAGCAGTTATTATTTTTATATTTAGAGCAATGCCTGGACCTGGACCGGGATTAACGTGGTTTGAAATTGATGAACTAGGATTTAATGAGCAATTTTTTTCTATATTATCATTACTTGCATCAATTTTAACATTAGCAGGGATTGTACTATTAAGACCTTTCATGGCAAATAATTCAATTGCTAAAATAATTGTTGTTTTAAGTATTGCAGGAGCAATTTTGTTTTTACCAAGTGTTGGAATGTATTATGGTTTTCATAATTGGACAGCTTCATTAACGGGTGGAGTAGTTGATGCTAAGTTTATCGCATTAATAAATACGGCTCTCGAATCTCCTTTGGGACAAGTCTCAATGATTCCTCTTTTGGCATGGATAGCTAAAAATGCTCCAGCACACTTAAAAGCAACTTTTTTTGCAGTTTTTGCATCTTTCACGAATCTTGCGTTATCAGCAAGTGCACTGGGAACCAAGTATTTAAATGAAATTTTTACGGTTACAAGAGAAGTAAAAGATAAAGTTTCAGGTGAAATTCAAACTACAGCAGATTATTCTGAGCTTGGGATTTTATTAATTGTTGTGACACTTTTGACATTAATTCTTCCAATATTATTTGTAATTATTATCAATAATAGTAAATACAAAACTTCAGAGTAATTATTTTTAAAATGAAAACTGTTTTTAAAGTATTAATTTTTTTATTTATATTTTCGACTTTTTCAAAAGCTGAATTATTAAATCCAAATAGCAACATTAAACCAAAAGAAGTTATAGAGATACAACTAACTGGACTTCAAAAAAATGACTCAAAATTCAAAGATAGTGGAATTGAACAAACATGGAATTTTGCTCACCCAAACAACAAGAGAGTAACAGGACCATTGAGCAATTTTAAGATGATGTTAAAAAGTGACTCTTATGGGATGATGATTAATCACCTAAGTCATACAATTACTGAGCTTGGAAGTAGTGACAAATGGGCACAATTTGAAGTAATCATTCTTGATAAAAACAAGATTTATCATAAATTTAATTGGCAGGTTGAAAAGTATACATTGGATGGAAGTTTAAAAGATTGTTGGTTAACTACAATGGTATCAAGTCCGATCCCTCTTGGAAGCTCAATTTGATTTTCAGCATACATTTTTGTTTCGTAATATTTAAAAATTTAGTAGGAATCTCAGAATGAAAACAAAAACTAAAGTTGTAGTAGTTGGTGGAGGAGTTGTAGGAGTTAGCGCTCTTTATCATTTAGCAAAAAAAGGTTGGTCCGACGTTGTTCTTGTTGAGAGAAAAGAGTTAACTTCAGGATCAACTTGGCACGCTGCAGGATTATTACCTTTATTCAATATGAGTTATTCTGTGGGACAACTACATAAATATGCAGTTAATCTTTATAAAACACTTGAAGAAGAAACTGGAAAAAATGTTGGCTTTAGTGTTGTTTCGAATATTCGTTTAGCTAGTACAAAAGATAGAATGGATGAGTATCATCAATATGCAGGTGTTGCTCGAACTATTGGAGTAGATGTAAAATTCTTGAAACCGGAACAAGTAAAAGAAATCTGGCCTTTATGTCATACAGATGACTTAGTTGGCGCAATACAACACCCCGAAGATGGATATATTCAACCAGCAGATTTAACGCAAGCATTAGCAACAGGTGCAAGAAATAGAGGAGCAGAAATTTATAGAAACACAACTGTCCTATCAATGAGGCAAACTAAAGATGGATGGATTGTAGAAACAGATAAGGGATCAATAGAGTGCGAACATGTTATTTCTTGTTCTGGAAATTTTGCTAGACAAACAGGCGAAATGGTAGGATTAGATATTCCGGTAATACCAGTTGAACATCAATACATTGTTACAGAACCGCATCCTGCAATTCAAAAAAGAAAAAAAGATGGATTACCAGAAATGGGAGTCTTAAGAGATAGTGATAGCAGATGGTATATGAGAGAAGAAGCTGGAGGATTAATTTTAGGCCCTTATGAAGATGGTGCACCAGCTTGTTATGTAGAAGGTCCATCAAAAAATTCTGAATATGAATTATTTCAAGAAGACTTAGACAGATTAGCTCCACATATTGAAGGTGCAATTCATAGAGTACCTGCGTTTGGAGAAGTTGGAGTAAAGAAAGTTTATAATGGAGCCATCTGTTATACTCCTGATGGAAATCCAATTGTTGGACCAGCTTGGGGACTTAAGAATTTTTGGATTAATGAAGGACATAGTTTTGGAATAACAGCAGCAGGTGGTGCAGGCTGGCAATTAGCAGAGTGGATCGTTGATGGTGAACCTACAATTGATATGTTGGGAGTAGAACCAAGACGTTACGGAAATTATGCTACTAAATCTTATTTGAAAGCAAAAAATGAAGAAGCATATAGCCATGTATTTATTGTTCACTATCCAGATGAAGAAAGACCAGCAGCAAGACCATTAAGAACAGCCCCTTGTTATGAACGAATGAAAAACTTAGGAGCAGTTTTTGGTCAGAAATTTGGTTGGGAAAGACCTAATTTTTTTGCAATTGATGGAATGGAGCAAAAAGATGATTGGTCATTTAGAAGATCAAAATGGTTTGATGCAATTAAAAAAGAATGTCAAAATGTAAAAGAAAACGTGGGTCTTTTAGATATGACTGCGTTTGCAAAATGTAGAATTAGAGGACCTAAAGCAGAGGAATTTTTAGATTATTTAGTAGCTAATAAACTTCCAAAAAAGATTGGAAGGATCAATCTGTGTCATGCTTTGAACACTAAAGGTGGAGTACATTCAGAATTTACGATAATGAAAGAAGCAGAGAATAGTTACTATTTAGTTTCTGCTGGAGCAAATTTAAGACTAGATCATGACTGGATACAAAAATGGATGCCAGAAGATGGATCTGTAATTTTTGAAGATCTAACAAATAGTACAGGAGTTTTGGTAGTAGCAGGTCCTAAAGCTAGACAATTAATGCAAAAGGTTTCAACAGACGATTTTTCTAATGAGAATTTCAAATGGTTGACTGCTAAAAATGTAAATGTTGGATATGCTCCAGTAAATGCGATGAGAGTAAACTTTGTGGGTGAGCTTGGTTGGGAATTACATCACCCAATTGAATATCAAAATCATATTTTTGATAAATTAATGGAAGCAGGAAAAGATTTAGGAATCAAACCTTTTGGAATTAGAGCCATGAATAGTTTAAGAGTTGAAAAATCTTACAAACTAGTTGGTACAGAATTATCAATTGAATATTCACCATACGAGTCTGGTCTTGATAGATTTGTTCATCCAAATAAAGGAAACTTTATTGGGTTAGAAGCACTTAACAAATGGAGAGAAAAAGGTTTTGATAATAAATTGGTCACTTTAGAGGTTCATAATACTAAAGATGCAGATGTACTTGGAAATAACCCAATTTTTAAAGATGGAAAAGTTGTTGGAAGAGCAACAGGTGGTGAATTTGGATTTAGATTAGATAAATCAATAGCTCTTGCAATGGTTAAACCAGATTGCTCAAATGTGGGCGACAAATTACAAGTTGATATATTAGGTGAAATGTACGACGCTACTGTCTTAGATGAAAGTCCATACGATTCAGAAAATAATTTATTGAGAGCTTAATGAAAATTTTAGTAGCTGTAAAAAGGGTTATTGATTACAATGTTCAAATAAGAGTTAAAGAAGACGGAACGGGTGTAGTTACTGACAATGTTAAAATGTCAACCAATCCCCCTGATGATAATGCAATAGAAGAAGCTGTAAAAATTAAAGAGGCAGGCAAAGCTACAGAAGTAGTTGCAGTAACTGTCGGTGAAGAAAAAGCTCAAGAAACTGTTAGGAAAGCTTTAGCGGTTGGTGCGGACAGAGGTATTCATGTAAAAGTCGACGGAATTTTAGAACCACTCGCTGTTTCAAAAATTTTACAAAAAATAGTAGATAAAGAAAAACCAGATTTAGTATTTATGGGTAAACAAGCAATTGATGATGATTGTAACCAAACAGGTCAAATGTTGAGCGCTTTATTAAATTGGCCACAAGCAACATTTGCCTCAAAGATCGATGTAAAAGATAATAAATTAGAAGTAACTAGAGAAATAGATGAAGGTCTTGAAACAATTGAAATAAATGTTCCAGCTATTGTGACTTGTGACCTTAGGCTGAATGAACCAAGATATGCATCACTACCAAATATAATGAAGGCTAAGAAAAAACCTATCGAGGAAATTGCTGCTACCGATTTAGGTGTAGATGTATCACCAAGATTAGAACAAATAAAAGTAGAGGAACCTCCAAAAAGAAAAGCAGGCATAAAAGTAGCAAATGTTGCTGAATTAGTTCAAAAGTTAAAAAATGAGGCGAAGGTAATTTAATGGCAGTCTTACTTATAGCAGAACATAATAATAAAGAATTAAGACCATTTACTCTTAATGCAGCTACAGCAGCATCTCAAATAGATTCAGATTTACATGCTGTAATTATTGGTCAAAACTCTGCAGATGCTGCAAAACAATTATCTGAACTTCCAGTAGTTAAAAAGGTATTGAGTGTAGAAGGAGCTCACTATGAAAACTTCACAGCAGAAAATTTTGCTCCAGTAATTGTTAAACTTGCAGAAAATTACTCTCACATTGTTTGTTCGGCAAATACATTTGGAAAAAATTTGATGCCACGAATTGCTGCTCATCTTGATACATCCCAAGTAAGCGACATTATTAAGGTAATATCACCAGATACTTTTTTAAGACCAATTTATGCAGGTAATGCTTTTGCAACAATTAAGAGTAATGATGCTAAAAAGTGTGTTACAATCAGACCCACTTCTTTCGATCCATGTGAAAGTACAGGTGGATCAGCACCAATTGAAAAAGTCGATCCTAGTGAAGAGTTTTCAAATACAAAATTTATCAAAAGAGAAGAAATTAAATCTGATAGGCCTGAACTTGGAACAGCAAGAATTGTTGTATCAGGTGGCAGAGGAATGCAAAGTGGAGATAATTTTAAATTAATTACAGAAATTGCTGACAAACTTGGTGCGGCTATTGGAGCATCGAGAGCAGCAGTAGACGCTGGTTATATTAGTAATGATCACCAAGTAGGTCAAACAGGAAAAGTAGTTGTTCCAGATTTGTATATTGCTATTGGAATTTCAGGAGCAATTCAGCATCTAGCTGGAATGAAAGAAAGCAAAGTGATTGTTGCAATTAATAAAGACGGTGAAGCGCCAATTTTTAGTGTAGCAGATTATGGTCTTGAAGCAGATTTATTTGAGGCAATACCTCAGTTTATGGATGAGCTAAACAAATTAAACACTATACAAAAATAATCCTTACAGTTAAAAACTAGAGTATGTCAAGAGAATCGATGGAATATGATGTTGTAATTATTGGTGGAGGACCATCAGGATTATCAACCGCAATAAAGTTAAAACAAATAGATGCAAATTTAAATGTTTGTTTACTAGAAAAAGCATCAGAGATTGGAGCTCATATTTTGAGCGGTAATGTGTTTGAAACACGTGCTCTAGATGAATTATTACCAAATTGGAGAGAGTTAAATTCTCCCATCAAAACAAAAGTAACTAAAGAAAAATTTTTATTTTTAGGAAAAACCAAATCTTTAAGTTGGCCAACTTGGTTACTACCTGCAGTACAGCAAAATCATAAAAATTATATTATCAGTTTAGCAAATCTGTGTAGATGGCTTGCTGAACAGGCTGAGAATTTAGGTGTAGAAATCTTTCCAGGATTTCCAGCAAGTGAAATTTTATATAACGAAGATGGATCTGTTAAAGGTGTTGCAACTCAAGATATGGGTATAGATAAAGATGGTAATAAAAAAGATAGTTTTGAACCAGGTATTGAGCTTTTAGGCAAAGTAACTGTTTTTGCAGAAGGGTGTAGAGGTCATTTAGGAAAACAATTGATTGAAAAATTTGAACTAAATAAAGGTAAAGATCCTCAACAATATGGAATTGGTTTTAAGGAAATTTGGGAAATAGAGGATAAAAATCACGAAGAAGGCTTAGTTATGCATACAGCTGGATGGCCACTAGATAACAATACGTATGGTGGTAGTTTTATGTATCATGCAGAAAATAAACAAGTTTTTCTGGGCTATGTAATTGGTCTAGATTATAAAAATCCACATTTATCACCTTATGATGAATTTCAGAGGTTTAAAATACATCCAGCAATTAAAAAAATTATAGAAGGTGGAAAAAGAATTTCGTACGGTGCAAGAGCCTTAATTGAAGGTGGATTTCAAAGTTTGCCAAAAATGTTTATGCCTGGAGCATTACTAGTTGGTTGTGACGCTGGAACTTTAAATATGCCAAAAATTAAAGGTTCTCATACAGCGATGAAAAGTGGGATCATTGCAGCCGAAACTATTAATGAACATTTAAAAGAAAACAAAGATTTATCAATTTATGAAAATAAATTTAAAAATAGTTGGTTATATAAAGAGCTTTATGAAGCTAGAAATGTAAAACCTAGTTTTAGTTGGGGGCTAATTTTAGGAATTATTTTTACAGGTATAGATCAAATTTTATTTAGAGGAAAACTTCCTTTTACCCTTAAACATAGGCATGCTGATCACGAAACATTAAAACCTGCAAACCAAATGCCTAAAATAGATTATCCGAAGTATGATAACGTAATTACTTTTGATAAAACAAGTTCAGTGTATTTAACAGGAACTAATCATGCAGACAATCAACCAGTTCATTTAAAGCTTAAAGATCCTGATTTACCTATAAATTATACTTTAGAAAAATTTGATGAACCTGCTCAAAGATATTGTCCTGCAGGTGTGTATGAAGTCCAAAAAGAAAATAATGTAAATAAATTTGTGATCAATTCTCAAAATTGTATTCATTGTAAAACTTGTGATATTAAAGAACCTTCTCAAAATATTACTTGGGTTACTCCAGAGGGTAGCGGTGGTCCAAGATATGGAAATATGTAAATTAGGACAAGTCTATTGCAAACTTTTTTAAAGTTTCAATAGGTACATATTTAAGAGTGTTTTCGTGGGTTCTTTTCAAAAATATTGGACATCCTTTACCAGCTTCAACTGCTCTTGCATACCAACTAGCACACAAACACCATCCATCTCCATCCTTTAAACCCGGAAACCCAAATTCAGGATGTGGAGTAATTAAATCGTTACCTGCTTCTTTCATCCACTCTAAGCATTCGGTAGTAACTTTAGCACAAACTGTATGAAGTCCATGATCATTCTCGTCGGTATTACAACAACCATCGCGAAACCATCCTGTTAAAGGATCATTTGAACATTCCTCTAGATCTTCACCTAAAACATTTTTTTGTTTTTCACTCATTTAAATTTTAGTTGGATTTGGTTGACCTTTATAAACTTCTTCAGGATCAAATTTTTTTTCTTTTTCAAGAAATTCCATTTCAACTTTTCTTCCATTTTCTATTGGTCCCATAGGAATTGATCTATAAAAACATGATCTATAACCAACATGGCAACTTGCTCCATCACCTATATCAACTGTTAACCATATCGAGTCTTGATCATCATCAATTCTTATTTCAGTAACCTTTTGAGTAAAACCACTTGTTTTACCTTTGTGCCAAATAGCTTTTCTAGATCTGCTATAATAATGCGCCTCTTTAGTTTCAATTGTTTTTTTTAGAGCTTCTACATTCATGTATCCATGCATTAAAATATCTTTAGTTTTTGAGCACATGGTAATTACAGGAATCAGTCCATCATTATCAAACTTGGGTGAAAGAAGATTTCCTTCTTCAATATCATAGATATTTTCTCTTTTTTTGAACATACGGGGTGATTATTTAGCACATATCTAAATATATTAAATATTTTTAATTTAAGGTATTTACTGTATAAAAAGGCGCTATGAAGTTAGTAAAAGACACAGACAATAATAATTTAGAGACAAAAAAAGTTTCAGATAAAGAAGCAGAGGAAGCCATCAGAACAATTTTGTCATGGATGGGAGAAGATCCAAAAAGAGAGGGACTGTTGGAAACCCCTAAAAGAGTTGTAAAAGCATTTAAAGAATATTTTCAAGGCTATAATGAAGATGCAAAAAAAGTATTAGATAAAACTTTTGGCGATGTAGAAGGTTATAGCGATATGGTGGTTCAAAAAAATATTTCAGTACAAAGTCATTGTGAACATCATATGGCTCCAATTATTGGAAAAGCACATGTTGCTTATATACCAAATGAGAGAGTTGTGGGATTGAGTAAAATTGCAAGAGTAGTTGAAATATTTTCAAAAAGATTACAAACACAAGAGAGATTAACAGTACAGATAGCAAACAGCTTAATGGAAGCGTTAGATGCAAAAGGTGTGGCTGTTACAATAGATTCAACCCATCAGTGTATGACTATGAGGGGTATTAAAAAAGAACAAGCAACAACTGTAACAAATTTTTACTTAGGTCAATTTAAAGAAGATCTGAGTTATCAAAATAGATATTTACGATTTATCAGCACTGAGTTAAAAGACTAGTGTGTCTGACCAATTTAAAGCACTAATTCTTAATCAAGAGGGTGAAAACTTCTCACGTGAAGTTAAATCTATTGATAAAAGTTTTCTAAAGCATGGAGATGTAACTGTAAAAGTAGATTATTCTGATCTTAATTTTAAAGATGGAATGATTTTAAAAAATGGTGGAAGACTAGTTAAAGAATTTCCACATATTCCAGGGATAGATTTTTCAGGAAAAGTAATTGAAAGTGAAAATTCAAAATTTAAAGAAGGAGATGAGGTAATTTTAACTGGATTTAGAGTTGGAGAAATATTTTTTGGAGGATATTCACAAATTGCAAAAGTAAATGCAGATTTTTTAGTTAAAAAACCCGATAGCTTAACAAGTAAACAAGCTATGATTTTAGGTACAGCAGGTTTTACTTCATTAATGAGTGCTTTTGCAATTCAAGCGAGAGAAAGTATTTTACTTGGGGAAAAAGTAAATGATGTTTTGGTAACAGGTGCAACAGGAGGAGTTGGCAGTGTAGCAATTATGGTTTTAACTAAAATGGGATACAACGTTTCTGCTGTAACTGGTAAAGAATCAAAATCAGATTATTTAAAATCATTGGGTGCAAAAAACATTATAAATAGGGCTGAATTTGACAAAGATCCACGACCAATAGACAAAGGTCTATGGGATGGAGTGGTAGACACAGTTGGTGGAAATATTTTGGCAAATGCAATTGCTCAAACAAAATCAAATGGGATAATATCAGTGTGTGGAAATGCAAACAGTAATGAACTTAATACAAATTTATTACCGTTTATGTTGAGAGGTATTAAAGTTTGGGGCATGGACTCTGCTAATTGCAGTATAAAAAGAAGAGCTTTTATTTGGGGAGAAGCAAAAAATTTAATTGATTTTGATTTATTGGAAAAATCGGTTTTAACAGTGAGCTTAGAGGAATTGATTGAGACTTATCCTAAAATTTTAAAAGGTGAAATTTCTGGAAGAGTATTAGTTGATTTAAATAAATAATGGATTGGGATAAATTAAAAATTTTTCATGCTGTAGCAGAAGCTGGTAGCTTCACAAACGCTACTGTTAATTTGAATCTAAGTCAATCAGCAATAAGTAGACAAATTCAATCTTTAGAACAAGATTTAAAAGTTCAATTATTTGAAAGACATGCAAGAGGATTAACTCTTACAGAAAATGGAGAGTATGTCTTTAAAACAGCACATGAGGTTATTACAAAACTTAAAGAAGTTGAAACATCATTGGGTGATCAAAAAAGTAAACCTTCAGGAAAATTAACTATTACGACTGTGAGAAGTTTTGGTACTCACTGGTTAACACCTAGAATTCAAGAATTCATGAGGCTAAATCCAGAAATTGAGATTGAACTAGTTTTCGATGATAAAGAGCTAGATTTAAGTACTCGGCAAGCAGATATTGGAATTTTTATGAGAAGACCAAAACAACTAAACTATATTCAAAAAAAATTAGTGGATATTAAATATTATATTTATGGGTCAAGTAAATACTTAGAAAAAAATGGTATGCCCAAAACAGTTAATGATTTAAATAAACACAAATTTATTTCATTTGGAAAAGGAGCACCTTCGCCAGTCTACAATCCTGATTGGGCATTAAAAATTGGAATGCATGATGGAAAGAAAAGAAAATCAATTATGAAAGTAAATAGTGTAAGCGGATTACTATATGGGGTTGAGTCTGGGGTAGGATTAGCTGCACTTCCAGAATATTTGGTATCAAATTCTGCAAACATAATCAAAGTTCTTCCTAAAGTAGAGGGACCAATAACTGAGGCACACTTCGTATATCCTCAATCACTCAAAAATACAGCTAGGGTCCAAGCTTTCAGAAACTTCCTATTCAGTAAAATAGGCGACTGGAAGTAAGGATTTAATTAAAAATATATCCAAATAATATTTGTAAAATGCGACATTATATGCGATTGATAATCATTCGCATTGATAATAATTCTCATTCGCAAACAGTTTAGGGTAAAAATAAGGACAAAATGAAAAAAATAACATTTTTGGCATTATTTGCATCTTTAATAGTTTCATCTTTTGTAACTGCTAATGAGGTAAATATTTTCAATGCCAGACACTATAAAGCTGATAACGAACTTTATAGCAAATTTACTAAAAAGACTGGAATTAAAGTAAATTTAATAAACGGAAAAGCTGGTGCATTAGAAAAAAGAATTATAGAGGAGGGTGCTGACTCTTCAGCAGATCTTTATATTACTGCTGACGCAGGTAGATGTGGAGCATTTAAGGCTAAAGGGATGACACAAAGTGGTCTCGTGTCTCCAATAATTAAATCATCAGTTCCAAAAAGTTTTAGAACTACACACTGGGTTGGAGTAGCTAAAAGAGCTAGAATAATTTATTACTCACCAGAGAGAGTAACTGGAGCTGAATTATCAGGACTTACCTACGAAGGCTTAGCTGATCCAAAATGGAAAGGCAGATTAGTAATTAGAAAATCAAGTAACATTTATAATAAGTCACTTGTAGCTTCATTAATTGAAAATAATGGCAAGAAGGCTGCTGCAGAATGGTCTAAAGGAGTGGTTGCAAATATGGCAAGAACACCAAAAGGTAATGATAGAGCCCAAATTATGGCAGTTGCAGCTGGAGAAGCTGATATTGCTGTAGCTAATACTTACTACTTAGCACTTATGTTGTCTGGTAACAAAGGAGCAGAACAACAAGCTGCTGCGAAAAAAGTCAAAGCATTTTTTCCAAATCAAAATGACAGAGGTACACATATGAACATTAGTTGTGCAGCTTTAGTTAAAGGAGCACCCAATAAAGCAAATGCAATTGCACTTGTAGATTTCTTATTATCACCAGAAGCTCAAGAACATTTTACAAACAACACTTTTGAGTTTCCAATGATAGCTGGTGTATCTCCAAATCCATTGGTAGTAAATAATTTAGGATTAGATTTTAAACAGGATCTAACAACTAAAGTTTCAAGCTATGGAAAAAATCAAGCAGCAGCATTAGAGGTCATGACGGCTGCTGGTTGGAAGTAAAGAAAAAATGAGAAAAAATTTATTTGATTTTAATTTAAGTATTTCTCAAAATAACAGCAGTTCACTCGAAGGTCAGACAACTTGTGAACCTTGTTTATCTGAGCGTGAAAAAATTAAAAAAAAGATAAATAATAGAAAATTATCAGAGATAAAAAATAATGATATTAATCATGTCATTAATGTTTTTTGTTTAAAAGATTAATTTTCAAAAAGTGAACATAACTCAATAGTTATTTACCCTACTATTGATTATGTTCACTGAAACAAAAGGGTAAAATGTATTTTAATAAGATAAATATTTGGTTTTTGTTTTCTTTGTTAGTATCAATTTTTGTTGCTATACCAATTTTAACCGTATTTACAAGTTTTTTTGAGGATACATCAAATTATTATCAAATTCTAAAAGATACTTTTTTATTTGAATATATTTTTAATTCACTAATTTTGCTTGTTGGTGTCTTAATTTTAACTTTTTTTATTGGAACAAGTACAGCTTATTTAGTTTCTTTTTATAAATTCCCTTTAAGTAATTTTTTTAAATGGGCTCTGATATTATCTTTTGCAGTACCTCCATATATTTATGCGTATTCTTTAACAGCTTTCTTTGAAAATTATGGAACTTTATATTCGATATTGAAAAATGTATTTGGAGAAGCAAATTATAACCAAAGCATCCCAAAGTTTGATGGTTTAATAGGTGCCGTACTTTCACTATCATTTTCACTATTTGCTTATGTTTATATTCTCTCAAGAGCATCATTCCAGTATCAATCTCAAAATCTAATTGATTTAGGTAGAAATTTAGGATTTTCTAAAATGAAGTCTTTTTACTCTTTAATATTGCCAGCAGCCAGACCTGCGATCGTTGCAGGGCTTTCTTTGGTAGCAATGGAAACTTTAGCTGAATTTGGAGCTGTTGATTTCTTTTCTATAAATACCTTAACTACGGGTATTTACAATTCTTGGATCACATTTGATGATTTAGCTTTCTCAAACAGGATATCTTTTTTTCTTCTTTTATTCATTTTTGCAGTATTCATTTTAGAAAATTTATCTAGAAAAAAGGCAAGGTATCATTCAAATACAAAAGGTGGATTTAAACAAAAAGAAAAAATTCAACTTTCAGGAGCAAAAGCGTTTTATGCATTTTCAATTTGTTTTGTTGTCTTCTTTTTAAGTTTTTTATTTCCACTAAGTCAAATGTTATATTGGACATTAAAGTTTCCAGAAAATCTTTTCGATATACCGGTCATTACCTTGACATTAAATACACTTTACTTGGTGTTATTATCGAGTTTAGTTTTAATAACTTTTTCTTTAATTTCTAATTACGGAAATAGAGTTTCAAAAAATAAAACCTTAAATGCTTTGTCTACTTTATCTATTTCAGGTTATGCTATTCCAGGAGTAATCTTAGCTGTAGCTTTTATAACTTTTATAGCTTGGTTTGATGACAACGTAGTTAAAGCACTAGGCTTTTTATCTGTAAAAAAAATATTTATTGGTTCTATTCTTGGTTTGGTTATTGTTTATTTTATTAGGTTCTATTCTTTAGCTTTTAATGGAATAAAATCTGGATACGAAAAAATAAATATTTCAGTTGATGAAAGTTCATACCTACTTGGTTATTCTAAAAAAAAGACTTTCATGAATATTCATATACCTTTCTTAAGAAAATCTCTTTTATTTGTTGGAATTCTTATTTCTTTAGAAATAATAAGAGAATTACCGATCACGTTGATTTTAAGACCTTTTAATTTTGAAACATTCGCAACTACGGCATATGTATCTGCCTCGGAAGACTTGTTAGAAGCTGCTGCTGTACCTTCATTATTTTTAATTCTTATTGCAAGTTTCTTTATAATGCTTACATCTAAATATGTTCTGAGGGATAATGAGTAATAGCTATTTAGAGATAAAAAATGTTGATTTTACAATAAGTGGGAAGACTAAAGTCAAGAACGCATCTTTCGTAATTGAAAATGAGGGAGATACTTTATGTATTTTAGGTCCATCAGGAATTGGAAAGACAACAATACTTAGAACTATTGCTGGCTTAGAAAAAATTGAAAAAGGTACAATTAAACTAAACGGTAAAATATTATCTTCCAAAGATCAAAATATAGAGCCTGAGGATCGAAATATATCCTTAGCTTTTCAAGATAATAGTTTGTTTCCACATTACACAGTTGAAAAAAATATTTTATTAGGTGCTGAAAGAAATCAGGGAAAAAGAAAAAAAAAACTTAGCTTTAACGAGATAGTTAATTTTCTTCATATAGAACAAATTTTAACAAAATACCCACACGAAATTAGTGCTGGAGAAGCACAAAGAGCTTCACTTGCTAGATCACTTTTAACACAACCTGATCTATTGCTTTTAGATGAACCGTTATCAAATGTTGATCAAAGTTTTAAAGAGGAGATACAAGTAAAATTAAAAAAAATGTTAAGTAAATTGAAGATTACAACAATAATAGTGACTCACGATTCATATGAAGCTTTTTACCTTGGGCATAAATGTGCAATTGTACTAGATGGTCAAATCAAACAGTTTGATGATCCTTATAATGTTTACCATTTTCCAAACTCAGAAGAAGTAGTTAATTTTTTAAATAGAGGTATTTTAATTCCTGCAAAAGTGACAGGAGAAAATTCATTAGAAAACGATGACCTAGGAACAATTAAAGGCAATTTCATTAAGCATTATCCAAAAGGATCAAATGTAAAATTATTATTACAGCCAGAAGATCTTGAGCATGATGACAAAAGTAATCTAAAATTAGAGGTGGTTGATAGGAAATTTAGAGGTACCAACTTTATTTATACTTTAAAAACCAATAGCGATTTACTCATACCAGTTTTTGTTCATTCCCATCATGAGCATCAACACGAAGCTGATGAGAAGTTTGGAATTAAAAGACCGATTCATATTGATCACATAGTTTGTTTTTAATAAAACAAGCAAATGCTTTCAAAAAAACAATTATTCACAAGAGGTATGGTGGATATTTCTCCGCATATGCTTTCAGTAATTCCATTTGGAATTATTTGTGGTGCAATTGGAGTTGAGCTTGGTTTTAATCCATATTTAGTCTACGCAATGTCCTTCATTATTTTTGGAGGTGCATCGCAAATAGTTTTTTTACAGTTACTATCAGGAGGTGCATCTAGTTTGGTTTCGGTTGCCTCTGTTGGAATTATAAATTCTCGACATTTATTATATGGAGCTGTATTATCTGAATATTTAGAAAAATTATCTTTTTTAAAAAAATTATTAATTTCTTATATTGTTGTAGATCAAGGATTTGCTGAATCTAATAAATTTTTCAAAAAAAATAAAGGTGAGGAATTTTTATATTACCATTTAATTGGTACAGGATGTACTCTTTGGGTTTGTTGGCAAATTGCAACTTTATCTGGGATTATTTTAGGATCATTTGTTCCTGAGGAACTTGGATTAAAATTTGCAATTCCTTTAACATTTATAGCAATTATTGTTCAGGATTTAAAAAAATTAGATCATGTAATCGTCATGATTACTTGTGGTTTAAGTTCACTGTTATTTTTTGATGCTCCATTTAAATCTTATATAATTATTTCACCAATAATTGCTTTGTTCGTTGCTGCACTATTATTGGGGTTAAAAAAATGACTCTTACCTCAATTATTTTTGCTGGAATATTAACTTACTTTACTAGAATGACTATGATCGCTTTAATAAGTAGAGATATGTTGGGAGATAAAATTAAAGCAGTGTTGGAATACGTTCCTTCTGCAGTATTCCCGGCAATAATATTTCCAGGAATATTTATAAATGATTTTGGAACTTTTATAGAAATGAATGATCCCAAAATTTTTGGAGCATTAGTTGCTGTTATTGTAGGTTATTTTTCAAAAAATGTAATTGCAACAATATCAGCTGGATTAGTTTCTTATTGGTTTTTAATATTTGTTGTCTTTAGTTAGCACCCAACTTAATATTTCTACTTACATTAATATCTATTAATTGTGGTTTTGCTAAGTTAAGATTTGACATAAGTTCAACATATTCATCAACATTTTTAATCTGCAATCTTGGATTAAATTTTTTTTCATTACCAATTGTACTAGATTCTTTTCCATTATAGTCATGACCAGGATATAAAATGGTTTCGTCAGGTAATTTTAACAATCTATTAAATATTGAATTATATGCATCTTTTGAACTTCCGTTTTGAAAATCTGTTCTACCGGTGCCATTAATTAAAAGAGTATCTCCTGAAAACAAATAGTTATCCATTAAGAAACTATAACTGTCAGAAGTATGACCAGGTGTATACATCGCTTTGATTTCTATTTGGTCAATTTTTATTTTTTCATCATCTTTTACTTTAATTTCTACAGCATCAGCAGGGGTATGTTCCCCCATAAGTGTAGAGCAATTTGTGGCTTGCTTTAGTTTACTTGCGCCAGTTACATGATCAGCATGAATATGGGTATCTATTACCTTCACTAGTTTTAAATCTAATTCTTTAAGTAACTTTATGTAGCTTTCAACATTCTCAATTACTGGATCAATTATGACTGCTTCTCGGCCCCTATCAGATGCAATTATATAAGTATAAGTTGATGATTTAGTGTCAAAAACTTGCTTAAAGATCATAGCTTAAATTAACACATGTACTTGTTTTAATAAATCAAATATCCATAACAACCATATGTTTAAACTAATTTCACTTACTATTGGTTTCTTTATATTCAGTTTGTTAAACACAGTAATTGCTCATAATCATTTTCCTATAACAACTGATTCTAAACTCATGATTGAAAGAGGTAAAATTGCATATGAAAAAAATTGTGTTTCTTGTCATATGATTAATTTAGCTGGAGCTGAAAACTGGAAAGGCATAGATGAAGAAGGACATAGAAAAGCTCCTCCATTAAACGGAACAGGTCATACTTGGCATCATGATGATAAAACTTTACATGCAATAATTAAATATGGATTAGCAAAATTAGTAAAAAATTATGAAGGTAAAATGATAGGATTTGAAGATCAATTATCTGATAAAGAAATTCATAGTATATTGGCTTATGTAAAGTCCTTTTGGCCTATTGATAAGTATGAATATCAAATTAATATGAGTAAATAATTATGACAGCGACTACATTTAATTGGTCTTGTAAACATACTTGGAGAAGAAGTGCAAAAAATACAGCCTGGTGTGTACTTGGTTGTGCAATTGGAGATTTTGGAACTATATTATTTTTTCAATTAACTCAAATTCCTTTTCCAATTTTAGGAATAATGATTTTAGCAATCATAAACGGATTGATTACAAGTATTATTTTAGAAACTATAATTTTAATGACACAAAATTTTAATTTTGTTAATGCATTCAAAACAGCTTGTGGCATGAGTTTAATTTCAATGATTAGTATGGAAATCATGATGAATTTAACTGACTATGTTTTAACTGGAGGTGCAATTTTAACATGGTGGGTGGTGCCAATAATGTTAATCGTAGGTTTTTTAACTCCTTGGCCTTATAATTATTGGAGATTAAAAAAATTTGGAATTGCTTGTCATTAAAATTAAAGAATTTTTTTTAATAAATTGTCCCCAAAAAATAGTTTGTGAACAATAACAGCAGATATATGAAGCACTATTAAACCGATAAGAGTATAATTTGAAAGAATATGAATTTCATAAAACTGATCTGCTAAATCAAAATTTTCATTAATTTGAATTTCTCTAAACAATATTGTTAATGTTTCTCCGTTAAATAATTTTTTTAATATTCCTGAAATTGTTATTGATAAAATAGCAATATATAAAAGTACATGGTTCATTTTTGCCAAAAACCTTTGTCCTTTAAAAATACTTGGATCTAATTTTGGAGTTGGATTAAGTATATTATTTATTAACCTTATTATTATTATATAAAAAACAGTTAAACCTAGTGTAACGTGTATATCTTCAATGGTAATTCTTTGATCACCAAAATCTAAATCCACTAGATAGAACCCTAAAGGCATTTGTATAAAAAGAATAATTGCGCTGAGCCAATGTAACGCTTTTGATATAATGCCATACTCTGTTACGGTATTTGTTACATGCATATTTTATTTAATCACATAAAAAAATATATTAAAATAATTTTATTCTCAATTTTAAGCATATTTTTCGTCTCATCTAGTAATGCCGAATTAACAGTTGAGGAGATTGTTAAAAGTAGACAAGCATTATTTAGTAAAAACTATAGTACAGCAAAAAGAGTACAAGCTTTTTCATCTAAAGGAGATTTTGAAAAAGCAAAAAAACTAATGATTGAAATGAGTGAAAATTATAAAGTTTTGATAGAGTTATTTCCCGAAAGCACTGAAGATGAATTTGATACTGAAGCTTTACCAACTGTTTGGGAAGAAAAAGACGCTTTTAATGCATTAATGACAAAAGCATCTGAGGATATGATAAAACTCACAACTGTTATTGAAGATGCCGATGATATAAGAGGAACCCTGAAACAATTTATGTGGAGTAATTGTAAGGCTTGTCACAGTAGGTATAGAGAAGAACATTAGTTACCAAGATAAAAAATGATACCTCAAAGAGTTAAAGATCATATTGAAGAATATATTAGCCAAGAAGTTTATGTACAAATAGCGATAATTAAGGGCAAAGAAAAGGTTTCAACAGAAAAAGCTATAGATAAGTATTTTAATACAAATCATTTTAGAGATTTTTCAGAGGGTAAACCTTATTTTCATTTCATTGATGGATTAAGAGATAAATGCCTTGGAAAACTTAAGGATTCTCCCATGAGAGATAAAGTAACAGAGGACCAGATAATTAAATTATTACAAAAAAAATTAAATGATCTAACTGATGATGAGCTTGAAGACACTTATTGGGAAATAGAAACAGGAGAATTTTTTTCTGGAAAACAAATAAAAGAATTAGAAAATAGTTGCAGTGAATTAATTAAAGAGCTTAATCTTTCAAATAAAAACAAAAAAGAAGTTAAAAAAACCATTATAAGTTTTTGTGAAAACTACGAAAAGTTGTGTCAAAAAAAATACCCAGAAGCTCAACTTCCTCTAGAAATATTAAAATCAGCAAATTAGTTTTAAAGGGTTCGCTCTTTAAGTGTATACCTAAAGAGCTCCCCTGTATCGCCTCTTTGGCATTTAAATCCGAGAGGATTTTATTTTTTGTTATATTTTTCAAATGAAAAGCTGATCAGCTAAGTATCAGGTGGTGAAAGTATTAACATAAACCTCCTTCTATAAAAAAGGTAATTATAATTAATATAATTTCAATTTATTTATTTTAATTTTGAGTAAATATATTTATTGAATACAACCTAGTGCTTTAGTAGATTCCCGGAAAGTTAATTTACATCTTAAATTATTTTTTATTTATTAATTCACTAATAAAGTTTTCACCGTAACCGTCATCAATAGCTTTTTGAAAATAATTTTTATTTACTTCAGCAACTTTTTCAGCTTCAGGAAAATCTTTTAATAAGTCTTGAATATAAGTTAAATCCTTTACTGAATTACTTGCCGTAAATTTAAATCCAGTAAAATCACCTTTTAACAGATTATCAAAAACTCTATTAAGTGCTGCAGAATTTCCAGAACCAAGTTTTGCTACATCAAATACTTTTTTTAAATCTAAACCCATTTCTTTAGCACTTTTAGCTAAATGATTAACTAATGCAGCATTTCCAAGAGATAAAAAATTATTTAAAAGCTTAGATTTTGCTCCCATTCCAACTGGTCCAAAGTGAAAATATTCTTTACAGAAAAAATTAAAGTATGGTTCAGCGATTTTAAAATTTTCATCTGATGCTCCAACAATACCCCCTAGAGTACCTTCCTCTGCTTGAACTGGTCCTCCCATTACGGGGCATTCAACATAATTAATATTTTTTGCTTTGAATATTTCCTCTGTTTCTATTGATCCAGTTTTATTATGAGTAGTGATATCAATAATTAAAGTTTTACTATCCAAAGTATCAGATATTTTTTTAGAAATTATTTTCGCTATTGAAGTATTGGTAACACACATAAACATCGCATCTAAATTTTTACTAGAAAAATCTTTAAAAGATTTTACTTCTTTTGCTCCTTCGCTAACAATTTTCTCAATTGGTTTTCTATTTTTATTAGCAATCACAAAAAGATTATTTTTATGTTTTAAAATATTTTTGGCTATTCCGTAGCCCATATAACCAACACCAATAAATCCAATATTTCTCATAATTATCTCATCAATTATTTTTTTTAGTTCCCTCAGTTCGAATAAACATTATGCCAAAAATTATAATTCCTATCACACCAATAATTTTATTATAATCAAATGGTACACCAAAAATTAAAAAATTTATAATTGTTGACCAAACAAGTTGTGAATATTGAAAATTCGTAACAAAAGATAAATTAGAAAGCTGAATTGCATAGATAATCAAAGAATGACTTACAAAACCTGCTAAACCAAGAATTACTAAATAAAGCCAAAAGATATTTTTCTCTAATGGCACCCAATTAAAAAATATAAAAATACTAAAAATTATTGCACCTAAAATTGAAGTATAAAATATAGCAGCAAATGGATCGTTATCGCCTGATACAATTTTAGTAAAAAATTGATAAAGAGCCCAGCAAACTGGAGGAACAATAGGGAATATTAAATCTAAACTAAATATTCTCATACTTGGTCCCAATGAGTAAATAATAGATCCAAAGCTTAGCAGCATCAAAATTATACCCTTGGGTGTTAATATATCTTTTAAAAAGTACGCTGAAAGTAATGAAACAATCAATGGAGCTGTGAAGAAAACAACATAAATATCTACCAAGTCAAATTTTTGTAAAGAATAAAACATAAAAGAAGTAGCGGTAACCATTAAAATTGATCTTATTATTTGAACTTTCAAATTTTTTTTTAAATTTACTTTTGGCTTAAAAATTAAAAAAAATATAATTAAAGAAATTAAGTGGAAGAAAAATCTACCCCAAATTGCTTGGGTAACTGGCATAACTGTCCCAAGGTATTTTGCCATTGAGTCCATACAAACGAACATGAAAAAACCACCAGCAGCTAATAGAATTACATTAATCAAGGATGTTTGTTGAGGCACAGGAAATATCAATTACATTACAACGCCAACTTGCCAAGGATTAAACTCCTCATCACCGTAGCCGTTGATTTCACTTTTTGATTTATTTCCTGAAGCAGTATTTACAACTAATTCAAATATTTTTTGACCAACTTCTTCAACTTTTTCATTTCCTTCAGCAATTGTCCCGCAGTTAATATCCATGTCTTCAGACATTCTTTCAAACATCGCTGTGTTTGTAGAAAGTTTTAAACTTGGAACTGGTTTACAGCCAAAACAAGATCCACGTCCTGTCGTAAAACAAATTACATTAGCACCTGATGCAACTTGACCCGTAACTGATACCGGATCATAACCTGGAGAATCCATAAAATTAAAACCTTTATTTTTTAGAGGTTCCGCATAGTGCAATACATCTTGAAGTATAGAATTTCCTCCTTTTGCAACAGCACCTAGGGATTTCTCTAAGATAGTTGTAAGACCACCTTTTTTATTTCCTGGCGCAGGATTGTTATCCATAGAACTGTTATTAATTGAAGTATAATGTCTCCACCATTCAATTCTTTTTAATAGCTTATCAGCAGTCTCTTGTGAGCTTGCTCTATTAATTAATAAATGTTCAGCTCCGTAAATCTCTGGAGTTTCTGATAAAATTGAACTTCCACCTTTTTTAACCAAAAGATCTGCTGCAACTCCCAATGCAGGATTTGCTGTTATACCTGAATATCCATCCGATCCGCCACATTGAAGAGCTAAAGTTAGATGACTTACTGGTTGTGAAGATCTTTCAACATTATTAGCTTCTGAAAGCAAATTTTTAATTTGAGATAACACTTTTTCGACTATTTTTTTTGTTCCACCTTCATCTTGGATTGTTAGAAAATGAATACGGTTATGTTTCTTTAAAGACTCATCAAATAAACTGACTTGCGCACATTCACATCCTAAACCAATAACAAATACATGAGAAAAATTAGGATGATTTTTAAATCCATCTATAGTTCTTTGAAAAATTTGCATTCCTTCACTTTCAGTATTCATTCCACATCCTGTTGAGTGAGTAATTGGTACTATGCCATCAATGTTTGGATAATTTTTTAAAATGTCAGAATATTTTATCTTCTCAACTATCATTTTAGTGACAGTAGCTGAGCAATTTACAGTACTTACAATTCCAATATAATTTCTAGTAGCAACCTGTCCATTATCTCTTAAAATTCCATTAAAGAAGGTGTCTGCTTTTTCATCAATAACATGTTTTTTATTTGTAACTTTAAAATCTCTTTTAAATTCTCTAAATTCTAAATTATGAGAATGAACATGTTGTCCTGGTTTAATATCATCTAAAGCAAATCCAATAATTTGATCATATTTTATGATTGGATCGCCTTTTTTAATAGTTTTTAAACAAACTTTGTGCCCAAAAGGGATTGGATCGATAGTGCTAATCTCATGACCTTCAATTTTAGTTTTTTCAGGAATAATAAATTGGCTAACGCCCACATTGTCATTCTTGTTTAAAACTATTAGATTATTCATAAATTTATTATATAACCAATAACTTAAACAAACCATTATTTAAATTATGCCTAAAAAAAGAAAAAAGAGTTTCCGAAGTAAACAGTGGTTCAATAATCCAAAAAACCCTGACATGACGGCATTATATCTAGAAAGGTATTTAAATTATGGTCTTACAAGAAAAGAATTACAATCTGGAAATCCAATTATAGGAATAGCGCAATCTGGCAGTGATCTTTCTCCATGCAATAGGCATTTTATGTCTTTAAGCAAAAGAATTAAAGACGGAATTAGAAGAGCAGGTGGTATACCAATGGAATTTCCTACTCACCCAATTCAAGAAACTGGAAAAAGACCAACTGCAATGTTGGATAGAAATCTTTCTTATTTGTCACTAGTGGAAGTTTTATATGGATACCCAATTGATGGGGTTATCTTAACAACAGGATGTGATAAAACTACGCCAGCAGCTTTAATGGCAGCTGCAACAGTAAATATTCCTGCAATAGTTTTATCAGGTGGTCCAATGTTAGATGGAGTTTACAAAGGAAAGTTAGCTGGTTCTGGCTTAGTAGTTTGGGAAGCTAGAAAAATGTTGGCTAAAGGAGAGATTAAATATGAGGAATTTATGGATATGGTTTCATCATCCTCACCAAGTGCTGGTCACTGTAATACTATGGGAACAGCTTCTTCAATGAACTCTGTGGCAGAGGCTTTAGGAATGTCTCTACCAGGAGGAGCGGTTATTCCAGCTCCTTATAGAGAAAGAGAACAAATTTCCTATGAAACTGGAAAAAGAATTGTTGGTATGGTTCATGAGGATTTAACCCCATCAAAAATTTTGACACGTAAAGCTTTTGAAAATGCAGTTGTGGTTGCTAGTGCTATAGGTGGATCTAGTAATTGCACAGCTCATCTAAGTGCTATTGCAAAACATATGGGAATTAAATTTGATCTTTCTGATTGGCAAAAACTTGGGCACAACATTCCTTTGTTGGTAAATTGCCAACCTGCAGGAGAATTCTTAATGGAAAGTTTTCACAGAGCTGGTGCAATACCTGCTGTCATGAAGGAATTAATTAAAAATAAAAAAATTCACACAAACATAAAGACAGTTACAGGAAAAACTGTAGGAGAAAATTTAAAAAAGAAAGTTGAAGTAGATAACAAAGTAATTAAAACATTTAAGAATGCATTGACGAAAAAAGCTGGTTTCTTAGTTATGAAAAGTAACTTTTTCTCATCTGCTATCATGAAAACATCCGTAATTAGTAAAGAATTTAGAGATCAATATTTATCAAACCCCAAACACCCAAATGTTTTTGAATGTAAAGCTATTGTTTTTGAAGGTCCTGAGGATTATCATAAAAGACTTAATGATAAGAAGTTAAAGATAGATGAAAACTCTTTATTAATTATTAGAGGTTGTGGACCTGTCGGTTATCCTGGATCAGCTGAAGTGGTTAATATGCAACCACCTGACAGATTATTAAAAAAAGGAATAAGACATTTACCAACTTTAGGAGATGGAAGACAGAGTGGAACATCAGAGAGTCCTTCAATATTACATGTTTCACCAGAGTCAGCAGTAGGTGGAGATCTAGGAATTGTTAAAACTTACGATAAAATAAAAATAGACTTAAATAAAAGAAGAGTTGATTTATTGATTTCTCAAGCTGAATTTAAAAAACGAAGAAAAAACAAAAAAGTATTTAAGCCAAAAAATCAAACTCCTTGGCAGGAAATATTTAGAAATACTGTTGGTCAATTGGATGATGGTGCATGCATTAATTCTCGAGGTAAATACTTGGACGTATCACATACCAAAGGTTTACCAAGAGATTCCCACTAATGAGGCCAAAAATATTAGTTTCCAGAAAAATATCACATTTAGCAGAGGAAAAACTTCAAAAAGAATTTGAAGTAACTTTAAATCCAAAAGATGAACCCATTCCAGAAAGTGACTTAATAAAAATTGTTAATGCTTACGATGGAATGATTTCGACTGGTTTTGATAAAATTAGTGAAAATTTTTTTAATAATTTAAATGGTAAATTAAAAATTATAGCTCAAGTAGGTGTTGGTTATGATAATATTTCAATAAAATCTGCAGAAGAAAAAAAAATAAAAATTACAAATACGCCTAATGTTTTAAATGAAGCAGTAGCAGAAACGACTATTCTATTAATTCTGGCAGCTTCAAGAAGAATTGGTGAAGCATACAATCTAGTGAAAACAGACAATTGGAAAAATCAAAAACCTGATCTTACCAAATTTATGATTGGAAACTCTGTTACAGGTAAAACTTTAGGAATTATTGGTATGGGTCGTATTGGAAGAATGGCTGCAAAAAGTGCTAAAGCATTTGGAATGAAGATAATTTATCATAACAGAAATAAACTCACTGACGATCAAGAGGATGGGGCAAAGTATTTTTCTGATATCAAGTCCATGCTACCTGAGTGTGACTTTGTAAGTATACACACACCAGCAACTTCTGAGACCAAACACATCTTAAATGCTTCAACTATAAATTTATTACCTAAGCACTCTGTTGTTATAAATACCTCAAGAGGATCAACTATTAATGATGATGATTTAATTGATGCTCTCGAGAATAAAAAAATCTATGCGGCTGGTTTAGATGTATTTAATAATGAACCTAATTTAGATAAAAGATATTTAAAATTAGATAACTGTTTTGTTTTACCACATATTGGTAGTGCGACTCATGAGACTCGATTAGCAATGAGTATGATGGCAGTTGATAACATTTATTGTTATTTCAATAAAAAACCTCTTATTTCAGAAGTAGTTTAGAACAACTTCAAGTTGTCTGTTCAATGAATATATATAATTTCTATATATAAAAATTAAACGAAATTATTGATCTCAAAAATCATTTATGGTTAACTTTAAAAAAAAAACATAAACGAGAGGAAGATAATGTTTAAACTTATATCTAAAACTATAGCAGCTGTAGCTATTGTTTCTATTGCTTTATTTGGCTCTGCAAATGCAAAGACTTTAAAGATTGAAACACACTTTACAGCTAGTTCACCTAATGGTGAAGTTGCCGCTCAATTCGCTAAAAACGTTGAAAAGTTTTCTGGCGGAAGCTTAAAAGTAGAAATGTTCTACTCATCATCAGTAACCGGTAAATCTGCTGAGGTATTTAACTCGGCACAAACTGGAATTATTGATTGTGATATGACTGGTGCAGGTTACCAAACAGGTAAAAATGCAGCATTTCAATTTGCAGGTGATGTAATGGGTGGATACGATAACCCATATCAACAATATGAATTCTTGAATTTCCCAGGAGCTCAAGAAGCAGTTGATGCACTTTACAACAAATATGGAATGACATTAATTGGTTGGTGGATACCAGGACACGAGTCTTTAATATCTAGCAGACCAATTCCAGATGTTGCTTCATTAAAAGACTTTAAATTTAGATCACCTCCAGGAATGGAAAGTATGATCTTTACAGCATTAGGTGCTAAGCCAATTGTTATGGACTTTGGTGAAGTTCCAACTGCTCTACAAACTGGTCTAATTGATGGTGCTGACTATTCATCTTTAGCGACTAACTATGCAGGTGGACACTATGAGCAAAATAAATATGCTACATATCCAGGTTTCCACTCTATGCCAGCTGACCACTTAGCTTGTAATACAAAAGTATGGAACAAGTTAAAGCCTCACGAAAAAGGTGCAATGTTAGCTGCAATCGAAATCTGTGGAAGAACTATCACCAGTTTGGTTGAAAGAAAGAACGCAGAAGCTGTTAAAGCTTTAAAGGAAATGGGCGTTACTCTTCATGACTGGTCTAAAGAAGATAGAGCTAAATTTAGGCAAGCTGCACTTGGTGCTTGGGAAGAATGGAAGACCAAATCCCCAGAAGCTGCAGCACTTATTGAGATACACAAAGCTTATATGAAAGCTAACGGTATCCTATAAATAAGTATATAAAAAATCTTGAAGGGCCTGAAAAGGCCCTTCTAATTAAAAAAAATTTTAAGTTTATGCGTGACAAAGAATTGCAAGATAAACAGTTACAAGAGCAAAGTGAAAAAGTCGCAAGTAAAGATGATTTTCCAATAAATTGGATTGATAGAATTTCCTTATTTTTAAGTCACACAATTAAATATTTAATTCCTGTAATTGTAATTGTGATGATGTATGAAATTTTTATGAGATACGTATTGTTAAAACCAACTTTGTGGGCAAATGAATTATGTCTATGGCTTGCTGGTGTTTGTTATTTAGTTGGTGGAATATATGCAACAAGATTAAGAAGCCATATTAGAATAGTATTATTGTATGATTGGGTAGGTAGACCTACCCAGAGAATCTTTGATTTAATCAGTACTTTAATTATTGTTCTTTTCGCAGCAGCTGTAATTTTTGGTGGCATGGAAGATGCTTATAGATCATTTATAAATTGGGAGAGATTTGCAACTTATTGGGATCCACCAATTCCTGCTACTATGAAGCCACTAACACTTTTATGTGTGTTTCTTATAGCCGTCCAGTCTGTAAATAATTTAATTATTGATTGGAGAAATCCTAAAGAAAAACAATACGACCCTTCTAAAGAATTGAAATAAAATGGATATAGGATCACTTTCTATAATACTTATAGTAGGATTATTATTACTTATCTCTATAGGTGTTCCAATGGGATTTGCATCTGGTTTTATGGGTGCAGTACTAGTATTTTTATACATAGGTGAACATGCATTAGGCATATTACTTTCAAGATACTATTCTCTTGTTGTCACTTACTCATTTTTGTCGGTTCCTTTATTTATATTTATGGCCTCCTTGCTAGAACGCTCAAATATAGCAAGAGATTTATATGATGCATTAAATGCTTGGTTAAGAAAAACTAGAGGTGGAGTAGGTGTTGTGACTGCCATTATGGCAACAATCATGGCAGCGATGAGTGGAATTATTGGTGGAGAAATAGTTTTATTAGGTTTGATTGCATTACCCCAAATGTTGAGATTAAAATACGATCAAGATATGTCGATTGGTATAATTTGTGCATCAGGATCTTTAGGCACAATGATACCCCCTTCAATTGTTTTAATTATTTATGGATTAACTACTGAAACCTCAATTACAATGTTGTTTCAAGAAGCTATTGTTCCTGGCTTAATGATTTCAGGTTTAATTATTACATACATTTTAATTCGAACAAGATTACAGCCACATTTAGCACCTTTAAGTGATGAGCCAGCTTTAACTTTAAAAGAAAAAATGTCTTACCTACCAGGTCTATTACCACCGATTGGTATTGTTATAATTGTTTTAGGTTCAATTTACTCAGGAATGACAGGAATTACCGAAGCAGCTGGTATGGGAGTGGTTGCTACATTAATTATAATTTTTGCAAGAAAAGAACTTACATGGTTTTTATTTAAAGATGCATTAACAAGAACTTTCAAAGCATCAGGAACTATTTTAACTATTACTTTTGGTGCTACAGTTTTAGCGGGTGCTTATTCTCTTGCAGGAGGTCCAAAATATGTAGCAGAAACTATTTTGGCTTATGATTTAAAACCAATGTACTTAATTTTCATGATGCAGATAATGTTTTTAATAATGGGAGCATTTATGGATTGGGTTGGAATTGTATTGTTAGCAATGCCGGTATTTTTACCAATAGTTATAGCTCTTGGATTTGATCCAATTTGGTTTGGAATATTATTTTGTGTAAACATGCAGGTTTCATTTTTAAGTCCACCTTTTGGGCCCGCCGCTTTTTATTTAAAATCAGTTGCCCCTCCACATATTTCATTAACAGATATATTTAGAGGCTTTGCTCCATTTATAGTTATTCAGTTGATTGTATTAGCATGTGTTATGTTCTTCCCAGAGGCGATGACGCAAAACTTCCACGAGTTTAAACCTAAACCATGATGAAAATAGGCTTTATTGGAACAGGTCTTATGGGCCTGCCAATGGCTAAAAATTTATTAAAATCAGATTTTAAATTAAAAGTCTTCAACCGTTCGATAAATAAAGCTGAGCCTTTAAAAGAGTATGGCGCAGAAATATCAAAGACATTAGGTGAAGTTGTTAAAGATAATGACTTTATTATAACAATGTTAACAGATGATAGCGCTGTTGATGCAATAATGAATAATTCAGATTTGATAGAGAATTTAAAGCTTGGATCAACTGTTATTGATATGAGCTCTGTTAAACCAACGACAGCAACAAAATATGGAAACAGTTTAAAATCAAAAAATGTAAATTATTTAGATGCACCAGTATCAGGAGGAACAATTGGAGCTGAAGAAGCCTCTTTAGCTATAATGGTAGGTGGAGAACAAAGTGTTTTTGATAACTCTATAAATATTTTAAAAGCTATGGGAAATCCAACTTTGGTAGGTCCCATTGGTAGTGGACAAGTTTCAAAGTTAGCAAATCAGATTGTAGTAGGAATAACAATAGGGGCGGTTGCAGAAGCAATCATCTTATGTGAAAAAGCAGGTGCTGATCCAGTTAAATTAATTAAAGCCCTCTCAGGAGGTTGGGCAGATAGTAAAATTTTACAAACGCATGGAAAAAGAATGATAGATAAAGATTTTAGTCCGAAAGGCAAAACCTCAACTCATTTAAAAGATATGAATAACATTTTAGAGTGCGCAAACTCATATAATACGCATTTACCTATTTCAAATTTGGTCAAAGAAATGTATAAAACTCTTGTCGATAATGGTCATGGAAACACTGATCATAGTTCACTTTATAATGAAATCGAAAGGATAAATAAAAAATGAGTGGAAGATTAGAAGGTAAAAAAATTCTAGTAACAGCAGCAGGTCAAGGAATTGGAAAAGCAACTGCAATTGCATTTCATAAAGAAGGTGCTCAGGTTACTGCAACTGATTTAAATGATAAGACTTTGGCTGATTTAAATAAAGAATATTCTGAGATTAAAGTACAAAAGTTAGACTCCACAGATAACAGTGCGATTTTAGAATTTACTAAAACATTAGATAAAGTAGATGTTTTGTTTAATGCAGTTGGTTTTGTCCATCATGGTACAATCTTAGAGTGTGAGGAAAAAGATTGGGATTTTTCCTCAACTGTGAATGTAAAGTCTATGTATTTTATGTGTAAAGCTATCCTACCTTTAATGGTAAAACAAAATGGTGGAAGCATCATTAATGTATCATCATGTGCATCAAGTTTAAAAGGTTTTCCAAATAGGTTTGTTTATGGAGCAACAAAAGGTGCAGTAATTGGTTTAACTAAATCAATAGCAGCAGATTTTGTTAAACAAAATATAAGATGTAATTCAATAGCACCAGGGACAGTTTTTTCACCATCTTGGCAAGATAGAGTTAATCAAAGCCCAGATCCAGTTCAGGCAAAAAAAGATTTCATTGCCAGACAACCTATGGGAAGATTAGGAACTGCTGAGGAAATAGCAGCAGTGGCTGTATATTTAGCAAGCGATGATGCAACATTTACAACAGGAACAACAATTTCAGTTGATGGTGGAATTTCAATATAATTAAACAACAAAAGGACAAATATGAAATTATTAAGAGTAGGACAAAAAGGAAGTGAAAAGCCAGCTGTTATGGATAAGGATGGTAAAATTAGAGATATAAGTTCTCATATTAAAGATTTAAATCCTGATTTTTTAAACTTTGAGACTTTTGCAAAGTTACAAAATGCTGATTTATCGAATTTACCTGAACTATCCTCAAATGAAAGAATAGGATCTTGTATAACCAGCCCACGTAAGTTTATAGCTATTGGCCTTAATTATTCTGATCATGCTGCTGAAGTTGGTGCAGATATTCCAAAAGAACCAATAGTTTTTATGAAAGCAACTAGCTGTATAGTTGGACCCAACGATGATGTTGAAATAGTTTCAGGATCAAAAAAATTAGACTGGGAGGTAGAGCTTGGTATTGTAATTGGTAAAGAAGCTAAACATATTACAGAAAATCAATCACAAGATCATATTTTAGGTTATTGTTTGGTAAATGATGTAAGTGAACGTGAGTGGCAACTTGAAAAAATGGGACAATGGGTTAAAGGAAAATCTCATGACACTTACGGCCCTGTTGGTCCACATTTAGTTACAAAAGATGAAATATCAGACGTTAATAATTTAAAAATGAGCTTGGATGTAAACGGAAAAAGAATGCAAACAGGTAATACAAGCACAATGATATTTAATGTTGATGTGATAGTATCTTATTTGAGCAAGTATATGACTCTTTTACCAGGAGATATTATTACAACAGGGACACCTCCAGGAGTAGGCATGGGAATGAAGCCACAGCAGTTCTTAAAAGCTGGTGATATGATGAAATTATCAGTTGAGAATTTAGGAGAGCAAAACTCGAAGGTAATTGCTTTATAATTTGTTGTGAAAATAACTTCTATTAAAAGTCATGTACTTAGATATGAGTTAGAAAAAGAACTCGGTTACTCACAACAATACTATAAACATCGTACAGCCCACCTCGTTGAAGTCCAAACAGATGAAGGGATAACGGGTTGGGGTGAGTGTTTTGGCCCTGGAAATATAGCCCTAGCAAACAAGTATATTGTTGAAAAAGTTATACAGCCTTTGGTGATTGGTGAAGACCCTTTAAACAAAGAGCATATATGGCAAAAAGTTTACAATCTTTTAAGAGATAGTGGTCAAAAAGGTATGCCTATACAAGCTTTATCAGGAGTAGATATAGCTTTATGGGACATACTTGGTAAGAAAACGAAAGCTCCACTTTACCAACTTGTTGGAGGAAAATGTAATGATGATGTTCCTGTATATGGATATGGGATGATGTTGCAACAAAAACCAGTTAATGAGTTAATTCCATTATTTCAAGAAGAAGCAAAACAGATTAAATCAAAAAACTTTAAAGCTATGAAAATGAAAGTTGGATTAGGTCCTAAAGAAGATTTAAAGCTAGTACAAGCAGTTAGAAACTCTATAGGTAAAGAGTTTAAATTAATGGTTGATGCAAATCATGCTTATAATTTAAAAGATGCTCTTTATGTTGGAAAAGGACTTGATGAACTAGATATTTATTGGTTTGAGGAACCTGTTGCTCCAGAAGATTATAATGGATATCGAGAATTGAAAAAGAAGATATCTACTAGTGTCGCAGGTGGTGAAGCAGAATTTACAAAGTATGGTTGGAATAAATTAATTACCAATGAATGTATTGATATAGCTCAACCAGAGGTATGTGGGTTAGGTGGCATTACAGAATATTTGAAAGTTGCAGCTATGGCACAGGCTAACTTTATTCCAGTTATCAATCATGTTTGGGGATCTGCTGTGAGTATTGCAGTCAATCTTCATTTATTGACTGCACAACCTGATATGCCAGGGGGATTATTTCCAACAAAATCAATGCTAGAGTTTGATACTACAGAAAAAAATATCTTTATAACAGATTTACCAAAAGAGAATTTTTCAATTTTAGATCAAGTTAAAGAGAATAATGGATATGCTTCAGTGACAGACAATGTGGGTATTGGTATAAACCCAAATGAGGACTTTATTAAAGAGTTTGAAGTAAATGAATAAAATTAAAACTACAGAACCAAAACCAATTTGGAAATTAAGATGCACTTTAGGTGAAGGAACACTTTGGGTTAAAGAGCATAACTCTATTTATTTTGTAGATATAAAGAAAAAGAAAATTTGTTCTCTAAATATTAAAAGTAAAAAAAAGAACATTTTTAAAGTTAATAAAGAAATAGGTTTCATTGCACATATAAAAGATCATATATTTATCTTAGGATTACAAGGTGAATTAAGAATTCAAAATTTGAAATCAAAAAAAGTTTTAAAATCAATACCTGTAGAGTCAAAAATAAAATTAAATAGAATAAATGATGGCAAAACAGATCCTGCTGGAAATCTTTGGTTTGGTACTATGGACAATTTAGAAAGAAAAATTGAAAAAGGATCTTTGTATAAGTTAGATAAAAATCTTAAATTAACTAGAGTTGATAAAAATTATAGAATTACAAATGGCCCAGCGTTTATTGATAAATATAATTTTTACCACACTGATAGTCCAAAAAAAATTATCTATAAAATCAAGATTAATAAAAATAATAAAATAATTAAAAAAAAAATATTTAAAAAGTTATCACCAGAAGAAGGAGTTCCTGATGGAATGACTGTAGATAAAAATAAAAATTTATGGGTGGCTCATTTCCATGGTGCTTGTATTTCTGTATTTAATAAAAACGCAAAATTAATTCATAGAATTCAGTTCCCTGCAAAAAACATAACAAATTGTGCCTTTGGAGGTAAAAATAATAAAGAACTTTATGTTTCAACTGCAACAAAGGGAATGAACAAAGCAGATTTGCGAAAATTTAGATATTCTGGCTTCTTTTTTAGTGTAAAAACTAATTCGAAAGGAATTTTACAGAAAAAATTTATTTTAAGTAATGAAGAAAAGAGATCTTTACTATGAACGAATACCTACAAAGCTTTTAAGAGATGATTTTAGATTATTAGGTACTTTTCTTGGTAAAGTTATAAAAGACCAAGAGGGACAAATCTTTTTTAATATTGTTGAAAAATTTAGATTATTGTCCAAAAATACTCTAAGAGACAAAAATAAAAGTAAAGTTTTTTCCAAAATATCTACAGAAGTTAAAAAACTTTCACCAGAAAATACATTCAAGTTAACAAGAGCATTTTCACACATTTTGAATTTATTAAATCTCGCAGAGTCAATTGATGCTTCAAGGAAGCTAAATGAATATGAAAATCCATATTTTAAAAACAAAAATCAAAATTTATTTATTGAGGATTTAATTGAAGGTCTTTTTAAAAATAAAAAAATTGCTGACAAAAAAATTTATAAACAAGCAACAGAACTTGATATTGGAATTGTTTTAACTGCACATCCAACAGAAGTAAAAAGAAGAACCTTAATTCAAAAATACGCAAATTTAATTAATATACTGGAACAAAGGCACTTGTATAAAAAATATCCATCCAAGATTATCGAATTAGACAGACAGTTATATTCAGAAATTGCTATAATATGGAAAACAGATGAACTTAAGAGGACTAAACCTTCTCCACTAGATGAGGCAAGATGGGGTTTAGCAGTAATTGAAGATAGTTTATGGGATACAATACCTAAGGTTTATAAGAGACTTAACGATATATTTAGAAAAAATTTAAAGAAAGATTTACCTAGAGACTTTAATCCTATTCAATTTGGATCCTGGATGGGAGGAGATAGAGATGGAAATCCAAATGTGACTGCTGAAGTCACAAAGAAAGTTTTGTTATTTTCTCGATGGCAAGCCGCAAAATTATACGACAAAGAACTTACAAAATTAATACAAGATTTATCAATGGAAGAATGTTCGACAAAAATTAAAAAAATAACAGGAAGTAGTTTTGAGCCATATAGAGTATTCTTAAGACCTATTAGAAATAAAGTAAGATTAACACATCAGCTAATTGAAAATCATTTAAATAATAATTCGTATCTGGATGAAAAGAAATTGATACAAAATAAATATGAAATTACTCTTCCATTAAGAGAGGTAAGAAATTCTTTAAAATTAAATAGAGAAGACCATATTGCAAACGCGGATTTACTAGACTTAATGAGAAGAGTAAGATGTTTTGGTATTAATCTTGCTAGATTAGATATAAGACAAGAAGCAGATCGACATAGCAAGCTTCTAAATGAACTTTTTAAAAAAAAATATAACATTAAATATAATTTATTAAGTGAAAAAGAAAAAATAAAATTATTGAATAAATTAATTAAAGAAAAAAATTACTTTGTCGATAGAACAAAAATAACTAACAAAGAAAACAAGGAAGTCTGGAACACATTTAAGCAGATATCAAAAACTCCTAACGAATGTTTAGGCGCCTATGTTATATCAATGACTTCTACTGCATCTGATATTCTGTCTGTATATTTTTTACAAATACAAGCAAAAATAAAGAATTTTTTAAGGGTTGTTCCACTTTTTGAAACTTTAGATGATCTAAAAAATGCAAATAGCGTTATGAAAAATTTATTCAAACTTTCTTGGTATAGAAAAATGACAAGCGCTAAGCAAGAAGTAATGATTGGATATTCAGACTCTAGTAAAGATGCAGGCAAATTGTCAGCTAGTTGGCATCAATACAAACTTCAAGAGGAATTAAGAGGTCTAGCAAAAAAATATAAGTTTGATTTAGTTTTCTTTCATGGAAGAGGGGGATCTCCAGGAAGAGGAGGTGGTCCGATTCAGGCAACATTAAAATCCCAACCAGCTGGAACTGTAAATGGAAAAATTAGAATTACTGATCAGGGAGAAGTAATTCAACAAAAATATGGATACAAACCTTTAGCTGAATACAATCTTTGTAGCTACATCGGAGCGGTTATGGATGCTTCTTTAAACCCACCTCCAAGATCAAAGCCTAAGTGGCGAGAGTTAATTCATAGCATGTCTGAAATTTCAACATCTGCTTATAGGAAATATTTAAATCAAAGTGAAGACTTTATTAGATACTTTAAAACAGTCACACCTCACAAATCTCTTGGAAAGTTAGCTATAGGGTCAAGACCAACAAAAAGGAAAAATGTTGATAATATTAAAGGTTTAAGAGCTATACCATGGGTATTTGCTTGGACACAAATTAGACTGATGTTACCAGCTTGGTTAGGAACAACAGAGGCTTTGAGATATGGATCAATTAAAAAATTTAAAAATACTATGATGGACATGGAAAAAAACTGGCCATATTTTGTTTCGACTATGGATATTTTAGACATGGTAATTTCAAAAGTTGATCCAGAAATATCAGTTATTTATGAAAATAATTTGGCTGATGCCCCATTAAGGAGAATTGGTAAAAAATTAAGATATCAATTTGATGCACTGGTCAAATTGCATAATAAAATAACTCCAAGGGAGGTGATAAAAGAAAGAAAAAAATTTAGAAAAGCACTGTTTATTAGGAGCAATTATACAGAGATGTTAAACATTTTACAGGCAAATATAATGAATAAATTAACAAATAAAAAATACAAAAAGTTAGATAAAAAATTTCTTGATGATGCTTTAATGACATCTATAGCAGGTATATCTGCTGCAATGAAAAATACTGGATAAATGTTTGAGTATTTAATTGCTTTTGGAGCAGGACTTATAAGTTTTTTGTCTCCATGTGTATTACCTCTAATACCAGGATATATTTCTTATATTTCTGGTCAATCCTTACAAGAAATTTTAAATAAAAAAGAAATAAATTTTTTTCCATTAATTTTATTTTGTTTAGGGTTCTCAACTGTTTTTGTTCTGTTAGGAGCATCTGCGTCATTTTTAGGTCAAACACTTTTACAAAATTCGGAAATTTTAAGAATTGTTGCCGGAATAGTTATAATAATTTTTTCTCTTCAATTAATTGGGATAATCAATATTCCCTACTTAAATTTTGAAAAAAGATTTGATGCAAAACAATCAAGAAATATTCTTTTTCCATATGTAATCGGTGTTGCTTTTGGTTTTGGTTGGACACCATGCATTGGTCCAATTTTAGGTTCAATTTTAGCTTTAGCATCTATTGAAGAAACCTTAACAAGGGCAGTCATATTATTAATTTTATACTCATTAGGACTTGCAATTCCTTTTGTTTTATCAGGATATTTAATTCAAAGATTTTTATTATTTTCTAAGAATTTTAGGAAAAATATTAATTTAATATCAAAAATTGGTGGAATTATTCTTTTAATAACTGGTATTTTAATCTTAACCAATCAATTACAAGCGATTGGATTTTATATAATTGAAATCTTTCCTTTTATGCAAAAATTCGGATAAAAGGTATTAATGAAGATTTATCAAATTGACTCAAGTGCTAGAAAAAAAGGATCAACCTCTCGTGCACTTGCTAAAAAACTTTTAGAGAAAATTAAAAAACCTGGAGATGAGGTGATTTATCGTGATCTAGATGATGAAATGTTTTTTGTAAGCGGACTAACAGAGTCGGGTATGAAAATTGATGAAAAAGATCAGACAGAGCACCACAAAAAAATGTTCGAACTTTCTGATAAATTAGTAAAAGAGCTAAAAGAAAGTGATGTGATTATAATTTCAGCTCCTATTTATAATTATGGTCCTCCTGCAACACTTAAAGCTTGGTCAGATTTAGCAGCAAGAATAGGAGAAACATTTAGATTTAAACCTAATGGGAGAAGAGAAGGATTATTAAAAAATAAACATGCCTATTTAGTAATAACCTCTGGAGGAACCAAATTGAACAGCTCTGAGGATTTCTTAACTCCTTGGTTAAAATTTATCCTTAATTTTTTTGGAATTGAAAAAGTAGATATTGTAAGTGCAGATCAAATGGCATTAGATTATGAAAAATCAATAAGTGATGCAGAGGCACAAATAGAAAAGTTATTTAAAGATTAAACTTTCTTTTTAAATGTCTTAGTTTCCCTTCTGTACTGTCAAAATCGATATAACAACCTTGTAAAAATCTTTCACCTTCTTTAGTTTCATAAGATGTTCTACCATGTAGTAACCGATGATTATCCATCATTATTAAGTCTTTTGGCTCAAGTTTAAATTCAATTCTATATTTCTCAGAATTATACATTTCAGATAGTTTCTTTCTTGCTTGATAATAAATATCTAATTTTTCTTTATCTAAAATTGGAACGTAGTCTAATCTAGGACTAAATCTAACTTGTTTAAAACTTTTATCATCGTTAAGTTCTATTAAGGGAGAGATGTTTTCAAGAATTACTTCTTTATCTACAAATTTAAATCTTACTTTTACTTCTGTTAAAATATCATAAAATTCTGGAAATTTACTTCTTAATTCTTCCGTAACAGTATAACCATCAACTAAAGATGACAGTCCTCCTGATACTTTACTTTCAATACAATGCAATAACTGAATACATGGTACAGGATTTCTATAAGGATTATCAGTATGAGGAGCTAATGCTAAAGATGTATAAGCAAGATCATTAGGGTCTGGTTTAGATTTAACATCAAAATATTCTCCAAAATTTGTTCTTCGAACACTCCCGATAGAGTTTGCAAATTCTACAATAAAGTTTTTTGATGTCGGAATATTTTTAATAATAACAAATCCATATTTATAAAAAGAAACAAGCAAATCATGCATTTCTCTACTTTCATAAAAATCTTCTTGAAACTGAAATTTTTTAATATTTTTAAGTCTTGAGTCCCATTTAGCTTTTTCTATTGATTTAATAACAATATCTTCTTTAGAAAACTCTAAAGCAATTTTATCAATTTCTAGTTTAAAACTAACACCATCATTAAAATCAATTTCCAAATAGTTTTCATTAATATTTGCTTTATTTATTGAAATATTATTACTTAAAGAAGTTGGATCGAAAAGTCTCTGTTGAGTTCCCTTATCTAAGTATTCTTCACCATTTACTCTTTCACGTAACCAAAATGGGTGAATTTCTTTTTTTTCGGAACCATTATTGTAAAAAACCTTATTTTGATTTAGCTCAATTTTCATAACTGCTACCTGAGGATTATTTAAAATTTAACTTTAATCAACATAAATTAAATAGTAAGAGTTCTGTGTGATTAATTTTGATAGAAAAAAATACCCTATATACGCTAGTTTTTTAAATCAATTAGCAAAGGATTTAACCAAGTTCTATAATTTAAAATTGAACAGAACCTTTAAAGTATCCAACAAGCTCAAAGGTAAAGGTTATGATCCAGTAACTACTTCAGACAGAGCCTTTGAAAAATTTATACGCGCAAAGATTAAAAAAAAATTTCCTTCACACCAAGTTATTGGTGAAGAATATGGTTCAACAAGTTCTAAAAGTGATTATACTTGGGTAATTGACCCTATAGATGGAACAAGATCCTACGTTATAGGAAACCCAACTTGGAGTAACTTAATTTCATTAAATTTTAAAGGAACGCCAATTCTGGGATTAGCAAACTTTCCAGTTCTTAAAAAATATTATTTAAATTATTCTGATAAACTTGCCTATGTTGTTGCTGAAGGAAAAAAGAAAAAATTATCAGTAAATAAAAAAGCTACATTTAAAAATGTAAAGGTTTCTGGAGCATTTCATGGGTGGTTGTCATTAAACAAACAAAAAAAAATTCCAAAAATTTTAAAATTAATGCAATTTCCATGCAGTGATGCTTTAAGTTATTCTCACTTAGCAGAAGGAAGAGTAGACATAGTAATACAGTGCTCAAATAAAATTTGGGATATTCACCCACTTATACCAATTATTAAGGCAGCAGGTGGTACCATTAGTACTTGGGATAATAGAGATGCCGCTAACGCTGGAAATATCTTAGTTTCTTCAAATAAAAAAATTCATAATAATTTTCTAAAATTATTGAAACCAGTCTCTAAATGATACCAGAAAGAGCACAAGTTATTTTAGATTTTTGGTTTAAAGAAACCCCTTTTGAATTGCGTTTCAAAAAAGATGACATCTTTGATAAAAAAATCAGAGAAAATTTTCAAAAAGATTATGAGCTTGCATGTAATAATGAGTATGATGATTGGCAAGATAACCCAATGAGCTGTCTAGCTCTTGTAATTTTGTTTGATCAGTTTTCCCGAAATTTATTTAGAGGCAATAAAAGAGCTTTTGATCAGGACCAAAAAACAAGATTAATTGTAAATGATGCAGTTTACTCTGGTTATTTAGAAACAATGAATGTTGATCAAAGATTTTTTATGCTATTACCTTTAATTCATAGTGAGGAAATTAGTGATCACGAAATGGCATATTATTTATTAAATAAATATTTAAGAGAGCATGAAGAATATAATAAAATTAAAAAGTTTTGGCAGGATCATACAAAAGCTATTAGATTATTTCATAGATATCCACATAGAAATGAAACTTTAGGACGAGAATCTACTGAAGAAGAAAAAGAATTCTTAAAAGGTCCAAACTCTTCCTGGTAAAATGAATTTAGAGTTTATTTTCAAAATTATTGATAAAGATGAATGGCAAAAAGCCAAACAAACTGGAACCTATGGAGGATCAAAAAAAGATATTGAAGACGGTTACATACATTTCTCAGAGGAAGATCAAGTAGAGGAAACCCTAAGAAGACATTATCCAAAAAAAGATAATTTATTTTTATTAAAAGTGAATGCATTTAAACTTGAGCACTTACTATGGGAACAAGCTTCAAATGGAGATATGTATCCTCATTTATATTCGCCTTTAGACATTGCAAATGTTGAGGAAGAGTTTGAGTTGCCATTAAATGATGATGGAAATCATATACTTCCAGAGATTTTAAAAAAATATCAGTTTAGCCGTCCAAGATAATTAACCATAATTACACCAACAATAATTAATATTATTCCTACAATTCCGTAAATATTTGGAACCTGATTAAGTTTTAATACTGCAAATAGAACAACCCCCGTTACAGTTAGCCCGCTATATGTTGCATAAGCAAAACCAACTGGAAGAGCATGCATTGCCTTTGCAATTGAAAACATTGTAATACACATAAATAGAATGCATAAAACAGAAGGAGTTAATTTTGTAAATCCTTCAGAAATTTTGGCTAAGCTATTGGATGCAATTCCAAAAGAAATACCTAAAGCTAAAAATAAATAACCCAACAAAGGTTTCATATTATTGATTTCCTAATAAATTTACCATTAATACCCCAACTATAATAAATGCTAGGCCTATCATAGAATATAAATTTGGAACTTGATTATATTTAATTACACCAACAATGACTGTCGCTATAATTGTAAGTCCCGCAAAAGAGGCGTAAGTAATTCCCATAGGAATATTTTTCATTACTAATGAAAGTGCATACATACACAACACAATTGTAATTGCTGTAATTATGCTTGGAACAAGAAGTGTAAAACCCTCAGCACTTTTTGCAAAACTATTAGAAGTTACACCTAAAAATACCGCAATACCTAAAAATAAGTATGAACTAGCAAAACTCATACAATGACTTTAAATGAATTTTGAGAGAATATATAGAATTATTTAAGAGACCATTTAATAGCATCTTCCATTCTATCATCTCCCCAGAAAATTTCATTATTCACTATAAAAGATGGACTACCAAAAATTTTATTTTCACGAGCTGAATTTGTGTTTTCGTTATATTTTACCTCTATATTTTCTGATTTTGCATCTGATATTATTTCATCTTTATTTAAATTTAATTCAGTACAAACCTCAGAAAGGCTAGGTTCAATTGCAGGTTCTTTGCCTTCTTGGAACCATTTTTTATAAGTCAGCATTACAAATTTTTCTCCCCAGCCTTTTTCAAAACCAAGGATTGCTATTTGATTTGCTAAATCGAATTCAGATAGAGGGTAGGGAACTGGTGTCTTAGCAAAAAAACCATATCCTTCTGCTCGTCTTTCAATATCTCTCCACATGTAATTGACTTTATTGATTTTATCTTTTGGAAATGGGATATTATTCATTTCCTTCATAATTGCTCTAACTGAAAAGGGTTTCCAATTAAATTTTACTTGATGTTGTTTTTCAACATCAAGTATTCTAGTTACAGAAAGATAAGTGTAAGTACTTCCTATCGAAAAATAAAAATCAATACTACTCACTTACTTTGGCATAGGTGTGGCACCAGTTTCTAAACTAACAATTTTTCCATTATCATATTTATAAACTGCCATTACAGCCTCTACATTTCCATCATCAAAAGTAACAAATGAATGATGAACACCAACTTCATCATTTTCATAAACAACTCTTACTTTATCTTGATTTATGTCGCCGCTCATTGCCCATTTGATAACATCACTTTTGCCTAAAACATTTCCTGACTTATGCATTGTGAATTTAAAATCATCATGCAAAAGATCATTCATCACTGCTTCATCTTTATTTTTTATTGCAGCACTATATTTTTCTAATATAGACATATTATTCCTTTCTATTTATTCACCTGGTTTTTTATAACTTTTTGAAACATCAGCTGCCTTTTTAAATGCACTGTTGTAATCAAATACTTCATGAACCATCAGATCTGACATCATTCCACTATTCAAAACAGTTACTTTCATAGCAAGAACACTTTCATAATCTCCTTCAACACAGAAAAGAACATCAAAACGTCCTCTTAACCATTCATAACTAATGGCTTTTACTCCTAAGCTATCACACATTGATTTCATTACCGCACCTCTATCTGCGTTAGGGTCTGCATGCATTTTTTTTAATAACTCAGGACTTGCCTTTCCAATTACATAAAATTTAGACATTATTCACCCCACATTCCATGAAATTCATATACCACTGCTGGTTTATCTCCAACAACCCATCCATCATGACCTGGTTGTATTGAATATGCATCACCAGCTTTATAAGTTAGTTCAGTTCCATCATTATGTTTTGCACATACAGCACCTGAGATGATTATACCAAGATGTGTAGCTTGACAGCTATCTCCACCAACTGTTGGCTTTATATCTTTTGACCATTGCCAACCAGGTTGTAAAGTAAGTTTCATCAATCTTTGATTTCCAACTTTTACTGCTTCGATTTTAGCATTATTAAAATTATCATTTACTTCATCTGCTTTATCAAAACTTTTTACTTCTATTCCAGCCATTTTTCCTCCTTGTTACTAATAATTTAGCAGCTAAGTCTAGCAGAGATTAGTCAGTATGTGTAGCCTCAGCTTTCTATTTAACCTTAGTTAAATCATATATTGAGTAACTGTCTAACACTTCATCCATTATTGGCTTTGATACCTCTGTGCCTTCTATAAACTTATGAAGTGCAGCTTCATCAGTACAAAATATTTTAAACATCACAGTACTTTTGTCTGGAGTTACAGTTCCAATTGTTTTTTCAACCACAGCAACTTTAGCCCTTTCAGCAAGTCCTTCAGGAGATTGCATAAATCCCATGAATTTCTCAAAAGTACCTTCTTTTAACTTTGCTACCACTAGCATTTCTTTTTCCATCTTTTCCTCCTATTTTATTATCCTGAAAAATTTTCCATGAAGTCTCCATCCATGGGAGTGATTTTTGCAGAATCTAAATCAACTCCAGCTGCAGCTCTTGCAGCGTGAAGTTCTTTATCATTTTTAAATGCCTCAAACCCCTCCATAGTTGCATATTTTACAATTACTGTAAATTTTGAAGCATCTTCTTTTGATACACCAGCAAAAATAATGGTTGCACCAAATCCTTTAATTTTTTCAGCATTATCTTTAACCATATCCCTCCATGCTGAAAACGATTTTATATTCTCCTCTATTTTTATAATCATATGTTTCCTTTAATAAGTATATTCACCACTCATTTGATTCATAGAGTGAGCCATACCAGCTTTACCTCTTATATTTTGTCGACTTGAATTACCACTTCCTGAAATATTTTCATATTTTCCTGTTCCACCAACAATAACAAAAGTACCTGTTCCACCTTGGCCACCAGTTCCTTTACCTTTGTAATTAATGAAAACCTTTTCGCCATCCATTAGATAAAAAGTACACATACCTGTTTCATCATCAAACTTTCCAGATACTAATGTTAGTCCACCAATACAATGCATAGTAGATTTATCAAAAATACTTCCAGGTTCTTTATCCGTCAGTCCAGCATTACCGTCGTAAGTAATACTCATGTTTCCATTTCCAGCATCCATCGCATTTAATGACCATGATCCTGCTCCGGCAGCATTAAATTTTCCTGATTCTGCTAACGAGTAATTTGAGATCGTTAAAAAAATTATTAAAAATAAAATTATTCTCATTTATACCTCTTTTAAATTGTTAATTTAACATAACATTGTTACATAATTGTTAATGAGTCACTCGTGTTTATAGCGCGCGACAGTTATGCAATTTCAGAGCATAAAAAAGGTTGATTATGCTGTTTTATTTAATTTAAATATTTGATAATAATTATTTATGATCGAAAAATTTAATGGAATTGTTTATCTAATAATTTTTATTGTCCATTTCCTTGTTTACGCTGTTTATGCTTTTAGAGCAATAGTTGGAACAAAGAGTTTTATGGATCAATATAACATTGATCATTCAGCAGCTGTGATTACAAGATTTTTTGGAGCTCCTTTTGTTGGGTCTTTCTTAATGGCTCTTTATATTATGTTCGTTAGAGATGGAGGAGTAAATGGAACTTGGGCGTTCTTTAATTTAGTATTTGTTCAAAACTTAATGTACTTAATATTTGGTATATATACCATTTACATAAATAAACTTGGACATACTGAAAAGACTAACAGTGAAGGTGTAATAGCTGCTGGCTTACTTACAATTTTAAGTGCTATTCTTACTTACGGATTAGCTGATAAAATTTATATTTAAAACCAATTAGGTATTGGTAAACCTTTTTCTTCTAAAAATTTTTTATTAAACATTTTAGTTGCGTACTTATCACTCCTGTCACAAAGAATAGTTACAATAGTTTTTCCTGGCCCCAACTCTTTTCCCATTCTAATTGCTCCTGCAATATTTATTCCACAGCTTGTACCTAAACTTAATCCCTCGTTTTGAATTAAATCATAAAGTATAGGTAGTGCCTCATGATCATCTATTGAATAAGCATCATCAATCTTAGCTTCACCAAAGTTAGCTGTTACTCTACTTGAACCAATTCCTTCAGTAATTGACCCACCTTCTGACTTAAGTTCGCCATTTTTTATAAAATTATAAAGAGCTGAACCTTTTGGATCAGAAAGGTAAATTTTTATATCTTTGTTCTTTTCTTTAAGAGCATTACTGACACCTGAAATAGTTCCTCCAGTTCCAGAAGAACACACAAACCCATCAACTTTACCATCAGTTTGTTCCCAAATTTCTTGACCGGTACCTTCATAATGACCTTTGGCATTTGCAGTATTGTCAAACTGATTAGCCCAAATCACACCGTTATTGTTTGTTGGTCTTAATTCATCTGCAAGTCTCGCTGCTACTTTTACAAAGTTATTATCATCTTTGTAAGGTTTAGGTGGCACCAATCTTAATTCAGCTCCAAGATTTCTAAGTAGATCTTTTTTCTCTTGGGTTTGATTATCATTCATTACAATGATTGTTTTATAACCTAAGGAATTTCCTAATAGACCTAAACCAATTCCAGTGTTACCAGCTGTTCCTTCAACAACTATTCCACCTTTGGCAATTAATTTTTTTTCTTGAGCATCTTTAATTAATGCAAGTGCAGCTCTATCTTTAACTGATCCACCTGGATTTAAAAATTCTGCTTTTCCATAAATATTGCATCCAGTAATTTCTGATGCTGCTCTTAATTTAATTAATGGGGTGTTTCCTATACCTGATATAAAATCGTTTTGTGTGTTATTCATTTTCTGATTTTTTATCACTATCAGGTGTAATCCCATAAGGTTTAAATTCACTATCAGCTATTCCAACACTTCTTGCTGGAATTCCAACCATGACAGCATTTTCTGCAACATCTTTAGTTATGACTGCATTAGCTCCAATTCTTGCACCTTTGCCAACAACTACTGGACCTAATACTTGTGCACCTGATCCAATTACTACATCTTCTTTTATAGTAGGATGTCTTTTTACGTTACGTTGATCATTAGAGTTTATACTAGGCGCAATTCCACCTAATGTAACCATATGATAGATTGTAACATTGTCTCCAATGTCCGAAGTTTCACCAATCACAACGCCCATTCCATGATCGATAAATAAATTTTTTCCAATTTTAGCGTTTGGATGTATTTCGATGCCAGTTAAGAATCTTGAAAACTGAGAAATGATTCTTGCAATCAAATGAAATTTTGCAGTACAAAAAAAATTAGCTATTCTATGAAAGAATATCGCCTTAACACCTGGATAAGTTAATATTAAACTTAATTTAGATTTTGCTGCTGGATCTCTATCAATTATCGATTGTAAAAAATCACTCATATTTCTTAAGTTTAGTTGCTGTTGATTAAAAAATTATATGCCTTATATAGTACTTAATTACTCAATTTAAAGAGGTTTATATGTATAAAAACACTAATTGTTTTCATCTAGCAATCCCTTGTGGAGATTTAGAGGTTGCAAAAAAATTTTACAGTGAAACTTTGGGATGCAGATTAGATAACTCAGCGCAAGAGTGGGCAGATGTTGATTTTTGGGGCAATGAGTTAACTCTTCACAAAAGTGAACACAAACTTGACAGTGAAAGACATGATGTTGATATGGGCAATGTATCAGTTCCTCATTTTGGAGTTCATTTATCAAGAAAAGATTTTGATTCTTTAAAACAAAGATTAAAAGATAGTGGAACTAAGTATTACGATGAACCTTATTTGAGATTTAAAGGAACAAAATACGAGCAAGAAACTTTCTTCGTTAAAGACCCAAACGAAAATATTCTAGAAATTAAAACATTAACAGCAAATCCAGAGTAACCTTAAAGCCTAATGGAATACCTGGTATTAGGTTTCTTTACTGGGATTAGCTTAATCTTAGCTATAGGTGCCCAAAATATTTTTGTTATTGAGCAAGGTTTAAAAAAACAACATATATTTATTGTTTGCTTAATATGCTCTTTATCAGATTTGATATTAATTTTTTTGGGTATTTTTCTTTTCCATTATTTTAATCAATATTTTAACCCTTTAATTGAATTAATTTTAAATTTATTTTTAATTTTATTTTTACTTCACTTTATTTTCAAAAAAATAAAATCACATTATTCTAATATTTACTTTAGCACTGAGCCAAATAATATTTCAAAATTAAATATTGTATTTAAAACTTTAGGATTTACATATTTAAATCCACATGTTTATTCTGATACAGTTTTTTTTCTTGGAAATTTTTCAAAAAATTATTTACTTAACCAAAAAATTTTATTTGGGATAGGTGCGTCTATAGCATCATTTTTATTTTTTTTTATATTAGGATATTTATCTAATTATTTATCGAAGTATGCTAATAGTAAAAAAATTTGGAAAGTAATTAATATTTTTATTATATGTTTTATGTCTATTTTAACTTTATTCATTATTAAGGAAATATTATGAGTGATATTTACGTAGATGACCTAGGCCATGGGTATCCTTTTGTACTAGTTCATGGTTATCTAGGTTCATCTGAAATGTGGACTTTTCAAAAAGAATTTTTTTCAAAAGATTATCGTGTGATTACCCCAGCTCTTCCAGGATTTGGAGAAAGTCATAAAGTAAAATCTTTAGATTCTATAAATAAAATGGCTAAAGAAATTATAAATGTATTAGATCAAAAAAAGATAGATAAATTCAATTTAATTGGTCATTCAATGGGAGGAATGATTGTTCAAGAAATTACAAAGTTGATTGGGGATAGAGTAAATAAATTAATTTGTTTTGCAACAGGATCCATTGGAGATATTCCGGGAAGATTTGAGACTATGGATGAAACAAGGGAAAAACTTAAAAAAGAAGGTGCAAAACTCTCTTTTTCTAGAGTACCTCCTAAATGGTTTGTAAAAGGTGATAAAGATAAAAATTATTTTCTTTGTGAAAATGCTGTTAAAAATGTTTCATTAGAAACTGCTGATAATGCATTACTAGCAATGAAAAATTGGAGAGGTAAAGAAAATTTAAAAAATATAAAAAATGACACTCTTATAATATGGGGTGATAAAGATACTTCATATAATTTTGATCAAGTTGATACACTAAATAAAAATATTAAAAATAGCCGTTTAGAAATATTTAAAGATTGTGCTCATAACGTACACTTAGAACAGCCTTATCAATTTAATAATTTAGTAAAAGAATTTATTTCAAAATAATATTTTTATTAAGCCGATAAACTTTTTTATAGGCTCCAATAAATTTTTTTGAAGAATGAAATTTTCCAGGAAAAATTATACATTTTATTCTAGCTCGCCTAGCTGAATTTAAACTTTCTTGAGAATCTTCAATGGCTACACAATCATTAGCTTTAAGCTTTATTTTCTTAAGTGTTAATAAGTATATATCTGGGTTTGGTTTGAATTTTTTTACCAATTTTGCATTCCCTATAAAGTTAAAATCTCTTTTTTTAATTGAATTTCTTAAAGAGTATAAGATTGCATTTATATTGTTTGAAGAAGTAGATGAAACAAATGCAATTTTTATATTTTCTTTTTTGCATAAAGAAATTAAATTTTTAACACCTGGCCTTAATTTAAGCTGATTTTTTTTAAGATAATTATTAAAGATTTTAGTTTTTAAATTTCTTAAATATAATGAGTCTACTTTAATTTTTTTCATTTTGGCATATTTTGATATTCTATCTTTGCCACCAGATTTATTTAATAAACTTAAATACTTGCGTTTGGTCCAATTCCAATCAAGCCCATATTGTTTGAATGCTTTATTAAATGACTTTCTCTGAATTTCTGAAGTTTCAACAATAGATCCAATAGATCCAAAAAGTAATGCTTTATAATATTTCAACCTTTTACAGCTCCAGCAGTTAAACCACTAATGACCTGTCTTTGGAAAAACATAACAAGCATAAATAAAGGTGCAGTAGCAGACACAACTGCAGAAACTGCCCACATTAAATTTCCTTCATGTTGATTAGTACCTAAATAACTTTGTATTTTTGGAACCATAGTATGATTTTCTTGATTTAGAAGTAGTGCTGTTACGGTAAAATCATTATAAGCTAACATCAAACTAAATAATCCTGCTGTAATTACTCCAGGCCACATCACGGGCATAATAATATGCCTAAAAGCTTGAAAATACGAACAACCATCTATTAAAGCACTTTCATCAAGTTCTTTAGGAACTGTTTTAAAAAAGGAATAGAGTAACCATAGTGTGAAAGGTTGATTTATAGCAACTAAAACAACAATTGTAGTTGGAAGAATTCCCCAAATTTGTAATTCAAAGAAAGGAAAAAGATATCCTGATACTAAAGTTATATGTGGCATAGCTCTAAAAATTAAAGCTGCCATTAAAATCCAAAAAGCATATTTCTCAGTTGATCTTGAAAGAGCATATGCTCCTAAAGTTCCTAAAAACAAAGAAATACTTACAACAAAGACTGTAACTATAATTGTATTTTTTGATGCTTTCCAAAATTCACCTTCAGTCCAGGCTTGTGTGTAAGCATTAGTTGTAAATTTTCCGCCTGTTTCAATTAAGGTATTAAAGGCTGATATTGCATACCACCAATCAGATCTAGAAAAGAAATCGGCTCTTACTTTAAATGATCCCCAAAAAGTCCAAATAAAAGGGAAGCAAGCAATTAACAACCAAGTGATTATAAAAATAGTATTAAAAGTTTTTAAACGAGTTGATTTTGTATCTAGTCCATAATCCATAATTATCTCGCTGTTTTAAATTCTTTCCAAGTTCTAATTAATACTGGTGCTAGTAGGATAGCTATGCCAATAATAGTCATCATTGAAGTAGCTGCAGCAGAGCCAAACAATATCACTTCCTCGTTAACTAAATTGTCATAGATTAACCAAGATAAAGATTGTGCACTTCCCTCAGCACTAAACCCTATAATGGGTTCAAATACTCTAAAGTTATCCATTAAAGAAATCAAAGCCACAAATGTAACTACAGGATAAATATGTGGTAAAACTATATGTTTAATTCTTTGAAACCTTGATGCACCATCAATAATTGCGGCTTCCACTGGTTCTTGAGGGACTGTTTGAAGTGCAGCATAAAAAACCACAAAGGCAAAAGGAGAGTGATGCCAAATCCCATAAATAATAATTGTTATCCAGGTTAATGTTTTTGAGGATTTAAGTGATAAATATGGATCATTCATTAAATTTTGTATATTTGCACCAATTATTCCTTGAGAGTCTATCATCCAAAATAATACTAATGATCCAACCAATGGTGTAACAATCATTGGTAAAATTGTACCAAAGATTAAAGGTCCTCTGATTTTTCTAGCAACTGCATTTAAACTTAATGCAATAATAAATCCTAAGAGGAGCACATTTGGTGTAACAAACAAACAATAAGTTAAAGTAAATATCAGCGCTTTATAAAAGGGTAGATTGGTTACTTGATCCACAAAAGCACTAAAACTTTCTGTTTCATTCCAAAATTTTTTTATCTCATCAACTGCTAAATGATTTCGATCAGTATAAGTGCCAAAACCATTAAATTTACCAAGTGGCTTTGCTTCTCTAATTTTTGAGGTCTCTTCGTTATCAACTACGATTGAAACAGTGCATCCAAAAGGATCACATTTTTTAACTTCTTTTACTACTTGATCGTGTTGCGCATAAAAGGACTGAATTCCTGTAGAGATGATTGGTAGCCCAATAAACAGGATCATTGCTAAGCCTGTTGGTAAAAAAAACCAAAAAAAAGTTTTATTAGGCATTTAAATATTGATTAAGTGGGGAGTAAATCCCCACTTATAAGTTTTAGATTTTATAGAAAGCCTTGTTCTTTAGCTTTACTGATGTAGGCAGCTTCAACATCTTTCAATGCTTGTTCAGCTGACTCTTTACCTTGTAAAAACTCAACAATCTCACTGCCTAATGCTCCATGCATTAAACCCATTTGTGGTAACATTGGATATGGTTTTGCTCCCATTTTTACAGCCTCGATAACACCAATAGATTTTGGTCCTGGTACAAACCCTTCTACTAACCAAACAGCTTGATCAGCAGCGTCAGCAACCATCTTTTTATTTGATGCTGCATGCGCTAAAGCTCTAAATGTTGCTTCAGCATCTGCATCAGGCCTGTTTTTTGCAAGTGTGAAACCATCCCACCACAATGTAGCAGCTGGAATATTTCCTCCACCTACAGTAGCAGGACCAGTTAATTTAGTTGCTTTAGTAATATTAGGATCACCTTCATCATCTAGAAGAGTTCCTGATCTAGATGCCCATAATGTCATCAATGCAACATTACCTGACTCCCATTCAACTTTAATTGCTTCACTATCATGAGTTAAGTAATCAGGGTTACTCAATTCAGATAATTTTTTTAACATATTTAAAGTAGCAACACCTTTTGCGTTATTAATATTCGGTTGAGCACTGCCTGCTTTAAAGAATTCACCACCGTGACCAATAAACATGTTCACAAATTCCTCTGCTAAATTCCAACCAGCTTTATATGCAGCTGCGTAAGGATATTGCATTTTACCTGAAGCTCTAATTTTTTCAGATGCAGCAACTACTTCTTCATAAGTTTTTGGAATAGCTATACCAAGGTCTTTTAAAACATCTTCTCTGTAATACAAATGTTGAGTGTTAGCCATGAATGCCACAGCCATTACTTTTCCATCAATTGTAATTAATTGAGAGTCTTGAATTCCTTTTCCATATTTTTTAACTAGATCATCTAACGGTCTAATTAAATCCTGGTTCATCAAAGGAACAATTGAACTATTTGCTGCAATTCTTGCTGAAAACTCAGATGGATTTGCAGTTAATGCTGGCACGGCGATTTTATTATGCTCAGATGAGTGAGTCACTTTAAAATCAGCACTTCCTTTACATTGTTTAGAAGTTTCAACGAAAGTTCTTAATGCAGGAAAATCATTTGCTAAAATATTTATTGAACCACTTTTAATGTTACAATCTGCAAAAGCAGAAGTTCCAAAAAGTAGAAACAATAAAGTAACTATTATTTTTCTCATATTTTTCTCTCTATATTTATTGGTTAAATTATAATTTAAGTATAAAAACTATATCTATTCCTCAAAAAGAATAAAAGACATAATTAAATCACTTTTGACGCAAGTTCCGCACCTCTTACGAGCGCTTCGAGTTTTTTATAAACTATATTTTCGTCTACATTTCCAAAACCAGCAAAGGTACTAAATCCACAATCAGTTCCAGCTAATAGTTGCTCTATATCAATCACTTTTGAATATGTTAAAATTCTATGTTTCACAACTTCTGGATGTTCTACAAAATTTGTTGTAGAATCTATTACACCTGGGACAATTATTTTGTCACTTGGAATTTTTAAATTTTCAAAAATTTGCCATTCGTGAGAGTGTCTTGGATTCGATGACTCTATTAGATAGGTTTGGACATTTGCCTTTAATGCTATCGGCATTATTTTTTCTAGAGCAATATCATGTAAATGTGGTCCTTCATAATTACCCCAACAAATGTGGAGTCTTATGTTTGAACTATCAATATTACTAATTGCACTGTTAAGACATTCAATTTGTTTTTCAGCTCTTAATAAAAATTCATTTTCAGAAAGATCTTTAAAAGTCATATGTCTAGCTAATGCTAAATCAGGACAATCCAACTGTAATTTTATTCCATTAGAAGTAATTTCTTCATATTCTTCTTTCATTACATTTGACAAATTTTCTAAATACTCATCATCATTTTTATAAAATTTATTAGGTAAGAATGCAGATATAACACCTGGCGAAGCAGCATTCATAAATCCATTTTTGTGATTATTTTTATTTAATGCTTCTTTAAAATTCTTAATATCTTTTGAAAGAGAAGTCTTATCTTTTATTTTTAATTCATTTGTACAACATGGTCTTGTATAGGTGGGTGTTCCACCTGTTCTAGCTATTCTTTCTTTAAAAGATGGAAAATCATCTAAATCTTTTGGCGCTTTTCTCTCACTTTCACCAGAAAACCCATCAATTCTATCTTTAACATAAGTAGCGTAACTTATTTTAGACATTTCGCCATCGCTTATAAAATCTATACCTACATCGATTTGTTTTTTAACAACCTCATTTACATCTCTGTTTACTGTTTTATCAAATACATCTAAATTTATTTTTTGCTTTTGATCTTTCTTAAATAAAAGATCTGATAATTCATTTGATCTTGGTAGACTTCCTACATGAGTTGTATTAATTTTGACCATAAATTATTTCATTAAGATTTGTTTCCAGATCGCCACTTCATCAAATAAAACCCACTCTCTTATAACATTTCCATCACTTATTTCTGCATGATTAATACCCATTATAAAAATATTTTTATTTGTTTTTTCTCCAAAATTAAAAGTATCTTTAGAATGACTACCTTTTAAAAACCATCTTATAGACGCTTTTGAATTTTTTTCTTGTTCTTCCAAATAACCAACATGCTCTATTGAAAATTTAATGTCACTAAAAGTATTTTTTAAATTATTCCAAAATTTGACAATATCTTCTCTTCCATGTCCAATTTTATTTCCAGGCCAATAGATAGTTGCAGCTCTGGCATAATCAGAAAAATCATAATCATTATTGAAAATTTTAGTTAGTATATTTGAATATTTTATACCGACAGAGTTTTTTGGTACAGGGCTCGGTTTATACTCTGAACTCATATCAGATTTAGAATTAAATAATTTTTGTGCTTTTTCTAATCCACCTTCATTTTCAATAATTTTTTGAGCAAATTCTTTTGGAGTGAAACCTATCTGTCTGACCATGGCACCTTGATCTCTTACAATCCACTCATCATAAACCTGATTATCTTTACATGCACAATCTGCAATAACTCTATAATAAATATGTTTTCCTGTTGGTTTACCGTAAGAGCCATCTCCAAGGTGAGTACCTTTGCTTAAAATTCTGTGAGAAGAATGATAGCCCTCATCATCGTTTCCATTCCAAATAACTTCTTCTCCCAATAATTGTCTGTTAGGGAATTCCTTTAATGTTTTAAATGTTGCATCAATAACTGTTTTATTTCCATAAGTAACTCCAAAAGGAGATCTCACAGGGATATTACTGGTATAAAAATCTCCTATAGAATTTACGTCTTTTTCTTCCCAAATTTGTTTTGTTATCTTTAGTATAAAATCAGGAAAACTTTTATATTTTTTATCAAATCCTTTCATTAGATTTGAGTTACACAATTTAATAAACTTTCTTCATCATCATTAATTTCAATATTTACTTGTGAATTAATTGGAATAGAAATTGTATCTCTAGGATTGAGTTTCATTAAAAAATCATTAATTTTTATTTGCCAACTTCCTTTCTGTGAGAACATTATTGCAGGCTTTGAAAATTTCAAATTTTCTAATTTACCTTTTTTTGCTTTTAAAATTGATAAGTTAAAACCTGTATTATGATTTATAACAGGATTAAACTTTTTATCTTGAAAAGTATTACCTAATACTTGAATTAAATTAAAATTCTCATTTATTTTATTTTCATAATTTGTTCTATCAGAAAATTTACAAATATATTTTTCAAGTTCATTTAATTTATAATTATCAAATTTTTTAATTTCTTCAGAAGAAATTGGTTCTAGGAGAGATTTGTTTTTAGGAATATCATTTATAGATAAATCAATTAAAGAATTATCATTTAAAAGAGCCATTCCTGTCTGTTTGGCTTTTTCTAATACACTAGGTACCCACGTGATTATTCCAGGATCATCTCCACCTAATACAACAAAAATTAATCCTTCTTTATTTCCTGCATTCTCAAATCCTCTAAACATATTAGTTGGCATAGAAATTATATCTCCTGCACTAAGAATAGTTTCATCTTTACCTTCAGCGCCCCAATAGAACCTCCATTTACCAGAATAGATAATAAAAACTTCAGCAGTTGTATGACTGTGCAGGCCTGAGCCATTTTTTGGTAGTGCTGAGACAGCGCCTAGATTAAAGCTGTGAGGCATTGGAATTTTAACAAATTGTTTACTGTCTTCAGCAACGCCAGGACCTACAATAGAATAATTTTTTCTTTCCTTGTGTCCCTCGAGTTTTCCCTCAACAAATGGTAAAGTACTTGGAATAAGATCTTCAAATTTAGCTAATCGATTATTCATATTTTTTTAAACTATATTTTGTGATACTAAATTTATCTAACAAAAAATTTATGCAAATAGAACAATTTGATACAGGTCTTAAGGGTCAGGAGAACGTAAAAAAAGTAGTTATAACTCCTGAGGAAAACTATAATTATAAACAGATTGTTAGAAAATATTTAGGTAAGATTGTAAAAGAGGGCATCTCCAAGCTTGATCAAAACCTTCAAAATATGTTCTCCAAAGATGTTAGTATTAATTGTTTCTATCCATTAAATGAATTTATTGGAATTGATGATTTTAAGGAAAAATTTTGGAAACCATTGTTTAACTCATTTCCTGATCTTGAAAGGAGAGAACAGTTAGTAATTAGTGGGGCTTTTAGGGACAAAATTCAAGTTGGAACAATTTCTACTTTATCAGGAGTGTTTAAAAAAACATGGTTGGATATCAAACCAAACAACAAAATGATAAATCTAAGATGTTGTGAAATTCACGAACTAAAGGATAACAAGATTATTGAGAGTTATATTTTAATTGATTTAATAGATCTATTAATTCAAACAGGAACAAATCCATTAAATAATTCAAGAGGCTCTGAAGGTAATTGGCTGAACCCAATTAATACTGATGGTATTAATTTTTTTGAAAAGGACATGCAAATTTCGAAAAATAATTTGGAACAATCACTTACTATGCAGAGAAGCTTAAATATAAAACCTGAATTAGAAGTTTCTTCTGACAAGGATCTCAAAGAAAGATTAATCAATCATCCACAAAGTGATTATTGGCATGAAAAAATGATCTGGTATGGACCAAGTGGCATCGGTACCGCAAGAACTTTAGAGGGATTTGTAGATAACCATCAATTACCGTTTAGAAAAACTTTTAAAGAAAGAAATTATTGGGAACTTGGTCATTATTGTGAAATAGGAGATGGAAAATTTTCTTTAACTGCTGGATGGAATAGTATTCAAGCCACATATGGAGCAGATGATTGGCTAGGTTATAAATCTGAAAATCAAAAAGTAACTATGAGGGTTATGGACTTTTATCATCATGATGAAGGAAAAATTCGTGAAAATTGGGTTCCAATTGATATAGTCCACATATTAAAACAAATTGGAGTAGATATTCTAAAAACCAAAAAATAATAATGGCAAATATAAAATTTACTGGTGTACATAAATCATTTGGATCGAACAAAATTATTACTGATTTTAATCTTTTAGGGAAAGAGGACGAGTTTCTTGTTCTTGTTGGACCGTCAGGATGTGGAAAATCAACTTTATTAAGAATGATTGCTGGATTAGAAAAAATTGATGAAGGTGAAATTTTTATTAACGAACAAAAAATTAACGAACTTCATCCGTCAAAGCGACAAACTGCAATGGTTTTTCAATCTTATGCACTTTACCCTCATATGAATGTTTATGAAAATATGTCTTTTGGTTTAAAAATAGAAAAAAGACCAAAAGAAGAAATTAATACAAAAGTTATGCAAGCAGCAAAGATTCTAAAAATTGAAGAACTTCTTGAGAGGAAACCAAAACAATTATCAGGAGGTCAAAGACAAAGGGTAGCAATAGGAAGAGCTATCACAAGAAATCCAAAAATATTCTTATTCGATGAGCCATTATCAAATTTGGATGCTGCTTTAAGGGCTGAAATGAGAGTAGAAATATCAAAATTACATAACCAAATAAAAACCAACATGATATATGTTACTCATGATCAGGTTGAAGCCATGACTTTAGCAGACAGAATAGTTATTCTAAATCAAGGTAACATTGAACAGGTTGGAAGTCCTGAAGAAATTTATAATGACCCTGCAAATATTTTTGTGGCACAATTTATTGGTACACCCAAAATGAATATTTTGGAGATTGATGAAAAAAACGTAATTTCTGACAGCAAAATTAAAGTATTAGGTAATGATATTGTATTTGATAATTTGAAACTCAATAAATCAAAACACTTTTTAGGTATTAGACCTGAACATTTAAAAGCTAATCAAGAAAATCAATTTATTTTTAATCCTGAAATAGAATTAATAGAAAACTTAGGTAATGAAAAAATTGTTTACATGAAAAAAGAGGAACATCAATTAAGTGCCAAAATCCCAAGCAACATTGAAATTGGAAATAAAATTGGATTTGATTTAAATGATATTTTTATTTTTGATGAAAATGGAAAAAGATTAAAATCTTAACACAACTTACAATTGACAAATTTCAATTTTTCACCATTTTTATTAATATTTGCTATGATGCTAGCACATACCTGATATGTGACAGTGAGTAGTTTGCGAAACATTCTCAAATTAATATAGTTTTACCTATAAATAGGAGGGGAAATGAAAAACATAATAAAGTTGTTTTGCGTAATATCATTTTTTATTTCAAATATTGTTTACGCAGACATAAAGTTTTGGACTACAGAAGTTCAGCCTGCCCGAATGGCAAAGCAAGAGGAAATGGCAAAAGCTTTTGAAGCTAAAACAGGTATTAAAGTAGATGTTATCCCAGTCGAAGAAAAAGATTTGGGAACTAGAGCCACAGCTGCGGCGGCGGCAGGTGACTTACCAGATGTTATCTATCATACTTTACAATATGTATTACCATGGGCTGAAGCAGGAATATTAGATGTAGATGCTAACAACGATGTTGTTAAAGAATTAGGTAAAGATACATTTGCGCCAGGTGCACTTAATATGGCAAAAAAAGGTTCAAAAATTGCAGCTGTTCCAGTTGATGGATGGACACAAATGGTTGTTTATAGAAAAGATCTTTTTGAAAATGCTGATTTAGCGCCACCAACAAGTTATGCGAATATTGTAGCAGCAGTTGAGAAACTTTCAAAACAAAATGGAATGTTTGGTTTTGTAGCTGCAACTAAAACTGATGAAAATTTCATGAGTCAGGTTTTAGAGCACGTTCTTTTAGCAAATGGAGTAAATATTGTTAAAAAAGGTGGCATCAAAAAACAAGGCAAGAGATTAAAAGAAGCATTAGAGTTTTATAAAGTAATTGCTAAAGCTAGTCCTCCAGGAGAATTGTACTGGAAACAATCTAGAGCACTTTACTTTGCTGGTAAAACTCCAATGATTATTTGGTCTCCATTCATTATGGATGAGCTTGCTGGTTTAAGAGACTCGGCTCCACCAACTATTAACAGTGATCCTACATCACCTGAACTAGCTTCTAAAACTGGTTTCATAACTAATTTTAGCGGACCTAGTAATAAAAAAGGTGCTGCATGGGCAGATGTTAGATATTTTGGTATAACAGCTGATGCTGATACAGATGAAGCTAAACAATTTATCATGTACTCAATGGATGAAGGTTATACAAGCACATTATCGATAGCCCCAGAAGGTAAATTTCCTGTAAGAAGAGGAAATTCAAGTGACCCTGAGGCTTTCACAAAAGCTTGGAGTAAACTACCTGTTGGAGTTGATAGAAAAGCTCCTTTGTCAGATCTATATGACCCAGACGTTATTAATAACATCGTAGCTGGTTTAGATACTGCAAATAGATGGGGTGTTAAAGAAGGTGAACTATCAAGAGCATCAAAAGTCATAAATTCTCAATTTATAAATAGAATCACTAGACTTTATATTGACGATCAAATTGACGTCGATGAAGCTGTTGATATGATTAACAAATCATTAGCTAAATTCAAATAATTTAAATTTTTTAAAAAAGCGGATAATATAAATTATCCGCTTTTTTTATGAATGACACATTAGCAAATACAGAAAAAAAAACTGCATATATATTAACTCTACCTGCAGTCCTTCTGGTTTTTTCAATAATTTTATTCCCAATTTTTGCAAATATATGGATAAGTTTTAAAGAAGTTGAATTAAAAGATATTCGAATTCCAGAACCAAGAGCAAAAAAAATTGTAAAATCTATTTCTGATGAGCCCACTAAAATAAAAATATTATATAAGTTGAGAAATAGTTCATTAATTCAGGAAATTAGAGAGGTTTCTTTTCAAGATAATTTTCCAAAAAATTTTGAAATTGAAAATTTAGATCCAAGATGCACTTATAAAAAGCAAAACCTAAAATGTGAATTTGGAAATTGGCCAGCTAAATATAGGGAAAATTTCCAAGTAATAATTGCAACAAATGATGGATCAAAAATAGACAAAAAAAATCTTAAATCAACTAAACCAATATTAGAGGGAAAATCTGACAACATATTACTTAATACTAACTTTACTCTCAAAAACTTTAAAAAGGTTTTATTCGAAAATGAATTTGTAGACTTATTACTTACAACTTTTTATTACACATTTTTTGGAACTGTTGGCTCAATAATATTTGGTATTTTAACTGCTCAAATGGTGAATCAAAAATTTTATGGAAGAACATTCATGAGAAGTGTTCTACTTTTCCCTTATGTTGCTCCAGTTGTAGCTTTAGCTTACACATGGGAACTTCTACTAGACCCTAATAGCGGGACGTTAAATAGCTTATTATTAAATTATCAAATTATTGAAACTCCAATAAACCTTCTTGGACAAAAATATATTGAAATTAGTTTTTTAGGTTTTGATTTTAAATTAAGGTTAGCACTTACAACAGTAATAATGTTTGAAATTTGGAGATATTTTCCTTTAGCTTTTTTATTTATTCTTGCGAGACTTCAAGCTATTCCAAAAGAATTATATGAGGCTGCTGATGTTGATGGAGCAAGTCCCTTCCAAAAATTTTTTAATATTACACTTCCTCAAATAACAGCAGTCATCTCAATTTTGTTCATGATTAGATTTATATGGAATTTTAACAAATTTGAGGATGTATTTTTATTAACCGGAGGTGCATCAGGAACAAGAACTTTACCCATAAATGTTTATCAACAGGGTTTTGCAATTTCAGATATTGGAATGGGCTCAGCAGTTTCAATAGTTATCGTTGTATTGCTTTTAATGTTTATGTTTTTTTATTTTAAACTTTTAGGAAAAAGAGTAGATGAGAACTAAAAATACAATACTATTTTCATTCATATCCAGTATTTTCTTGATTTTTTTGATTTCGATTTGGAAGATATTAGCAACATTGCAAGGTTTAAGTATTAAAAGTTTTAATATAGAGATAATTTTTATATTTGGTTTTTTAATATCATTAGCTCACTTAGGAGTAGGTGATAGAATTAAATCAATTTATAAATCAATTATTTTTTCTTCCATATTCGTTTTTTGTGATGGTTACTTAATACAAAAATTACCAATTTGGTATAATTTAGGCGCATTTTTAATATTATATTTTTTCACCAATAAAATTAGCAAATATACTTTTATAGGTTTAAAAGAAGAGCACTCTACACAAGTTATTTTATTCGACTTCTTAACTTTATTTGGGATTTTATTTTTCTCTTTTGTAATACTTTTTCCATTTTATATGATGTTAGTAACAAGTTTCAAAACGCAAATAGCTTTGTTAGTGAATCCTTTAGACTTTAGTATAAATTTTGGACAGGATATAAAAGATTTATTTAAATCTTATTTTGTAATTTTTAAATCTTATAAATTTGGAAAATATATAGTAACCAGTACTATTGTATCTGTTGGAACGGTTATCATTACTTTACTTTTTGCAATACCTGCTGCTTACGCAGTTGCTAGATTAAATTTTTTTGGAAAAACATTTTTGTCTACATCTATACTTATAATATACATGTTCCCTGCAATCGTTCTTGTTATTCCATTATATACGATATTTAGTCAATTGGGTTTACGTAATTCAATTGAAGGTTTATTAATTGTATATACAGCCACAACACTTCCAGTAGCTATTTATATGTTGCAAGGATATTTTAAAAGTATACCTAAAGAACTGGAGGAAGCTGCAATATTAGATAAATTAAGTTGGTTTGGAATTATAGCAAAAATTATAATTCCACTTAGTATTCCAGCTATTTCGTCTGTTGCTTTATATGTTTTTATGATTGCCTGGAATGAATTTTTGTTTTCTTTAATGTTTTTAGATAACCCTAATTCCTTTACATTATCGAGAGCAATTCAATATCTAAGTGGTGATGCTGAAACACCGAGGCAATATCTAATGGCAGGATCAGTTGTGGTTACATTACCGGTATTGTTTATATTTGTTTATTTTGAAAAATATCTTGTAAGTGGTCTAACAGCTGGAAGCGTAAAGGGTTAATGAAAATTTCAATTTACAAAGCAAAAAAAACTTTACTTGGTAACAGAAGAAAAGGTTATACTTTGCCTACTAATAATAAACTTTATCCAGCTCAGTGGAATTGGGACTCTGGCTTTATAGCTTTGGGATATTCTTACTTTAACCTAAACTTTGCGTTAAAAGAAATAAATACATTATTAGATGGACAATGGAAGGACGGAATGGTCCCACATATTTTATTTCATAACACAAAAACAAATTATTATCCAAATTATACTGCTTGGAATTGTGGTAATAAAATCTACTCATCTGGAATAACTCAACCACCAATATTAGCAACAGTTTTATTAGAAATTATAAATAAAAATAAAATTAATAAAAATCAATTTTTAATAATAAAAAAAATGATTAAAAAAATTAAAAAATTTCATGAATGGTTTATTCAATTTAGAGATCCAAAAAAAACTGGCTTAGTATCTATTTTGCACCCTTGGGAGAGTGGATATGATAATTCTCCTATATGGGATGAACCTATGAATAAAGTAAAAATTGAGAAAAATATAAAGTATAAAAGAGCTGACAATAAGGTTGTAAATCCAGATTTTAGACCACTTGATATAGATTATGATAGGTATGTTACAATAAAAAATAATTTAAGAAGAATTAAATATAATCCAAAAAAAGTTTATAAATATTCTTCTTTTAATCTTGTAGATGTGGGTTTTAATTCTATATTTCTAAAAGCAAATAAAGATCTTGTTACTTTATTAGATACTTTTGGTTTTAACAAAACTAAAATAGATAATTATATAAAACTTACAGAAAAAAATTTTCTTAAATTATATGATAAAAAAAGAAAAACTTTTTTTTCAAAAGATATAAAAAATAATAAAAAAATTTACATACCATCAATTACTAATTATTTCGTATTATTTGCTGATTTAAATAATAATAAAATTAATAAAAAACTTATTCAAAATCTAAAAAAACATAATTTAAAAGAAAAATATTTTTTTTCATCAATTAAACCAAATCATAAAAGTTTTGAAGAGAAAAGATACTGGAGAGGTCCTGTGTGGATTAATTGTAATTGGTTTATTTATAAAGGATTAAAAAACAAAGATAAGTCCTTTTCTGATAAAATAAAAAAAAAAACCATCCAAATATTAGAGAAAAAAGGTTTTTTTGAGTATTTCAGCTGTAAGAATGGTCAACCTATGGGCGCAAAAAACTTTTCTTGGTCAGCAGCCCTATACTTGGACTTAAAACTTAATCAAAATTAGTTTGAGAAGCCGTATTTTCTTAATCTGACATCACCTGTTCTAGCATGTGCCTCCATTCCTTCGTATCTAGAAATTCTGGCACAAGCTGCTCCAACTTCTTTTGTAGCTGCTTTACTCATTCTTTGAAAACTTAATGTTTTAATAAATTTTCCAACAAATAAACCACCTGTATATCGTCCAGCCCCTTTTGTTGGGAGTATATGATTTGTACCTGAACATTTGTCACCATAAGCAACAGTAGTCTCTTCACCAATAAATAAAGACCCATAGTTCTTTAATCGATTATGATACCACTGTAAATTTTTTGTTTGGACTTCTAAGTGTTCTGGAGCGTACTCATCGCTTACTTTTGCAATTTCTTCATCTGTATCACAAAGAATTACTTCACCATAATCTCTCCATGCAGCACCTGAATTTTCCCTTGGTAGATCAGGTAAATCTGCAATTAATTCTGGAACTCTTTGTATAACATAGTCAGCAACTTTTTTACTTTTAGTAAATAACCAAGCTGGAGAATTATAACCGTGTTCTGCTTGTCCAACTAAATCATATGCGACCATTTCAGGATCAGCTGTATCATCTGCAATAACTGCAATTTCTGTAGGTCCTGCAAATAAATCTATACCAACTTTTCCAAATAAAATTCTTTTCGCTTCTGCAACAAATTGGTTTCCAGGTCCAACTAACATATCTGCAGGTGCATTTCCAAATAATCCATTAGTCATTGCTGCAATAGCTTGCACTCCACCTAAATTCATTATTACGTCAGCACCACATAAATCAGCTGTATAAACGATAGATGGATGCACTCCTACACCAGGTTTAGGTGAACTACAAACTAAAATATTTTTAACCCCTGCAACTTTTGCAGTCGTAACACTCATTACGGCTGAAGCTATATGAGCATACCGACCTGCAGGAACATAACAACCTGCTGTATTTACAGGAATAAGTTTTTGTCCAGCAAATAATCCATCAGATAATTCTACTTCAAAGTCTTGACCATAATTTTTTAACTGTGCTTCAGCAAATTTTCTAACTCTCTCATGAGAGAACTGAATATCATCTTTCGTTTTTTGATCTAAATTTTTTTTTATTTCTTCAATTTTTTCTTTTGAAACAATTACATCACCTTCGTACTTATCAAATTTTTTTGATAGCTCTTTACAGCCTTCCTCTTTACTAGTCTCAATATCTTTTAAAATATTTTCAACTATTTCTCTTGTTTTTGTGTCATCAGTTGATGATGTTTTTGGTGATTTTTTTAAGTATGTAATTGCCATTTCTCTCCTTTAAAATTATATTTTTATTTAAATGAATTCCTTTTGAAATTCAATTAAACATTTAGTCTAAGGCAACTACTGCTGCTGCAATAGAGGCTAATCGTGCCTGAGCTTCATCAGATCTGCTAGTTATCACTACAGGTACTTTTCCACCTACAACAACTCCTGCGGCACACGCTCCACTAAAATATATCAGCATTTTTACCAAAGCATTTCCAGTTTCTACACTTGGCACTAACAATACATCTGCCTCTCCAGCAACTAAATTTTTAATTCCTTTAATAGCTGCTGATTTTTTTGAAATACTATTGTCAAATGCTAAAGGACCAAAAACGTCAGCACTTAAGCTTTCTTCTTTTGCTAATTTTGTTATCTCTGCAGCCTCAATGGAGCTTGGTACGCTTTCTAAAATTTCTTCTGTTGCAGATAAAACCGATACTTTTGGTCTTTCAATTCCTATTCTATTTGAAAAATTAACGACATTTTTAAGAATATGCATTTTTGTTTTAACATTTGGCAAAACATTTAATGCTCCGTCAGTAATAATTAATGGTCTATCATCTTTATCAATAGTCATATGCCAGATGTGACTCAACCTTGTTTTTCCCAATAAATTATATTCACGTTTAAGCACCTCTTTCATAAGTACATCAGTATGAATATGCCCTTTAACTATAATCTGCACCTTTCCTTCACTTGCTAGTTTGGCAGCAATTTTAGCGGTATCATTCTCCACTGGCTCATGGATAAGCTTATATTTAGAAATATCCCATTTAATATCTTCAGCACATTTTTGAATTTCTACTTCATGACCAATAAATATTGGCTCAATTAAATTTTCATTAACAGCGTCTTGAACTGATAACATGGGTAAAGGTTTACCAGCATTTACAACTGCAACTTTCACTCCTTTTTTTTTATGAGCTAAATCTAATAAGTTGTTTGGACAGATAATTTCTTTGTTTGAAAGCATTTTCTTTAAATAAGTCAAAAAACTCAACATGTATATAGAAAAAAATCGTCTAAACAAATTATGTAAAAAGTTATAATCTAGATTTTCAGAGGGTAACACTTTGGAGATTGTAACAAAAATAGCGCCAATAATTTTGGCTTTGATTATGTTAGGCTTAGGCCTAGGATTAAAACTAGAAGATTTTGGAAGGGTATTAAAAACACCAAAAGATTTTATTGTAGGTTTTATTTCTCAATTAATAATCCTTCCAATTGTAGCATACATATTAATTTTAATTTTTAAAGCACCGCCTGAAATAGCAATAGGGGTTATGATCATAGCGGCAGCTCCAGGTGGAGTCACATCTAATATTATGACAAAATTTGCTGATGGAGATGTTGCGTTATCGATATCTTTAACAGCTGTAATTAGTTTATTAAGTATAATTACAGTTCCGTTGATAATTTTTACATCTGCAGATTTCCTTGGAATTACAGAAATTTCGCAAAATATTTCAATGACAGGAATAGCACTAAAAATGTTTTTAGTTGTAACGGTTCCTGTAATTTTAGGAATGATTATTAGAAAATTTGCTGAAAATTTTATAGCTTCTAAAGTTGGAGTATTCAACAAACTTAATATTGTGTTATTTGTAATTTTTTTCTTTGCAGCATTTTATGAAGAAAAAGAAAATATAATTAGCTTTATAATGCAAGCTGGTTTAATTACTTTAACATTAAATGTATCGATGATGGTTATTGCCTACTACATTGCAAAAGCTTTTACCTCTGGAGTTAAACAAATGAGGTGTATTTCTTTAGAATGTGGATTACAAAATGGTACTTTAGCTATATTCGTTTCTACACAAATATTTGGCACTGATATATTATACGCAATACCAACAGCTGCTTATGCACTAATCATGTATATTACAGGATTTTTATTCATTGCTATTTTAAGAAAGTCTAATTAAGAATTTATTATTCTTATTTGATTAAAAATTTTGTAGATAAAGTGACTTAAGCTAATCATATTTTTATTCACCATTCCCTTAGTTGTCATAAAAGCACTATCTTTAGCATTGAAAGTAATTAATTTTTTTTCATTAATATGAAGATATTTTTTATTAATTAAAAATTTAAGTTTTCTAACAACAGTAGGTCTTGGAATACCAGTTATCTCAGAAATTGACATCGCATTTACACCTCTATTATCAGAGCCCATCAGTTCTTTAAGATATGCACGCATATTTTTTTTCTGTACAAAATTTTTATTTTTAACTGCATTTATTACTACAACCATACCAATACCTAAAGTTTCTAAATCCTTTAACTCTTTTCTCCATCTTTTCATATAAGTGAACCAAAATTTATTAAATTGATACAAGCAGTAGGAAAAATTTTCTTTTATTGATAAGACTATCTCTTTAACAGAGTAAACTTCGGTTGTTAGTTTTTCTTTTTTTAAAATTTTATTAAATTCATGCAATATAGTTGCAACTTCGTTAAGAGTGTCGACTGCTTTGGCTGTGTAAAGAGTATCTCTAACAACAAATATTTTTTTACCAGTTTTTTTAATTACTTTTTGCTTTTCTAATTCTAAAACTTTTCGTCTAATACTTTCTTTAGGAATTCCAAGGTCTTTTGAGATGTCTGAAATATTAATTTTATTAATTTCTATAGATTTATTTTCGTAAAAAGTTTCATAGTCAATTTTTAAACCATTTTGCCTGAAATATATAAGGTCTTGATGTATTAAATATATAATAATGACAAATTTATCTATGTCTTTGTAATGATCATAGGCTCTAACAAACCAATTACTTATTAAAGTAAAATAACAAGGTGCTAGTAAGGCAAAGTTATCTTGAATAATTTTATTTATTATCTTTTCATCAATGTGTGCTGATATACTGGGTAAAGCTTTCATGTTCAAAAAAACCCAATTTGAACAAATTTTTTTGTTTGTCAATCTTTTAATTATTTCTTGAGAACAAATTACTTTTTTTTATCGAATTCCAAACTTCCTCTAGAATTAACGTTATCTTTAACGTGTTTGTAGTAACTAATATCTTTGATTAACTTTAGAAGATCTATTCCTTTATTTTCATATCTTCTCTTAATAGTCATTCTTGGAATATTCACAAAATTTATTTGATCGACGAAGTCTTCAGTCCATTCTTTTTCTATTTTATCTTTGACTAATTTTTTTAAAAAAATTCTAAAGTCAGTACAGGTAATTGATTTTATATTTTCATTAATCAACATAGATTTTTATTTTATCATATAATTAAATTATTTAGAATCTATTACAACTATTGTTAAATCATCTTTTTGAATATGACCTTTATTTAAAATATCATCAATCATAATTTTCAATCTTTCATAAGTAGGAGTTGATTGATATTGTTTTATGTAATTTTGAAAACCTTCTGAACCTAGCATTTCTCCATTTGGGTTTTTAATTTCAGTTATACCATCAGTAAAAATATACATAGAGCTGTTTACAAATGAAATAGTGTGTTCTTGATATTTTGTATTAGGCATAATTCCTAGAGGAGGACCTGCTTCGTTATAATTTGTAAATATACCATCTTTTGAAAAGATAATAGGAGGCTCATGACCTGCACTTGAGAGCAAAAGTTCATTTTTAGTGCTATCATAAATACCCACTAACATAGTTACAAACATCCCTCTTGATATTGTTTCACAAATTTCATTATTGAGCTGTATCAATAAATCAGCAGCAGAAAAATTTGTCTTACTTAAGCAACGATAAAGACTTGATGCCTTAGACATTAATAATGATGACTTAATTCCTTTACCAGATACATCTGCAACACCAAAACCATATTTTCCATCTCCTAAATCTGAAAAATTATAAAAATCTCCAGAAACTACTTTTGCAGGTATGTTGATACCTGAGATTGGAAAATCTTCTTTTTTATTTTGTGATAAAAGAGACTTTTGAATCTCTCCAACAATTTCTACTTCTTTTTGAATTTTATTCTTCTCAATCATTTCCTTTGCCATTTTTGCATTTCTTATTGCAAGAGCGGCGGGTGCAGATAAAGTTTCAAGTAATTTTCGATCCTCTTCAATAAATAATTTATCATTAGTTTTTTTATTCAAACAGTGAATAACACCAATACATTCATTAGCAGCAATAAGTGGAGAACATAAAACTGAATAAGTTGTAAAATTTGTCTTATTATCTAAATCAAAATAAAATTCTGCAATTTCTCTAACATCTTTTCTAACATTTCCAACTCTTATACATTTTTTTTGTTCTACAGCTTTTGCCATTACTCCATCTGATAAATCCAGCTCATATTCATCAAGATAATCTTGATTAATAGAAGCAATACATTCAAATTTTTTCTTCTGATCATTAATCAGAAATATATTTGCAGCTTGAGCATTTAATCTACCAATAATTACTTTAAGTGCTGTGTTTAATGTTTCTTTAAGTTCAAGAGATAAAGCAAACTCTTGATTCATGTTTGTAATGATTTCAAGATCTATGTTAGCTTGAGATACCTCTGGTTTTTTTTCTTCCTCTGGTTTTTTAGGTTTAAATAAGAACATTTATATCTAGCATTTTAAGCTGATTTTAGGTAATTTTACAACTATGGAGATTATAATTAATAGTCCAAATCTTTATATTCATCTTCACGATGCTGTATTAATGGTACAGTTTTTAATTGATGGTCTTATTCAAGTTACATCAAATTTTAAAATATAATTATTTCATTAGTGGATTTTTTATTTGTAATAATTTTAGGTGGTCTTTGGGGAAGTTTTGCAAATGTTTGTATTTATCGTTTGCCTTTAAATAAAGGAGTGGTTTCTGGAAGATCATATTGTCCAAAATGTAAAAAACAAATTACATGGAAAGATAACATACCAATACTTTCATATTTTTTACTAAGTGGGAAATGCAGAAAATGTAAAAAAAAAATATCTCCTCAATACGTTTTTGTTGAATTTTTAAGTATCTTATTTTTTACTTTTATTTATTTTTTGTATGGAATTACTTTAACAACCCTTTTATTAATAATATTAAGTTTATCATTTATCATTATATTTTTTATTGATCTAAAACATTTTATTATTCCAAATGAAATTACTTTTTCTATGATGGTTTTAGGATTTATAAAATCTTTTGATCCAAATTTAAATTCACTTTTTCCAAATTATATTAATTCACTAATAGGAGGTTTGTTAGGGTATGGGATAATTTGGTCAATAATATATTTTTATAAACAACTTAGAAAAAAAGAGGGAATGGGATTAGGGGATGCAAAACTTTTTGCGGTCATTGGTTTTTGGTTTGGTTGGTTAGCTATTCCATTTATTATCTTTTTGTCATCTATCATAGCTTTATTAAGTGTAGCTCCAAGCTTGATAAAAAATTCTAAGACAATGTCTTCGCAAATTCCTTTTGGACCATACATAATTATCGGAACAGTAGTTTATCTTTTTTTTGAAAATAGCTTTAAATCACTTTTATTTTAAATATTTAAATGGCAAAGAGCCTCTATCACTATTCTCTTAAAAATGTTTAAGTATATTTATGAAGTATTTTTTAATATTTTTATTCTTAATTATTTATAATCAAATATTTTTAAATATTGGTAAAGCTGAAGATATAACAATTTCTTCTAATCACTCCAGTCAAATTGTAATGTCAAATAATGATACACTTACAGTTGAAAGTGGTGTCACAGTTGATACCAGTGCTGCAGAACCAGTAGAATTAGAAAACCATACCTTTGCAACCGGTACAACTACCATCACAAACAATGGTACAATTATTGGAACAACCAAAGGTATTGAAGCTGATCAATCTACAGATTTTAGCATAAATAATTCTGGTACCGTATCAGTTACTGACAATGCTAATAGACCTGGTTCTGCGATTTCATTACTACAATCAAAGGGTACGGTATCTATTACAAACAGCGGAACCCTAGAATCTGAAAGAGCGGATACTATTAAGTTACATCCTTCTACTGGAACAGTAACAATAAATAATTCTGGAATTATTACTTCTTCAAAAGATAGAACAATCAATTTTGGTCAACAAGCTAATGCTGGAACAATAACTAATTCTGGTACTATTTCAGGCAGAGCAAATACACTTTATATATATTCATCAGGTACAGACTATTCAGCTGGTACTATTACAAACTCTGGAACAATTAGTGCAACTGGAGGAAACGGTTTTGAAATTAATAACGTAAACGATGTTACTATCACTAATACGGGCACTATATCAGCTACAGCAGATGCAATTTATAATATTGGTGAAAATAGTTCTAACGGAAATATAATTGTAAATAAAGGTACAATATCAAGCGGATCAAGCAATCATGATTTAATAGTTACAACAAATGTGGGTCTTGAATCACTAACTAATGATCAAGGAGGAAATGATGCATTGAAATTAGAAGGCTATCTTCCTGTAAATTATGTCTTTCTTGCAAACAGTACAACTGACTATGGGAAACTAGCTGTTGATAGTCAAAATGGTGCAACTACTTTTAGTATTAGCACAGACTCCTCTTTATCAGCAGGAACTTATTCTAGTATTATAACTGGTGTATCTGCTAGTAGATTTACAGCTGGTTCCACAGGCACAGTAACTGTCACAAATGGTAAGTTTAATTGGACACTAAGCGAGACATCTTCAGGAAGTACAAATTGGAATTTAGTTGTTACAAATTTTGATAATAATGCACCAACCTTATCATCTTCTAGTCCGTCTGATAATGCAACAGAGGTTGCAACAAATGCAAATATAGTTTTAACATTTAGTGAAGCAGTTGATGCTGAAAGTGGAAATATTACAATTAAAAAAACTTCTGATGATAGCACCATTGAAACAATCGATGTAACAGGTGCTAAAGTAAGTGGTAGTGGTTCCACAGAAATTACAATTAATCCTGACACAGATTTAACAGCTGATATTGATTATTATATCTTAATAGATGCTACTGCTTTTGATGATTCTGCTGGAAATTCTTATGCTGGTATATCAAGCACAACTGCTTTAAACTTTTCAACAAAACCTGGTGAGGTGTTTAATGAGACTGTTAAAACTCTTACAAAAAATCAGACTGTAGCTGCAATAAATTCTTTAAATCAGTCATTAAATAGAATTGCTGGACGTATGAATTATATTAGATCTACAAATAACAATTACTCAAATCAAAATATTAGATTAGCAATGAATTTTGATAATCCTTTAGTAACTGAAATGTTAAATTCACTCTCAGCAAAACTCCTTAATAAACAAAAAGAAACAGTTAAATGGGGAGTATGGAGTGAAGGAAATATATCATTTGGTAGAATAGGTCAGCAAGATGGAAATTTAGGTCAGGATATTCATAGCGATGGAGTTACTTTTGGTATTGATAAGAGAATAAATGAAGATAAGACCATTGGATTTGCAATCAATAAATCTTGGCAAGAGACAGAAGTAGGAAGTAATGAAGCAAATATGGATGCTGCTGCAATCAGTGTCATGAATTATACAAGTTTTAAAATTGAGGATAAAAGATATTTAGAAATGGTTGCTGGAATTGGAGAAATGGATATTGATTTAAGTAGGGATGTTACAGGTGGAAAAAATACCGGGATTAGAAAAGGGAATCAAATCTTTGGAAGCTTTACTTATCTATTAGAACCTGATGTCGAAATAGTAGGCAGAAATTTAAATTATTATACTAGACTTGATTTAGGCTTTACTCAATTAAAGGCATATACAGAAACAGGGGATGGAACAGCTGTAAGCTATAAAAAACAAAATGTTAAAAGTTTATCACTATCTGCAGGTTTAAATTTAAGCAAAATAATAGAGACTGATAAAGCTATATTAGAACCATCATTAAAATTTGAATTAGGAAAAGATAAGACAATTAATTCTGTATCAGAAGCGTATTATATAAATAATACATCTGAAATTTATAGTAGTGCTATTGGGGATCAAAACTCTGGACATTTACTATTTAATTTAGGAATAGGAGCAAAATTTAAAAATGAAGTAAACATCAATGCATCATATGAGCATTATAGAAGTACTGATGATGCTTTTAATAATAATTTTTCAATTTACTTAAGAAAACCTTTATAATTAAAAATATGTTTAACAAAATAATTGACGATATATCTAAAGTAATAATAGGAAATAAGGAAAAAATAAAACTAACTTTAGCTGCAATTATTTCTGAAGGAAGTATTTTAATAGAAGATTTCCCAGGCTCAGGGAAAACAACTTTTGCAAAATCTATAACAAATAATTTAGGATTTAATTTTAAACGTATTCAATTTACCTCTGATTTATTACCCAGTGATATTTTAGGTTTTAATATTTTTTCTAAAGATAAACTTTCTTTTCAAAAAGGACCTATTTTTACCAATATTGTTTTAGCTGATGAGCTAAATAGAGGTAGCCCAAAATCTCAAAGTGCATTTTTAGAGGCAATGGAAGAAAAAAATGTTTCAATTGATGGAACTACATACAAATTACCTGAACCTTTTTTTGTAATAGCAACACAAAATCCAATGGATGCATCTGGCACAAGCAGTTTACCAGATTCACAATTAGACAGATTTATGATTTCATTTTCTTTGTCAGACCTCCAGGATAATGAAAAAATTAAAATGTTAAAAAATAATATTAGTTTTAATGAAAATAATTCTAATCCTTTAAATTGGGATAATCTTAAAAACAAGAGAATGAGGATAAATGTTAATGATGAAATTTATCAATATATTATTGAAATAGAACAGACAATTAAATCTCTAGAGCAAGAAATATATATTTCTGCAAGATGCTTGAAACAAATAATTGATCTTGCTAAAGGGTGGGCAATGATCAGTGATAAAGAATATGTTACACATCAAGATATTAAAGAAATACTACCTTATATCTTAAGGCATCGAATAAAGTTTTTAAATCAAGGTGAAAAATTTGATTTTATAAAAAAAGAAATATTAGAAAAAATTATCATTAAGAAATGATAGCAAAACCTTTTGTAGATTTTTTTAATAGTAAATTAACTCAAAACTTAAAGAATAAAAATCAAACTAAAATATATATTTATCCAAATCTCAATGGCTTAGGACTAGCTTTATTTATTTTTTTTAATTTTTTAATTGCTGTTTTTTATGAAAATAATTTTGGACTTTTATTATCGATAATAATATTTTTTACTTTTTTTATTTCTATTTTTATCTCTCATCAAAATTTGAATAATCTTAATATTAATGAGCATGCAGAATATTTTATTGAGTCTGAGAAGAATCAAAAAATAGACATAATTATCGTAAATTCATCAAACGATAAAAAGTTAAATATTGATATCGAGTACGATAATAAAAAAATTGGAAATTTTAATTTTATTAAAAAAATTAATAATTTTTCTCATCCAATAAAATTTAAAGAACGTGGTATATTTCCATTCAAAAGACTTTGTATCAAATCTATTTATCCTTTTGGTATAATCAGAACTAAAATTTATTTTCATTTAAAAAGTTTAGTTTATGTATACCCTAAAGCGATAAGACCTCCTGAAAATTTATTGTTTGAATTTAATATTTCAAACACCAATAGGTCTAATGATGACTTTGATGGAATTGAGGAATTTAAGAGAGGAGATAATTTATCAAAGATAGCGTGGAAAAAATCAACAATTAATGAAAAAAAAAATGTAAAAAAATTCAAAGAACTTAAAAAGGATCAAGAGTTTATATTGGACTTAAATAGATATCCAAATATACCTTTTGAGCTACTATTAAGTTATTCTATTTATATAGTTAAATTTTTTTTTCAAAAAAAAATACCGCTAATTCTAAAGCATAATGATAATAACTTTTATCTTAAGTCAAATCAAAGCTCTCTAAATGAAATTTTAAAATATTTTTCCTATGTTAAGTCTTAAATTTTCAAATATAAAAATTCTTCCTATTTTAATATTAATTTTATGTTTAGTTTCAATTGGTAGTGAAATTGCATTTTTAAACAAAATTTTTTGGATTACCTTAGTTTTCATAAGTTATTTTTTATTAAAATTAAAATTTAGATTTAAAAATTTATTAATAGGTGGTTATGCTCTAATTGCTATTTATATTCAGCTAAGATTTGATCAATTTGTTTTTTCAGAAGAATTTTTCTTAAACTGCTTAGCTATATTAATTATTGCAAAATATTCAGAATTATTAACAAAAAATAATCAATTATCTTTTTCAATGATTTCAATGATTATAGCAGTTGCAAGTTTAATAAAAGGTCAGGATATATTTAGTTCAATTACCTCTTTATCAATTATTATTTTATCAGTTGTTTATATGTATTTGGTTCAACAAAAAGAGCTTATGGATTTTAACTTAAAAAATATTTTTAAATATTTAGCTTTTGGCTTTAGCATTTTTCCAATAATTATTATTTTTTATTTAGTTTTTCCGCGTGCAGATATAAATTTTAGAATTTTTGATCCTTCAGTAAGCTCATTAGGTATACCAGATAATATCAATCTTGGATCATTTAGAGAATTTTCAAATTCTGAGGAGCCAGTTTTCACATTAATAAATAAAAATTATAAAAAAGATCAACTTTATTTTCGTGTGAAGGTGTTCGATTACATGGAAAAGAACAGATCTTGGAGACCTACTTCAAATATATATATGTATAATACTTTTAAAAATCACATTAAAATTAACAAAGGTCAAAACTTAGGTGAAAATTATGAAATAATTCTTGAACCTCACAAGGGTAAGTGGATACCTACATTAGCGAATTCTAAACTTAAAACAATTGATTATAAGATTGAGGAAAATTTATTTAATCAAACTTTCTCAATTAAAAATTTAATTGATAGAAAGAAAAAAATAGATTTTCTTAGGTATAACAATAATCAAGAGATAAATGATCGGTTAAAAGATTATTATACGCTATTACCAAACACTATCTCTAAAGATTTGGTAGATTGGGCGACTAAAAATAAAAAAAATAAATCAGATAAAGAATATTTAGGTACTATTACTAAAACTTTTGCTGATGGAACCTACTTTTATAACTTAAGTCCCAAAAATTTATCCAAAAATAGTTACGCTGATTTTTTCTTTGAAAGTAAAGAGGGTTATTGCGAGTACTATGCAGGTACATTTGTTTTACTCGCAAGATTAGGGGGTATACCAAGCAGAATTGTTTCTGGTTACTTAGGCGGAGACTTAAATGATATTGGTGATTTTTATGTATTTAGACAAAAAGATACTCATGCTTGGGCAGAGGTATGGTTTGAAGAAGAGGGATGGGTTAGGTTTGATCCTACAAAGTATATTCCTCAAGAAAATGTTAGAAATACTTTAAATGATTTATTTAATTATACAAAAAATACATCAGATATCTCTCTACGTTTGAAAATTTTTAAATATATCGGTTATTATATAAACTATACTGATTTTGTTTGGACACAACATCTCCTGTCGTATGACAATGATCAAAGAAAATCATTTATAAAAGATTTAACAAATTTTACATTCTCCAAAACGTTTTATTGGATATTTATTCCTATTTTATCAATTTTATTAGTAAGATTTTTATTTTTATTTAATAAAAAAAAATTTATCAAATTAATAATTAATTTTATTATTTGGAGATTAAGAAAAAAATATAATTTACTACATTCAGATACTCATCAACAAATATTGAGCAAGTTATCAAAAAGAGAAAAAAATAAATATCAAAATTTATTTAAAATTTTTGAAATTGTAAAATATTCAAATAAAAAAATAAGATATGCATTAATATTTAAATCTTTAATTTAAAAATTATTTAGATATTATATACCATTATGAGCAAAAAAGGTTTCACTCTAATAGAACTTTTGGTAGTAGTTGCAATCATAGGTATTTTGGCTGCAGTCGGTGTTGTTGCTTATAGTGGATATACTAGTAGCGCAAAAAAAAGTGCTGTAAAGGCAAATCACAAGAACGTTGTAAGATACATTATGAACGAAACAATGAAATGCTCAACGGGACTAGCTTTTGCAATGGATAATAATTTAGATTGCTCAAAACAATCATCTGCTTCATGGAAAAATGATGTAGCACAAGCTGTTGAAATAGCCTTAAAGGATTTTAAAAACCCTTACGATGATGATCCTAAAAAATTAAAAGTTAGTCATGGAGGAAACATATCAAATGATGAAGATGCTGGCTACATAAGGATGTTATCACCACGTAAAGGAATTGATGTTCAGGTTTGTTTTATAACACCATGTGCTGGTAATCGCTGCACATCTGATAATCATCTTTGTAGTGGAGATATCGATATAAATTAAATTTATAATTCATGAAAATAAAAACCTCTAAAGATATTTTATGAAAAAGACTTTACTAATTATATTATTTTTTTTTTCATTCGGCTCTTTAGGTCATGCTACTTGTCTCAAAACAGTAACAACTGCGCTAACTGATGAGCAAACTTGTGGAGCAAGTGAAACCTTGACTGTTGAGTCAACTGGCTCAATAGTATTTAGTGGAAGTAAAGCAGTCCGTGCAAATAATGGTGTTGGTGCATCAAATACAACCGTAATCAACCATGGTTTGATAAGTGCAACGGGTGATACCATAAATATGAAAAGCGCCCCTGGAACAAATAAAATTACTAATTCAGGTACAATAAATACAGCTCAAAATGAAAATGCTAGCAGTAGCATTGCTGTTTTAGTTCAGAAAACTGATGACACTGAGATTGTTAATAGTGGAACTATTCATGGTGGAAAATATGCTATACAAGGTCTAGAAACTAGCGATATAACCATTACAAACAGTGGTACTATTTCTGCAAATAATACAACTGCTGCTGCCATTTACCTTACCAATGGTACAAATGCAACAATAACAAACACTGGAACAATTACAAATTTAAGACATGGAATTAGACTTGGTAAAGGTCATGGCTCATTAAATAATGCTACAATTATTAATTCTGGTTTGATTGCTGGCACAACTCATAACGATAGAAATTCAATATATATTAGCGATGATGACAATGTAACTTCAGGATTTAATTTAATAACAAAAGGAGAAGGACATTATGATGGTAAAATTCTACTTAGTGATCAAAATGGAACAACTGGTGTAACATTTTTCGACTTTACTTTAGACTGTAGCATTTCAAGAGATCAGACCATAGAAATTCATGAAAAACAAAATCTGAGGGTAATTAATAACCTATGCGGAAACGATACTTATGAAATTCTAGACTCAAATTTAAATTTAGATCCAGATAATTCTGAAACTAACGGTTATCTTAGAATTTATGGAGAAGAATTAGATGTTGTTAGTAACAACAAAAAATATAGAACAGAAATCTTTAGTAATACTTTAAATAATGTTTTTAAGTCATTAAGTGATATAAAAGAAAAATCGACCTTTTACGCTAAGTCGAAAAGAAATAATATTTATCAAAATTCTACCAAGGGTGTTTCTGGTTATTTTTTAAAAAACGATTACGAGGAAGAAAAGACAAGATCTTTTTTGGCTTATTTTGAGCAAAATGCTAATTTTAATAGTAAAGAAAAAAGTAAAAGTGAAAACTTAGCCTTTGGTTATGATTTAAGCACAAATATAAATAATCTTTCAATAAAGCCATTGTTAGGTATTTCTAGTAATAAAATTACAGATATAGAAACTGAGTCTAAACAAATAGTAAGAAATAATTTTATCGGTCAGTTCATCGCGTTGCACTCTAATTATAAATTTAAAAGAAAAATTAAAAACAATAATGATTTATCTTTAACAATAAATGGAGAGTATGGTGCTCATCGCCTACCAAAATATATATCAAATTTTACACACGGAGATTTATCAGTGGATGAAGCAATTGACCAAGTTTTAGGTGCTGGTTTTGATGTTGAGTATTCATTAAATAACGAAAATGGATTTATTTTAAAACCTTACTTTGGTTTAGCCTTCAACAAAACTCTAAGTGGTAAAGTTAAAATGAATGATATTAATGGGGCAGGATTTAAAGAGGATATATCGCAAGGTCACACAATGAATGGAGCTATTACAAAAAAAATTGGATTTTCTTTAACTAAAAATACAAAGGATATAGGTATAAGTTTAAATTTTGAACATAGTAATCAGGATAACTTAATTAATAATAATTTAAATTTATCTATAAGTAAAAAACTTCAAAGAGTTGCAAAAAAAAGAGCAATACAAAGAAAAGAAGATGAAAAATTAGATCCTGAACTTGAGAGCTTATTTGATCAGCTTCAAGTCGTGAGAGAAAATGAAAGACTTGCACTAGTTGCTAACAAATTAAATGAAGAAAATCAGATTATGCAAGAATTAATTATTCAATTGATAAAAGAAAATCAAAAAATAAAAAATGAAAACAAATTGTTAATTAAATATAATTCTAAAAATAATTAAAAATTATGTCTCCAAGAATTTCTATAAGTGCTAACCTGACCTGAACCAGCTTTAATACTTATTAAATCTTTCTTTTTACTATCTTCACATTCCTTCTTTTTCTTTTGATCTGTAATTTTGCTACAATCTACTTTACCTGCTATATTAGCAAAAAGAGTGTCTCCAAATGTTACGATTTTAGATAATACTCCTTGCCCAACCCAAGCACATTTATTTTTTTTACCTAATGTTTGTCCAAGCTCAGATGAAGCATTTGTTCCACATTCATCATCAACACCACAGATATAAGCGTCCCCTAAGCTACACTTGTTTACAGATTTTGTTGGCTCATATATTGGAAAGTAAACTTGACCACGATATACAGTTGGTTCAGCAGAAACTTTAGCGTAATCTTTTAAATTTATGTACCAACCTTTGTCGGCATTTTGAGGACAGTTTGCTCCTGTTGTATCATCAGTGGTATTTTTACATTTTGTAATGGTATCAGCTTTTGCCGGCACTGCTACATCTTTAAAGAATGGATAATTTACATCTTTAATTCCAAGCATGAAGTTTTGTACTCCAGAAGTAGTATCATTTATTCTTTCGTAATCACCTGTTCCAGCAAACAACCACATGGAATTTGTCGTATCTCCAATGGTTGCATCCATAGCGTGATACATATATCTTCCATTTGCTTTTGTTGAACCAGCATTAAACAATGTTGTAGTGTCATAAATTTTAATTGTATTTCCATTATTATCTTCATTCATATTTGTTAAATTCACTTTGGTTATTTTTCCCTCTAGATCACTAACATAAGCTAAACCTCCAGAGTAATTAACTCCAGATGCTGTATCAGGTGTTACTAAAACTATAGATGAAGGAACTGAATTTACAATATCACTAGCTTCAGTGTCTTCTATTTGTATTCTTTTATATAAGCTTCCAGGGTTCGTTTCATCTTCTAAATTTATTAAAGTTAAATTAGATCCAACTCCTTCGAACTGAGTTCCGTACCCACCACCCATAACAGCCACATATACATCATCGAGAATATTATTATCTCCAGCACCATTGTTTGGAATTCTGAATATTCTTGGATCTGACCATGTTTCACCTAGCTCACTATAATCATACTCTGGATTTGTTTGTACACCTGTAGCTTTTGATCCTGCTTTTATAAATACCCCTAACAATGAACTTGTATTTGTATCTCCACTATCTGCTGAGTAGGTCATCTCAGTTCCAAAAGTGATTTCCGTATCACCACTTGAATTCGTTGTTACAGTAAAATTAGTATAATTTTTATCGTTAAAGGTGACTGAAATATCGCTTTTCTTAATTCCTTGAACTGGGAAAGTCCATTTTTTCCCTTTGTAACATGATGTCGTTAGCGATGTGTTGCATGTATTAGATATACTATTGTCTTTTGTAAATTCATCTGTAACTTGTATAGCTTCAGCAAATGAAGCAAGAGAATACGATTTACCAATATAATCATAATTATAAATAACTTGATTATGATCAACTCTGTATACTCGATGATTAATTTTATCATTAAAAATTGACCATAAGTGCAAAGGTTTATCTGGATTAGTTACATCTAATACACTCATTCCAGCTCCGCCTCGTCCATAAGGAACAAACAAAATGGTATGCCATTTTTTAGCAGTATCTAATGGAGATTTAAAATACATATCGTGGGCAACAATTGAACCGTCAACTCCAAAGATTGCGTTTGATCCTCCCCCTTTTGCAAGATTTAAATTGTTATTCATAACCAAAGGTAAATATGGAGTAACTAATGGTGGAACAAATCCCCATTTTTCTTTTCCAGTGTTTGCATCAAATGCATGAAGAATTCCGCTATTAGAGCCAGCATAAATAACAGGATTATCATCTCTTGCTTTTAAAGAATCTTTCCATGAAACATATCCATTTACATTTCTAAAGTAAGCTTCTTGATTGATATTTTGAAATTGTGTGTCTGCAGCAGGTGCACCTACTACAATTAACTGTGAGTGATAAATATCACCTAGATAAATATTTTTTCCGTCTTTTGTTCTCTTTTCAGTAAGATTACAATCTCCATCGTAGTCAAAATAGTCTGTTCCTCTTACAAAATTTATTAATCCTTTTAAATCATCATCTGTTCCATCTAGAACTCCAGCAGAACTTGCACATCTTCTGTTTAAACTTGACCCACCAGGAGAATCTGTTTTTCTATGATAATCTTGAATATCATTTTCATATAATGATAATACATTTCCAATTTCTGTAGCATATGTATCTCTAAAGTTATTATAATCTGTTTTATAGTCAGTACCCGGGATTATGCTCCAGATTTTTCTTGAGTTTGGTGATGGAACTACATCTTGTGCTGACCAGTTATCAACGTGATTTTCATCAATACTTCCATCTGAATTTATTTTTGTTCTGGTAAGTGTTCCTGTCCATTCTTTATTTTGTTGGTAATCAAATTGTGCTTGGTATAAAGATCCACCTTTTTCAATTGTTGCTGTAATTGCAGGAGCAGTAAACGAGAGTTTTTCAGCAATGATTTCTCCAATTTTAGCTTTAAGTTGAGCTGTTAATGCAGCTCCAGTTGTAGCTACAATTGACTTACCTGTGCCGCCTGCTTTTGCAACGTCTTGGAAATATCTGTATCCATTTGCACTGATACCAGTACCAAATGCAATTGCGAAAGTTTTAATCTTATTATTTTTGTAAATATCTTTAACTATTTTTAACCCTCTTTTATGAGTATGTGAAAACCAATCTCCATCACCAATTAAAATTACATAAGAATTTTGACAATCTAGATTTTTATCTATAGGTGAATAAGTAGTATTTTTATAATACCTTGATGCAATTCTCATTGCTGAGTCTAAGTGCGTACCTCCACCCGGATTAACTGTCCTTATCATTTTAGCAATTTGAGCAGCACCGCCTTTATAAATAGGGACTTTAAGACAATTATAATAATTACAAGGTGTTGAATATCCTTGCCCAGTTTTATGGTCTCCATGCCATCTATTAAAACCAGAAGCTCCGGCAGACCAGTAAGCAAATCCAAAATCTACCCCAGAAGTTAATGAAGAGTCTTTTACTATTGCTTCTATAGCTTCATACGCTGCCTGCATTCTTGTTTTTGGAGCTCCACCAATAGACTTAATCCACCCACCATTTTGATCTAAAGCGTGAACTTGGCCATTATTCATATTTGCAGCAAGAAGTCTGTTGTTATTTTCATCCCATCCTAAACCCCATGGAAAATATAAATATAGTCTGCTGGTAGATGATGCCGATCTACTTCTACTTCCTTTTGTCCAGTTTGTAGTTGCGCCGTTACCTGAAGCGTTAACTGTAATTTTTTTTATTCTGCTGTTATTCCATGATTGAGTAAACAAGACGTTTGAATTATTTGGATCTCTCTCAAGTCCAACGTAAGATCCTTCTGGATAATAGAAACTTCCACTAATACTATTTTGAGGACACGCAGAACCACCAGTGTTTAACTTAGATCTATAAATCGTATTACTACGGTAGTAATAAATATAGTCACCCATTACCTTAGTACCATAACTATATCTAAGTTGTGAATGTACATTGCAGTTATACTGTTGGTTATTATTTAGATTTATAGCTTTAAATCCACCGCTATGTCCTACGTAGAGCATTCCAGTACTTGGATTAATAGTCATGTTGTAGGTGTATCCACCTAAATAATATTTATCCATACATCGACCATCGCTAGCTCTTATAGCCACAACTGATCTTTGATAAAATGCAGTTGTATAGAAAATGCCGTTATAGGTTTCTCCACTATATGAATAAGATGTTTTACAGTTTCTATTTCCTTCATATTTAGCATTTCCTTTTCCAGAAACTCCTTTATTTCCAAAGCCACTGTCTGTTGTGGCTGTATCGTATAAAAACTTTTTAACTCCATCATAACCGAATTGAGAAACTAGTATGTTACCACTGGCATCTGCATCGGCATCGTAAGGCAATCTCATACTTGCAGTCCCTCCACTCATTCGCCATCCCATACTTCCAGATTTATCTAGTAATATTAAAACGTTTGCAGGAACATCGCCAATACCAGTTCCTGGAGGCAAAGCTTTAGCAAATAAATTTTCTGTTGTTAAAAATATAAATAAAAAACTAAATATAATTTTTTTTAATTTCATTGTGAATTCTTCAATTCTTCCATTTCTTTTTTAGCATAGAATTTTGATAATTTTTCATCTAGCTTAGGTGTTGAAATATAAATTTGCTCGTTTTTAATCCCGTCATCACCAGTTAATCTTTGATATACAATAAATAAATTTGTTTTTTCTATTACCTCAACTCCTTCGTAAGAGTTTGGATTGTTTCCAGTGTCAAACTTTTGATAATTATTTTTTACATAATTCATTAATGTCAATTTTTCAGTTACTAAATTTCGATCATCATTTAAAGCAACAAAATTGACTGCAACCAACTCGTCATTTAAAAATCTATATTCAATGCCTACATCGTTTAATTTTTGGTTAGGGCAAACATCATTTGCTAAAATAGGATAAACATCTAATTCAGCATATTCCATTGGAAAGGGTCTTGTAGCAATTTCTCTTTTCTCAAAAACTTCTTTTTTTTCTCCAAATTCTGCTATTAGATCGCAAGCTGAATAGGCAAGATTAATTGATAAAATTATAATTAAAAAAGTTTTTATTAAAATTTTCATTCTTTAATTATAATATAACAAAATTTAATTAGACTTTAAAACCGTTCAAATTGGTCTATTTTGGTAAAACAATTATACTTTCTAAGGCTACAACTATCCTTTTTTTAGATCCTGAATTAATGGAGTGTTTTTGGTTTTTTTTGTTAAATCCATGCTCTTCAGCCTTTATTCCACAGCCATATATCCTGTAAGCCATACCATTTTGTCCGCTATTTCCAGCTTGTTTTTTTACACTTGAGCCTGACCCTTTAAATGGAGCGGCACCTATATTAGTAATAAAGTATTCATAATAATAGCCCTTTAATCTTTCGGCTTCATCTTTCTCCGCTTTAGAGGCGTTCTTATTAAAACTATCCCGAATGACATCACCAAAATTCCAGCTTTCACCAACAACGACTTTAAGATTATCAGGTTTATCTGGAAAACTATTAAAACAATAATTTGAAGTATTAAAATAATATTTATCAGATGTGGTATAATTCACTTTTTGCATTTGACCAGTAAAAGTAGATTTCTGATTAGAGGGTAAATTTCTACTCCCAACATTTCTTTTATGATTTGAAGGATTCCAAGGACCTAAAAATTGATTGAGTACGTATTTTTCACCTTCTAGCAAAGCGGTTTCTGCTACATAAAAGGTTTGTTGATACTCATCACTCTTATTATTACTTTGATGATCACTTGCAGACATAACAATAAGTGCACCACCCATTAAAGACATTGCAAGCATTAAAACTAATGAGAGGACTAAAGCAAACCCTTTTTCATTCTTTCTAATCATAATCCAATATTCCTAGCATGGGCTGTTACAACAATTGTATCTCTTAAAAATTTGTCAGTTTTTTTTATATTTCTTGACTTATCTGTCATTGCAAAGATTAATCTTTCTTTAGAGGTTCTAAAAAAATCTTTTGTTGATCTAACTGTTAAAGCAATATCAATTGTTTTAATTTTATATAATTTATCTTTTGTTGCATTCGTTGGGGTAGGAGGTGGTTTAATTAACAAACCTTTATCATCAATTGCATTAAAAACTAGATCACTTACATAATCTGTAACTAATGATGGTCCATATGTTTTCGGATTACTATCTGTATCACCATTATCCCAATTATTACTTGTGGTGTTCCATTTTTCTTTTGATTTATAAATTGCAAATGCATCAATTGGAGGATACTTATTTCCTGGCAATGGTGGAGCAGACTTATTCGGAATTTTTGATTTTTTACACTCATAAGTTATTTTATATCTTTCATACTCATACTTTAAAGGATCACCAGTTGGTTTACCTGCTAATGTTCCGTAAACTATTTCAATTTTATCACATGACTGTGCAAAATTACTTGATTTAGTAATAATGATAGGAGCATGTTTATTAGATGTTGGAATATTATCATTAAAATATTTAAATCCTGCAAGTCGTATATCTCGCAGTAACATTCCTATAACATCCCTTCCAGCTGTAGAAATTTTTGCTCGATCAGCAACTTGTGAGTAAGAGTTATTAACAACTGTATATGACGTAAACATTGCTGCCATCATCACCACAGAAATTAAAATACCAATTAAAATTTCAATTAAAGTTACACCAGCAATTGAACTTAATTTTTTTTTCATTTAATGGATTTGAAAGTAAAGATATTTTTTCTTACCACCATCGTTCATATTTACCTCCATCTTTCCTAAGTACCATTTTTCATAAATTCCAGTATTTTGATACTTTTGCGTATTATTATAAGTGCAGTTATTTCCGGAAGCTCCATTGTTACAGATATCAAAAACTTTTAAAAATTTTATATCTTGTGATCCTTTACATTTAATTCTTCTTTTAGAAAATCTATCATCCCATTTTTTAAATTTATTCTGAGCAGCATTAGTAAATGAACCCGTAGTTGTGGTTCCAGTTGAGCAGCTACCCATTCTCCAAGATGATTTAGTTCCTGATACTTTCTGTGAAACTAAAAAATCCATAAATTTTACATCTTTATTAGGGGAAGTTGAGTTTTTGTCAGCAATTAAGTCTTCTGCTACCATACCTACCAAATAATTAGATTTTGTTCTCTCACTTGAGATATCGATAGATTGAACAGAATAATTAACCATTTGGAATATTGCTACAAAGCCAATGCCAATAATAGCTGTAGAAACTAGTGCTTCTAGTAAGGTTATTCCTTTTTCATAAATTCTTTTATCTAATTGTCCAATCACTTTTACCCCATTTATATTTAGTAACTGTACCAAATCTTGACCATAGAACCAAGTAGGCAGGTTTTGTTAAGCCATTTTTTTTACCAAGAGTTTTAATATCACATTTTCCACCAATTTGTTTTGCGTTACTTTCTCTACAAACTAGCGCATAATCTTTTACCTCTTCGCCATTAACAAAAAATCTAGTTTGATTTTCTAATGATCCAGTTTGTAAGAACTTAGTTCCATCTTTTGAAAAACATACAGAACCTTGCTTGTCTGTATGGACTGGAGTATCAATAACTATTTCTTGTACAGTTTCATCCCAATAAGCATTATCTTTACTACATTGAATCCCCGATTTGGAATTCAAGTTTTTTGAATAAGTATCCTGATATATTCCTTTAGTTCTAATTGTTGTTGATGAAGTACCTCCAGGAATTATTTGAAACTGAACGTATTGAAAATTACCTCTTTGAAGTTGAGTGTTAATGTTTGTGAGCATCGAAGCAATTTGTTCAGAGGCTTTTCTAACTTTTCTATCTTCACTCCACTCCATAAAATTTGGATAACCAACAGCAGAGACGATAGCTACTATAGTAATAACAACTAGTAGTTCTAAAATGGTAAAACCTTTAATGTCCTGCTTTTGCTGCACCTGGATCTATTTTTCCTGACTTAACCAATTCTTCTAAAGATTTATCCATTGTAATCATACCATCTCTTACTGCAGTTTGCATGATACTGGGAATTTGGTGAATTTTAGCTTCACGGATTAAGTTTTGAATTGGTGGAGTACATTTCATTATTTCAAATGCTCCCACTCTTCCTTGACCATCTTTTGTTTTTAATAATCTTTGCGTAACTACCATTTTTAATGAGGTTGAAATTTGTGCACGAATTTGTTCTTGTTGTTCAGGCGGGAACACATCAATTATTCTATTAATTGTACTTGGCGCACCACTTGTATGCAATGTACCAAAAACTAAGTGACCTGTTTCAGCAGCAGTTAGTGCTAGACTAATTGTTTCTAAATCTCTCATCTCTCCAACTAGAATTACATCAGGATCTTCTCTTAAAGCTGCTTTTAATGCTGCAGCAAATGATTGAGTTTGTTTTCCAACTTCTCGATGAGAAACAATACTTTGATTATCAGTGTGAATAAACTCAACTGGATCCTCAACAGTTATTATATTTGAAGTTCTGGTCTTATTAATTTCATTTACAATTGCAGCTAATGTAGTTGACTTACCTGAACCTGTTGGACCAGTCACTAAAACTAAACCTTTGTGAAAGTCAACAATATCATAAAGAGCTTGTGGTAAATTAAATTGATCCATGTCAGGAATTTTACTTTCTACTCTTCTACAAACGCATGCAGGACCATTGATTGTTTTATAAAAGTTTGCTCTAAATCTTAGTCCACTTAAACTTACCGCTGTATCAAGTTCATGAGTTCGTTCAAACTTTTCTAATTCTTCCTCATTACAGTTCATTGATAGAAGATCTTTTAAATCTTGAGCTGTAACTATTACTTCTTGAACTTTTATAATCTCACCTGTTGCTCTGTAAGCTAGAGGTGATCCAGCTCTAATGTGAAAGTCTGATATTTTTTTATTATTTTTTGCTAGATCTTCTAATTTTTCAAACATACTGATCTAATAATATAAACTGAGCGTTTTTTGTCACTTTATTTCTCATAAAAACCCATTTTGAATAAAAATTATTTTTATTCTAGTAAAAGTTGAGTATAAGCTGAGGAAGAAGCTAATTATGAAAAATCCATTTGCAAATATTTTTAAAAAAAAAGCAAAAAGTGATGCACCAGTTCCCAAACCAGAAGCAGGGAATAAAAAAGAAAGCTTCTTTAGCAAATTTCTAAAAAATAGATTAGGAAAATCTACTGCTAAAGGAGAAGAGATAATTGGTGTAGAGTTAACACCTAATGAAATTAGACTATCTCAAGTTTCAAATAACAAGTCTAATCAATGGGTTTTAGATAAATTTCATGTTCATAAGTTTGAAGGAATTCCATCAGGGGGAACAGTATTAGAAAATCCCGATAAAGTAGCTGATGAATTAAAAATTGCATTACAAAAATTAAAAATAAACACAACAAATGCTGCAATAGCAATACCAGTTACTAGTGCGATTATAAGAGTTGTTACAGCTCCTTTAATGACAGACGAAGAATTAAAAAAAGCAATTGATACAGATTCTTTATGGGAAAACTTAGTTCAACTAACTGATAATTTAGCTGATTATTCAATTTTTCATCAAGTTATAAATAAAGACACCACAGGAAATACGATGGATATTTTATTCGTTGCTTCGAAGCTTTCAGACATCAATAATTATACAGACATAATAAAGAAGGGTGGACTAAACGCAGTTATTATTGATGTAAAATGTTTCGCACTAAAATCTGCAGTAGACCAAATAAATCAAATAGCAGGTTCAATAGAAGAAAGTAATTTAACAGCAGTTTTAGAATTTGGTTTAGATGAAAACTATGTGATGATTTTATATGAAAATAATCCGATTATCACAGATATATTTATTAGAAGTCAAGATAGAAAAACTTTAGAAGAAAGTAATAATCAAGAAGAAATGGATGCATTAGTTAGAAGATATATGACACAAGTTAAGCAAGCAATCCAGGATTTTGAAACAAAATATGAAAAAAGAATTCGAAACTTAAGAGTAACTTCAAACCTACCCAACGTTGAAGATTATTTAGGAAGTTTTAGAAAAAATATGACTAATACAGGTTATCAACTTTTTGATCCTTTCGATGGAATTAAAGTTCCAGCTCAACTTGAAAATGAAATCAATATGAAAAATCGATCTTATTTTTCAACTGTTATGGGTTTAGCTTTTAGAAAATTAGATGTATTTGGTTATTATAAATTTGTAACAGCTGTAAAAAACATAAACTTGCTTCCGAATAGAGATAACATGATTGCACAGAAAAAAGCAAAAGCTGTTTCAAGTTTTGCTTTTAAAGGAGTAGTTGGCGTAGTTGCAATTATTTATATAACTTTGTTTGGATTTTCATTTTGGCAAATTACAGAATTAAATAAAAAAATTGTTGGTTATGATCAGGTAGTTCAAACACATGAACTTAAAACTTTAGAAAAAAATAAATACGCTAAAGAAATTGGAACAATGTTAAAATCATTGAAATTAAGTCAATCAATTGAATCAAACAAAACAGTAAGTTTTAGAGTGCTTGCACAAATTGCCTCTGCAGTACCTAAAAGAGTTAAGTTTAAATCGATTGAATATAATGGAGTTGATCAAATAGTAATTGAAGGTTCAGCATTCAGTGACCAAGATATCCTTAAATTAATAAGTAATTTGAACAATAAAAAACTGATATCCCAAGCTTCTTTAGCAAGCATGACTCTTCCTGAAGGTGAGCAGCAGGGATCACAAAAAATGAAAGGCTTTAAAATAGCCTGTATATTGGAGAGCGCTTAATGGATCTTAAAAATCTAACAATGTCAGACTTAAAAGCTAAGTTTTCTGGAGCTGCAGATAAAAAAACACTTGTAAAATTTGGAATAGGATTTGGTGCAATAATTATTTTCTTAATAATCTATTACGCTATCCTAAATCCAATGGTTAAAGAGAGAAAAGTTAAATTTGAGGATAAACTATTAAAAGAAAACGAAATTACTCAATTTGAAAATGAAATAATTCAATTTAAAGCTAGGATTAAAAAATTAAAACCTGAATTTGAGGAAAGTTCAACATTATTTCATTCAAAAGCTGAGGTGGAAGATCTTTATCAAAGCTTAAGTAGACATGCAGGTGTAAATGGATTGGTAATTTCAAAAATTGAAAAGAAAAAACCAATTGCTGTAATGAAAGAGGGAATAGCCCAGCAATCAGAAAATAACTTAACTCAAGATATGGTTTCATATTACAAGATACCTGTAGATTTTGAGATAAAAGGTAAATTTCTTGGCTATATAAAGTTTAAAAGAGCAGTATCTAAACAACAGAAAATGCTTAACTTTGACAAAGAGACCATAAGTGTAGTACAAAACGATTCAACTGGAGCGATAGTCGCAACAGGAGTATTAACAATAGTAGGATTACCAAATGAATTTTTTTAAAATTTTATTGGTTATAATTTTGATGATTTTTGCCAAAACATCTTTGGCAGATAATCACGATCAAAAAGAAGAGCTCATTGAGCAGGTAAAAGAAATCACAAAAGAATTAACTGACGAAGACGAAGTTCCGCTAAACGATCCATTTGCTGGAAACGAAGGTACGAATTCGTTGACAAGTATGCCTGAGGGTGAACAAGAAGATGAAATGAGTTTATATAACTTTAAACTAGCAGGTTTAATCTCAGGAAAAGACCACAGTTATATTTCAGTAGTAAGTTCAGCTGGTGAGGCAATCACTTTAACCCTAGGACAATATTTAGGAAAAAATCAGTTTATAGATTTAAGGATTACGGAAGCTATTTTTAAAAAAGAAGATGGCAAATATTTAATTTTAGATTTTAATAATCAAATAAGAGAGGCTGATGACTATTAAAAAATTATTTAATTTATCTCTTGTTTTAATAATAGGAATTATTTTAAGCGGATGTGCTAATTCGCAGTTTGCAAAAAAATATAACAAACCTTTTAAACATAATACTCCTTTAATTAAAAGTAATGATATTACTAAAGCAGGTAAATCTGAAATTTCTAAAACTTTAGATATGGGGCCAAAGCCTGTTGAAGGGGATACTAGAAAATTAGGTAAAAGAAAAAAAATATCTTCAGAGGCACAAAGAAATTATTTAATTATCTCTGACAACTTCCCATTACTTAAGCAAAGAGTAACTTTAAAATTTAAAAATTTAGACTTTAAAGAGACAATGCAGTTAATGGGTAAAATTGGAGAAATTAATGTATTAGTTGGAGATGAAGTTGCAGGTGTAATTTCTGCAGAATTAATTGATGTACCTTGGGACAAAGCATTTCAGGCTTTATTAGATATGAAAAATTATGCATCAGATGTTGATGTCTCTAGTAATTTAATAAGAGTTCACTCTCCAGAAACTTTAACATCACAAGAGACTTATAAATCTGAGAGAGCACAAGCGGTCAAGAAAAAAGTTGAGCTAGAAGATAGTGTTGAGCCAATTTTTTCTGAAATATTTAGATTATATTATATTTCACCAGCTCAAGCTAAAGCTACAATTGAAGAGTTATTCACACAACAATCTGGTGATAGTTCATTTACTCCAATTCAAATTACAGAGGAGGTGACTACAAGATCTATAATAGTTAGAGGAAAAGAAAAAGACTTAGATGTTGTTGATAAAGTAATTAAAGAAATTGATATTAGAACTAAGCAAGTTTTAATTGAAGCGTTTATAGTAGAAGCAAATTCAGATTTTGAAAGAGCTTTGGGTACAAGACTAGGTGGTTATTATCAAAAATCTGGGAAGGTTGCAGGTGGTGTAGCAGGCTCTAGTACTGGAAGTGCTGCAGGATTTGATGCAGGCGAAGCAGCAGGGTTAGGATCGTCGACTGACACAATTTCAAATTTTCCAGTGACTGGTGCAACTAGTGGAATTGGAATATTAAGAAGAACTGCCACAGGAGTTTTAAAAGCTGAAATTACAGCACTTGAGAGCATGGGTATGGGTAAAACTATTTCTAATCCAAAAGTATTTACTTTAGATAACCAACTGGCAACAGTTACTCAAGGTGAAGAAATTCCTTATCAAACAACATCAGATGGAACTACATCGACTTCATTTAAAGAAGCAGCTTTAAAATTAGAGGTAACACCGAGTATAATTGGTGATGGAAACGTTTTATTAACTATTAAAGTAAATAATGACACACCAAATAGAGCAGCTGCATCTGATGAGCCACCAATTAATAAAATGGAAATTGTTACAAAATTATTAGTGGCTGATGGAGATATAGTTGTTATAGGTGGAATAAAGAAGAACGTACAATCTAATAGCAAAAACCAAACCCCAGGTATAGGAAATATGCCTGTAATAGGTAACCTCTTTAAAGGTAAGGCTAATTCTGATAATCTAGATGAATTATTGGTGTTTATAGCACCAAGAATTTTATAATGATTAGTATAAGTAGAGAATCAGAAATTAATTTAATCAATATCTTAATTGATCAAGATATTATTTCTGGAAAAGATTTAATTAATATTAAAAAAATATCAACAGAGGGACAAAAATCACAATTAGACGCAGTCTTTGAACTTAATCTTACAGACGAAAATAAAATATTAGACTTATTAGTAAAAGAGCAATCTTTAGAGGTTGTTGATTTAAATACACATGCAGTCACCGAAGAGATAAAATCTGTACTACCCTCAAATTATATTAATATGAATTTTATAGCGCCATTTAAAGTAGAAGGTAAAGTTTTACATATAGCTATTCCTGATAGTTCTAAACTGAGTTTAATGAGAAATCTTAAAACAATTACTAAAATGGATATTGAATTACATGCCGCTAAGATTAGTGAAATTTCAGATTTTATTAAGAAACTTCATGCGGATGGAGAAACAACAATTCAATCAATCCAACAAAAAAATAAAGAAAAAATTCAAACATTTGATTATGATGTAGATGATAACACTGAAGTGTTAGATGAAAAACCTGAGGAAGATATAGAAGCCTTAGAAAATGAATCTGAAGTAATTAAATTTTCTACAGCGGTTGTTGCAGAAGCAATTAAATCTGGTGTTTCTGATATTCATATCGAACCATATAGGTTTAACTCTAGAGTTAGATATCGATTAGATGGTATTTTACAAGAGCAAGAACAATTTTCTAAATTTTTACACTCAAACTATGGTGCAGTAGTTACCAGATTTAAAATTATGGGTAAACTTGATATTGCTGAAAGAAGACTTCCCCAAGACGGAGCTATTCCTTTTAAAATAGATGGTAAGGTAGTTGATTTACGTCTTTCAATTTTACCAACAGCAAACAATGAAAGAATTGTTATGCGGGTATTAAATAAAGACGCTGGAGATATAAGTTTAGAACAATTAAATTTTGAAGAAACGGATTTAAAAAATTTAAGAAAAGCAATACACGGAACTCAAGGCTTAGTTTTAGTAACTGGACCTACAGGATCTGGAAAAACAACTACTTTGTATAGTATTTTAAAAGAAGTTTCTAAACCAAATTTAAATATTTTAACTGCAGAAGATCCTGTTGAGTATGAATTAGACGGAGTCGGTCAGGTACAGATTAAAGATGATATTGGTTTTAATTTTTCTACTGCACTAAGATCTTTTTTAAGACAAGACCCTGAAATTATTCTTGTTGGAGAGATGAGGGATAAAGAAACTGTTGATATAGGTTTGAAGGCTGCATTAACTGGTCACTTAGTATTTAGTACACTTCACACAAATGATGCGCCAAGTACAATTACAAGATTACAAAATATGGGTACTCCTGATTATTTAATTAGTGCTGCTGTAACATTAGTTTTAGCACAAAGACTAGCAAGAAAAACATGTCCTGAATGTAGAGTTCCTGATGATGACATTACCCCAAAAGCTCTGGCTGATCTTGGATTTACAGTTGAACAAGCATCAAGAGCAAAAGTTCAAAAAGGCAAGGGTTGTCCAAAATGTAAAGATACTGGATATAAAGGGAGAATGGGTATTTACGAAATTTTAAATGTTACAAAACCAATTAAAGAAGCTATTTTAAGACAAGCTACTACTCCTGAACTTAAAGAAATAGCAACTAATGAAGGTTTTAGAACAATGCAAGATATGGGACGTGAAATGATTTTAACTGGAGATTTAAATTTCAGAGAATACGATCGTGTTTTATCAGGAGATTAAATTAAATGTCTTCAGAAACTTATTCTTACAAAGGTATTTCAGCAGGTAAATATGTTGAAGGTTCTATTGATGCTTTAAATCAAGAAGAAGCATCATTTAAATTAAAAGAGCAAAAAATTATCATCACGAATTTAGTTAAAACAAAAAAAAAAGTTACTAAAGATAAAAAAAAAGGTGGTGGATTTTCTTTTGGAAAGAAAAAAGTAAAACCTCAAGATGTAGTAATTTTTTCAAAACAATTTGCTACTATGGTAAAGGCAGGTCTACCAATTCTTAATGTACTTAGTATGTTAAGGGATCAAATTGAACATCCAACAATGAAAGAAATTATTGAAGATATCAGAAAAAGCTTAGAAGGTGGAATAACACTTTCTAAATGTTTTGAAAAATATCCACAAATTTTTGACAGTATTTATATTAACTTAATTAAAGCTGGTGAGGCCAGTGGTAAACTAGATGTCTTCTTAATGAAATTGGTAGAATCTTTGGAAAAAAGAGAAAAAGTTAAAAAGAAAATCAAAAGCGCATTAACCTATCCAGTAGTTATGTTTACAGTTGCTATTACTGTAATGGTTTTCATGTTAATCAAAGTAGTTCCTGTTTTTGCTGAGATGTATGAGGGTATGGGCGTTGCCCTTCCTACACCAACGGCTGTTATAATGACAGCTAGTAATTTTATGAGAGGTTCCGGAGGTTTAACTTTAGGAATTGTCACAATTATATTATTTGTAATATTTAAATACACAACAACAAAAATTCCAGCAATTAGATATAAATGGCATCAAAGAGTTTTAAAAATGCCTGTGTTTGGTGACATGATTTTAAAGTCATTAATTGCTAGAATTTCATTAATTATGGGTAACTTAAGTTCTGCTGGGGTAAATTTACTTGAGAGTATTGAGATTGCAAAAGCAGTTAGCAATAATGATGTAGTTACTCAAGCATTAGAAAATGTAAAAAAAGGTGTTTTTTCAGGAGACACGCTTACAAAACTATTTTTAAAAGAACCAATATTTCCGCCTACTTTCAGTCAGTTAATTTCTGTTGGAGAACAAACTGGTAATTTAGATGAAATGTTCACCTCAGTATCAAATTATTATGAAGAGGAGTTTGATACATCTGTGGACAATATGTCTAGTCTAATTGAACCTATAATGATTGTATTTATGGGTGTTATGATTGGTGGTTTAATGATCGCAATGTACTCACCAATATTTAATGTCGGTGCAATTATTGGTGGTTAAAAAAAATCAAAATGGACACGTTATAGGCATCGTTTATTAGATTAAACTTTTATTTTTAAATTCTTTATATAAAAGTTTTTAAAATGATTCGAAATTTTAAATTATTATTTATCTTTATTTTTTTAACTAATTGCACCCAGAGTATGGCTGTTCTTGGTCCAGCAGTAACTGTTGCTACCACTGGTAGTGTTAATCAAGCATTGTTGACAGGAACTATTAATACAGGCGTCAAACATAAAACTGGGAAAGGAGTAAGTGAACATATGGTTCAATCGTTTACTGAACCATTAGATTGTTCTATGAGTAGTAGCAACGAATTAGCTGAAATGTTTTTTGATGATTATATTAATTTAGACTGTTACGTAGAAAAAAATTAATTATTTAAATTTTTTGAAAGTATTAAATGGTTGATCCAAGGTTTTTCACCTTCTTTAAAAACAACTGCATCCATTATTTGTTGAATAAAAAAAGTTCCTAATCCGCCAGGTTTAATATCATCAATTTTACGATGTCTGATTTTATCCTTTTCAACTGGTCTTCCTTTATCAAAAAAACCTATCTCAAGATGACCATCACTAACGGAAATTTTTATTTCCATTTTGTCGTCTGTCTTTTCATTTTTGTAAGCATGCTTGACAATATTTTGTGCTGCTTCAGCAATAGCTAAAACTAATTCATCTTTTAGCTCTTG